>JAGAIV010000039.1 GCA_017626365.1 Clostridia bacterium
ATATATCTTGTGTTATACTATTCATAGGAAATACCTTCTTTCGATATAGATTTTGTGGTTAAAATCATTTTATCATATTTTTGGTATTTCCTATTTTTATTTTTTCATATTAGGTGTGACATATCTATTGTAAACCTATAATTTACATTTTTTAGCAATTTTTGTCGTTTTTTGGCCACATTTATAAACATCTCATTCTTCACAGTGTTTAACATATATATCATAAAAATGTATCTCATATGCAAAGATAGCAAGTTTCATAAAACTTGCTATCTTTGCCTTATTTTATTTACTTTACATCTTTTTTCCATTCCTCTTCTTTAAACCCAATAAGCACCCCTTTATCTGATATGAATAACGGTCTTTTTATTAACATTCCGTCGCTTGCTAATAATTCTATTTTTTCTTTATCGCTCATATCAGTTAATTTTTCTTTTAATTTTAGTTCTTTATATTTTAGCCCGCTTGTGTTAAACCATCTTTTAATATCTTGCTTGCTTTTCTTTATCCACTCCGTTAATTCTTCAATTGTTGGTGTTTCGCTAACAATATTCCTATCTACAAATTCAATATTGTTTTCTTCTAGCCATTTTTTAGCTTTCTTACAAGTTGAGCATTTTGGATATTCGATAAATGTATTTTTCATTGATACCTCTCCTAATTCAATTTTATTTTCTACAATTATACCATAAGTTATGAATTATTTGAATACTATTTTTTAACTGATCTACAATCTACTTATTTATGATTGACGCTTTCTAACAAATATCTCCCATATTCTTTTATCATTTCTATCATATAATCGCTTACTTGCTTTTTTTGTACTGATTCTTTTAATAATATTTTCCTACTTAACAGCACCTCATCCCCCATCAATATACTAACTTCTCCTATCATACATCCCTTTTCTACTGGTGTTTGCATTCCGTGTGTTATAGCTTACCTTAACTTCCACATCTTTTTCTTTTCCTTTCAAAATTGGCACCCAGGTTATATCGCTTTGCTCTAGTTCATACGATATTTCTTGCTCTTTTGCTTTGGCGTATATAATCCCTTTTGCCTCTTCTTTTAGCCAGCTTTCAAATTTTTCTTCTATTTTTTCTTTGGCATTTATGTATTTGTAGTTTGCAAATGCGTATTCGATTAGTTTTATGCTATCACCGTGTTCGTATTTTTTTGGTGTCTGCTCCTAGTACTACACAGATGATTTGGTGAGAATTTCTTGTGGTTGAGGTTACTAGACATCTTCCTGCTCCATTGGTGAAGCCGGTTTTTACTCCGTCTACTCCATTTAGGTTTCCTAGTAATTCATTTGTGTTTGATAACATTTTTGCTTGGCTATTTATATGGATTTCATATGTTTTTGTGTTTACAATTTTGGCAAATGTTTCATTTTTTAGGGCATAGTCCGTAATAAGGGCTAATTCGTATGCGGTTGTGTAATGTTCGGGTTGGTCTAGCCCGTGTGGGGTAACGAATTTTGTGTTGGTTAGTCCTAATTCTTTTGCTTTTTGATTCATTAAATTGGCAAATCCTTCTACGCTTCCTCCTACATGTTCAGCCAAGGCTACTGCTGCATCGTTTCCGTGAACGCATCATTAAGCCATAGAGCAAATCATTTACGGTTATTTTGTCATTTGCTTTTAATCCAAGCCTTGAGCCTCCGGTTCCTCCTGCTTTTTTGGATATTTCTATAGTGTCGTTTAAGTTCGCATTTTCTAGAATAATGATAGCTGTCATTATTTTTGTTGTAGATGCCATGGCTCTTTGGGAATAACCATTTTTTTCAAAGAGTACTTTTTTAGAGTCTCTATCATATATAAGGCATGCTCTTGAATTTATTTTAGGAATGTTTTCCACTTCTGTGGATACATTTAAAACATCTTCTTCTATAATATCAGTTTCTTCTTCATCTATATCATCTGCTATTACTGTTAGTGGTATGTTGAAAAGAAAGATTATTAATGATAACATCGCTACTATTTTTTTCATAATAAAATCACCATTTTCATTATATTTTGAAAATAGTGATTTTATAACTTTATTATCTGTTTCTTCCCCCAATTACTTGTTCATTTACTTCATCTTCTGCTCGCTCGATGCTTTCTTCAATTGGTTCTCCTTCTTTTCTTTCTTGTTCTAATACTTCTCGAAATCCTTCTTCTGACATTTTACAACGTTCTGCTGCTTCTTTAATTAGTTTATCCTCATATTCTCTTCTTGTTTCTGGTGTATCATTGTTTAGGTCGTCATCTATATTTTCTAAGGTAGTTTCTTCTTGTTCTTCTAAAATATTGTCTGCTTTTTCAATATTGTCACTTACTTGTGGATTTCTTGTTTTTTCAGCATATTCTCTTACCTCTAATTCAGTTCGTTTTTGATTAGTGTTTTTTAGGTTGACTGGTATGCTTGTGTATTCATTGTCTCTTGACCTTCTATAGTATGCAATTTCTGGGATTCCAGTTCCATCTTCTAAATCTACAGTGAAACCTTCATTTCCATTTTGTTCGTTTGTTCCGTGGGTAAGTTGAAACATAGAGTATACTTGATTTTTTTCTACTTTCTCTCCGCTTTCATTTATTTCGTTAATTTCTTTTGTTGGATTGGTTCCTTCTACTTGCTTTAGAGTTTCCAATGGGATATATTCTCCAGCTTTTCCCACCCCATAAATTTCAAATCTAGTAGAATCGATTCTTCTTACTCTTACTTTTTCTACTTGTTTTTCTTTTGCCTCTGGTACTAGTTCTGCAAATGTTTTGGTTTCTGTTATCTTTTTATCCATATCAATTTCAGCAACGTAGTTTAGAGGAGTGTTTTTCATTTGTTCTACTTCCTCTTCACTTTTTGACTCTTCCTTCGAATTGAATTCTTTATTTTTCATACTTTGTTTTCTTTGTTCTATTCTTTCTAATTCGTTTAATGAAATTGGTTCTATGTCTCGAAGTTGAATTAAAATATCTAATTCTTTGTAAGCAAATTCTTTTCTCATAGAAATGCTATTATCTTCTCCAATATCAGCAATTACAGTATCTCCTACTTGTAACTCTCTTTTTATTTCTCCGTTTACTTCTTTTTCCACTAGATATAGTGGTTGTTCTTTTCCTTCTACATTGTCAAATGTAATGTGCTTATAATATTCGATGTCTAATATCTTGCATTGTTCATTTCTTTCGATTGCTTGCTGTTGTAATGAATCTCGTAATTTTTCTAATTCTTCTCTTAATTCCATGTTATTTACTCCTTTTTAAAATAAGGTTACTTTTAAAGATAAGTAACCTTATTTTTGTTACATTTCAAATGATAATTCAAAATTAGTACCTTCTTTTAGTTTCATTATGAAAGTTTTTTCCATTTCTTCTGCTGCTGTACTTAAGCTTTCTTTATATGGAACAGATAGCATAAATATGTTTCCTTCTGCTTTTATTCCAATTTTACCTACTATATTGTTTTCGAAGAAATTTTCTTTTATATACTTTGTAAATGACTCTATTGTAGGAAAATTTGTGTTTTTAAAATCTTCATTTAAATAATTGTACACTGCTGTATAATCTTTCTGATCAATTAATTTCATTACTTTATCAATATTAGATAGTGCTTTTTCTTCATCTGTTAATTTATTATATTTCGCAGTTTGTTCCTTCGTTTGTACTGTATAATTGTCTAAAGTAATGGTATATTCATATATTCCGGTTTCTTTTAGTTCATAGTAATTATTATAGTTATCTATAAAAATATATTTTGTATAACCATCTTCTTTAGTGATACCATGCTTTACAATGTTTGCATCTTGTAAAGTATTTATATTGTTTTGAATATATAGCTTATATTGCTCTAAACTATTATTAAATTTTGTTTTTCTATATTCTGTATCAAGTGCTTGAAATGCTACTTCTGGAGTATTGATTGCTTTAAATTTGTAATCATCAAAATATTTTTTTAATATTTGAAAATCTGTTACCTCTTTGCTCGATATCGTATTATTTGAATTATTTTGTATTGATATAACTTCTTTATATTTCTCCTTAATTTGATTATTGGTAGCATCTGTATATTCCTGAACAGAAGAATCGATTATTTCAAAAGTATTATTGTTATAATCTAAATTCACGATATAGTATTTTTCTTTTTGTTCTTTTTCATTACGAAGATATCCTTTTACAAAAACAGTTATATTGAATACTTTATCAATTGAGTGCATTTCTTTACTATAGAAGTTGGAATCTGTACCATATTCTTCTATGTTAGTGTTTTTATTAATTGATAAATATGCATTTTCATTTTTTAGTTTTATATTACTTATGTATTGATTAATACAATTATCTACTCTAAAAAATGTAGTTTTATTAGTTACTTGTTCCACGTCATTATATATTACATCTTCAAAATCAGTAGTTTCACTAATTTCTTTATTTATTTTTATAAGAAAGATTGTTAAAATGATAATTCCTATTATGATAATTATCATGCACAATATTATGGCCATCATTTTCTTGTGATTCATAGTAATATAATTCCTCCTTCTCTAGTGTCCAGTTAGTGAAAAATGCATATAATCTTTACTTGATTTCCATGTTCCACCCCATGTCCATCCTCTCTTTGAGAAAGCTTTTACAACTGGTCCATTTGGTGTTATTGAATATTCATTCTCTCCTGGTTTCCAGAAAGAACCCGATATAATTTTTCCATCCTTTATCATATAGTTTTCAGTTGGATTAATATCAATTGCAATTCCATATGAGTGGTGAGATCTAGAACTACTTGCTGCTGCATTTCTCCATGAATATCCCCCTACACTTTTAATTTTGAATCCAGATTGTTGTATTTCCTTAAAAATCGCTTTAACATCTTCTGCTACTGCTTTATGTACAGTAATCTTCGTTGTTGTTGGATTTCCTTTTGCATCATTAATATCAATTGTTATTGTTGTTAAATATTGTTGCATTTCAGCTGCTGTAGTAGGAACTCCATTTGGGAATAAATCTTTTAAATCTTCTGAAGAAATCCCGCCACCTTCTATGATTGGACTAATGTCAATTCCTATAGCTTCATAAAATCTTGACATCTGTGCTAGTGTAGTTGCAACCCAATCTTCTGCTTGAGTTGGATAATCTATTGAATCTGGGCAATATATTGGTCCTATGGTTCCTACTGTATAATTTCCTTGCGGATAGTATCTTTTCGTTGCTCCTGCTCCTGATATAAATATACCAAAAGCTTCTATTCCTTTTGCATCATTTTCATAAATTCTCCAATTATGTACATTTCCATATTTATCGGTAGATGACTTATATGGTCCGTCTTTTCCTGTCATATTAAACCAGTTGTGACATCCATTGATCGCATTTCCTTTTGTTCCTGCTGATGTTTCTGTAATAGAAACAGCTGCTGCAAAAATCGCATTTACTTTGTATTTTTCCTGCATATCTAAAAATGCTTGTGCATTTGCTACTAACTTAGAATTTGACGAATATCCTCCTTGAAATGCCTTTTTTAACTCATCTAAATCTGTGACAAATAGAGTTTCATCATGTACATCAAAATCCCCTGTATAACTTCCTGCTACAAATTCATGTGGCTCATACATACTAATAAAAGCTAATTTTGTAAAACTATCTTCCGTTAACTCTTCGCTATTCATATATATTCTAATCATTTCTCTCATAAGTTCTGCATGATTTTGCGTTGCCGGTTTTTCTAATAGTTCATATAATTCTTCCCTTGCTGTTACAATGTTAATGATAACTGGATCTGTATCAGTAGTACCATTTAGCCTTTTATATTTTACTATTTTTCCAGGCTTACCAGCCCCTACTGGTGCATATTTTGCGCCTTTTTCATAAGTTCCTTTCTCATTACTCCATAATCCCATAAATTCAGCTGGAGTGATAATCGTTTTTGTATCTCCAGATTTTATCCATTCATTTTTAATAATTTCTTCATACCAATATTCTTTCTTATTTTCATACCACGTACCCTCTCCTTGTGTTATTGGCTCATCACTACCAAGATCTTTTGTTGTTCCATTAGGTCCATATGGATATTCTGTTGTACTATTCATTACATAATTTGTTTCTTGTTCTATCAACCAAGTTTTTGCTTTCGTTACATTTGCCTTAATATTATCAATTTCTGTTATCGTTTCTGTTGTTTCATCTACTCCAGTTACAGATGTATAATATCCAGGCGCTTCCCCTTCTTCTAATCCCTCATCACTTTCTAATTCTCTTGTGTGCTTATCCGCTTTAAAATTATATTCTGTCTTATCAATGATAATCGAATCAAAAATTGTAAATTCAATTTCACTTTGCTTTGTCATTAATTCTGAAACAGCTTCCACATAGTTTGCATTGTTCGTTATGACTTGCAAATCAATTAAAAACATAAATGGAACTGTATATTGTGTTACCATATCTCTGTATGGTATTTTTACTTCAGATATGCTATATTCCTTTAAAACACCGTTAACCGTTTGTTTATAATATTTTGCAATACATAAGTTCCAACTTTCGTCTAATGAAAAGTAATTCATAATGTCTTCTTTTTCTGCATCATTATCTGTTTTTAACATTTCTTGGAATGTTTTGTAACCGATGAACGTTAAATCTTTTGGTTCCTCATTTTCATCTTTTCTTCTTTTTATTTTTATAATTCCTTGAGTTTCTTCGTCACTACCTGGAATATAAGGAAATTCTCCTGCAAGAGATGCACTCATGAATTTATATAAATATTTCGCTGCTTGTGAATTTGGATTAATATTATTTCCCAATATAGTATTGGAATTTGATAAAGAGTTTTCATCATCTCCAAAACCTAATGCATTTAAATCAATTCCGTTTTCTGCAAGTTTTACTGTAATATTTTTTAGAAATGATTCTTTATCTAAATGAATTCCTGTATCATCTATGGTACAATATTCTTGAACTGTTTGATAAGTTACTTCATCAATTGTTTCGGCTGAATCTTCATCTAGAAAATTATCAATTGCTGGAAGCAATACACATAATGCAATAATAACTGCTAAAATAATTAAAATTGGAACAATATGCGCTACAATAAACCCAATTACTGCTGCTGCTAATTTTGCAGCTGCCTTTTGCGCTAGTTTTAGAGCTTGTTTGCCTGCCTCTTTTGCAATTTTCTTTCCTGCAGATTTTGCATTTTGTTTTGCAAATTCTTCTACTGCATTGGGTTGTTTCTTTTGATTTTCTTCGTCCATAAGTCACCTCTTTTCTACGTTTCATTGATTCGTTTTTTAAATTTCTATTGATATTTTTATTCTGTTGGTATATTCATTTTTGTTTTGCATATTTTCATATTCTTCATAATCTGTAATGATGTCGGTAAACACCATTTGTTGCATCCTTGCTTTATTTGAATATATTTTATTAAAGTTTATTGTTAATGTTTTTGTTCTTAGTGGTTCTAATATTAGTTGTGTTTTATCTATTTCATATGAATATGCGTCATACTTATTTTCATTTGAACCTACTAAATAAATAGAATTTACTTTCTCTTTACTATCTAATAAAATGGTTTTTTGTGATAGATTTTCTATTTTAATATCATAAGATTCATAGTCTTTATAAATATTTTTACAAATAATTGTTATCTTAATTCCATTTAATTGTGATTCTTTGTTAATTTGTTGTCTTCCTATATAACTATTAATATTTAATTTATAGCTATTTTCTTGCTTCACAATTGTGTAATAGTCTTCTATTTTGTTACCAGAAGAATTCGTTTTTCCCGTTGATAGCATATCATCTTGTATAGTTACTTTATAGGTATACATGTAACTATTTATCCAACTTTGCATACCACACATTTTTTTACTTGTAAAAATTTTGTCTACATAGTTTTGTTTAAAGTACTGAATGTTACCCGCAAAGACTTCTTCTTTACATTCCTCTGTTAACAAGCTATATGCTTTTTCAATTTCTTTGTTGTTACAATAAGTAATAAATTCTTCTATTATTTTAGTATTACTTTCTTGCTGTGTAGTAGTAACATCTTTCCCAGAAATTACTGTTTGGCTAGATTTATCTACTACTTGTGCTGTTTCATTTTGAACTTTGTTATCTTGTACAATAGATTCTTTTTTTGATTCTGCATTTAATACTTGTATTAAATACAAAACAAGGATAATAGCAAAGACTATTGCAAATATAACATATCGATTTTCAAATAAACTTCTTCTTATGTTACTATTTTTAATAATCATTGCATTATCCTCCTGTTTTTTATGCTATTTTATACAGCACTATTTCTCCAATCTTCATATCCTCTGAATATTTGACTTGCAATTTTATTATTGTTCTCGCTTGCTCCTCCAAGCATTCCTGCAATACGTTCAATTTCTTTTGCTTTTACTTTTGCGTCAGAGAAAGCTTTTTTATCAATATCCATATCCTTATAGCTTTGTACAATATTTTGTACTTGTGCTCTTGCATCTTCTTGTGATAAGTTTTTGTCTTGTTTCATATAATTTTCTTCTAGTTTTTTAGCTCTTCTAATTTCACCTTCATTTGTAATTCCAGCTCTTCTGTAATCTTGTACAAATTCTTGAACTTGTTTTTTTGTGTATTTTCCTTTATAGAATTTGTCATAAAAATCGTCAAATTTTTCGCTTCTAAAGTATTCTTTATCTGCTCTTGCATTTCTTGCATCTATTTTATTACCATATTTTCCTGCGTCATATGCATCACGAACACTTTTATTAGGCATTACTTTTCCAACAGATGCATCAAATAAGTTATCTCCAGTTGTAAATCCAACACCTGCTGCTCCAAGAGCCATAGACATTGCTTTTTCTCCATCTCCAGTTGTTGCACCAATAATTGCTCCCATTGTTCCCATTGCTCCTGCAAGTGCTACTCTTGATGCTGCCCTTAGTGTTCCTCTTGCTGCTTTATATCCTACAGTAGGAAGAGCTTTCCAAGCTCCAATTGCTCTTTTGTTGATTCCATCTCCAATTTTATTTTTTAATTTTCTTCTACCTTCACCAGTTTTAAGGCTTGCAACATTATCTCTGAATTGTCCTGCTCCTGCTCCGATTCTTCCAAAAAAATTTCCTGTATCTTGCTTCACAGTATCCAAAAAACCTAATTCTTGTTCTCCGGAAGGTTTAAAAGCATCTTTTAGATCTGCCATATCTGTTTTTTCTGGAGCAGCTTCTGGTGGTGGTACTTCGTCTGTCCAATCACCACTTTGGATTTGCTCATTTAATGCCTTTATTTCGTCTGAATCATCTGTATAACCTTGATTATATAATTCTGCTCTTTCTTGCATTAAATCATCTAAAGATTGTTGTTGCTCTTGACCTTTATTAAGCTTATCTTGTTCCTCCTGAGATAGTTCTTTACTACCATATCCATTATTATCTCCATTAGTAGGTGGTGGTGGTTCTGCTCCTGCTCCAATTACATTATTTGCATCTTTATCTTTAAATGCTGCAAATGGTTTATTTGCATCTGCATCTTTTCCTTGTCTTTCACCAATTTCTTTTGTTCTTATTTTTCCATTTCCGCCACCGCTTGGAGCTTTTTTTGCAACATTATTTAACATATTTCCTGCTAATGCTGTTACTCCGGCTGCTCCTGCAAGTGAACCAAGTGTTCCTCCGCTTGCTTTATCAAATCCAAACATTTTCTTAACTAATTTTTCAGCTGCTATAATAAAGCCTAATGATACAACGGCATAGAGTGGATTATTTACTGCAAGACTAATTGCTGAGCTCACAAGTATTTTATATAAAAGTAAATCTACTGGTTGTATTAGTGCATTATAAGTAAATTCTTTTAGCCACATATTAAATGCTTGCGCTTTTCCATCTGATACTTTGTCAATTGGATATGTTAGAGCCACCATTGGTGCCATTAGTGTTAAGAATGCCATATTAACAACCCTCTTTAAATATATCCACGTGAATCGTATATTAAATATTACTAGCATTACATATAATGCAAAAAATGCTATTTTTACATTTAAGTCTTCTGCTTGTATCATAAAACGAACATAGCTCATTAAATTACTATTAAATGTAACACTTCCTGAACCCCAAAAATGAGGATCTATTTTGGTTGCAGTTACTGCAACTGTACCTTGTGTATCGTTTGAAAGCATAGCTGTTACTGTTTCTGCCATTGTCAAAGCAAATGCCATAATATAATGTAATGTCATTACTAGACACATTGCAATAACCCAATCCATTAGCATTTGTTTATATTTTGCGCGGTCTGCTGCTATGCTAGTTAATAACATTCTAATTCCCAAATAAATTAATACGGATAATAACCCCACAACTGCAATACTACGAAGTGCTAAATACCAGCTAGATATTACAGGCTGTAATTTTATTGCAACATTCATTTTATTATCTGTATCTGTATTACCAGTTTTAATTGATGGGGTAATAAAGTTAACATCTAGTGCTGGAACTCTATTTGAAAATATTTCTTCTGGTGTATATGTAATAACAGGTATTTGTACAGCATCAATTCCAAAAAAGCTTCCATCTATCTCTTCATCTACTGTAATAGGTTCTACATTACCTATACTGGTCTTATTATAAGAGTCTTCATCATCTATATCTTTCATAAAAGGTGCTGTTTCTCCTAACATTGCCATTTCCAGTAAATGTTGAACGCCATCAAATATAGCTGTAAGAAGTGATAATATTGGACTCATTAGTTTTCCACCCCAGTCAGCTTGAACAGTTGATACTGGAGCTGCAAATGTAGTTAATATTACGATCACAATTGCAATTATTATCTTTTGTGTAACTGCTTTATTCGTAAAAAACTTCATGGTTTCCCCTTTCTATTGTATTGCTTTTCTTTTTTTCATGTTTACAATATTATTTAAGTTTGTTTCTACAAACTCAAATTCTTTTGCAGTTGGTGTAATTTGTATAATTGCTGTATCTTGTCCTACTTTTAGTAGTCCTTCTCCTTTTAAGCAAGTTACTAAAAATCCTGCTTCTCCTTCAGAAAGTTTAAATACTTCTTTTAGGTATCCTATTTCGGATTTATCTTGTGCTAAAAATAGCTTCGTATCAGATGAAGTTAATACTGCTTGTGCTTCTTGTTTTTCATAGAAATCTTGGAATCTTTGTGAAATGATTGCTAACGACACATTTCTTTTTCTGGCACGTCTTGCCATAGTATTTAAGAAATCAACTGCTTCTGGGTATGGAAGTAACATCCAAGCCTCATCCACAAGTACTCTCTTTTTCTTTGCTTTACTTCTATCTTCACTATTTTTCTTAACATATTTTTCCCAAATCCAAGAAAGTAAGATTTGTTGTGCAAGTGGTCTTGCAAATCTTTCTTCTAGTTGAGAAATGTCTAAGTTAATAAATGGTACTCCATCTAATAATTCAAAAGTGGATTGTCCATCAAAATATGCCATTTGTCCTTCGTATTCACGAATGTATTGTTTCATAACTTTTAATAAATAGCTATAATGGAATTTATAGTCTGAGTTATCGTTTTCCTGTGCTTTTCTTAAAATTCTCTTATACCAGCTACCTATTGTTGGCATTAATTTTTTCTTTCTTGCTAACATATTTCCTGTTGCCATATTTGCTGCAGAATCATATAAACTTGCAGGATCTGAAGTAATTTTTGCTGCTGCATATTCTTCTGAAACAGATTCTGCTATAATTTGTTTTGTTAATTCGTTTACTTCTTCACTTCTTGTACTACCTCTTGCCATCGTAAGAAGAGCTTGCGTTACGTCTTCTACTTTATTTTCTACGTTAACAACTACTCTTTCTTTTCCAGTAATTTCGTCTTTTATAATTTCTGGTTCAATATCAAATAAATTAATAACAGTTTTAGAAGTTGGACTTAATACAACATTAACTCCACCTAAGGATTCAGCAACAATGGTATACTCACCTTCTGCATCAAGTGCTAAACTTTCAATTCCCATAAGTACTGCTGATCTTGAAATTAGTGTTTTCATTGTTACAGATTTACCAGCACCGGATTTTGCAAAGATTACCATGTTATAGTTGGTAAGTGATGGGTGGAAGTTATCAAATAAAATTGGTACACCAGTTTGTTTATTAAATCCAAGTGGTACACCTGTTGAATGTCCTACTTCTGAAGTAGTAAATGGGAATACTGTTCCCATAGAACGTCTATCAAATGTATGTACTTTTTTTATCTTATTATCCATTAATGGTAAATTGCTCTTAAAAGCATCTTCTTGTATTCCCCAAGCACTTTTTACACTTACTAGGGATTTTGACATTTCTGTTGATAAAAGAGCAGTTAATTTATCTAAGTCCTCTAAACTATATGCAAATAATGTTGATACAATACTTGCTTCGAATAGTTTGTTATATCCTGCTGCAATTTCATCTCTTAATTGTTCTGCTTCATAACGTTTTTGTCCTACTGTACTTTGTCTGTTAATATTACCACGGTCTGCTGCTACAATTCTCTCTGTTTCTAATTGGTTAATAACCCTATTTAATTCATTTTGTGATTTTGCTTCTGGTACTGGGTTAATATATATTGATGTATTGGTATCTCCAAATAAATATAGGTCGCGGAACAATTCTGGGAATGTTGCCATTCTTGGAAGTGAAGATACAAAGAAACTTCTTGCATATCTTTTGGTATTAGATATAATTTCTAAGTGGTCTATGTTAGAAGCATCTATTCCTGATGGTGCTATTAATTCTTTTATTGTCTTTTTTCTTAAAATATTATATTGCTCTTGATTATTCATTAGCGGCTGATTTTCTTCTTCTTGTTGTTTTCTTTGGTTTTTCTTCCTCATCCTTTGTTCCTCCTTCCTCTTTGTTCTCATCTTGCTCGATTAATCTTGTTGCTGTTTCTGCTGTTTGTCTTCCTAAATAGGCTTCGTTTTGTTTTATAATCATTTGTGCTCTTTGTCGTATTAATTCTTGAAGTCTTGCTTGTTTTTGGTCTATTTGTTGTTGTTTTGGACTTCTTGCTTGAATTACTTTTTCATTTGCCATTGCCATTGCTTTTCTTTCAATTTCTTCATCTAAAGCTTTCATAGTTTTATCTAATACGTCTGGTGCTGTTGTGTATAGTTCGTCATATCCAGCACGAACTGCTCTATCTACGCTAAATACTTCTGCTTCATCACGATTATATGCAATGTATAATAAATCTGCTAATTCTTCAGAATTTAATATTTTACCTCCTACATCACAACCTGCAAGTGTACGAATAATAGATTGTGCTCTTGTGTATAGTTCTTGGAAAGCAAGATTTCTAATTTCCTCTTTATCGAATGAGTTGTTTGGTCCTAAGTCTTCTACATAATATGGAATAATTACATAGTATTTTTTGTTTAATACATTTTTGTTTAAGCTCATTCTTTCGGTATTGGCAATAATATCTTTTCCGTATTCATAAAGATTAGTTTGTTTTGTTACTTCATAAAAGTCTCTATTTAATTCTTCTCTTGTTGCCTGTCCAGATTGTAATTTTTTAAGGTATGCGTTTCTTTTTTTCTCTAATTCATACCCAATTTCTTCTACTTTTTTTCGATATCCTTCGATACTATCATTTAAATTAACGGTTCTTGTTTGTACATAGATTTGAATAGGATGTCTTAGTGTGTTTAGGAATTGAAGAAATCCTTCTTCTACACCTATTTTTTCATTTTCTGACATAAGGTCGTAGTTAACACCTTGGCATTCTACTACCATAACATAACGCATTCCTTTTCTTTGCACAATCATGTTGTCTTCAATTCCCTCAAATTCCATAAACTTGAAAATAGATTGTTTTGTATATTCTCTTGCAATTTTCTTAGCATCGCTTGTATTTGATTCTTCTATTTCTTCCACATTTTTCTTTTTACTTCTTATCCAGAAAAATAAAAATGCTGCTGCGAGTACAACCAAAACTAAAATCATAACAATTAATACTATTGTTAATACTTGTGTTATTTGATCTGCACTATTCATCCTTTGTTTCCTCCTCCATTTCATATGTATAAATTTTATTTTTTGCTTTTTTAAATCGAATTGCTCTTATAATTACATCATCAATGCTTTCTCCACCTACTTTTTTTGTAAAAGCAAATGCCCCAATATCAGGTACTTTAAAGGTCCCAATGCAAAAACCAATGAGTGCAAAAATTGCAACAACTAGCATACCAATCATTTTTGCTCCAAAAGCATTTATTATTAAATAAAAAATAAATCCAATTCCTGCAGCAACAGCTGTATATATCATTGATTTTCCTGTAAAGATAAATAAAATTCTTCCTTCATCGCTTACATTTCTAGGTATATTATATGGTCCCATTTTTCCCTCCTACTAGGCATAATTATAACTAATACCATTATAGCAGAAATTAAAGAAAAATGTAACATTTTCGGCGAAAATATTACATTTTTAATATAATTGTAATATAGCTGAAACAAAAAAGCTTTGCAAATTTAATTTGCAAAGCTTTTTTATAATTATCTACTATATACATTATGGATTGCTGCTACTAGAATTTAGTGACATTGCCATATCATATACGATACCTGTAATTGTTGATGCAGCAAATATTAAAACAGCACCTACTATATATGGTATCATTGATTTTTTATAGTCTGCTTTCTCTTCTGCACTACCCATCATGTATTTAATACCTAATATTAACAAAATAACTACTGCTACTAGAACTCCTACTGTTCTAACGACACCAATAATTTGGTTTCCTAAATTAATAATACCTGTTGTATTACTAACAGTTCCTGCTGTAAAACTAGATGGTGTAATTCCTGAAGCAAATGAACTAACACTAATCATAACAATTGCTAATACTACACATAATGCTACAACTATTTTGCTTGTTTTTTTCATAATTTTCCTCCTATATTATATATTTATTTTTCTATTTTAATCTTCTCAGTTGTATTGAGAAAATATTAAGAACTTAGTTTGTATAGAGAATAACTATTTTACCCCTATTTCATATTATAACTGTTTTTTTTTTATTTGTCTATACATATTAATAAAATATTTGCAAATTTTATTTAATATTACTTGTAACAATATCAAACAAAATTCCTATTAAGTTTGGAATGGTGAATACCATAATTGCTCCTATTAAATATGGTATCATTGTTTCTTTATATAATGCTTTATCACTTGTACTTGCTAACATATATCTTATTCCTAATGTCATTAAAGTAATAACTGCTACAAAACTTCCTATTGCTCTAATTACTCCAAGAACAACATTTGCTCTTTCTATAAATTCTGTATTATTACTAGTAGGATTTGTTGCTGGTTCATATGCACCTGGATTTTCTATCGGATCAGTTAAGGCATATGTTGGACTATAAATTACAAATAAACATATTAGTAAAAATATTACTATCTTTGTTAATTTTTTCATTTCTTTTTCCTCTTTTTTCTTATCAATATTTATTAAATTTAAGCAATTCCTCCAAGAAGTAATATTGCCATTCTCCATACAATAAATGCTGTAAATATTACTACACATCCCACTATATATGGAATTAGCGCTTCTTTAACTTTTGCTTTATCTTCCGCTGTTGATACCATGAATTTAACTCCTAAATACATTCCAATCCCAACTGCTAAAAATATTCCAATTGATAATAAAATATTATATAACGTTGAAGATGCATCTTTTAAATTTTGACCATCAATTGTAGCAGTACCATTTCCCTTATTTAAGAAATTTTCTGCTTCTTTAACAATTTCATCCGGTGTATGTGAAGCAGATGAAGTAGAAGTTCCTAGTACTCCTGTTGAAGTATTTGCTTGTACAGTATTTTTTACTGATTGATCACGTTCTTCTTTTTCTTCTTCTGCTTGTTCTTGTGTTGTTTTATAGTGATCGTTTTCAGACTTATTTTGTTTATAAATATCATATATGTCTTTTGCATACTTAGTAAATTCATTGTTATTGTCTCCAAGCTTAACGCTATACTTTCTAATTTTTTCATCTACTTCTTTCAATTTTTCTATATCTATGTTGCCTTCTTTTTTCATTTTGTAGATTTCGTTCATATCTGCTACAATTTCATCGCCTAGCTTTATTAACTCTTCTTGTGTAGTCTTATCTATAGTAATTTCTGTATCACCTTTTGATTGAGCTTCCTTAGTTGCACTTATTGCTTTATTTACAGCATTGTGATGCGGTGATTCTTCTGTATTTCCCCCCCAATAAGTCATACCATTATAATCATACGATGCTTGTAGTTTTTGCATTTTATCAATATCACCATCACATAATTCTACTATTTTTTCTGCTACTGTTTCTGCATATTCTGTCTCATCCATATCAATTAGTGATGGGTCTTGTAGATAATTGCCTAGATTCAGTAAAATCTGTACCATTTCTTCATCTTTCATGTCAGTTATTTCTATAGGTCCACCAGCGTTTATCGTAATTTCTGTTGCTATACTATAATTTTCCATTAGTATAATTACAATTAATACTACATAAATTATTATTTTTTTTAAATACTTTCTCAAATTATCCACCTCTTTTACTGCTTACTATTTCTATTATAACTTATTTTCCCTTATTTTTCAATATTTTACAATACCAAACAGAAAAATATTAAAAACGACATATTTTTGTCATTTTTTTGTAATACTTCGAATTTTTATTTTACATTTTATTAATAATCTTATCTATTATTCCTAATATCTTAAAATAATAGAAGCGTATTCGGTACCTTTATTAGTATTTTACCGATTACGCTCCTATGCATTTTCATCTTTCTTTTGCATATAATACTTTGCTATCAATTCATCAAGTTCCACACTTAATTTATATATTTTTTCATAATCTTCATTATTTTTTATGCTTTTGTTTAATTCGTCTCTTTTTTTACAAATTTCATCATTTAGCATGTTACCACTCTCCTTTTTAGCATTTTTCTCTACATCTATATTCAAAATACCATATTTTTACATATCAGTCAACAAATAAACTCTAATTTTGTAGAGAATCATACGACGTTTTTAGATATTTATAGTAGTTATTTTGTGTATTACTGTGTTTTTATCTTTTTTTAGACAAATTTATATAAAATAGTTCAAAAAAAGATATAAGCCCTCCGAAGAGTGCTTATATCTTTCCAAGTATCCTTATTATTATAGCTGCAAAAAGTGCTACAATAATAATTATACCTAAAATTGCGGCAATTCCTCCTGCTGCTATCAGCATAGATACTAATGTACCTATTAAGCAAAACAAAAGGAATCCTCCTAATATTGCCCACATACTATCTCCTCCAAAAGCATAATGCTTTTTTGCTTGATTTACGGGTTACATAACTTCATTATACACTATTTTTGTTGCTTTTTCAACTTTATCATAAAAACAATTGCAAAAATAAATATCACTCCTGATACTATTTGCGAAATTCGAATATTTCCTATCACTAGACTATCACTTCTTAATCCCTCAATAAAAAATCGAATGAAAGAATATAAAGTAAAATACCAAACTGTGATTTGTCCGCTATATTTTCTGTTTTGGGATAACTTGATTAATATGAAAAATATTATGAAGTCTGCTAATGACTCATAGAGAAAAGTTGGGTGTACATATTGTATATCTTCTCCTATTTTAATTCCCATTTTCCATGGTAAATTTGTGATACTTCCATATGCTTCTCCATTTATAAAATTTCCCCATCTTCCTATTGCTTGTCCGAAGTGCTAAATATGGAATTATATAATCTGCTAAATTTAAAAAGGAAATGTTTCTTTTTTTGCAAAATAGGTATGCAATGATTGCTCCACCAATGATTCCTCCATATATGGCAAGTCCACCATCTTTTATATTGATGATTCTTTCTAATGTTGTATAATAATCTAAGTTAAATAAAATATAATAAAGTCTTGCACAAAGGAAACTAATTGGTATTAAAATAAGTGCTAAATCTATAATATCTTCGTAATAAATATTAAATTTTCCATTCTTTCTATAGTATGCATACATTGCAATCGCAATGCTTGATACAATAAAAATAGCATACCAGTAGACAGGTATGTTACATACATAAAATGCTACTGGTTTAATTGTTAATCTTAAATTTAATAATGGAATGATGATTTCTTTCATATTATTTTCCTTTTACAATTGATACTACCATTTTATCTTTATTAAAAACTTCTTTTAAAATTTGCTCTGCATATGGAACAGTTACACTGTTATATTGTTCTATATAATCAAAGCTATTAATTCCTTTAAAATAGTCAGATAGAAACATTCGTGCAATGTTTCCTACTTCGTTATATTCAGCAATATAATCTCCATAGATTTTCTTTTTTATTCTTTCAAAATGTTTGCTATCTAATCCACATTTTTGGTATTTTTCAATTTGTAATTTTAACATTTCTACTACTTTTTGTGGATTTTTTGCTACTCCTGTAATTAATACATGTGCATATTGTTTTGAAAATTCATAATCCAGTGATGGTTGTGCAATAATATCCCCATTATTATATAGTGTTTGGTATGCTTCTGAGCTTTTTCCTAATAACATATATAATAATATTTGAATCGCTATATGTTTTTTTACTATATCTTCATTTTGCATTGGTTTATCTTTGAATCCAATTGCAAAAATTGGCGTACTTACTTCCATAGTAATTGTTTTTTCGTTACTTACAATTTCTTCTTGTTCACAAGGATACAATCTTTCTACTTGTTTTTGGTTACTTGCTTTAGTAATTCTTTTTTTGATTTCTTCTAATATTTTTTCTGGTTCAAAATCTCCACAAACTACTAATAACATGTTTGATAAATCATAGAAATTGTTGTAAGATTTATATAAAATTTCTTTATTTATTTTTGAAATAGATTCGATACTTCCTGCAATATCAATATTAATTGGATTAGCTTTATACATTAGTTTTATGGCATTCATATACACTTGCCATTCCGGCTCATCATCATACATATTGATTTCTTGCCCAATAATTCCTTTTTCCTTTTCCACATTTTCATCTGTAAAATATGGATTTTGTACATAGTTCATTAATTCATCTAATGCTTCATAAAAATTAGAAGTTGCTTCAAATAAATATGCTGTATGGTCGTTGGTAGTATAAGCATTAGCATCAACGCCAAGGCTAGATAGAGCATCTAAACTATTGGTCCCATTTTCTTGTTCAAATAATTTATGTTCTAAGAAATGTGCTACTCCATCTGGAATTTGCACTTCTTCTTCATCTTGCTTTATGATGAAATGATTATCGATAGAACCAAAATTAGTTCCCCAAATAACATATTTTTTTAAGGTATCTTTTTTCGGGATTATCATAACAGTTAAGCCATTTTCTAATTTTTCTATATATAATTCTTCTTTTACTTTTAAGTTCTTAATGACTTGCATAATGTTTATTCCTCCTTATCCTCATCTTTTAGGAAATAGATTGTGTGCAAATTTGTATTTTTTGCTATTTGAACGACTTGATCTTTCGTGATTTTTTCTATTTTTTTCTTATATTCTTCTAATGTTACAACTTTTCCTGTAAATTCTTGACCAAAATAATAACTGATTTGAGTATCTTGCTCATCTGGTATGAAATCGATAGTAGCAATTATAGTGGTTTTCGCATTATTTAAATCTTCTTCGGAAAATTCGCCATTTCTCATATCTTCTAATTGTTGTTTAATGATATCCTTAGCTTTTTGATAATTTTGTATTTCAATTCCACAGCGAATAAAAATATTACTTTTTTGTCTTAGATAATTAGAACCTGCTGTATAGGCAAGGCTTGCTTTTTCTCTTACATTTTGGAATAGTCTTGAATTTGCTCCTCCTCCTAAAATCATGTTATATACAAGTGCTGTATATTTATCATCTGGATTTTCTTCCTTTATATTCAAACCGCATTACTAATTTTCCTTGTGTAATATTCATAGATTCCATTATTTCTTTTGGTTTTTCTTGATTTTCAATTGTTTCATTTTTCATAAAATCTATTTTTCTTTCTTTTAAGCCTTTAATTGATTCGTTTTCATAAATAATATTTTGAACATCTTTATTTTCTACTTTTCCAGAAACAAAAATATCAATTTTTGCTGTTTGTAAGATTTGTTGATAAGTATTATATAATTCTTTTTCATCAATAGCTTCTATGTCTTCTACATATCCATATTTATATAATCCATAAGGTTTGTTCTGATACATTTCTTCAATGCAACGGTCTAAGGCATATCTTGCTTTGTTATCGATTTTTCTTTCAATGATTTGTTTTAAATTTTCTTTTTCCATTTTTACATATTCTTCTTTAAAAACTCCATTTTGAACCAGTGGATGAAAAACTATATCACTTAACATATCAATTGCTGATTTTAATATTTCTTCTTTTTGTGGTAAAAATTCTTCATTGATGGTTTCCAAATAAAATTTTAATATATGATTATCCCCCATTTTTTCAATTCCACAATCAAAAGAAGCTCCATACATTTCTTCTAGAGCAATGCTTATTTCTTCTATAGTTGGATATTTCATACTTCCTCTTCTTAAAACTGCTGAAACCAATGCTTCTTTTGTTACGTTTTCTCTTGTAAGAGGTAGAGTTAAAAATATGGATATTAAATTCGTTTTAAATTTATTGGTTTGTATCACATGAAGGTTAATTCCTTCTTTGATTTGATTTTTCTGGTAATCCATAATGTCTCCTTTCTTGTTTTTTATTTATATATGTAGTATATAACATTTTGGTAATATTATACAATAGGTTTTTATATTTTTAGAACCCCCAGTCCGCTTCGCGCCCAGCCCCCTTAACTAAAGGGGCCTTTACTCTACTGTTTTAGACTAGCATAATTTATTATGAAAAATAGAGGAAAGCCTCCTTTACTTAAGGGAGGTGGCTTGCGAAGCAAGACGGAGGGTTCTTACGAATTTTTTATATAGCTATGTTTTAACCTAATAATTCTTTTACAACTTCGTTAATGGTTTTTCCTTCTGCTGATGCTCCCATTTTGGCTTTTGATTCTTTCATGATAACTCCCATGTCTTTCATGGAAGTTGCTCCTGTTTGTTCAATGATTTGTTTTACAATTTCGGTAATTTCTTCTTTAGAAAGTTGTTTTGGTAAATATGTTGCTAATATTTCAATTTCTTTTTCTACTTGTGAAATCAAGTCTTCTCTTCCACTTTTTTTATAATCATCTAACGAGTCTTTTCTTTTTTTGGATTCTTTGGCAATAATTTCTAGAACTTGATTATCATCTAAAGTAACCCCTTTGTCTTTTTCCACTTGTAAAATAGCTGCTCTTACCATTTGTACTGTATTTTTCTTAATTTCATCTTTTTCTTTCATTGCAGTTTTTAAATCCTCTAATAATTTTTCTTTTAACATATTTTTTCCTCCTTTATTTTTATGGAATTTGATAGATTTCAAATTCCTCTATTTCTCCTATTTTTGTATAATTTTCTTTTATGTAATCAGTTATTTTTTTAGATTCTTGCCAATAATTTTCTTTAGTTAATAGGATTTGATATCCGCCCTTGCTTTTTACATCTTCTAGCATTTTTTCTTCTCCGCCATATCCTAAATTTCCTAAAAACGGTAAGTCCATTGCTCCATTATTTCGTTTTTCGTCAATATTGTATAGTGCTGCTTCTTTTGAAAAAATGATTACTTTTTCTTTATTTTCTTTTATGTATTGATTCACATTGTTAATTTTTTTGTTTGTTTCTTCTGATACAAAAACGCCATAGTACGGATTTTGGTAATTTGTCATAAATGGATTATTTTTTATGATTATAATTCCTGATTTTAATCCTAATAATGTAAATATCAATACCATGAACCCAATTACGATATTCATTCTTTTCGTTGTTAGGAAGTTTCCTATTACAATATCTGCTAAATACATAAGAAATACTACTAGCACTAATATTGCAAGCATCGTATGGAATGCGTTTATAATTGGATATATTATAAGTAACATAGGAATTCCTATACATAAAAATATGCTTATATTTCTTTTTTGCTCCTCATTTGCTATTTTCTTTTGAATAAAAACAGCACAAATGATTGTAATAATTGCTACTGTAAGGTGAACCATACACATAATTTCGATTGCTACATTGTTACTTCCAAATTCTCCAATTCCTAAAAATGCATAATTGATAAAATCAATTAGATTTCCATTAATAAAAAAGATTCCTAGCGTTAATAAGGATAATACTATTACGATTGCGATTTGTTTTAAGATATCTAGGTACTTTTGATTGTCTTTTTTTCGCATGAACCATTGCATAAAAATGCTTCCAATACAATAGTATGCTCCTATATTTTGTTTTGTAAATATTATTAAATACATCACGATACCATTGAGTAAGATGAATTGTTTTGTATTAGGTTGATATTTTAATGAAATATAAACTCCTAATAAAACAAAAGTAAGTGCTAATGTATTATAATTTGCTCCTCCTGTTATAATGGTATAGATAAAATAATGTACAATAAGTGTATACATGAATGCTCTTCTTTTTTCTATTTTTACCTGTTTTAAGATGTTATATACGATTAAAATCATTGTAGAATAAATACACACATCAAATAATCGATAAATAAAATAATTTGCTCCTAATATCTTAAAAAGAATTTCTCCTATTAAAAAAAAGATTGGTGTTATAATAACATTGGCATCTTGATAAATTGTATAACCATTTACCATTTTATAAATGTTTTGAAAATTCCATAGTTCATCTTCTGCAGACACAGGAACCTGAAATATTATCACGGCTGAAAATATTGCAATTCCTATCCAGACTAATAAATTATCGTATTTTTTTATTTTTTCCATATTTTTTCCTTTTTTAAAGGCGCTTTCCTAGAAAGGAAAAACGCCTCTTTTTTATGTACTATTTTATTAAAATTTTCTTTTTCTTGCAGCCTCTGATTTTTTCTTTCTTTTTACACTAGGTTTTTCGTAATGTTCTCTTTTACGTACCTCTTGTAAAACTCCATTTCTGGCACATTGTCTTTTAAATCTCTTTAAAGCATCTTCTATATTTCCATTATTAACTTTTACCTCTGACATTTTGTTCCCCTCCTTCCAGTGTTTCGCAAGTGTATGTAATTTTAAGGGTTTGTAATTCATTTTTTTGTTTTCTTTTTTCCCTATTTATAATACGAGTATTATTATAACCGACTTTGAGCAAAATTGTCAATACTTTGTAGGAATTTAATATATTTTAAATAATTCTCCTAAAGGTCGTGCTTCGTTAATTCTTTTGATTGCTTCGGCAAACAATGGTGCCATTGATAATACTTTTATCTTATCAATTTGTTTTTCTTTTGGTAATGGAATTGTATCGGTTATTACCAATTCTTTAATTGGAGAATTTTGTATTCTTTCAATTGCTGGACCAGATAGCACTCCATGAGTACATCCTGCATAGATTTCTCTTGCTCCAAATTTTTCTAGAATTTTTGCTGTTTCTATCATAGAACCTGCAGTATCTACTTCATCATCGAATATAATAGCTTGTTTATCTTTTACATCTCCAATAACTGTACTTGCAATAGCTCTATCATCATTTCCAGCTCTTCTTTTATCAATTAATGCAATAGGACATCCAAAATATTCTGAATATTTATATGCTTTTTTAGAACTTCCTGCATCGGTTGCTACAATTACCATATCCTTTAAATTTTTCTCTTTAAAATAGGTTTGTAATAAATTTTGTGCTGATAATCGATCGCAGTTAATTCTAAAATATGCTTGTATAGCTGGATTGTGTAAATCACAGGTAATAACCCTATCTGCTCCAGCAGCTTCTATTAGTTGTGCCATTAACTTAGCGGTTACTGGGACACGTGGTTGGTCTTTTTTATCAGATCTTGAATAAATAAAGTATGGTAGTACAACATTAATTCTTCTAGCAGATGCTCGTTTAGCAGCATCAATGGTGATTAATAGTTCCATTACTCTTTCGTTTACTGGTGGTTCGGTAGTTTGTACAATATATACATCTTGTTCTCTAACAGTTTCTAAAATTTGTACAAAATTATTGTCATTTTTAAATTTAATAGAACTAATTTGTCCCATTGGTAAACCTAGACAATCGCAAATGTCTTTTGTAAATTTTTCTGCTGATTTACAAGCAAAAATTTTAATGTTTTCCATAAATTTTACCCCTTTTTCTTTTATTTTTTTACTACGACAATTATATCTTTCTTTTTCTATTTTGTACAGATTTTTTTTATATTTTGTAGAAAAAAGATGATTTAAGGGACGGGGTAAAAATCACCTTTTTATAAAAGGATAATTTTTACCCCGTCCCTTAAATCATCTTAATTTGCTTTTTTGTTTTCTTCGTCTTCTAAGTCTGCCCAAATAATTTTGTTTTCTTTTACACTTTTTTGTACATCTATTAATCTTTGATTTTCAGAACCTCTGAATTTTAAGGATGGATTTTTCTTTTCTAATTCAAATTTTCCATCTACTATGACATCTATGTCTGAAATTAATTCTTTTGTTTCATCCCACGTGCCATACATTTTTCCCATAACATCTTTTTCGAAATCAAATCCGGTATAGCACCAAATGGTTTTGTTTGGAAATTTTTCTTTTACTTGTCTTACTAGTGGTAACAAACCTTTTTGATTTTGATATTCTAATGGTTCTCCACCAAGTAGAGATAATCCTTCGATATAGTCGTGGTCTAGGTCTTTTAAAACCTTATCTATTGTTTCTTGTGTGAATTGTTCTCCATAATCAAAGTTCCAAGCTACTTCATTGAAACATCCTTTGCAGTGATGATTGCATCCACTTACAAATACGCTTACTCTTACTCCTGGACCATTTGCTACATCACATTCTTTTATTGTTGCATAATGCATTGTTACCATCTCCTTGTATTTTACGGGTCGACGTGGACGTCGACCCATACATATATTCATCATTATAAATGTAATACTCTTGATTTAATTTCTTTTGTTTTTCCTTCATTCCAGAAATTTTCTCCTAGGTATCCACAAGTTCTTCTTGTTACGTTCATTTTGCTATGGTCTTTATTTCCACATTGTGGACATTCCCATTCGTTGTTTTCATTGATGATAATTTCTCCATCAAATCCACATACATGGCAATAGTCAGATTTTGTATTAAATTCTGCATACTGAATATTATCATATATGAATTTAACAACTTCTTCAAGTGCTTTTAAGTTATTTCTCATATTTGGTATTTCAATATATGAAATTGAACCTCCTGATGATATTTTTTGGAATTCACTTTCAAATGCAAGTTTTTGGAATCCATCAATTTTTTCTCTAACATCAACATGATAGGAGTTTGTGTAGTATCCTTTATCTGTGATATCTTTGATTTCTCCGAATTTTTCTTTATCGATTCTTGCAAAACGATAGCATAAACTTTCTGCTGGTGTTCCGTATAAAGCAAATCCAATTCCTGTTTCTGCTTTCCATTTATCGGTTGCTGCTCTTAAGTAATTCATTAGTTTAAGTGCAAAATCATGTCCTTCTGGAGTCGTATGAGAAACGCCTTTCATTAGTTTTGTTACTTCATAAATTCCAATGTATCCTAGAGACATAGTTGAATATCCACCTTTTAATAATGGGTCAATTTTTTCTCCAGATTTTAGACGAGCAATTGCTCCATATTTCCAATGAATTGGGCTTGTATCTGATGTGGTTCCAAGTAATGCATAGTGTCTGCACATTAAAGCTTCTTTACAAATTTCTAGTCTTTCATCTAATAATTTCCAGAATTTTTCTTCATTTCCATTCGCAATAATTCCAATTTGAGGTAAGTTAATACTAACAACCCCTTGATTGAATCTTCCTTCAAATTTGTATTTTCCATTTTCATCTTTCCATGGAGATAAGAAGCTTCTACATCCCATTGGGCTAAATACGTTTCCTTCATAGTTTTCGCGCATTTTTTTAGCAGATATATAGTCTGGATACATTCTCTTACTAGAACATTTTACAGCTAGTCTTGTTAAGTAATCGTATTTTCCACCTGTTAGATTGTTATGTTCATATAGTACATATACTAATTTTGGGAATGCTGGTGTTACATATACACCTTTTTCATTTTTAATTCCTTGATATCTTTGTCTTAAGATTTCTTCGATAATCATTGCATTTTCTTCAATGTATTCGTCATCTTCTTCTAAGTTTAAGAATAATGTAACGAAAGGAGATTGTCCATTTGTTGTCATTAATGTGTTGATTTGGTATTGAATAGTTTGAACACCTGCTGAAAGTTCTGTTTTTACTCTTTGTTCTACCATATCATCAATAATTTCTTGTGGTAATTTACCTTTATAATTTTCTTCTAATTCTTTTTGGAATTTGTTTTTACTTTTTCTTAAATATTTTCCTAAATGTTTTAGGTCAACACTTTGTCCACCATATTGGTTACTTGCAACTGCTGCAATAATTTGTGTAGATACTGTACATGCTACTTGGAAACTTTTTGGACTTTCTATTAGTTTTCCATTCATAACAGTTCCGTTATCTAACATATCTCCTATATTAATTAAACAACAGTTAAAAATTGGTTGTAAGAAATAGTCTGCATCATGGAAGTGTAGCACTCCATCTTCATGTGCTTTTGATATTTTTTCAGGAAGTAGAATTCTTTTAGTTAAATCTTTTGAAACTTCTCCTGCTATATAATCTCTTTGTGTAGAGGCAAGGACCGCATTTTTATTTGAGTTTTCTTCTAGTAATTCTTTATTTTGATTTTTGATTAGTCCTAAAATAGACTCATCTGTCGTATTTTGTTTACGAACTAGCATTCTTGTATAACGATATACAATATATTTCTTAGCAAGTTCAAATCTTTCATGTTCCATTAATTGTTCTTCAATAATATCTTGAATATCTTCTACTAAGATTCTTTTTTTATCTAAATCTTGAATATATTGAATGATTTCATCAATTTCTTCTTTAGTAGCCCTTTCTTTTGGTCTTACTTCTTTGTTTGCTTTTTCAATTGCAGTAACGATTTTATCTCTATTATAATCAACTGCTCTTCCATCTCTTTTAATAACTTTCATAGCTTTTCCTCCCCCTTATGTTTATGCATTTATTATATCGTAACTTTTTTTATTTTCTGTTGCAATTGCAACAAATTATGAGAAGTGTCAGTTGTGTTTCTTGAACAGCTTAAGGCTGTAAGAAAATTCGTTTTATTTCATTTATATTACAAATTTATTACATTTGTTTTTGTCGGTTTTTAGCTGATTTTAAGCCTTTTTCGTTTTTGTTGCATTTTTAAAATATTTTATGTATAATTATTTAGGTTCTAGAAAAGTGCATTTATGCACTTGACGTAGAAATTAATTATGCAAAACTTAAATTTTTTAGCGAAGCTTTCATAGCTGTTTCCTAAAGGAAATTACAGATATGATATACAGAGTAATGAGCTTAAAAAATGTTAGTTTTGTACTTTTAGAGGTAGAAACATGAATATTGATTTAGATTTATCTGAATTTATGAAAGAACTTAATACAAACTGTTCAAAAGTACAAAAAAAATCCTTTAAAAAAGGTGAATTAATCACTTCTTATATTGCCAAACGTAATCAACTTTGTTTAATGCTTTTAGGTGAAGCAGATTTAATTCGTTACGACTTAAACGGAAATCGTACGATTGTTGAACATTTTTCAAATAATGATATTTTTGGTGAAATTTTTTATGTAGTAAATACCAATAATGAATTATTTGTAGAAGCAAAAAAGGCTTGTACTGTTTTGTTTTTTATTTATGATGATTTACAACACACTTGTAAACCTGATTGTAATTTTCATAAGATATTGTCAGAGCGTCTTTCCTCTTTATATTTGAATAAAGTAATTGAATTAAATACGAGAATTGAGTTATTAAGTAAAAGAACCATTCGTGAAAAATTACTTGGATATTTTAATGTAATTTCTTCTAAAAATATGGGAAAAACCTTTCAAATACCTTTTTCACTAACTGATCTTGCCGATTATCTAAGCATAGATAGAAGTGCAATGATGAGAGAATTAAAACTTCTAAAAGAGGATGGTTTTATTGAAAAGAATGGAAACCGTATCAGGTTGCTATATAAATAATCTAAAGCCCCAATCATATTCGTGATTGGGGCTTTTTTTCTATTTCCTGTTAAGCAAATATTTCATCAAATTCTTCTCCGTCAATTTTCTCTTTTTCTAGAAGAATTCCTGCTACTGTGTGGAGTTTATCAATGTTTGCTTTTAAGATTTCTTCTGCTTTTTTGTATGCTGTATCTACTATTTTCTTGGTTTCTTCATCTATGATAGCTGCTGTTTCTTCTGAGTATTCTTTGCTTTGTGCAAAGTCTCTTCCTAAGAATACTTCCTCTTGTGTAGAACCTAAAGTTATCGTTCCAATTCTATCACTCATACCGTATCTTGTTACCATATTTCTTGCAATTTTGGTTGCTCTTTCGATATCGTTACTTGCACCAGTTGAAATATCATCTAAGATTAATTTTTCTGCTACTCTACCGCCAAGTAATGATACAATGTTTTCTTCCATTTCTGATTTTGACATGAAGTTTTTGTCTTCTGTTGGACGATACATTGTGTATCCTCCAGCCATTCCCCTTGGTACAATTGAAATTTGATGTACTGGGTCTTGAGTTGGTAAGAATCTACTTACTACCGCATGACCTGCTTCGTGGTATGCTACTAATTTGTTTTCTTTTTCACTTCTTACTCTTGTTTTCTTTTCTGGTCCCATGGTTACTTTTACCATAGCATCTTCTATTTCTTTCATTCCTATTTCTTTTAGGTTTCTTCTTGCAGCAAGTAGAGCTGCTTCGTTTAATACATTTTCTAGGTCTGCACCTGCAAATCCTGATGTGTTTTTAGCAATTGTTTTTAAATCTACATCTTCTGCTAATCTTTTCTTTTTAGAATGTACTTCTAATATTTGTTCTCTTGCTTTTACGTCTGGTGCTGATACTACAATTTGACGGTCAAATCTTCCTGGTCTTAATAAGGCTTTATCTAATACATCTGGACGGTTTGTTGCAGCAAGTACAATAACTCCTTCATTGGTTCCAAATCCATCCATTTCTACTAATAATTGGTTTAAGGTTTGTTCTCTTTCGTCGTGTCCTCCACCTAGACCTGCACCTCTTTGACGTCCTACGGCATCGATTTCGTCAATAAATATGATACATGGTGCTTTTTTCTTTGCCTCTTCAAATAAGTCTCTTACACGTGATGCACCAACACCAACAAACATTTCTACGAAGTCAGAACCACTAATAATGAAAAATGGTACTCCTGCTTCTCCTGCTACTGCTTTCGCAAGTAGGGTTTTTCCTGTTCCTGGTTGACCAACTAATAATACTCCTTTTGGTATTCTTGCTCCCATGTCGGTGAATTTCTTTGGATTTTTTAAGAATTCTACAATTTCTTGTAATTCTTCTTTTTCCTCATCTACTCCAGCAACATCTTCAAACGTAACACGGTTTTGTTCTCCTTGTCCCATTAGTCTTGCTTTACTTTTTCCAAAAGACATTGTTTTGTTTCCGCCTTGGTTTGGATTCATTACTAATAGCCAGAATATTAAGAATATGATTAGTAATCCAAATGGTGTTAGTAAACTTAATAATGTAACAAATATTGATTCATTTTGTTCTGTTAATGTGAAGTTTCCTTCTTTTAATGAGTTTTCAGCATAACTCATAAAGCTATCAATACTTGGTATGTTTACTTCTTTTTTATTGTTATCTCCTTTTATCGTTACATATGCTTTTTTTGTATCTGCAGATAGTTCTACTTCTGTAACTTCTGCTGTTTCCATTTTAGCAATTAGTTCTGAATAAGTCATTTTTGTGTCTTTATTATCTAAAATTGAAACTAATAGCACTGTAAAAATAACTCCTATAATTAGCCACATAGCTAATGTTTTTAATCCGTTTTTCAAGATGATTTCCTCCCTCTAAATTAACGTGATTGGCTAAGATAATAAGTTTTAAGTTAAGTCTTCCAAGCTCACGTGTATTTTCTTGCTTTAAGGGCTGTAAGACCTAAATTAAAAATTTATTATTTTAGTCTTTGACAACTCTTTTTCCCTTAATTTCTTTGTTTGAAATATAACATATTTGGTTTTTAATTGCAATAGTTTTTATATGTCTTTTTTGTGTCGAATGCAGTCGTATCAAGGTTTTGCTTACGGAAGCTATTGGTTACTAATAAAAAATATTTTTTGCTTTTTTACTAAAATTTTTATTTTTTTATTTGGAATTAAAAATTTGTTTCCTATGTTATTTGAACATAGTTTTATAATATCTTCAATATGCTTTTTTTCGATTCCTGAACTTGACCCAAAAAGTCTTGTTATAGTATATAACACAATTCGGTCTTTTATAACTAAATCTAATTGATTAAATTGTTTTAGGTCTAGTATAATTTCTTCGTTCGCCTCTTCTATAAGAATTTGTTTATATGCCTTACATGTTAATTTTTCTAAGTACTTATCTTCTTCTGTAAGGATGCTAGACATTCTTGCAATGGAATTTATGATGTTTGGGTTAAATTCTTTTTGTAAATATGGAATTAGCTCATTTCTTATTTTGTTTCTAGTATAAATATTTTCAAAGTTTGTTTTATCTATTTTAGGGTCTAAGTTGTTCTGTTTACAATAGTTTTCAATTTCTCCTCTTTCGCATTCGATTAATGGTCTTATAATGTTATCTCTTTTTGCTTCTATTCCTTTTAGTCCTGAAACCCCAGTCCCCCTAAGTAAATTCATAAGTACTGTTTCAGCTAAATCGTTTTTGGTATGTGCTGTTGCAATTTTAGTTGCCTCTTCTTTTTTTAGAATTTCATGAAAGAATTCGTATCTTATCTTTCTCCCCATTTCTTCTGTACTCATTTTTTCTTGCTCAGCTTTTTGTAATACTTTTTCATGTTTTACATAGTATGGAATATGGTATTTTTTGCAAAGTTCTTCTACATATTGCTCGTCTAATATAGCTTCCTGTCTAATTCCATGGTTAATATGACATACCACAAAAGTGAAATTTAGTTTTTCTTGCAATTTTAAGAATATGTGGAATAAACAAGTAGAGTCAGGTCCCCCTGACACTCCAAGTATAATATGATCATTTTCTTCAATTAAATGATATTTATTGATTGTTTCTAATACTTTTTCTTCTAACATATTATTTCCTTTAATCTCGATATTTCTCAATGTTCGTAAATTTTGTGTAATTTCCTAGCCATAATAGTTCTACTGTTCCTGTTGAACCTGAACGATGTTTTGCTATAATTACTTCTGCTACGTTTTTCTTTTCACTATCTTCATTATAGTAGTCATCTCTATATAAGAACATAACGATATCTGCGTCTTGTTCGATTGCTCCAGATTCACGAAGGTCTGATAACATTGGTCTATGGTCAGGACGTTGTTCTGGTGCTCTTGATAATTGTGATAGCGCTATAACTGGTACATTTATTTCTTTTGCAAGTATTTTCAAAGAACGGCTGATTTCTGAAATTTCTTGTTCACGACTTCCGCCTCTTTTCCCGCTTCCTTGTACTAATTGTAAGTAGTCTATTACGACAAGACCTATATTTTTTTCTAGTTTTAGTTTACGGCATTTTGCACGGATTTCCATAACAGAGATTCCTGGTGTATCATCAATGTATATTCCGGATTCAGAAAGTGGACCTAATGCTCCTGCTAATTTCATCCAATCTTCATCATCTATTTTTCCAGTTCTTACTTTATTACTATCTACCATAGCTTCACTACATAGAATTCTATTTACCATTTGTTCTTTAGACATTTCTAAACTAAAAATTGCTACTGGTACTCCTGCACGTACGGCTGCATTTGCTGCAATATTTAAGGCAAATGCAGATTTTCCCATAGCTGGTCTTGCAGCAATTAGAACTAAATCTGATTCGTGAAGTCCTGCTGTTTTATAGTCTAAATCTGCAAATCCCGTTGGAACACCTGTTATATGTTGTTTTTGGTTATATAGTTTTTCAAGTCCTGCAAAAGTATCTACTAATATATCTTTTATAGAAGCATATCCTTTTTGATTCTTTTTTTGCATTACATCAAATATTTTCTTTTCTGCTTGGTCCATAATGTTTTCTACTTCTTGGGTTGGGTCGTATCCTAAGGCAATAATCTGATTTGCTGTTTGAATTAGGCTTCTAAGCATTGATTTTTCTTCTACGATTTTTATATATTTATCGATATTTGCTGTGGTTGGTGCCATATCTGGAAGGCTTGCTAAGTATTCTAATCCACCCACTGATTCAAATTTTCCAAGGGAAACAAGTTCTGCCTTTAATGTAATAATATCAATTGGTTCAGCACGATTATATAAATTTAATATAGCTCCATATATTGCTTTATTATCTTCACGATAAAAATCGTCTTCTTTTAATACTTCAATTGCAGAAATAACAGCTTCTTTGTCTGTTAGCATGCTTCCTAATACTGCTTGTTCTGCTTCTATATCGCTTGGTGGTATTTTTCCTAAATCCATATTATTCTCCTATTACATTTAATTTTAATTTTGCATTTATACCTTCATATAGTTTGATTTCTATATTGAAAGTTCCTAATACTTTGATTGGTTCGGCTACTGCTATTTTTTTCTTATCTACTTTGATTTGATATTGCTTTTCTAAATTTTCTGCTATTTCTTTTGCTGTTACGCTACCAAATACCCTTCCATTTTCTCCGCTTTTTACTGGTAATTTTAATACTATAGCTTCTATTTTCTTTGCAGTTTCTTTTGCTGCTTCTTTTTCTAATTCTTTTCTATGTTCTTCGGAGGATTTTTTTGATTGTAGATTTGTTAAATTTCCTTTATCCGCTGGAATTGCTAAGTTTTTAGGAAACAAATAGTTTCTTGCATATCCATCATTTGCATTAATAATTTGGTCTTTTTTTCCTACACCTTTTATATCACCGTGTTAAAATTACTTTCATTTATGATTACCTCCTTCTTTATACGTATACTAGTTTATCGCAAATTTGCATATTTTTCAAGGTTTTGATTGAAATTTCATAAAAGGGATTGCATGTTATGCAACCCCTTTTATGTTTAATTTCCTAATTCTTCAAAATATTCATCTATTTTCTTTATTAGTTCTTGTTTTACTTCTTGTTTTGTTTTTCCTTCAACTTGTGCTCCTGCAAGAGTGATATGCCCTCCGCCACCTAGCTTTTCTAATATTACTTGAACATTAATATCTCCTATAGAACGTCCACTAATACATACTTTATTTCCAATTGTTCCTATTACAAATGATGCTGTAATATCACTAATTGTTAGTAATTCGTCTGCTGCTTTTGCACAAATTAAGCTTGCATCTTTATCATCTTCTTCATAGATAGAAATTGCAATTGTATCTCTAATAACTTCAGCTTCTTTTACGATGTCGGAAATTGTATTATAGCTTTCTAAATCACTTTGGAACCATTTCTTCACTTTGATAATATCAACACCACATTTTCTTAAGAATGCTGCTGCTTCAAATGTTCTTACACCTGTTTTAAATGTAAAGTTTTTTGTATCCATCATAATTCCGGCATACAATCCTTCTACTTCTATTGTTTTTAGAGAAATTGGTGTTTCTACATATTGTAATAATTCTGTTACAAGCTCTGCTGCTGATGATGCATATACTTCTTGGAAAGTTAGTGTCGCGTTATCAATATAATCTGTACTTCTTCTATGGTGATCGATTACAACAATCTTATTGGTTCTTTCTAATAATTCTGGCACTTCTACATAACTTCGTTTATGAGTATCTACCACGATTAATAGTGTGTCACTAGATATTTTTGATAGTGCTTCTTGTTTATCAATGAAAATATCTTCCTCTTCTTCTTTTTTGATAGCATCCATAAATGTGTTAATAGTTAGTCCGTTTGTTTCATTTACTATATTTACTTCTTTTCCAAGACTTTTTGCTATTCTATAAACTCCTAAGCTAGAACCCATGGAATCAATATCAGCATTTGTATGACCCATAATCATAACGTCTTTTGCTTCTATCATTAATTCTTCTAATGCATGAGCAACAGTTCTTGCTTTTACTTTTGTTCTTTTTTCTACTTCTTGTGCACGTCCTCCAAAGAATAAGTATTTTTCGTTTTCACGAATTACCGCCTGGTCTCCTCCACGTCCTAGAACAATATCCATTCCAGATAATGCTGATTTGTATTTTTCGTACTCGGTTGCTCCTTCATTTGATATAGAAATACTTAGAGTGATTTGTAATCCACCTTCTAATTTAATTTCTTTTATTTCATCTAGAATTTGGAATTTGTTTTCTTTTATTTTTTCTAAATATCTTTGTTCAAATACATATACAAATGTATCACGGTCTGATTTTATAACAACACCATTCGATTCTATCGCCCAATCATAAATGCTTTTTTCTATTTTTGCAATTACTCCAGGTCTATCTTCTGTTTGGATTCTTTGCATCATTTCTTCGTAGTTGTCTATCATAATGATTCCCATACAAATTTGGGCATCATTGTATTTTTTAACTGCTTTTACATATTCAGTATTATCTATAAAATATAGTAATAACATATATTCTGTTTGTTTTTTACGTTCATTATTTTTTGATTTTACATATTCGCCTATGATTTTATAATTTTTATTATCTATTATCTGTTCTCTTTGAATGGTTCTATCTTTTGTTCTATTACCATCATTATCTGCCATTCTTTCTTCTATTTCAATTTTTGTTTCTTGCATTAATTCATTTAATACATTTTCTATATCTACATTTTCAAATTCACTAACAAATTTTGAACTTTTGTATATAATATTTCCATCTGTTTCTACTATAATTAATGGAAATGGCGAGTTAATTAATGTGTTTTTTGCAGCAGAATCAACTCCAATTGTTAGTTCTTGAATATGTTCTGAAATTTCTGATTTTCTTTTATTACTTGTCCAAAGTGCATAAAAACAAATAAGGCCATATAAAATAACGGCCGGCATAATAAATGCTATTTCATAGCAACATATAACAACTAGTAATATTGCAATAATTACTAAATATATTTTTGTTTTTGAATTAATAATCTCAAAGGCTCTTTTGTTTGAATTTTGCATAAATCCTCCTTTTATTATAGTTCTATTTTACGCTTTTTTCTTTACTTTGTCAAGAAAATTAGAACTACATGTGACCTGCATTTGATTTCTTTTAAAAAACAGTTGTAAATCCTTTTTGTTTATGATATATTTTTAGTAATTTAGAAAGAAATACTATTGGGGGAATTGCTTTGGAGAAATTAGTTATTACAGGTGGTACACCTTTAAAAGGTGAAGTTACAATTAATGGAGCAAAAAATGCGGCTGTAGCTATTTTACCTGCTGCTTTATTAATAAATGGAATTACCACTATTGAAAATTTACCAAACATTAGTGATGTAAAATTACTTTGTGAAATTATAGAAGAACTTGGTGCTAAGATTACTTGGGTTGGAAAAAATACCATTACTATTGATGCAAGAAATATTACTTCTACACGAGCTCCTCTTGAATTAACTAGAAAATTTAGAGCTTCTTACTATTTAATTGGTGCTCTTTTAGGAAGATGTGGAGATGTACAAGTTGGCATGCCAGGTGGATGTAAACTTGGTGCAAGACCAATTGATCAGCACATTAAAGGATTTGAAGCACTTGGCGCTCATGTAGAAGTTGGACAAGGAAATATTACTGCTACTTGTAAAGAACTTGTTGGAACGAATATTTATATGGATATTGTATCTGTTGGTGCAACAATAAATGTTATGCTCGCTTCTGTTCTTGCAAAGGGAACTACTATTATAGATAACCCTGCCAAAGAACCACATATTGTTGATGTTGCAAACTTTTTAAATACCATGGGGGCTGACGTTCGTGGTGCAGGAACTGACGTAATTAAGATTAATGGAGTAGAAAAACTAGAAGGAAATATTACTTATTCTGTTGTTCCAGATCAAATTGAAGCAGGTACTTTTATGCTTGCTGCTGTTGCATCTCGTGGAGATTTAGTTATTAAAAATTGCACAACAAAGCATTTAGAATGCATTAGTGCAAAATTGTTGGAAATTGGGGCACATGTTGAAGAACTTGATGGTGATACTATTCATGTATGGTGTGATAAAAGGCCAAGTAAAGCAAATATTAAAACTTTACCATATCCTGGATTTCCTACGGATTTACAGCCTCAGATGGGTGTTGTTCTTGCAACTGCTGAAGGAACTAGTATTATTAATGAAAGTATTTGGGAGTCTCGCTTTCAATATACAGATGAGTTAAATAAAATGGGGGCTAAAATTACAGCACAAGGAAAAACAGCAATTTTTGAAGGTGTGGATTCTTTATATGGCGCTCCAGTTTGTGCAACAGATTTAAGAGCAGGTGCTGCACTTATTATTGCAGGTATTTGTGCTGAGGGTACCACTGAGGTATATAATTTGGAGCATATTGACCGTGGATATGAGAATATTGAAGAAAAATTTAGGAGTATTGGTGCTAATATCAAACGTGTGAAAGAGGAAGATCCTAATAAGAATTTAGTGGAAATGTCAGAATAAGATTCTGGCTTTCTTATTATTTTAGCACGTGAATCCGCCACGTCGCTTGCGATTTGTATATATTTTTTCTCGACTAAAGCACGAAAAAATATATACAAATCCGCTGTGGCTACTTGTTAATCTTAAAATCAAAGGATGAGAAAAGGATGTTAAAGTTTTTTAGTTTATATAGTGGAAGTACTGGTAATAGTCTATTACTTCAAAGTGAAAATTGTAATTTGCTGATTGATAGTGGAGTTAGTGCTAAGAAAATTGTAGATGGTTTAGAACAAGTTGGGAGTTCTGTTTCTAATATTGATGCTATTTTAGTAACTCATGAACATTCTGACCATGTACAGAGTTTGGGCACTATTTCTAAGAAATATAATATTCCTGTTTATGCAAATAGGAAAACTTGGGATGCTATGAAATCACAAAAAGATAAAATTGATGATTGCAATATTAAATATTTTGCAACAAATGAGGATTTTGAAATTAATGATATTTTAATTCACTCTTTTTCTATTCCTCACGATGCTGCTGACCCATGTGGTTTTAATTTTACTGCTGAAAAAGAAAAGTTTAGCGTTGCAACTGATATTGGGCATATGACTACTAATATTATTGATTGTTTGGAAAATAGTAAGTTTTTAATGTTAGAAGCAAATTATGAGCCAGAAGTTTTAAAATGCTCTCGCTATCCATATTTATTAAAAACAAGAATTGCAGGGCCAAATGGTCATTTATCAAATCAATTAGCAGGAAAAACAATAGCTAGATTGATGAATTCTGGATTAGAAGAAGTTATGCTCGGACATTTAAGTAAAGAAAATAATTTCCCAGAACTTGCTCATAAGTCTGTATTAGAAGAACTACATTTTGCAGGTTTTAATGATTCAGATATTAAACTAAAAGTTGCCAGTAGAAATGAACCTACTTTTTTGGAAGAAACGGAGAAATTTTATGCTTTCCATTGATATTGTTTGTGTTGGAAAATTAAAAGAAAATTATTTAAAGGATGCTATTTCTGAATATTCGAAACGTTTATCAAAATATTGTCACATTACGATTTGCGAAGTGGCAGATGAGAAATTGCCTAATAAATTAAATGATTCGATTATTTCTGAAATAAAGCAAAAAGAGGCTTCTAAAATTTTAGAGCATATTAAAAAAGATTCATATGTTATTTGTTTAGACTTAACTCGGAAAAGAACTTTCTAGTGAAGAGTTTTCGAAAAAAATTGATAATATTGGTTTAAATTATAATAGTTCTATTACTTTTGTAATTGGTGGAACATTGGGTCTTACTAAAGAATTATTATATCATGCGAATGAAAAACTTTGTTTTTCAAAGATGACATTTCCTCATCAATTAATTCGTGTTTTCTTACTTGAACAATTATTTAGAGCTTTTAAAATTTCGAAAGGCGAAACTTATCATTGGTAAATAATTTTAGGATAAATCTTCTAATATTGGTAAAACTACTAATATTAGGAGGTTTTTTTATGAATAATTCTTATTGGATTCATTCCATTAATTTAAAATCATTCCCCAAACTTGAAAAAGATTTGGAGGTTACAGTTGCAATTATTGGTGGCGGTATTACTGGACTTTCTACTGCTTATTATTTATCCCAAAATGGCTATGATGTTTGCATATTAGAAAAGGATAAACTTGCTCATCATGCTACCGGAAATACTACTGCAAAGGTCACTTCACAACACGACTTATTTTATGATTATTTAATTCATACTTTTGGTAAAAGTTTTGCAAAAAGTTATTTAGATGCAAATGAAGAAGCAATTAAAAATATAAAAGAGATTATTGATACAGAAAAAATCGACTGTGATTTTGAATGGCAAGATGCTTATGTGTATACAGATTTAGAGGATGAAGTTATAAAAATCAAAAATGAAGTTACAAGTGTGAATTCTCTTGATTTTCCTGCAGAATTTGTTACAGACTCATCTCTTCCTTTTCCTATTAAAGCTTGTATTAAGTTTCCAAATCAAGCACAGTTTCACCCTTTAAAATATGTGAAAGGATTAAGTGATTGTATTGTTCAGAATGGTGGGCAAATCTATGAAAACACAAAGGTTTATGATATTGATAAAAAAGATGATTTTTATGAAATTCGAACAGATAATCACACCATTCATGCTAAATACGTCGTTTTAGCATGTCATTACCCTATTGTAAATACTCCTGGCTTTTACTTTTTAAAAATGTACCAAGAAACTTCATATTTAATTGGTTTTACAACAGATTCGAAATTATTTGATGGTATGTATATTAACACGAAATCCCCTATTTGCTCTTTACGAACTGTTCCTTATAAGGAGGATAAAAGGTTGGTTTTAATGGGTGGCTCTGAACATAAGACTGGTGTAAAAGAGGATTTATCTGATTGCTATTTAAATTTGGAAAATCGAGCAAAAGAGTTGTTTCCAGATGCAAATGTTTTATATCGTTGGAATACAGAGGATTGTATTTCCTTAGATAAGATTCCATACATTGGAGAATTTTCTCAAATGATGCCACATATGTATATTGCTACCGGATTTAAAAAATGGGGTATGACAACTTCTAATATTGCAGCAAATATCATAACAGATATGATTATGGGAAAAGAAAATCCATATGCTGAAACTTTTAAATCCACACGATTTAATCCTGTAAAAAATGGAACGGAATTTGTAGATATGTTAAAACAAACAACCACTTCTCTTGTTTTAGATAAATTTAAAATTCCAAAAGATACTTTAGGTTCTATTAATAAAGATGAAGGAAAAATTGTAGAAGTGGAAAATACAAAGCTTGGAATTTATCGTGATACAGAGGGAAAATATTTTTGTTTAAAACCAATTTGCTCTCATTTGGGTTGTGAACTTTCTTGGAATAATTTAGATAAGACGTGGGATTGCCCTTGCCATGGCTCTCGTTTTAGCTATACCGGAAAATCACTTTATGACCCTAGTATTAAGGATATTGAGTTAATTAATATTGATTAAATTATTAAAGAGATAAAAATAAAGAGTGAAAAGTGCTGAATTCGCCTTAGATAATTACTCTAAAGCATATGCCATACTTTTCACTCTTTATTTTTATCTCTTTAGTTCTTGCAAAGCAAGTCCTGGTGTGCCCGGAGGGATTCGAACCCCCGATCTCGAAGTTCGTAGCCTCGCATTCTATCCAGCTAAACTACGGGCACGTTTTGTAACATTACTATTATACTTACTTTTTTGATGAATTTCAAGTAATTTAAATAAAATTTATAAAATATCTTGCAAACCTTTTGTTTTTGTGCTATATTATATAGGCAGTTTATTTTAGATAAACTAATTTCGAGGTGTAGCGCAGTTGGTAGCGCGCGTGGTTTGGGACCATGAGGTCGCAGGTTCGATCCCTGTCACCTCGACCAATGAAATAATAAAAAATAGCATAATCACGATAATAGTTGATTATGCTATTTTTTATTATTTTGCTCTTAAGTAACTTTCGATGAACTTTTTACTTGGAGAATATAATTTATCTGGCAAATTATTTAAATCAAACCACTTCCACTCATCTTCCTTTGTTGGTTCCATTATTTTTAATTCACCACTATGTTTTTTAGCGATTACATGCATTGTTATATAATGTCTATCTGGTCCAATATCATCTGCTGCACCAAATAATTCTAATTCTTCTATATCTAAATTCGTTTCTTCTTTTACTTCTCGTATCGCTCCTTCAAAAAATGTTTCATAATATTCTTGCTTTCCTCCTGGTAATGTCCAACAGTCTACTTCAAATATTCCACCAGTATCTTTTTTATTTTTCGCTCTATGTCCTAATAGTATCTTATTACCGTCTAAAATCATTACCCCAATTCCTACTTTTATATAATTATCCATTTAAAATAATCCTTTCTTTATAAAATTATTTTCATCTTTTATCTATTACATAAGTATTATAGCACAAAATATTTTTTTATACTATTAGTATTAAGTATTTATGTGATATTTAATTTATAGTTTTAACTTATACTTCTTTTATTTTTAATCTATTTATGATACTATATATTAGGTTTATATGAGGAGTTAAATTATGGAAGAATTTTTTGATGTTTTAAATGAGAAAGGCGAATACACTGGCAATATAGCTTCTAGAGAAAAGTGCCATAAAGAAGGTTTATGGCATAAGGCTGTTGGGATTATTTAATAAAATATTATGAATAGGCTTTACAAAGTATCGAGGCGTAGCGCAGCTGGCTAGCGCGCATGGTTCGGGACCATGAGGTCGCAGGTTCGAATCCTGTCGCCTCGACCAAAGAGAGAATCTTTGTTGATTCTCTCTTTTTTATTTTATTTGTAATCTAATTTTCATATTGGTTCAAAATTTGACTTTGTTACCATAATGTGTTAAAATAAATAAGGTGGTGGAAAAAATGGAAAATTTTGATATGAATCGATTTTTGAAGATTTTTTGGAATAGTAAATTTTATATTGCATTTATCCTATTGCTATGTCTTGCAATTGGGTATTTTTATAGTTACTATTACGTAACACCTATGTATCAATCTTCTGCAACTGTTGTACTTGTTCAAAATGAGAATTTAGAACAAGAAGTAGCAAATGATTCTTCTATTACACAAACAGATATTACTTTAAATAAGAATCTACTTTCTACTTATACTAAAATTGCTAAAAGTAATAAGGTATTAGAAAAAGTTATTGAAGATTTAAATTTAGATATGACACCTAGTGGATTAGCAGGTCTTGTTAGTGTACAAGCTGTTAATAATACTCAGGTTTTTAAAATTAGTGTTTCAAATAAAGATAAAGAACTTGCTCCTGTTATCACAAATCATTTGTTAGAAGTATTTAGCCAAGAAGTTCGTTCTTTATATCATATGAATAACATTTATACAATGGACTTTGCTGAAGTTTCAAATACACCTTATAATATTAACCATACAAAGGATCTTGCAATTTTTGTTATGATTGGTTTTGTATTATCCTTTGGCTTGGTAGTTGTTTTCTATTTATTTGATAATACAATAAAATCCGAAAAAGATATTGAAGAGTATTCAGGTTTAAGTGTATTGTCTACGATTCCTATTTATACAAATAAGTCTGGAAAACAAAACAGTGAATTGATTGTTAATGAACAGCCAAAATCCCCTATTTCTGAATGTTTTAAAACTTTTAGAACTAATGTTATGTTTTCAATTCAAAATAAAAAATTAAATACTATTTTAGTAACAAGTGGATTTATGGGAGAAGGAAAAAGCTTTGTTTCTTCTAACTTAGCTGTTGCTTTTGCAAGCTCTGGTAAAAAAGTTATTTTGGTTGATACTGATATGAGAAAAGGTAGAGTTCATAAAATTTTTAATTTATCAAATGAACAAGGTTTATCAACTTGTCTTGCTAAAATTGGAACAAATGGTAGTTTAGTAAATATAAATGATTTTATTAAAGAAAGTAACATTTCAAACTTACATGTTATGACATCTGGTATTGTGCCTCCAAATCCATCCGAACTATTATCTTCTTCTAATATGATTAGATTATTAGAGGCTTTGAATAGACAATATGATATTGTAATTTGTGATGGTACTCCTTGTATGTTAGTTTCAGATAGTATTATCCTTTCTAAAATTGTGGATACTACTGTAATTGTTACAGCTAATAAAACTACAAAACTCGATACTTTGTTAAAGATTAAGAAGTCTATTGAAATGGTCGGAGGAAATATTGGCGGTGCTGTTATTAATAAGATGGATGTAAATGAAAAATCTTATCAAAACAGTTACTATTACGGAAGCCATGGAGAATCTCAAAATAAATCTATTGATTCTTCATTTGAACATGACACCGTTTTGGATACTCCTCTTTATATAAAAGAATTAGAAGAAGTTATTTTACATGAAGAACCTAAATCTGATGTAAAAGAAAATATATGTACTGATACAAATACTGAATTGACTACATTATCAGAATCAATTAATGAAAATACAAAACAAATTAATGAGTTAAGAAACCTTTATCAAGATGTTATGCAAGATACATTAAAACTTGCTACAAAACCAGATTCTTCTAAAGATATTCTTGAAGAATTAGAGAATATCAAAAATTATTATCATGATATTTCTTTAAAACAAGCTCTAGAACTTGAAAATGTATCTAAAAAACAAGAAGAACAGTTTGATGATATTTATAGTAAAATTGATAATATAGAACTTCCTGATAATTCTCAAGTTATATTAGAAGAATTACAAAATTTCAAGAACGATTATCAAGATACTGCTATGGAACAATATAACCAAATTCAAGATATGTCTAAAAAATATGAAGAACAAATTGATAATATTAATCATAAAATTGATAATTTAGAGCTTACCGACAACTCTCAAGCTGTGTTAGAAGAATTACAAAACTTAAAGAACGATTATCAAGATACTGCTATGGAACAATATAACCAAATTCAAGATATGTCTAAAAAATATGAAGAACAAATTGATAATATTAATCATAAAATTGATAATTTAGAGCTTACCGACAACTCTCAAGCTATATTAGAAGAATTACAAAACTTAAAGAACGATTATCAAGATACTGCTATAGAACAATATAACCAAATTCAAGATATGTCTAAAAAATATGAAGAACAAATTAGTAATATTAACAACAAGGTTGATAATATAGAACTTCCTGATAATTCTCAAATCATTATGGAAGAATTAGATAATTTAAAATCAAGTTATAATGATAGATTACACTTACAAATGGAAACCATGAATAAACATTATGAAAATATTCTTAAACTACAAAACGAAAAATTCGATGAATTATATAAACAAATGAGCACTTCTAAGGATAAAGAAGATTCAAATGAATTATTAAATCAAGTTGTTAAGATTTATCATCAATTAGAGAGTATGAATTCTAAATTTGAATCTTTGGAACAACGTGCTAGTCATAATGAATTATTGATTAAGAATTTATCGAATGAAGTAAAAAATAGCTTATATCAACCAACTCGTAGTCTTGATATTGATAAACTAAATCATAAAGTAATTCAAATTCAAGATTACTTAGAAAAATCTACACAATCTGTTAATGATGTGCCTAGTTTAAAAAATGGTAGAAAAAACAAAGCCGTTTTAGATGGTCAAATGAGTATTATTGATGATTTATTAGATAAAGCAGAATTAAAGCAACAATATTCATATGCACATAAAAATCCAAACTTTGTTGTGGATTACGAATCTGTAAAAAGAAAACAAGAAAGAAAAGGCTTTGCTTTCTTTAAAAATAAAACAAGTGAAAATATAATAGATGAAGAGCCTATTACGATTGTTTCCCAAATATTATCAAATCGTAATGAATCTGTGTCGTAATAAATCTCACCACCATAGAAGAAAAAGTACTATTTAACTTTTGTTAAATGGTACTTTTTCCTATTAATCATATTTTCTTGTTTCACTCATAAGATAATTTAGGTGATTTTATGAGTATTGTTTCTACAAATATTCCTTACAGTTCTTCTATTTTTTACCGTAATTTGCAGGATTTATTAAAGACATATCCTTTCTTAAAATCTCAAACGATTGGCTACAGTGTACTAGGAAAACCAATTCGTGTAATTACAGTTGGAACTGGCAAAAGAGAGGTTTTTTATAATGCTGCTTTTCACGCTAATGAGTGGATTACTTCTCCTGTTTTAATGAAATTCATAGAAGATATTTCAAATGCATATGTTTCCGATTCTCGTTTGTTTGGGTATTCTATTCGAGAGTTATTAGATGAAGTTACTATTCACCTTTGCCCAATGGTGAATCTAGATGGGGTTGATTTAGTAACTGGATTTCTTCCTTCTACCTCTTCTGCATATATTTCTGCAAGAGAAATAGCTTCTTCCTATCCTGATATTCCATTTGTAGATGGCTGGAAAGCTAATATCAATGGTGTGGATTTAAATTTACAGTTTCCAGCACGGATGGCAAAACGCAAAAGAAATTAAATACGCACAAGGTTTTACCTCCCCTGCTCCCCGTGATTTTGTTGGTTTTGGTCCTCTAACTGAACCAGAAGCATTAGCTGTATATGACTATACTCTTGCTCACTCTTTTCGCTTAGTCATTGCTTATCATACACAAGGAGAGGAAATTTATTGGAGATTTCAAAATTATTTGCCTGTTGGTTCTTATTATATTGGTGAACAATTTGCAAATGTAAGTGGATATGTTTTAAGTGATACTCCTTACAATTCTAGTTTTGCTGGGTTTAAAGATTGGTTTATTCAAAACTATAATTTGCCTGGCTATACTATAGAGGCGGGCCTTGGCGAAAACCCTCTTCCGATTTCTCAGTTCGATAAGATTTATGAAAATAATTTTGGAATTTTATTATTAGGTGCTATTTTGTAAGTTAGCAGTATGGTTTGTTTGCATTTAGTGTAAAATCGTGGTATACTTTTTATAAATGTTATGTTTAGTAACATAAATTGCAAATGTTGCCACTTATTATTATAGGAGGTTTATTATGTTAGAAAAAAAATTAGAAAAGGCAAGAGGTACACGGAAGGAATTAGTGCATAAGCTCATCTTTTTTAGTATAGTTACATTAATTACTTTTATTTGCAGTATTCTTTTTTTCGTTCTATCTTATCACTTTATATCGGAGGATATTTCTTGGTTTTATCTTCTGCTTTCCTTAATAAGCATCTTGCTCTGTATAGTAGTTTTTATATCTGTCATATCTTATATAATAGAACTATCAGATATCAAGGATGAAATCAATACCATTTTGTTTAAGCAGTCTTTGCCAACTAAATTTTGTTATGATGTCACTCTAAAAACAAATACTCTTAATGATATTTATCTTAAGTACAATGTCAAAAAACTCCGGATTCGTTATGTGGAGAGCCGTGATTGCATTGAATATAAATATACATTGGACGGGAAAAAGCATCATTACTTTGTAACAGTTGACTTTGCTAAACAGATTTTTGAGTGTGAATTTTTAAATTTTTAAGTAACTATTAACCAAAACATTTGCAATAAAAGCGATACCAGTTCTATTGGTATCGCTTTTTATTTTAGTTCATTTGAACAGCTCCTACTATTTCGTTTACATCTTGAATATTATATTGTTTCATATAGTTCTCAATTCCTTCTACTACTTTGATAGCTGTATCTGGTGTAATGAAATTTCCGGTTCCTACAGATACTGCAGTTGCTCCTGCAAGCATGTATTCAATGGCATCTTCTCCTGTTACAATTCCACCTAATCCTAGAATTGGGATATTTACCTTCTGCGCTACTTGATATACCATTCTTACTCCAACTGGTTTTACACATGGACCTGAAAGTCCTCCTGTGTTGTTGGCAAGATGTGGTCTTCTTTTATGAATGTCTATGCTCATACCAAGTAAGGTATTAATTAAAGATACTCCGTCTGCTCCTGCATCTTGTGCTCCTAGAGCTGGTGCTGTGATGTCTGTTACGTTTGGTGTTAGTTTTACGATTAATGGTTTATCTAATACTTTTCTTACTTGGCTTGTTACTTCTTTTACTCCTTCATAAGAGGTTCCAAATGCTAAGCATCCTGCTTTTACGTTTGGACAGGATAGGTTTAGTTCTACTCCATCGATATCTAATGTGTTTAGTACTTTTGCAAGTTCTACATAGTCTTCGATTGTACTTCCACAGGCGTTTACGATAATGGCAGTATCAAATTGTTTTAAATATGGTAAGTCATTTTCCATAAAGTGGGTAACTCCTGGGTTTTGAAGTCCGATGGCATTTAGCATTCCTGCTGGTGTTTCGTATACACGTGGTGGTTTATTTCCTGCTCTTGGTTTTAGTGAAGTTCCTTTTGTACAGATTCCTCCGAATCTTGTTTAAGTCTATTAATTCAGCAAATTCTCTTCCATAACCGAATGTTCCTGATGCTACGGTTACTGGGTTCTTCATTTTAATTCCTGCTAGGTTAACGCTTGTATTCATATTTTGTTTCTTCCTTTCTCTTTAAATTTCTACATCGGTAGCATTAAATACTGGTCCTGCTTTGCATACATGCCAATATTCTGGTGCATCACTTGGGCTTTTTGCTGTTTTTACAGCACATCCTAAACATACTCCTAATCCACATGCCATTTTTTCTTCTAGTGAGATTTCACAAGGAATATTATTTTGGGCTGCAAAAGCTTGTACTGCTTTTAGCATTGGTAGTGGTCCACATGCAAAGATTTTGTCTGGTACTTCTTTTTCACAGTCTTTTTTTAGTTCATTAATAGCAAACCCAGAAATTCCATAGCTTCCATCGTCTGTTGTAATAGTTAATTCGTCTGATACGTTTTTAAATTCTTCTTCTAAGGTTACTAAGTCTTTGTTTCTAAATCCCATATATATATGTACATTTGATGTTGTTTTTTCTTTTAATTCTTTTGCAAGTTCATATAGTGGGAACATTCCAATTCCCCCACCAATAATGGCTACATTTTTATAGTCTTTTATGCTAAATGTTCCATATCCAAGTGGGCCAATGATATCTAATTTTTCACCTACTTTACGTTGTGCAAGTAGTGAAGTTCCTTTTCCTTTTACTTGGAAAATGAATTCTAGAATTCCATTTTCTTTATCTAGGTTATAAATGCTGATTGGTCTTCTTAATAATGGTTCGATTCCATCTACAACACGTACATCAATAAATTGTCCTGGTTTTGCACAAGATACAATTTCTTCTGCCTGAATACTAAATTTGTATAAGTCTTCTTTTAATTTTTCGATTTTTACAATCTCTGCTTTGCAATTTACTTTCATTTTTATTCTCCTCGTATAATATATTTTTGTTTTTATATCAATGGGTCAATGAGGGCATCTCCCCCTACAATTATTTGTTTTTGATTTCTTGGTTTAATTCGTCTCTCATGCGAATGGCTTCTGCTCTGGTTGCCATAGCAAATTCTTCTTCGCTGTATTGTTCTTTCCACATATCTTTTTTGTATGCACACATTAGACTTCTAGAGGCGTTTACGATTCCTCCGATTCCGTTTTGGTCAAATCCAAGAGCGATATCCTCGGCTTTTCCTCCTTGCGCTCCATATCCTGGAATTAAGAAAAAGGTATGTGGTGCTAATTTTCTAAGGCTTTCTAATTGTTCTGGATAGGTTGCTCCTACAACAGAGGATACGCTACTGTATCCGTATTTTCCGCGCAACTCTTCTCCCCAAGTTTCGATTAGAGTTGCTACTTCTTCATAGATAGTTTTTCCGTTTTCTAGTTTTAAGTCTTGTAGTTCTCCTGAAGATGGATTTGAAGTTTTGTCTATAATGAACATTCCTTTTCCATATTTTTTACAATCTTCTATGAATGGTTTTACTCCATCAATTCCTAGGTATGGATTGATGGTGACAAAGTCTACATCAAAGATTGCCTCTTCTTGATCTAGTAATGGCGTTTTTCCAATGTAAGCATTAGAATATCCTGCTGCAGTTGAACCAATATCTCCTCTTTTAATATCAGCAATAACTATCATTCCTTTTTCTTTTGCATACTTACAAGTTTCTTGGAAAGTTTTTATTCCTTCTACTCCAAACATTTCATAAAATGCGATTTGTGGTTTTACAGCTGGTATGATATCAAAGGTTGCATCGATTAAAGCTTTGTTGAATTCTAAAATTGCTTTACATGCTCCTTCGATAGTTTTTGCGTATTTGCTTGTGATACAGTTTGGTATCATATCATATCTCGGGTCTAATCCAATGACAGTTGGATTGTCTAATTCTTTTATTTTATCGATTAATTCATCCATTGCGTTTTTCATTGTTTTTTATCTCCTATTCTAATATTTATATTATATAATATTGCATTTTATTTTTCGTATACAATTTTTCCACCTACGATGGTGTACATTACTTTTCCTTTTAATTTTTTACCAATGAATGGTGTGTTTTTGGATTTTGATACGATGCTTTCTTTTTGATAGATGTATTCCATATTTGGGTCAAAAATGGTGATGTCTGCATCATATCCTTCTTTGATTTGACCTTTTGTTGTTAAGTTTAATAATTTTGCTGGTGTATACGAGGTTAGACGAACTAAGTCTAAGTAACCAATATGCTTTGGTTCGATTAAGTTTGTAATACTTGCAGCAAGTGCTGTTTCAAATCCTATAATTCCATTTGGTGCTTGGCTTAATGGTTTTTGTTTTTCTTCCTCACTGTGTGGTGCATGGTCTGTGATGATAGCATCGATAGTTCCGTCTTGTAATCCTTTAATGATGGCTTGTCTATCTTCTTCTTCTCTTAATGGTGGGTTCATCTTGGCATTCGTTCCAGATTCTAGTACTTCTTCTACTGTGAAACTATAGTAATGTGGACAAGTTTCACAAGTGATTTTTACGCCACGTTTTTTGGCATCACGAATCATAGCTACTGATGTTTTTGTACTGATATGACAGATATGACCTCTTACTTTATTGGTTTCTGATATTACAATTTCTCTTGCTGCCATAATTTCTTCTGCTTCTGGTAGAACTCCTTCTACTCCTAATTTTTCTGCTACTGCTCCTGCATTGATTGCTCCTGCTGCTACTGATTTTTCTTCACAGTGGGAAGCAACAAAGGTGCCTTGTTCATCTGCATTCATCATAGCTTGTCTCATAATTTTTGCATTTACAACTGGCATTCCATCATCTGAAAAAGCAATTGCTCCTGCTTTTTTCATTTCTTCAAAATCAACAAGTTCTTCTCCTTTTTCTCCTTTGGTAACACTAGAATATGGAAGAACATTACATAGATTAACTCGTTTTGCTTCTTCGATAATTTCAGATAAAATAATAGCGCTATCTGGGGTTGGTTTTGTGTTTGGCATAGGACAAATTGTGGTAAAACCACCCTTAACAGCACTTTTTGAGCCGGTTTCTATTGTTTCTTTATATTCAAATCCTGGTTGTCTTAAGTGACAATGCATGTCAATCATTCCTGGAATAATCATTAAACCAGTACAGTCAATGGTATTGTCTGCACTATCGTTTATTTGATTTGCAATTTTTACAATTTTTTTATCTTCGATTAAGATATCCTTTTTTTGATTTAATCTTGATGCATAATCTACTACATTTCCGTTTTTAAGTAAGATTGTCATATTATACCTCCTCTAATTTATTTACGGTCTCATTCTATCATTTTCCGTAGGGTTTTGCAATATTTTTTGATAATTTGTTTCAAATGTTTATTTTTATTTCTTATTCTATTTTTCTTTCGATTTGCATATTGTTTAGTAATCTTTTTTATGGAGGTTTTTGTATGTATGTAAATCGAAGTTTAATGGCAAAAATTGTTTTGCTGATATTTATTATAAGTTTTGCTTTTCCTATTTTTTCACTTGCGACAGATTCTGTATTCGTTTGGTCCCAAGATGATGATACCTCGGCGGTTAGCGCAAATATTGAAACAACAACCGAGAATTCCACTTCCCTTAATTTAGAGTGTGGCGGTGCTGTTTTGATCGAGCAAAATACTGGTAAAGTGTTGTATGAACATAATATGCACGAAAAATTAAGGCCTGCTAGTGTTACAAAAGTTATGACAATTTTGCTGATTATGGAAGCTTTGGATAGTGGTAGAATTACCCTAGATACACAGATTCCTTGTAGCGAAAATGCAAGTTCAATGGGTGGTTCTCAAATTTGGTTAGATACCAGAGAAACGTTAACTGTAAATGAAATGTTAAAGGCAATTTGTGTGGTTAGTGCTAACGATTGTACCGTTGCTATGGCAGAATATTTAGCTGGCTCTGAAGAAGCTTTTGTGATGCAGATGAATGAAAAGGCAAAGGCTCTTGGTATGAATGATACTACTTTTAAAAATTGTCATGGAATTGATGAGGATGGTCATTTGACTTCTGCCTATGATATTAGTTTAATGTCTCGTGAATTATTAGTAAATCATCCTAGTATTACGAATTATACGACCATTTGGATGGATAGTTTGCGTGATGGAAAATCCGAGCTTGTAAATACCAATAAATTGATTCGCAATTATAAAGGTGCTACTGGTTTAAAAACTGGTTCTACTTCAGTTGCTTTATATAATTTATCTGCTAGTGCTACTCGTGATGGATTGTCTTTGATTGCTGTTGTTATGAAGGCTCCTACTACTAAAATTCGTTTTGCAGAAGCAACGAAGTTATTAGATTATGGTTTTAATACGTATTCTTATGGAGAATTTGGTAAGAAGGGCGATATCATAAAATCGGTTAGTGTTACCAAAGGTACTTTGAAGGAAGTAGATGCTGTTTTAGAAAATTCTTGTGGTGCTTTGGTGAAAAAAGGAGAGGAAAAAAATCTCGTGCAAAATGTGAATTTAGAAGAATCTGTGCAAGCTCCTGTTACAAGGGGACAAAAGTTGGGAGAAGTTACGTATTCTTTAAATGAAGAGATAGTTGGACGTTCTAATATTGTTGCAGAAAAAGATGTTTCCAATATTACTTTGTGGAGTATGACTGGTCACCTATTCCAAACTTGGTATCAGCTGATTCGATAATCTCTATTCACACATTATCCACAAAAGTTATCCACATATGTGTATAACTTTTGTGGATTTTTTGTGTTTTCCTTTTTCTTTTATTGACATTATTCGCATTTTATTTTATGATATTGAAAGAGTTTTAAGGAGGTCGTAAATATATGAATAATTTAAAATCACATTTATTTGAAACAAATGCTGTTAAAGTATGCCATGGTGATAAGCCTTTCTGGTATACTTCTGGAAAAATTGGTCCATATTTCATTAATACCCATTTTGTTTATGGTAGTGAACAAGATGCTGCAGAGTTTTTGAATTTTATTGATGAAAATAAAGACGATAAATTAAATTTACCAAAGAAATTATTTGAAAAAGTATTAAAACAATATGAAGAAAATGCAATTTATCATGATGTAGTTGAAGAAATGATAGAGTTTATTAAAGCAAATATTCATGTAGACGAAATTGATTATATTTCTGGTGGTGAAAGAAGAGATTGGTATTTTAGTGTAATTGCTGCTCATCTTTTAGGAAAACCTCATATTACTATTTTTAAGGATTTAGGAGCTGTTACATCAGATTCTAATTTTGAAGATACAAAGCCTGCTACTTCTTTAAATGGTAAAAAAGTATTACATATTGCAGATTTAATGAATCAAGCTTCTAGCTATATTCGTGCTTGGATTCCTGCTATTCAAGATTTAGGTGGAGAATTAGTTTGGAGCCTTGTACTAGTTGATAGAATGCAAGGTGGTAAAGAAAGATTAGAGGATTTAGGAATTCGTTCTTTTAGTATAGCTCAAATTGATGAAGATTTATTTAAAGTTGCTTTTGAAAAAGGAATTATTGATGAAGCACAATTTGAATTGGTTCGTGAATTTATTAAAGATCCAGATGGAAGTATGGAGAAGTTTGTAAAAGAACATCCAGAATTTATTGAAGATGCTTTGCATTCTGATGCTAAAACAGCAGGTCGTGCACAATTATGTATTGATAGCCATTTTTATGGATTATAAAAATAAGAGGCAAATTTGATGTTTGCCTCTTATTTTTTTCCTAATACGATTTTGACTGGTGTTATAATGCCTCTTCTTAAGACTTGTAATACTACTTCATCTCCTGTTTTTTTGGTATAGATATAACTTCTAAGTTCTGTCATTTTATTTAATGGTTTTCCATCAATTTTGGTTATGACATCGTTCGCTTTTATTCCTGCATTGGCTGCTGCTCCATTTGTTACAACATCAATTACATAAATGCCATTATCGATACTTATATTACTATCTAAATAAGGAATTACTTCTTTATCATAGGCATACAACCCTAAACTTGCTTCTTCAAAATTTCCTGTATTCTTATAACTTTCGATAATTGGTTTTACCATATTAATTGGACTTGCAAATCCGATTCCTTCAGCTGTAACAATTTTGACAGAGTTAATTCCAATAACTTCCCCCTCTACGTTGATTAGTGGTCCTCCACTATTCCCTGGGTTGATGGTTGCATCGGTTTGAATTAGGTCCTCCATATATGAGGTTTTGTTATCTTCTTCTATTTTAATAGTTCTATTGACGGCACTAATAATTCCACTTGTAACAGTTCTTTGAAATTCAAAACCGATCGGGTTTCCTATTGCATATACCGTTTCTCCTACTTTTACTTGCTCAGAATCTCCCAATGCAATATATGGTAATCCCTTTGCATTGATTTTTATAATGGATATATCTAAATCCGAATCCGACCATACAACTTTTGCTGTATAGCTTTTTCCATTTTCTAATGTGACATAACAGTTACTAAATTTTGATCCAGATACATGCTCATTTGTTAGAATATATCCATCTTCTGACACTATCATTCCTGTACCTAATCCTAATTTTGTTGTTCCATCTTTTAGAAATATAGAATTTCCATTTTCTTTTAATTTTGAAATACCGACTACACAACTTGAAACTTCTTCTATCATGTCCGTTATTGTTTTATTTTCTGTTTTTGCTTCTTCTATTGTGCCGTGATGTTCTTTGAGTTTCATAAGTATTGGTTTGTGGGGTACTAATATCGATATTTATGTACCAGTTGAATAAATAGAATCCTGTTATGGTTACAAAGAACAAAACACTCATTGTTACTATAACTGTTCTTAGATTATTTTGTAAATTAGATTTTTTTTGCTTTATCTTCTTCAAACTAACACCTTCTTATACTATTTTTTATATTTTTTCCATTTTTTAAATTTTTAATCTTTTGTTGTTTTATTTTAGCAAAACATTTTTCGACTTTTGTTTCCACTTTTGACTGTATTTATAGCATATTTATTACATTCATATTACAATCATATTTAGTTTTGGTAACATTTGCCAAAAACGTTTTATTTTTATGGTTTTAATTATATAATTTGATAGAAATATTAGGACTTTTGGTCCTTTATGGGATGTAGAATTTAAGGGTGAAATTTATGGAAAGAAAAATGTATAATTTAACAGCTCCTCAAAAGTCGATTTTATTAACAGAACAGTATTTTAAAGGTTCTACTGTTAATAATGTTTGTGGAACTGCTATTATTGATGAAAATATAGATTTTGATTTATTAGAAAAGGCTGTTAATCTTGTTGTTAAGAATAACAGTAGTTTTCGTATTCGTTTATTGCTAGAAGATAATGAGGTTAAACAATATGTATCGGATTATGAACCTTTTAGCGTTCCTACCATTGATGTAGAAACGCTAGAAGATGTTTCTAAAATTGAAAATGATTTAATGGCACAAGTTTTTGATATTTATTCGAACTTATTTACTTTTCGATTGTTTCGTTTCCCACATGGAAATGGTGGATTTTTATTGAATATTCATCATTTAATTTCTGACTCTTGGACGTTAGGTTTAACGGCAAGAGAAATTGTACGTACTTATTCTTCTTTAGCAAGAAAAGAAGTGCCTGATTTTAGCACTTTTTATTCTTATACGGATTATATTGAATCGGAACAAGAATATATAGCAAGCGAAAAATTTGCAAAAGATAAAGAATACTGGAATTCTATTTTTGAAACCATTCCAGAACAAGCTTCTATTCCTGGAAGTATTGCTACAGCACAAGATAGCTTTTCTTGTAAAGCAAATCGTATTACTTATACGATTTCCAAAGAAGAAATGGATAGAATTAATTCTTATTGCAAAAAAATAAATGTCTCAGCCTTTAATTTCTTTATGGCAATTTATGCTATTTATGTTGGTAGAGTTTCTAATTTGGATGATTTTGTTATGGGAACTCCTATTTTAAATCGAACTAATTTTAAAGAAAAAAATACAACTGGTATGTTTATTAATATTGTACCTTGCCGAATGAATTTAAAGGATAACCCAACTTTTCATTCTTTTGTTGCAAATGTAGCAAAGGATTCTTTGGGTATGCTTCGTCATCAAAAATATTCTTATCAATATTTATTAGAGGATTTAAGAAAACAAAACCCAAATTTACCTGGGTTATATAATATTATTATGTCTTATCAGGTTACTAAGGCAAATACGGAAAATGGTTTATCTTATGAAACAAGATGGGCTTTTAATGGTAATTCTGGAGATGATTTTGATATTCATATGTATGATATTAATGATACTGGTAGTGTTAATATTGCTTATGATTATCGTGTTGATAAATATACCGAAGAAGAGGTTTCTCATATTCATGAGCGTATCCTTCATATGATTCATCAAGTATTAACAAATGAGGAAATTTTGGTAAATGATATTGAAATTGTAACAAGTAAAGAAAAATATGAATTGTTATATACATTTAATAATAATACTATTGATATTCCTCATAATACTACTCTTAATTCTATGTTTTATGAAATTGTAAAACATAATTATAATGATATTGCTGTTATTCACAATAACTCTAAAATTACTTATCATGAATTAGATGAACTTTCAAATCAGCTTGCTCATACTTTACTTGAAAATGGTATTAAGGCTCAAGATGTTGTTGGTGTATGTTTAAATAGATCTATTGAATTGATTGTAAGTATATGGGCAATTTTAAAAATAGGTGCTATTTATATGCCAATGTATACTAAATATCCTATTGATCGCTTGACTTATATGATTAAGAATAGTAATTGCTCATTAATCATAACAAATTCTATTATGAGTGAACTTTTTGATTTTAACATTAATAAAATTATTTTAAATAATTTCTCTTCTTTAACTTGTAAAAATAGTGATTTTATATGTATTGATACTGTCAAACCAGATGATTTGGCATATATTATTTATACTTCTGGTTCAACTGGAAAGCCTAAAGGAGTTCAAATTACTCATAATAACTTAGTAAATTTTATATATGCGTTTAATAAATCTTATATTAAAATTGATAATACAGATAATTTACTTGCTTCTACGAATATTTCTTTTGATGTAAGTATATTTGAATTGTTTTTATCAATATTAAATGGTGCTAAATTAGTTTTATATAATGAAGAATATATTACTGATATTGTTAATTATACAAATTATATTCTTAATAATAATATTACAATGCTATATATTCCTCCAAATATATTAAACGATGTTTATGCTATGTTAAAAGATTCTCCTAACGTAAAAATTAATAAATTATTGGTTGGAGTAGAGGGCATTAAAAAAAGTACTCTTAACAAGTTTTATCAATTAAACCCTGAAATGCGTATTGTTAATGGATATGGTCCTACGGAAACTACCATATGTGCTACTACTTTAGTTTATCAAAAAGACTTTAGTGATGATAATTATGTTTCTATTGGAAAACCTTTAGCAAATAATAATATATATATTTTAAGCAAATTTAATACACTTCAACCTATCGGCATTTTAGGAGAATTATATATTTCTGGTTCAGGTGTCGGAAAAGGATATATTAATAATACAGAGGAAAATATTTCTCACTTTATTAGCAATTCTTTTGATAATGACTCAAAATATATGTATAAGACGGGAGATTTAGCAAAGTGGAATTCAGATGGTACTATTTCTTTTATAGGAAGAAAAGATACTCAAATCAAATTGCATGGATATAGAATTGAATTGTCTGAAATTAACAATATAATTGAGCAAAATCCATATATTTCAAAATCACTAACAACGATAAAAGAAATAAATTCTCAAAAATACATTGTCACTTATTTTACCTCTAATGGTAAAATAGAAAATAGTAATTTAGATTTATATTTAAAATCTAAACTACCTTTCTATATGATACCTAGCTATTATATGCATTTAGATAACTTCCCTCTTACCGCTAATGGTAAAGTTGATACAAAAAGTTTACCATTACCTATTAATATTAATGAACAAACTGCTGAATATATAGCTCCATCTAATGAAACAGAAAAAATACTTTGCTCCATTTGGAGTAATCTATTTAATAAGGATAAGATAAGTATTACCGATAATTTCTTTCATTTAGGTGGCGACTCTCTTACTGCTATAAAGTTTCAGATGGAAGCATTAAAATATCATATTAATATAAATTATAGTGATATTTTCCATTATCCTACTATAAAACTATTATCAGAAAAGAAGGTATCTTCAAATCCTTTTTATGAGGATTACGCAAGTTATGATTATACTGCTATTAATCAATTAATAAGTATTAATACCTTTTCTAACTTGGAATACAGTAAAATTGTAAATCATTTTGGCGGTAATATTTTATTACTTGGAGCAACTGGATTTCTAGGAGCTCATATTCTTGATGCTTTTCTTTCTAATAGTTCTGGAATTGCTTATTGTTTAGTTAGAGATAAGGGAAATTTGGATAAAGAAGAAAGATTGAGAAAAACTCTTAACTTTTATTTTGGAGAAAAATATAATTCTGATTTAGGCAATCGAATTAAAATTGTGCATGGTGATATTACTTTTGAGCATTTTGGGTTGCTTGATTCTGAATATGAATCACTTGCAAGTTCTGTTAATGTTGTTATTAATAGTGCTGCTTTTGTTAAACATTATGGAGATTTCAAGTTGTTCGACAGCATTAATGTTGTTGGAACAAAACATATTATTGATTTTTGTAAACAATTTAATAAAAAATTATATCATATTTCTACAATCAGTGTTTCTGGAATCACTGATTCTGAAAATGAGCCAAATAACTCCGAAAGAAAAATATTTAAAGAGACCAATTTCTATGTAGGACAAAATTTAAATAACGCTTATATTTTTACTAAATTTGAAGCAGAAAAATTGATTTTTCAAGAGATTCTTAATGGACTTGATGCTTGTGTTTTAAGAATTGGAAATATATCAAATCGATTTTCTGATGCCAAATTCCAGATAAATACATTTGATAATGCTTATATTAATCGTATTAAAGCTATATTTAACTTAGGCGTAATTCCTGAAGTGTTTTTAAAACATTCTTTAGAATTTACTCCTGTTGATAGTTGTGCAGATGCTATTGTTAGGACTATTTTTAATAATCCAAAATTTAATGTATTACATTTATTTAATACCAATTTAATTAGTTTTCCTGATCTTATTCATATATTTAACTGTTTAGGATATCATTTGGAAAGTGTTTCTAACAAAAATTTTGCACAAAAAATTGATGAATTTTTACAAGATGATAAATTAAAAAATTCCATTTCTGGTATTATTCCTGATTTGGATAGTAATAAAAACTTAAACTTAATTTCTAATGTTTTACCAGATGCTACTTTTTCTACCAAGTATTTAAAAACATTGGGTTTTGAGTGGCCAATTATTGATTCTGATTATATTACAAAGTATATTGATTACTTTAAAAAAATTGGATATTTAGAATAGGAGGTGTTTATTTAATGTTGTTATCTGACACATTAACATTTATTATTTTATTTATTTCAGATTTAATTTGTATTATTTCTGGAATTATAGTTCATAAAAAAATTAATAAAAGCCAATTAAAAACTGCTTTTTCTTTCCTTAATATTGCTATGATAATTTGTTGTACTGGTTTATTATTACAAAATTTATTATCTAATCCATTAAATATTAATCCTATTTATTTTGATTATTTTGTTTATATTGGTAATTGTTTATTACCTATATCTTTCTTTTTTACTGGATTAATTTTTAATAAAACAAAAATAAAATTAAGTAAAAAATATTTATGGCTATTAGTAATCCCTATTATATCTTTACTCTGCTTATGGACAAATGATTATCATCACTTATTCTATATAGATTATTCAATTGATTTGTCTAAAAATGTATATGGTCCTATGTTTATTGTATTTGATATATATACTTTAGTTTTATTTGCAATTGGAATATTCCTTTTCTTAAAACAATCTATATCAAGTTCTGGATTATTTTCTACACAAGGTATATTAATGATAATAGGTTCTTCTATTCCAATTGTACAAAATATATTATCCACAACAAAAGTAATTAGTACTACTATTTATCTAACACCAATCTGTTTTAGTATAAGCTTATTCTTTATATGTCTCGCTATTTTTAAATTTAATTTTTTAAAAGTCGCTCCTATTACTTTACAGAAAATAGTAGATCGAATGTCCGATAGTTATATCGTAATCAATGAAAACAATACAATTGCAGATTTTAATGAAACTTTTTTAAAAACCTTTCATTTTAGTGCAAGTAATGTACGCAATCGAAACATTATCGAATTATTAAATATCGCTCCATCAAATTCTAATGAATTAGTATTAGCTTTGGAGAAAGCTCAAAACTCTTCCGAAACGTTTACTTTTGAAAGACATTTTGAGAAATTAAATAAATATTTCAATATTGAAATTAATAACATTACAAATGACGGGAATTTCTTGGGTATTTTAATCTTATTTAAAGATATTACCCAACATATTGAAGATATGAATACCATTAAATCTAATCAAGACTTATTAATTGAAAAAGAACGTCTTGCATCTTTAGGTCAAATGATTGGTGGTATTGCTCATAACTTAAAGACTCCTATCATGTCTATTTCTGGTGCTGCCGAAGGATTAAAAGATTTAGTAAAAGAATATGATTCTTCTATTGAAGACCCAGATGTAACGCTTCAAGACCATCATGATATTGCAAGGGATATGGATGTTTGGATCGAGAAGATAAAAACTCATACTTCTTATATGTCTGATATTATTACTGCTGTTAAAGGTCAAGCAGTTACGTTATCAGAAGATGAATCTGATAGTTTTACTATTGAAGAGTTGTTTAAACGTATTAATATACTAATGAAACATGAGTTGAAGAATGCTTTGATTGATATGAATGTTACAATGAATGTAGAACCATCTCTTGCTTTAAATGGAAATGTTAATAGCTTAGTGCAAGTAGTAAATAACTTAATTTCAAATGCCATTCAATCTTATAACGGCAAAACAAATGAGTCGATTGATTTGATTGCTGAAAAACAAAATAATTCAATTGTTATTTCTGTTTCAGACCATGGATGTGGTATGTCAAAAGAGGTAAAGGATAAATTGTTTAAAGAAATGATTACAACAAAAGGAAAAAATGGTACTGGTCTTGGTTTATTTATGTCTTACTCTACGATTCGTGGACATTTTAATGGTAATATGACATTTGAATCTGAAGTTGGAATTGGTACAACATTTAAAATTATTCTTCCTTTATAATATTTTAGTCCCTAGTTAAATATAACTAGGGATTTTTTTATTTTTTTGTCTATTTATGATATTTTTTCTCTTTTTGTCTTGCTTTTATCGTTTTTTATGAATATAATAGGTTTAATAAAAGAATAAGAGGTGAGACTTATGAGAAAAGGTAATATAAACAATTCTTCTAATGGATATAAGATTATTGTGGTCGATGATGAAGAAGGTATTATTGATTCTCTTTCTATTTTCTTAAAGCGTTCTGGTTATGAATTTACAGGTGTAACTGATCCTCTTGAAGCAATTGAAAAGGTAAAAAATGAACATTTCGATTTAATGCTTTTAGACTTTATTATGACTCCTATTCATGGTGATCAAGTTGTTGAGGAAATTAGAAAATTTAATAAAGAATTATATATTCTATTACTAACAGGTCACAAAGATTTGGCTCCACCATTAGAGACAATTCGTAGACTTGATATTCAAGGTTATTGTGAAAAAAGTGATAAGTTTGATCAATTGCTATTGCTAATTGAATCTGGTATTAAAGCGATTTCTCAAATGAATATGATTAAAGAAATGAATATTGAATTAAAAGATACATATGAAAAATTAGAACGTGCTTATATGGAAAGTATCCAAACTCTACGTTATACTGTAGAGGCAAAAGACGCTTATACTCGTGGTCATTCAGACCGTGTTTCTGAATATAGTGTTTTAATTGGTAAACAATTAGGTTTAAATGATGATGATTTAAAAGTTCTTCAGATAGGTGGTTTATTCCACGATATTGGTAAAATTGGTGTTCCTGATAGTATTTTATTAAAAGACGGAAAATTAACTGATGATGAATATTCTGAAATTAAGAATCATCCAACTATTGGTGCACATATTTTATCAACAGCAACTATTTTTCAAGATATTATTCCAATTGTAAAGCATCATCATGAAAAATATGATGGTAATGGATATCCCGGAAAATTAAAAGGTGAAGATATTCCTTATTTTGCCCGTATTGCTGCTATTGCCGATACTTTTGATGCTATGACTTCAAAAAGAACTTATCGTGATGCATTACCTCTTGATACCGTAAAAGCAGAAATTGAAAGATGTAAGGGAACACAGTTTGATCCTAAACTTGCAGACGTTTTCTTAGATATTTTAAATCATCACTATGATGAAATTAAAGAAATTCAAGAGAAGTATAAATAATAAATTGTTTCATATATATAGATAGAGAGATATCTCTCTATCTATTTTTTTAGCTTATTTATATTGACATATGACCTAAATTAATGTAATATTAAGTCGAAATAAATATTAAAAGGAGGATGTCTTATGGTATCATCAGAATTAAGAGCAAACGCTCGTGAATCTTTAAAAGGAAAATGGGGAAAAGCTGCATTACTTACTTTATGTTTTGGTTTAATTAGTTTTGTAATTAGCTTTGTACTTGGCTTCATTCCAGCTGTTGGTCCTATCGTTAACTTTGTTATCACTTTGCCAATTTCTTTTGGATTTTTAGTTTCTTTCATGAAATTAAAAAGAGGAGAAGAAGTAGGATATACTGATTTCTTAAGTACAGGTTTTTCAAACTTTGGTAAAGTTTGGGGAGTATTTGGTAATATGCTTTTAAAAATGATTATTCCAATTGTACTTGTTGTTGTATTTCTTTTAGTTTTTGCATTTAGTATGGGAGGATCAATGGCTAGTCTTTTTGCAACATCTTATGGTTCTCATTCCTATGCAAGTGCTGCAGCAGGATTCGGAGGATTAGCAATCGTTGGATTAATTGGATATATTGCATCAATAATTTATGCTACTGTAAAAGGATATTTATATTCTTTATCTTACTATATCTTATATGATAATCCAGATAAAACCGGAAAAGAAATCGTTGAAGAAAGTGAATCTTTAATGAAAGGTAACAGATGGAGCTTCTTCTGGTTAGGTTTAACTTTTATCGGATGGGCTATTTTATCTGTATTTACTCTATATATTGGAATGTTATGGTTAGTTCCATATATCATGGTTACTTTCGTTTGCTTCTATGAAGCATTAGCTGGAAAATCAGCTACTAAAACAGAAGATACTAATCCAGTTGTAGAAGAATAATATAAAACATAAAAAATGCGTCAAATATTAATTGACGCATTTTTTATGTTATTTTTTGTATTTTAAAGTTTTATCTTTTAATCCAAATTTCTTTATTTTGGTTTTTCTAGTAATGATAATCTCTATTATAATTAGTATTCCTAGTAATATCCAACATGCATATACTAGATTCATTTCTCCAGTTGATACTCCTATTATGATTTCTCCTAAGTTTGCTTTGTTGTTTTCTTCATTTGTTTCTTTGAATCCGTTGTCACTCTTTGTTTCTAGTATATTTACTTCTACTTGTTTTGTTCCAAAGTTTTCTAATCCATTTTTCCATCTTAACACTATCTCTATTTCTGCATAGTCTCCTGTTTTTAAATCTCTTCCTGCTAGTCCTGTTGTAACTATTTTAGAGTTTTCTTCTTTCCAGTATCCTTTATTATCACTTTGCTCGTATTTCATTCCATTTGGTATACTTACTTCTATTTTTCCTATTTGTCCTGTTATTTTTCCTGGATTACTTACTTTTATTTTGTATGTTATTTGGATTTGTTCTGTCTTTATTTTTTTATCTTTGATGTCTATTTTCTTGATGTTGTTGTCTTGTTTTGTGTTTGTATATTCTGTTTTGTTATTTCGTTTAATTTCTTGTACCCATCCTTCTACTTTTAAGTCGAATTCTTCTCTTGCTACTTCGATTACATTTGTTTGTAATCCTTGTTTGTTTTTTACTGTTATTTTACTACTGATTCCCTTATATCCATATGGCATTTTTTTGCTTTCTACTAGATATGTTCCTACTGCTAGTTTTTCTAATGTGTTTTGTACTGTTTGTTCTTCTTTATTGTTAGCTCTTATATCTAGTGTTGTTACTTCTTTTCCTTTTTCGTCTTTTATTACTAATTCTGCTTCGCTAATTTCTTCTTTTGTTACTTCGTCTATTAGTTGTATCCCCACTTGTGTGTAATCTTGTAGCATTTCTACTGTTTGTATTTGGGCTGTTTCTTCTACTTTGAATTCTATTTTTTCGGTTCGTACATATCCTTTTAAGGTTGGTGCTTCTGTTTCTTCTAGATAATATTCTCCTACTGGTAGTTTTAAGATTTGTTGTGCTTTTCCATTGCTTATCCAGCTTTGGGTTACTTCTTTTCCTGTTTTGTCTTTTATTCTTAAGTTTCCTCCGATAATTGGTTCCTTTGTTGTTTTATCTAGCAAGCTTATTTCTAGTTTTGTATAATCTTGTTTTAGTTCTGCTTTTTGTGTTTTCGTTGTGTCTATTAGCTTGATTCCTATATCTTCTCCTTTGATATATCCTTTACTATAATCTACATCTTTATAGTGTAAAGTATATTCTCCTAATGGTAGTTGATATATTACATAGTTTTCTTTTGCATCTGTTGTGAACTCTCCTATTACTTCTCCTGTTTTGCTGTCTATGATTTCAATTGTTGTTCCTGATACCTTTTCTTCATCGATTAATTCAATTTCTAGCTTGCTTTCTTGTTGTTCTACAATTAGCTTTTGAATTTCGCATTTATCCTCTATTGTAAATTCTAGGTCTTCATTGGTTATATATCCTTTGTTATATAGGCTTTCAACTTGTCCTGTTATTTCTCGTAAAATGTACTTTCCTACTGCTAGTCTTTCAGTTAAATAGTTTTCTTCTCCTGTTGTGAATTCTTGTATTTTTTCGCCTGTTGCATTATAGATTTCAAACTTCACTCCTTGTAGTTTTTCTTTGGTATCTTTGTCGATTAATTCTATTTCTAACTTTGTATAGTCTTGTTCTACCTTTATTTCTTGTATTTCTTTTGTGTCTTTTATTTCAAAGCTTATATCTTCTAATTTGGTATATCCTTTATTTTGTAAATTTTCAGCTTGTTCTATTACTTGTCTTAAGATATATTGCCCGATTGGTAGTTTTTCTATTGTATATCCTTCTTTTGTTGTTTCAAATTCTTGTAGAATAATTTCTCCATCTTTGTAGTCTTCTTTTACTGTTTCTTCTTTTCTTATGATTTGGAATTTGATTCCTTCTATTTCTTCTTTTGTTTCTTTATCTGTTAAATGGATTTGTAGTTTTGTTGTTCTATGTATTGGTTTTATTGTGTTATGCTCTTCACTTACTTGTTGTTCTAAATCTCCGTTTGGTTGGATATTAAATCTTATTTCATCAATTGTTACATATCCTTCAATTGGTTGTTTTTGTTTTAATGTATAGACTTTTCCTACTTCTAGTTTTTGGATTTGTTTTATTTCTTCTGTACTTGTCCATTCTTCTACAATATTTCCACTTTCGTCTATAATTTGTAAGCTTGAGTTTGAGATAATATTTCCACTTTCGTCCACTGGTTTTACATAGATACTTGTTTTTTCATTTCTCATTTCTTTTTCGATGACAATGACTTCTCTTGCATCGGTTCGGTAAGTAGCATCTATTTCTACTATTGTTTGGTTTTCTACATATCCTGTTGCGGTTTTAATCTCTTTTGCATAGTAAGTTCCTAGTGGTAGGTCTACTGCTATTTGTATTTTTCCTTCTTCGTTTGTTGTTTTTTCTTCTATTAATTCGTCTTTGGATACTATTATGGTTCCATCTTTGTTTATAATATCCTCTTTTGCATATAAACCAATTACAGTTCCATTTATTGGTTCTTCTGTTTGTTTGTCTTTGTTTATTATGGTAATACTTACTTTTTGTCTTGTATCTTCTTTTTCTACTTCGTGGTTTGTTACTGGGGTTTGTTGGGCTTCGATGTCTACTTCATTGGTTCCATAAGCAATCTCTACATCTTTTGTTTCTTGGTTTAGGGCATATCCATTTATTGTGCTTATTTCTTTTACATAGTAGTTTCCGATTGGTATGTTATCATAGTGTAGGATTCCTTTTTCATCTGTTAATTTGCTTTCTACTAGTTGGTCTTTTTGATATATTTTTGTTTTTTGTTCATCCCCAGTGTAGATATCTTCTTTGGCATATATTCCTATTTTTACTCCCTCTAAGTTTTGTTTTTCGTATTGGAAAGTATATGCTTGTTGTTCTTCTTGTCCTTCGTGTTTATCTACTCCTATTAGTTTTTCTCCTGTTACATTTACTTTTAATGTTCCTACTTGTGCTTTATTTTCTTGTACGGTTACTATAATATTACTTTCTAGTTCATTATCTACAAAATACATTTGGTTTGTTGCTATTTCAAACTTTACTTTTCCTTGTGGTGTTTTTACTACTTCTCCGTTTTGGCTATATCCTTCATATCCATTTAGTACATATCCGTCTGGTGCTTGTATTTGAATTAGCTCATAATTTCCTACTTTTAAATTCATTGGAGTTACAATATATCCTTTTCTGGTTGTTTCATATGGTTTTTCTTCTGTTCCATATTCTACTGTTCCTTCAAGTAAATTCCATCCTTTATATGTCATTAATTCTCCTGTTTGTGTGTTTTTTATAACAAACTGTGCATTTTCTTTTAAGATGGTTTCTCCTGTTTCTATATCTTTTGTATAGATTTTTATTTTTGCTTCGAAGTTTGGATCTACTATATATCTCAAGTTTTGTGATTGTCTTGAATCGTTGGTTATTTTGATAACAATTGGACTTACTGCTTCTTTATTATGTGGTACACTGGTTTCTATTACAATGTATTCTCCATAGGCTAATTCTGGACTTTTTACGTATCCATTGCTTCCTGTTACCATTTCTTCTATGTCTTGTCCTTCTGCGTTACTAGCATAGTTTTTTACTAGGCTTTCTCCTTTTAGATTATATGGATAATATGCTTTTTCTCCTTGTGGTAATTGTTTCATATTGTCTTCTGTGTATACTAGTTTATAGTAGTAATCTACTAGGTCTTGTATATTATATGTTCCATTGCTATTTGCTTTTTTTGTAATTCTATCGTCTGATTTTGCTTGTTCATCATTTAATGTATATGTTCCGTCACTATTTTTGGTTATTTTTCCTGTTTTTACTACGCTTAATTCTTTTATCTCATAGATTGTAAATCCTGCGTTTGCTAATGCTGCTACTTCGCTATTTCCTATGTTTTGTTGTTTTAGAATTTGGAATGATTGTTTTTTGACTGTGTTTTCATATGTTTTATTTACTTCAATTAATGCTTTTTCTTGTCCTTGATAGGTTAAGTCGATTTCGTATGTATTTTCATCTTTTACATATCCAACTGGTGCTGTTTTTTGTTTTACATAGTATTTTCCACATTCCAAATCGCTTATTTCTATTTTTCCTTCTGCATTTGTTATTACTTCTTTTACAAGTTCATCTTTCTTGTATAATATTCCTGCTTCTCCTGCATGATTGGTTGTTATTCCATCTGCATGGTTTATTTGTTCTCTTGCATATATTTCGTATTTTGCTCCTTCTAATGTTCCACTTGCTTGAGTTTGATTTGTTCTTGTTTCTTTATCAATTATTTCGATATTTACTTTTGTTTCTACTCTTTTATTTTCAATTGTATTTGTTTGGGTGTTGTTTCTTAGTTGTAGTGTTGATTCATTTTCTATTGTTTGCCCTTCATAGATTCCATTTCTAATTACATCTAATATGTTGAATTCGTATTCTCTTTTGTTTCCATTTTCATCGTAATCTCCATAATATCCATATGCTGATGTTGTTTCTATTATTTTATATTTTCCTTCATTATTTGGAGTGTAGTATAGCCACTCGCTTGATACGTAGATTTTATCATCTCTTCTTGCCATTTCTACTTTGTTTCCATCTACTTTGCTGATGTATTGTACATATTTATTGTTCGTTTTGTCCCATTCATAGATGGTATATGTTGCATTGGATTGGATTTGTTCTTTTGTCTCAGCATCTCTATTATCTATACTTACTTTTACTTTAAATGGTTCATTTTCTACTATTCCATTTTCTCTATCAAAGTCATCTGGGTTTCTGGTTGCATATGCTATTCTATATGCTCCATTATCATAATCTGGTGTAATGGTATAGTTTTCTGTTTTTAATTGATCGATGGTATATTCCATACTAAATTTTAAATCTTTATGGTTTAATGGTACTCCTGTTTCTGCTATTCTATATTTTCCTTCTGTCGTACTAGTCCATTCATAGTAGTTTGATTCATAGATTCCATCTTGATTGTCATCTGTTAATATTTCTTTTTCTATATATTCTTGACCATTCCATTCATATAGGGTGAAGGTTGCATCAGTTAATTTATCTTCTGTAATACTGTCTCTTTTTTGGATTTGTATTTTTGCTTGTGGCTTTTGATATTTTACTTCAAAGTTTTTCTCTATCTTTGTTACTTCTCCTAAATTGATGCTTGTGTTCGTTCCTTTGTAATCTGTTAGGTTTCCGGTTAAGGTTATACTATTGTTATACGCTTTTATTTGATTGAATACACCTTGTATTTTGATGGTTAGTTTGTCTCCTGCTTTTGTTACATGATTCGTTCCTACTCCATAGTCTATTGTTAGATTATTCTTTTGTAGAATATAGTCATCGATTATTGTTTCTTTTCCGGTTATTCCATCTGTATAGATAACACTAATATTGTTTTTGTCTATGTTAAATCCATCATCGATTAGGTATGTTACTTTACTTTGATTTAGTCCTGTTTTGTCTCTATTTTCTCTACTTGCTTGGATGGTTGCTACCATCTCTAGTTTTGTATTTTTTAAATATTCTCCTCTGAATGCATCTTTTAGATTGTATTCTATTTTACTTGTATATTCTGGTAGTATTAGGTTATTTGTGATTGGTATATTGACACTTTGTGTTTGGTCACTTGTTACACTATTTCCTGTGTACAAAGTTTCATATCCTTCTACATAATCTTGTGCTATTCTAAAGATATATCTATTTCCGCTATCATCACATTCTCTTGTTTTAAAACTATAGCTTGTTTTTCCTGCTGTAATTGCAACATTTGCTACTTCTGTTTCTGTTCCATTTGTTCCTACTTTTCTATACAAATGTACTATACTTGCTTTTCTTGATGCATATTGATTATTTAAATCATTCCATGCAATACTTCCCTGTACATTAATTTCTAAGTCTTTTACTAATATTGTTTTGGTTTGTGATAGGTTTGATACATTTCCTACTGCATCTTTTGCCCATGCATAGTATGTTCCATTTTTATTTACAGTAAATACGTTACTACTTTGGAATGTTGTTGGTGCTGTAGTATTCATTGTTATTGCATACCCTACTATTCCTGAGGCTGCATATTCACTGGTACTACTATCTGTTGCACTGATTGTTAATGTTGATTGTCTTTTATCACTGTTTACGCTTTGTGTTATACTATTTACAACCGGATTAATTTTATCGATGATTCCTATATCTATGCTTGCTGTTTCTGTATTATCATAGTTATTGATAACATTTACTTCATATGTTCCATTTGTTTTTGCTGTATATGTATTTGCTGTTACTCTTGCTGCTCTATTCCATGAATATGGTGTTGCTGTTAATCCTATTACTTCATCTTTTGCTGCTGCTGTTATTAATACATCCTGATTTGTGTATTGTGTTGTATTTCCACTTAATTCTACTTCTGGATATGATTCTATTAATGTGATTTTTACATATCCATTTCCTTCTTGTACTCCTGCTTCTGATGTTGTTTCATATTCGTCTAATGCTAATGTTGCAATGTAGTTAGATCCTCCATTTGAAGCTGTATAACTATCTATATATACTCCTTCAGTTTTTCCACATCCTATTTTCCATGTGTTTGTTGGTGAGCCACAATCATATACTGTATGACCTGAGCTCTCACCAGCTCCACATCTACCAACATGATGACCATGTCCACAATTTTCACATATTGTAGAACTACCTGTTCCACTGTACTGTGGACACACGCATGAAGAACAACTACACCCTTCATATTCTCCTTCTGTATGACTATCACAACCACCTGTTGCATTATGTTTATGTCCACTACCAACATAACATCCACCTGGATTTGAGGTACTATATATTGTTCCAGAACTTAAAGTTCCATTACCTTTTACATGTTTATGGTATACTGGATCTCCTTTTTTACCACCGTAATATCCACCACCACCACCGGTTCCTGCTGATGAACTTTCTCCTTGGCCTAATGTAGTTGTACCTGGTTCAGTGGTTCCTCCTGATCCACCGTTTCCATTTGGTGAGGCTCCTCCACCTCCTCCAGCAACAATTATTCTATTGGTTAATTCTGTTCCATTTACTCTAATATCTGTAGCTCCTCCACCATTGCTATAACTTCCTGTACCACCGCCATTAAATCCGGATGCTTTTCCTCCTACATTTACTTGTAATTGTTCTGATTTGTTAAATTGAAAATTAGCTTTTACTTTTCCGCCTTTACCTCCTGTATAGCTTCCATTGTTTCCTCCGTTGACCTCCAAAAACTTCTATTTGGTAGATTCCTTTGTATGGCACTGTAAAACTTTGTGTTCCTCCTGTATAGTTGTATTCCCATACAGTAGTAACAGCAGCTTCAGAAACTGTTGTTATTGGAATAATTGGTATGTATGAACTTAAAATGCTAATTACTAATATACTACTAATCAGTTTTTTCTTCATGTGTATTTCTCCTTATATATTTTTTATTTATATATATTATATTTGCTTATATTATATTAGTAAATGGCTATTTTTATCTGTTTTGTGTATCTATTCATTTTTCCTTTACGGAAGGTCATTTTTTGTCTTTTTTTACATTTTCTTGACATTTCTGTAATACCTTGAAATATTTAATATATAGTAAAAAGAGAAATACATTAACTGCAAAAGGGACAAGCAATGCTCGTCCCCTATGGATATTTTTTATATTTTCATACTTAGTTTTACCTTTTGTCTTTCTTTATCGATTCCAATTACTTTTACTTTTACAATATCTCCTACTGATACAATATCAGATGGATTTTTTACAAAGGATTCACTCATTTCAGATATGTGCACTAATCCATCGTGTTTTACTCCAATATCTACAAATGCCCCAAAGTCAATCACATTTCGTACCGTTCCTGTTAATACCATTCCCTCTTCTAAATCTTCTAATTTTAAGACATCATTTCTTAATATTGGTTTTGGCATGTCTTCTCGCGGATCTCTTCCTGGTTTAGTTAACTCTGCAATAATATCAGTAAGTGTCATTTCTCCTATATCTAATTCTTTAGCTGTTTTTGGTATATTCAAGCTATTTAATTGTACTTTGATTTCACTTAGTTTTTCTTTATTTAGTATATCTTCTTTTTTGTAACCAATTTGTTTTAGTAACATTTCTGCTTTTTCATAACTTTCTGGGTGAACTGCTGTTACTTCTAATGGATTTTTTCCATCATAAATGCGAAGGAATCCTGCACATTGGGTAAATGCCACTTTCCCTAGTTTTGGCACATTTAATAGATCTTTTCTGGATGTCAGTTTTCCGTTTTCATCACGGTATTTTACAATATTTTTACTGATTGTAGCATTTAATCCCGATACATAAGAAAGTAAGGATGGTGTTGCTGTGTTTACATCAACACCTACTTTATTTACAGCGTCTTCTACAACTCCTGTTAGACTTTCTTCTAAGCGTTTTTGGTTAACATCGTGCTGATATTGTCCTACTCCTATAGCTTTTGGGTCTATTTTTACAAGTTCTGCAAGTGGGTCTTGTAGTCTTCTTGCAATTGAGATTGCTCCTCTTAATGATACATTGATATCCGGATATTCTTCGGTTGCAAGCTTTGATGCTGAATATACACTTGCTCCTGCTTCAGATACGATTGCATAATGTACCGTATGATCTGCTTTTTTGATTAAATCTGATACAAATATTTCAGATTCTCTTGATGCCGTTCCATTTCCAATAGCAATCATATCTATTTTATGCTTTTTTATAAGTAATAATAATGTTTTTGACGCACCTTCTACATCGTTTTGTGGCTCTGTTGGATAGACAGTTGTTGTGTCTAATAATTTTCCTGTTTCATCAATGACTGCAATTTTACATCCTGTTCGATAGGCTGGGTCAAATCCCATAACTGTTAATCCTTTTAGTGGAGCTCCTAATAATAATTGTTTTGCATTTTTTCCGAATACTTTAATAGCTTGTTCTTCTGCTTTTTCGGTTAAATCACTACGGATTTCGCGTTCAATGGATGGTTCGATTAATCTTTTCCAGCTGTCTAAAATACATTCTTTTAGATATGATGTATATTGAGTTTGTCCTTTTATTACTCTTTTTTCAATGATATCTATTATTTTATCTTCTGGCTTTTCTATCTTTACTTTTAGATATTCTTCTTTTTCTCCTCTGTTTATTGCTAGAATTCTATGACTTGGTATACGATTTACATTCTCACTGAATTCGTAGTACATTTCGTAATTTGATTTTTCTTCCGGTTTTGTGGCTCTTGTTTCTAATACAGATTCTCGATAGCAGATTCTTTTAATTTGTTTTCTGTAGTTTGGTTCATCGGATATATTTTCTGCAATAATATCTAATGCTCCGGAAATTGCCTCTTCAACAGTGTTAACTTCTTTTTCTTCATTTATATATTGACTTGCAAGTTCTTCTAAATTTTTCGTTTCTTTTTGCTCTATAATAATCGTAGCTAATGGCTCTAGCCCTCTTTCTTTTGCAATGGTTGCTCTTGTCCTTTTCTTTTGTTTGTATGGTCTATAAATATCTTCTACTTCTGCAAGAGTAATAGCATTTTCTAAATCTTTTATAATTTCATCTGTTAATTTTCCTTGTGATTCAATTGATTTTTTTACTTCTTCTTTTCTTGCCTCTAAATTTCTTAAATAGGAAAGTCTATCTCCTAAATCTCTTAATGTTTCATCTGATAAACCGCCTGTTACTTCTTTACGATAACGTGCAATAAATGGTATCGTATTTCCTTCATCAATTAAAGCTACTGTTTTTTCTACTTGTGATTCTTTTATGTTTAATTCGTTTGCAATTGTTTGTATGATTTTTTCCATTGTATTCTTCCTTTCTTTTTTCTTGCTTTAGTTATTATATCAGATGAATTTTTTGATTGCAATGTTAGAAATGGAAGATTTTTATTATCTCAAAAGAAAACAAAATAGAGAACTAAATAATATTTAGTCCTCCATTTTTTTAATCAATATTATTCCTTAGAAAAAGTTAAACGTTCGAAACATTCTTTAGCGGATTGTTCTGATACACTATTTCCTAAAAGAATTCCTGTTTTTGAGTCAACAATTTTTACTATATAATTAAATTCTGAATTATTATATGAATAAAATATGTAATCTACTCCATTTTTAGTACCTCTATCGATGATTTTACTATTGCTATCTTTATTAACAGCTGTTATATATTGTTCATAACCTTCTAATGTAATAAATGTTCCTTGAGTAAGTGTTGTATTATCTTTTATTACTTTAAATGGTAGTTCTGAGGTTATACTATATCCATCTGAGGTATTTAATTTTACTTTAATTGTATCCCCTGTTGTTACTTTATAAGTATAACTCATACTAGATGTACATCCAGCTAATAGGAATAATAATACTACTAATAATATAAGTAAAGATAAAGTTTTTTTCATATATTCACCCCCCTTTTTATATATCATTTTATCATGTGTTTATTTTTTGTACACTAAGTTACTATTTTTATTCAATTCCTAGGTATTCATTATAAGTTACTTCTCTATCAATTACATTTCCATCTTGTTTGATATCGATAATGCGGTTAGCAACTGTTTGCGTTAATTGATGATCATGTGATGTAAATAGAATGTTTCCTTTAAAATTTTTCATTCCTTCGTTTACTGATGTAATGCTTTCCATATCTAAGTGGTTTGTTGGTTCGTCAAAGATTAAGAAGTTAGCACCAGAAAGCATCATTTTAGATAATACACATCTTACTTTTTCTCCTCCAGATAATACTGTTACTTTCTTTAGTGCCTCTTCTCCTGAAAATAGCATTCTTCCTAAGAATCCTCTTACGAAGGTTTCGTCTGGATCTTTTGAATATCCTCTTAGCCATTCTACTAGATTCATATCTCCAGTGAATAAATAGTTATTATCTTTTGGAAAATAATTGCTTGTAATCGTGGTTCCCCAGTTTATTTCTCCTACATCTGGCTCTAATTCTCCTGCAATGATTTGGAATAATACGGTTTTGGCATTTTCATTGTCTGCTAAAAATGCGATTTTATCTCCTGGTTTTACGGTAAAGGAAATGTTGTCTAATATTTTTTCTCCATCTATCGTTTTTGATATGTTTTTTACTTGCAAAATTTCTTTTCCTGGTTCACGGTCTGGTTTGAAATCAACATACGGATATCTACGGTTCGATGGTTTTATTTCTTCTAGTTCGATTTTTTCTAATGATTTTTTTCTTGAGGTTGCTTGTTTTGATTTTGATGCATTGGCACTAAATCTTGCTATAAAGTCTTGTAGTTCTTTTATTTTTTCTTCTTTTTTCTTATTGGCTTCTTTTGCTTGTTTTAAAGCAAGTTGGCTGGATTCATACCAGAAATCATAGTTTCCTGGATATATAGTTATTTTTCCAAAGTCGACATCTGCTGTATGGGTACATACTTTGTTTAAAAAATAACGGTCGTGAGATACTACAATAACAGTATTTTCAAAATTTATTAGAAATTCTTGTAACCATTCTATACTTTTTAGGTCTAAGTCGTTTGTTGGCTCGTCCAATAATAAAATATCTGGATTTCCAAATAAACTTTGTGCAAGTAATACTTTTACTTTTTCTCTTGCTTCTAGTTCTTTCATGTATTTATAATGTTTTTCGGAATCAATTCCTAAATCATTTAGTAATACTGCTGCATCTGATTCTGCATTCCATCCATCTAATTCTGCAAAACGTTCTTCCAATTTTGCTGCTTTCATTCCATCTTCTTCGTTGAAATCTGGTTTTGCATAAATGGCATCTTTTTCTTTCATAATTTTATATAATTCGATATTTCCCATAATAACGGTATCAATTACTCTTTCTTCTTCATAGGCAAAGTGGTCTTGTTTTAATACAGAAATTCTCTCTCCTGTTTCTTTTGTTACTTCACCTTTGCTTGGTTCTATTTCTCCAGATAAAACTTTTAGAAAAGTAGATTTTCCAGCACCATTTGCTCCTATAATTCCGTAACAATTTCCTTTTCCAAAACGAATATTAACATCTTCAAATAGAACCCTTTTTCCAAAACGAATGGTAACCCCATTTGCTACTAACATTTTTTCTCCTCCTTCATTTCATATCTATCTATTATACATGCTTTTTCCTTTTTTAGCAATCCATGTAAGAAGAAAATAACCTTTTATCTTATTCTTTTATGTATAGTGCTACTCTAAACCCTAAACTGCTGTATACATCTGTTATGCTTCCTCCCCATCTACTTGATGCGGGCTTTAATGCAGGATTTGAATCATAATGTCCTCCTCCTCTATATACATATTTGCTACCATTTTGTTCTGTTGTCCATTCATTTACGTTTCCTCCCATGTCATATAAATTGCATGGTGGATTTTCCTCAAATCCAGTAACACTTGGATTAGAAGTTCCGTAGCATCCTCCTGTACTATTAGTTGGATAAGTTTCAAATTGAGTTTTTATAAATTGTAGTGTTGTATCCCATGCGTAACTACTACATAGTTTACTTTTTACTATATTATCATATAGTTTTTCTGCTTCTATCTTAGCTTTTTTCCATGTAATATAATTCCATACTTGTTTATTCTTTTGTATTACACATGTTCCATTGGTATAACCTGTCCATTCTTCTTCACTTTTACTATTATCTTTTTTTACTGTTTCATCATAACCTATGATTCCTGTTTCATACCTGCCTATATAAAATCCACCATATTTTTGAATACTCTTTTTTTCATCTTCTGGTAAGTCTTCTGAACAAGAATTGTAAGAGACAGAATTAGATGCATTATCTGTCCACTTAACTCTTGCATATTCATAATTCATGTTTTTTACTGGTATCCATACAAATTCATTTCCATTTGTGGCTGTTGAAGTTCCATCTGCATTTGTTGTTATATCTTTTATTACAAATCCTGTTTCCTTTGTTCCTTCTATATATGTAAATCCTTTTGGTACCGGTACCCCATCTACCATTTTATATTGAAGTTCTTCTTTATTTCCACTTAGTCCATTAATTATATTTTCTGTTTGGTTTGTGAATTCTGCTAACTGTTCTCTTTCATAATCTGCCGCATTTGTGTAGTTTTTTCCTGCTTCTTGGGCTCTTTTTAATATTCCATCTTGTCCTACTGTTAGACTAATTGTAATTCCAGCTAATATTAATAATACTATTATAGTTATCACTAATGCTATTAAACTTATAGCAGAATCATTATTTTTTTTCATTTTATTCTTCCTCCTTTGTTTCTTGTTATTATTTACATTATAAGCACATTCTATATCTACTTATATTACATTGTCAATGTTTTATAATGCATTTTATATTTTTCCATTAATAAAAAAGATGGGATATTCCCATCTTAATTCTCATCAAATAATAGTTTTATTGCCCATACTCCTGAAATTCCTACTAATGCATATATTATTCTTGAAATCACAGTCATATTTCCAAATATCATTTCTACTAAATTAAAATTAAATAATCCAATTAATCCCCAATTGATTGCTCCTATTATTACTAATACTAACGCGATTCTATCAATTATTTTCATTTTTCTCACTCCGTTTCTTTATAATTAATTTATGTTTTTTCTGTGTTAGTATATACTTATTTTTCATTTTTATTCATTTTTATTCTAAAAAATAACAGCAAAAAAATGAACTTATATAAGTTCATTTTTTAATCTAATAAATCTCTTCTTTTTAACATTAGTATTGCAACTATAGTTACTACAATGCATACAAGTGATAATATAATAAATCCATATGGATGATTTTGTAATGGTACTGGTACATTCATTCCCCATAAGCTCGCAATTAATGTTGGAATTGCAAGTATAATGGTGATTGATGTTAAAAATTTCATTACTCCATTTAGGTTGTTCGAGATAATTGATGCGTATGCATCCATTGTTCCATTTAAAATGTTACTATATATTTGGCTCATTTCAATAGCCTGTTTGTTTTCTACAATAGCATCTTCTAGTATATCTTCGTCTTCTTCATATAATTTTAATATTTTTCCTCTTAATGTTTTTTCCATGACAAGTTCATTTGATTTTAAAGATGTAGTGAAGTATACTAAACTCTTCTCTAAATTTAATAATTTTAATAGTTCTCTATTTTTCATTGAACTTTTTAAAATAGATTCTGCTATTTCTGTTTCTTTATTAATTTGTTTTAGGTAAGTTAAATAGTGTGTTGCGTTCGTTAACATTATTTGAAATAGAAATCTACTTTTCTTGTAGGTTGAAAATGCTTTAATTCTTTTTCTTTCAAAATTGTCTATTATAATATTTCTTTTTAATGATACGGTAATAAAGAAGTCGTCTCTTACTACAATCATACCAAGTGGCATTGTAGTAAATATTTCAGTATCTTTTTCTCTTTCAATAATTGGTACGTCTACGATAAATAATATTGTTCCATCGTCTTCTTCATTGTCGATTCTGGCTTTTTCTTCATAGTCTAGTGAATATCGTATAAAGTCTTCTGCAATTTTTGTTTTTTTACATACTTCCTTTATTTCTTGGTCCGTCGGATTTACCATGTTAATCCAACATCCTTTTTCTATTTTTTCTACTACTTTTAATTGGTTCGTTTCTAAACTTGAATTATATACTTTAACCACGAACTTCACCCCTTTATTCTATATTGTTCCTCCTTTTTAAATTTTTAAGAGTGAAAAGTGATTTTGACAAAAATTACTTTTATTTTTATCTGTTCACTTTTCACTCTTTTAGTTTTCAATATATGTAGGATTGGTGCGCCATAGAGGGGTCGAACCTCCGACCTTGTGATTAAGAGTCACCTGCTCTACCAACTGAGCTAATGGCGCATTTAGAACATTATTATTATAGCGCCGAATAGCTTCATTTGTCAATAGTTTAAGTTTTATTTTATTATTTTGTTCCTTCTTTTATTACTTCTTGTAATGGATTGTATGAATCTTTTGATAACAGTGTTTTAGAAATAACCTGTCCGTTTTGTTTTAATATTCTATATGCTTCACTTTTGTATCCATTTACTCCTTTTTGTACAGTTAAGTTTTCCCCTTTTGCAAGTTCATCTGTTTTAATTGTTTTGGTTGTATATGGAATGACTTCTGTTACTTTATCTTGTATCTCTACTTCATATTCTACTTCTTCTTCCATTCCATATATAAATACTTGGCAAATTCCATTTCTAGAAATACATTCTACTTTTATTGGATAATTTCTTGTATTTTTAAATTTAAAGTCTATACTTCCATAGGATACTGTTGCATCTCTACTTTGTGATACATATGAAGTTATGAAGTAATGATTCCTTCTTTCTGTAATTTCTAGATTTGCAAGTAATGCTGCATTGTATAATGTAGAGGACACTTGGCAAATTCCTCCTCCTATTCCTGGTACTATTTTTCCTCCCATATATACAGATGCTTCTTTATATCCTGCTTTTATAGTTCTTTCTCCTACAATTTTATTATAGGAAAATATTTCGTTTGGCATTAGAATTGTTCCATTTATTTTTTCAGATGAAAGCTTTATGTTGTTTGCTCTATTTTCAGCACTTTCGTCATACCTTGTTGTAAATTTTGCAAGTAGTGTTGGAAAAAAGTTTTCACCTGCTAAATCTGCTACTTTAATTTCTGGTTTTACTATTTTTAAAGGGATACTATATTCTTCTTTTTCTTCTTTTACTATATTTTGTGCTTCTTCTCTTGATATTGCAAAATCTATTCCATTTTCTTCTTTATATAACTTTTTGTTTTCTTCATCATAATGTGCATTTTGTGCTTCCTTATATATTTCTTGGTATATTTTTTCTATATTAATTTCTTCTGGTTTTTTATCCTCTACTGGTAGTTGTATTTCTTTTACATCTTTTCCTTGGATTTGTTCTTTGATTGCTTGGATTAATGTGTTTTTTAGTTCGTCTTTTTTTAGTTGGAATCCCTCTTTTCCTCTTGTTATAATTAATTGTTCATTTTCTATATAATAACTACTTTGTACAACCGCATTTGGAATCTTTACTTCTATATCACTAATTGCTTTATCTAATTCTTCTTCATTTATTTCTATTTCTTGTTTTATTTTATTTCCAAATAGCAAATTGGCTATTATTTGAAAATTACTAATTAAAATGTTATTGCTTCTTCCTAATTTGTATGCTTTATTCACTGCTTCATCTGTTTTATATTTTACTTCAAGTTGTTCTAAGCTAATGGTAGTTTCATATTCTTCATGTTTTAATACAATATTCTTTTCTTTTTGTTTTTTTAATTCATTATTTAGTTTTTGATATGCTTCATCTATTGTTAAATTTGATACATTAATTCCGTTTACACTTACTCTTGCTATTACCTTGTTACTTAAAGATGTTGTTAAAGCAAATATTGTTGAGAAACATAGTATTATCATAAAAACAGCACTAACTATAAGAATTTTTTTTAAATCAAATGGTAGCTCTATTCTTGTTGCTTGCTTTTTTCTTCTTCTGTTTCTATTGTTTCTCATTTTCCTCTTTCCTCCTATTTTTTCACTGGGCAGAAATAGATTCCGCCCCTACAGTTTTTATATTATCATAATTAGGAGGTATTTACAATATTTATAGGAGGATATTTATTTTTTATGTATTAAAGAAGATTTCTGCTATATTTTTTCCTAATACTTTTGCTATTTTTTCCATTACTTGTATGGATGGATTTGATCTTGTTCCTTTTTCTAAATGACACAAATATCCTGTTGATATTCCTGCTTTATCTGCTAATTCATATAGATTCATTCCTTTTTGTTTTCGATATTCTCGAATTTGATTTTTGTACATACATTTTCCTCCTTTTTCCAATTTACATTTTGTCAATATTCTATCACTGCTAATTTGACAAGTCAATTGTTTTATGATATTTTTTTACAAATATTGATATTTTTTTCGTTTACTGCTAGACAAATTGCATATTTTTATATATAATAATGAAAAATATTAGAGAAAAAGAGGGATAAGTTTATGATAGGTGATATGATTGCAAAAGCAAGAAAAGAAAAAAGAATGACAAAGACTGAGCTTGCAAGATTAACTGATATTAATATAGGTCATTTAACACATATTGAAAAAGGAGAAAGAAACCCAAGCCATAAAGCTTTAAAAAATATTTGTAAAGCTTTAGATATACCTTATCAACAATTAATGTATACTTATGATAAGGATATTAATGAAGAACAAGAAAAATATGATGTTGTAAGCCATATTTCTTATAACAGATTATTGGCTGTTGATAGTGTTAGTGGATTTATTGACTGTCCATCTAATGTTCCAAGTTCAGCAATTGCATTAAAAGTAAATGATGATTCAATGGAACCAACTTTTGAAAAAGGTTCTTATGTATTTGTTGAATTTAATACACCATTAAATAGCAAAGAGTATGGTTTATTTAGTTTAAATGGTGATATTCTAATTAGAAAATTTGCTTCAAAACAAGGTAAAGTTTCTTTAAAAGCTGATAATAAGGAGAATTACAAAGATATTACCGTAAAAGATTCTGATGATTTTTATATAATTGGTAAGATTTTATCAAAATAAGAAATTTATTGTAAAAAATACTTGAATATTTAGTTATTTAATAATATAATGTGTTTGCTAAAGATAAAATAAGGAGAGAGTTTTAAATGGAACTAACGAAAAATATATTTTTTAATACAGATAAATTAATTGAAAATACAACTGTTAAGATTTCTTATACAGGTAAATTGTTTAGTGAAAATTCTGAAACAGTGTTTATTCATTATGGCTTCGGAAATGAATGGAATGATTTAAACGAAATAGAAATGGAAAAAACTGAATTAGGATTTCAAGCAGAAATTGCTTTAACTTCTTTTGATACATTTAATTTCTGTTTTAGAGATGGTAATAACAATTGGGATAATAATGATGGACAGAATTATGTGTTCCCTATTGAGAAAAATATCGTTTCTTTAGTAGCAGTAGAAGATACAGAATCTAGCTTACTTCCATCAAGAAGATTAAGAAAATCTTATATTTGGAGTAAAAAGATTCGTTTGGCTGTTTATAAGATCATTACATATTTACCAAAAATTATTTCTGGAAATTATAAGAGAAAAGTAACAGAATAGAAATATTAAAAGCTTATACTTGTATGTATAAGCTTTTTTGTTTTTTTATATTACCCATCCCCCATTTGGAGATATCACTTGCCCTGTTGTATATTCATCTTCTATTAGCCAATTAACACATTTTGCTATATCTTCTGGTTTTCCAAATTTTCCTAATGGTATTTGTTCATTGACTTCTTCAATCTCTTCATTTGTTAAATTTTTGTTCATATCTGTCATAATAGCACCAGGTGCTATTGAATTTACTCTTATTCCGGATGGTGCCAATTCTTTTGCTAATGATTTTGTTAAGCCGTCCATTGCTGCTTTTGTTACTGAATATGCTACTTCACAAGAGGCTCCTGTTATCCCCCATATTGATGAAATATTAATAATACTCCCTTGTTTTCTTGAAATCATATCTTTTACTACTTCTTGACTCATATAAAAAGCAGAGTTTAAATTGTTTGAAATCATTTCTTCCCAATCTTCATCTGTAATATCTGTAAATAGTTGCCATTTATCAATTCCGGCATTGTTGATTAATACATCAATTTTTCCATATTTTTTTATAATGTCTTGTACCATCTTTTTTACTTCTTCTCTTTTTGATACATCCGCTTTGTATATGTCTATATTTTGATTTTCTTTTTGTAGTTCCATTGCTTTTTCTTCTGATTTATTATAATTTGCTATTACTTTATGACCTTTTAATGCTAATTGTTTTGCTATTTCTCTACCGATTCCTCTTGAGGCACCTGTTACTAATATTATTTTCATATACCCTCCTATTAAATAAAAAAAAAGCCAATCATTAAGAGATATCTCAAAACCATTGACCTTTATGATGGAGCCACTTCTCAGATTCGAACTGAGGACCCCCGCATTACAAGTGCGGTGCTCTGGCCAACTGAGCTAAAGTGGCTTATTTGGTGACCCCGACGGGAATCGAACCCATGTCTCCGCCGTGAAAGGGCGATGTCTTAACCGCTTGACCACGGGGCCTTATAGAAAGAATACTTTTTAAAAGTATTCTTTGGTGAGCCATCGCAGACTCGAACTGCGGACAACTTGATTAAAAGTCAAGTGCTCTACCACCTGAGCTAATGGCCCAAAAATGTACCTAAAAAACAGGTACCTAAATATACTACTACATTTTGCACTTTCTGTCAATCCCTTTTTCACTTTTTTTTCATTTTTTTGTAACAAAATGTTCGTATTTATGCTTTATGCATTTATCATGTTAATTAATTCATCAACATCGATTCCATGAACCATACATGCTTCTTCAATGGTTTCTCCTTGTGATGCTGGGCATCCTAAGCAGTGCATTCCTGCATTTAATAAGATTTCTGCTTTTTCTGGTGCTACTTCTAATAATTCTCCAATTGTCATTGTCTTCTCTATTTTCATATACTCTCCTCCTTTTTATATAACTTATTATTGCGCTAGAGTAGGCAAACGTAGCAATTGCACGTATCTCAAGCGTGCTTTAGTCGAGCGTGAAAAGTCCAATTGCTAGCAAGATTTGCCGGACTGCAAGGCACTTTTTTATTATTTTTTTCATATTTTACCATATTTATTCAAAAAAGTATAGACAAATTTTATTTTTTGTTGTATGATTCATTCTAGCGTTAGGTGGTGATAGCTTTGGAACATTTAGTTCATTTATTTTTTATCACTTTCGGCCTAAACATCTTTATTGTTTTTTATTTCATGTATCTTTTTTTCGATACTATTATTTTCCACAATTTACAAGGTTCAAAATTGAATTTAAAACAACAACATAAGTAAACTAGGAGGCTTTTTTATGATACTTTTTAAAAAGATATTTTGTCGTTTTGTTTTTATTAGTTTTATTTTAGCAATCTCTTTAACCATTGGTTTTATTTTATTTAAACCGATTTATCTTGCAGATTCTATTATGATTCCTTATTCCTTACATCCTTATGATATTTGCATCCGTTATCCTGATTCGTGGAACAAAATAAAATTATATTTTATATTATTTTATTTTCTTTCTACTATCTTTTGTGGAAATTCTATTTATTCGATACTTTATAAAAATTGTATTTCAAAAAAAGTCAAGAAAAATAAAAAACAATCTTCAACAATGTCCCAAAATTCTAACAGCATTTCTTTATTTGTCGGAAAAAACGAAAGTGATAATTTAGTGGTTATTCCAGAAAAAAGTTTATATCAAAATATTTTTATTTCCGGAACGATTGGTAGTGGCAAGACCTCTTCTTGTATGTATCCTTTTACAAAACAATTAATTAGTTACAAATCAAATTCCCCCGATGAAAAAATTGGCATGCTTATTTTAGATGTAAAGGGCAATTTTTACAAAGAAGTGCTGCGTTTTTCTAATTTTTCGAATCGTTTAGATGATGTTTTTGTGATTGAACTTGGTGGAAAGGTATTTTATAACCCCTTGGATAAACCAAACTTAAAACCTTCTGTGATAGCGAATCGTTTGAAAACGATCTTAACTTTATTTTCTCCTAACAATTCCGAATCCTATTGGTTGGATAAGGTAGAAACTGTTTTAACAGAGGCAATTAAACTTTGCAGATTGTATAATGATGGATATGTTACTTTTGTAGAACTTCACAAATTAGTAACGATGAAAGATTATTTTTTAGATAAATTAGATGTTATCAAAGAACAATTTACGAAAGGGCTACTTTCTAAAAAAGATTGTTATGATGCTCTTTCTAGTATTGAATTTTTTGAAAAAGAACTTTTTTCCTTAGACCAAAGAACTCTTTCTATTATTCAATCTGAAATTACTCGAATTACTAATTGTTTTATTTCAGATTATGATGTTCTTCATACCTTTTGCCCGAAAAAAGAAGAAATCAATTTTAAAGGTTTTTATGATTTAATTCAGAATGGAAAAATTGTTGTGCTAAATATGAATATTTCAGAGTATCAGAATTTATCTAAAATTATTGCTACTTATTTAAAATTAGATTTTCAAACAGAGGTGCTAAACCGATTATCTTCTAAAACACTAACTTCTACAAGAAGTGTTGCTTTTATATGTGATGAATTTCACGAATATTGTACCACCACCGATGCTGACTTCTTTGCTCAATCTAGAGAAGCAAAATGTATTAATATTGTAGCAACGCAAAGTTATTCTTCTTTACTCCATTCTTTAAAAGATGAATATGCTGTTAAGGTTATTCTCCAAAATATGATTAATAAATTATGGTTTCGAACTGATGATAGTTATACGATTGAGGATATTCAAAAACAAATTGGAAAAGAAGATAAGATTAAAGTTTCAAAATCGATTAGTGAAAATGCACCAAAAACCCATTTTCACTATTTGACCAATTCTTTTGTTTCTCACGATTCTGGCTTATCAGAAAGCATTAATGAATCCATTCATAATGATTTTATTTATGATTCACATTTTTTTACACAAGAATTAGAAACATTTTCTTGTTTATCTTTTTTATCTGACGGATATAAAATTTTAAAACCAATGAAATTAAAACTAATTCCCTATTTTGTTAATAAATTTTAAGGAGGTATTTTATGAAAAATAAAAAAATATTTTTTATATGTTTTATTTTAATTATATTTATGATTTGTTTATTTTCTTTTTCCCAAAATTCTTTTGCCGCTGACCAAAAATTAGTAAATACTTTAAAAAAGGCTTTTGAACAGATTGAAGATTGGCTTTTAAAATTAGCTACTCCTGCAGCGGCTGTTGCAGTGCGGAACTGGTGTGTTTATGAAAAAATTTAGTTTTGGTGATGAAGAACGAATTCGTACTGGTAAAAAATTAATTAAGGGTTCTTTATTTTCTTATGGTTTTATTTTAGCAATTGATTTGATTTTATCTACAATAAAATCATTTATTTAAGTTAGGATGTGGTATCCATGGAAGAAGAAGTTAATATTGCATCTACTATTATTGATTCTATCAATTCTATTTTTCAGACTTTATTTTCTTCAATTGATATGAGTATTTCTTATATTTTAGATGAGGTTACTTTTATTGATAGTAGTATTTTAGACACTTCTTATTTTTCTTCTATTTTTGGTCGTTCTTCCTCTAGTGGTATTTTACTTATTTCAAATTCTCTTATTTTCGGATTTCTACTTTATTATGCTACACGATTATTACTTTCACATTTATTAATTACTCAGGTAGAACGTCCTAGTAGTTTTGTTTTAAAATTAGTATTTTATGCTATTTGCATGAATTGTTCTTTGTTTATTTGTGAGAGGCTTATATTTTTTAATGATATTATTTGTTCTTTTATTCGAGAAATTGGAGGAAACTTATTTGGCTCTTCTATTAGCTTTTCTAATTTATTTGATAAAATAAATTCTATTATTGTAGTTGAGGAAACTAATTTTAATTTATTTTCCATTGATGGTATTTTAAAAAGTTTTTTATCTGTTAGTTTAATGAATCTTGCTTTTACCTATTCGATTCGTTTTATCTTAATAAAAGTATTTGTGTTAATAGCACCTTTTGCATTTTTATCTTTATCGAATCAAGCAACTTCCTCATTTTTTAAAGCTTGGTTTAAGTGTTTTATTTGTCTATTATTGGTACAAATTTTTATTGCTTTTATTTTAGTTATTATTTTTTCCATGGATTTTAACCCGAATGATTCACTTTCTAAATTTTTAATTTGTGGATCTATTTTTTCTTTAATAAAAGCAAATGATTTGGTAAGACAATTTTTAGGTGGTATTAGTACCGATATTTCTACTGGAATGCGCAATTTATCTTCTGTTTTAAAAACATAAATAAAGGAGGATTTTATGAAATTTATTTTTCCGCAAAATTATAATTTTAATCATAGGTTACTTGGTATATTTGATACTTCTACTATTATTGTAAATGGAATTTGGGCACTTTTTGTTTTTTGCTTTTTAAATTTATTTTTTCATAATTTAAATATGAAAATATTTTTATTTATTATTTTGGTTTTTCCTGTTTTTTTATTTAGTATTATTGGATTTAATCATGAAAATATTTTATATGTGTTCTATTATATTTTAAAGTTTATGAAACGACCTAAAATTTATCTTTACAAATAATTTCGCCTTTTTATTGTAATCGTCTCCTTAAAATGATATAATTTGATAAGATTATTACGAATGATTAAAATATTTTAGGTGGCTTTTTAAGGAGAAGTTGATTATGAAATTAGAACAAAATGACCTTTCGATGATGTTTTCTACTACAGAAATTTCAGATGTTTTTTTTACAGAATATCTTTCACAAGCAACTGGTGATGCTATTAAAGTATATTTATATGTTTTATTTTTATCAAAATATGGAAAAGATGTAAAATTAAATGATTTATCAAAAAAACTTTCTTTACCTTTAAAAACCATTCAAGATAGTTTGAAATATTGGGAAGATTGTGGTGTTATTACGAAAAAAACAACCGGTTTTATTGTAAATAACTTGCAAGAAATTGAACTTCATAAGTTATATAAACCAAGAGTTTCTGTTTTAGCAGATACGAAAAAAACGGAGGAAAATCAATATAGGGCGAAAGCAATTGAGGCAATTAATACTTCTTTCTTCCAAGGTATCATGTCTCCTTCTTGGTATAATGATATTGATTTATGGTTTAAGAAATATGGTTTTGATGAGCAAGTCATGCTTGCATTATTTCGATATTGTTTTGAGCGCTCTGCTTTACATAGAAATTATATTCAAACTGTTGCAGAAGCTTGGCATAAAAATAATATTAAAACCTTTTCGGATTTAGATTTATATTATCAAAAAGAGGAAAAAATGAATGTATTAAAAAAATCAATTGCGAAAAAGCTTGGTTTAAATCGTATGTTAACACAATATGAAGAAGCTTATATTGAAAAATGGGTAGTTGATTTTGGATATGGTCTTGATGTTATTGATCTTGCTTTAAAGAAGACTACTTCAAAATCTAATTTTAGTTTTGATTATATTGATAAAATTCTATCTGATTGGAATGAGCATCATTTAAAGACAGTAGCTGATGTAGAAAAATTCTTAAATGATATGAAAAATAAACAAAAAAATATAAGAGAATTAGAAAAGAAAAGTTATCAACATTATGAGCAAAATAAGTTAGATAATTTGGATTCTTTATATGCAAATGTGCAAAAATCTTAAAAATTATGTAAGGAGTTTCTATGAATAATTCTACATTAAAAACATTATTAAAAGAATATGAACAAAAAAGATTGTCTGCTCTTTTGGATTTAGATAGAAGAAAAGAAAAATTGTATGCTTCTTCTCCAAGATTACAAGAAATTGATACGGAATTAAATCATTTTGCTTTAAATACAGCAAAGTCTATTTTGACTTCCAATAATTCTACGAATTCTTTAGAAGAATTAAAAAAGAAAATTGATTGTTTAAAAGCGGAAAAACAAAAAATATTGGATTCTTTACATTTAGATGATTCATTTTTTAAACCAAATTTTAGCTGTTCTAAATGTGAAGATACAGGTTTTGTAAATGTAGATAATCATTATGAACTTTGTAATTGTATTAAGCAAAAATTATTTGATATGGAATATAATAAGTCAAATATTTCTGATTTAAAAAATCATAATTTTGAACATTTTAATTTTGATTTGTATTCTGATAAAATTAATGAGAATTTATATAACTCTAATATTTCTCCTCGTGATAATATAAAGAATATAAAAGATATTGCTGATTCTTTTATTCAAAATTTTGATAATCCAGAAGAAAAAAATCTTTTATTTGCTGGAAATACAGGACTTCGGAAAATCCTTTTTATCAGATTGTATTGCTTGCGAATTATTAAAACAAGGAAAAACCGTACTTTACCAGACTGCACCTGTTATGCTTGATACGATTATTGATTATCGCTTTAATAAGAATAATTCAGATGCTATTTATGATAATATTTTGAATGTTGATTTATTAATTATTGATGATTTAGGTACTGAGTCTTTAAATAGTATGAAATTTACGGAAATTTTTAATGTAATTAATACTCGTTTATTAAATCAAAATAATCATATTACAAAAACAATTATTTCTACTAATTTGAATTTACAAGAATTACGTTCTAAGTATGATGAAAGAATTTTTTCTAGATTTGTTGGTTATTATAATATTTGTCGCTTTTTTGGTGATGATATACGATATAAAAAAAATAAATCCTAATTTAAAATTAGGATTCATTTTTTTATTTATTCTTCTTCGATGGCTTCTTCTTTTTCAACAATTTCAATGCTTACTACTTTTCCACCATCATTTGTTCTCATTAATGTAACCCCTTGTGTTGATCTTCCTAGTACACTTACATCTTTTACGGCAAGTCTTATTATGGTTCCTTTATCTGTAATTAACATTACATCTTCATCACCAGTTGCAATTCGAATTCCTACTATTTTTCCTGTTTTTGGTGTAATTTTATATGTAATGACTCCTTTTCCTCCTCTTGCTTGTACACGGTATTCGTCTAATTCTGTTCTTTTTCCAAATCCGTTTTCTGTAATAGCAAGAAGTGTTGCTTTTGAACCTGTTATAATAGATTCCATTCCGATGACAGAATCGTCTTTATCTAATTTAATTCCAATAACACCTTGTGATACTCTTCCTATTGGTCTTACATCTTTTTCATCAAAAGTAATACACATTCCTTCTCTTGTAACAAGTACTACATTGTCTTCTCCGTCTGTTAATCGAACAGAAATTAATTCATCATCTTCTTTTAATGTAATTCCTTGTAGTCCTGTTTTTCTACTAGAATCGTATTCTTTTAATGCTGTTTTCTTAATTAGACCGTTCTTTGTAGCCATAAGCAGATATTTTCCTTCAGCAAAGTTTTGAATTGGAATAACTGCTGATATTTTCTCTCCGTTATCTAGACTTAGTAGATTTACAATTGCAGTTCCTCTTGCTGTCCTTCCTGCTTCTGGAATTTCATATCCTTTTAGTTTATATACTTTTCCACGATTACTAAAGAATAAAATCATGTCATGTGTTGAAGCAGTAAAGATTTGTTTTACAAAGTCTTCTTCTCTTGTTGCTATTCCAGTAATTCCTTTTCCACCTCTTCTTTGGCTTCTATAGGTATCTACTGGCATTCTTTTTACATATCCAAAATGTGTTAAAGCAATAACGGTTTGTTCTTCTTTAATTAAATCTTCTATTTCGATATCATCTGTTGCTGCAACAATTTTTGTTCTTCTTTCATCACCAAATTTGTCCCTTACTTCTATTAATTCTTCTTTAATGATATCAAAAACCAATTTCTCGCTTCCTAAAATTTCTTTTAAGTGTGCAATTAATTTCATTAATTCTTCATATTCTTCTTCTATTTTTTCTCTTTGTAATCCTGATAATGTTTTTAATCTCATATCTAGAATTGCTTGTGCTTGTATATCAGTAAATCCAAAACGTGCAATTAATCTTTCTTTTGGATCATCATAAGAAGAACGAATAATATTAATAATTTCATCAATATTATCTAGAGCTATTTTTAATCCTTCTAAGATGTGAGCTCTTGCTTCTGCTTTTTCTAATTCAAATTGTGTTCTACGAACAACAACTTCTTTTCTGTGGTCTAAATAGTGTTCAATACATTGTTTTAATGTTAATATTTTTGGTTCTCCATTTACAAGTGCAAGCATGATAGCACCAAATGTGTCTTGCATTTGTGTGTTTTTATATAAGTGGTTTAATACTACTTGTGCATTGGCATCTCTTTTTAATTCAATCACAATACGTACACGGTCATTTCTATCAGATTCGTCTCTTAAATCTGAAATTCCTTCAATTCGCTTATCACGAACTAAATGAGAAATGTTTTCAATTAATCTTGCTTTATTTACTTGGTATGGTAAAGAAGTAACAATAATTCTTTGTTTATTTCCGCTCATTTCTTCAATTTCAGCTTCTGCTCTTACCGTGATTTTTCCTCTACCTGTTGTATAAGCATCTTTTATACCATCTCTACCTAAAATCATTCCTCCCGTTGGGAAGTCTGGTCCTTTAATTACTTGCATTAAATCTTCATTTGTAACGTTATCTTCTTCGATTACTTTAATAATTCCATTGATAACCTCTGTTAGGTTGTGTGGTGGAATATTAGTAGCCATACCAACAGCAATACCATTTGAACCATTGATTAGTAATGCTGGAATTCTTGCTGGTAGTACGGTTGGTTCTTGTAAACGGTCATCATAGTTTGGCATAAAATTAACAGTGTTTTTTTCAATATCAGATAGCATATAGTTTGAAATTTTAGCCATTCTTGCTTCTGTATACCTCATAGCTGCTGCTCCGTCACCGTCAATAGAACCAAAGTTTCCATGTCCATCAATTAACATATAACGAAGTGAAAAATCTTGTGCCATTCTAACCATAGCATCATATACAGATGCATCTCCATGTGGATGGTATCTACCTAGTACAGAACCTACAGTATTTGCACATTTTCTATATGGCTTGTCTGAAGTAATTCCATCTTCGTGCATTGCATACAAAATTCTTCTGTGAACTGGTTTTAAACCATCTCTTACATCTGGTAAAGCACGTTGTACAATTACACTCATGGCATAGTCAATATAAGATGTTTTCATCTCATTTTCAATGTCTCTTTCAATAATTGTTTCTCCTGGTCTATCCATTCTCTCTAACCTCTTTTTCTTAATTTTTTATTTCACTGTAATTATACTTTAACCGTAGACAAAATGCAAGAAAAAAAGCAAAAAAACATAGAAAAATTAGCTTATTTCCCTATGTTTTTTGCCATTTTTTACTATTGAATTATTTATTATTTTTTTAGATTCATTATACTTAAAAAATAAGTATAATAAATGTTATTTTTCTACTTTATAACTACACTTTTATATACTTCTTTCATTTTTTTAACTTAACTGCTTCGAAAGTTCTTTTTCTTCTTCTGATATTTCTAGATTTCCTCCTCTATTTTTAATTAATAGGTGCAAGTTTTCTAGTTCTCTTGCTTTTTTTAGAGTGGTTTCTAATGGAATTAGTTCTTTTAGTTGTTCTTTTACTTTTTGATATTCTAATTCCATTTTTTCAAAATTTTCTTGTTTTAGGTATGTATTCCAATTTGTAATTGCTGTGTCTATTTTTTCGATTCCTTTTATTTGCTGTGTCATTGTGTTTTGTAAATTTGATTCTATATTATCTAATAGTGTATTTTTGCTATTTTTGATAACGCTTGCTACGCTTCTTGGTATCATATTCTTTTTTACGGTATAGTTTAAAACCGAATCTAGTGAATCTGAAATGGTATCTAGTATTCCTCCTTTTTGTACTACTGTTTGTATTTGAGAAATATTATCAAATTTTCCTGTAACAATTCCAAATGCACTTTTTCCAAAGTCTAATGCTACTTCAATTGATTTATCAATTCCGTCTTTTAAGCCGTTTTTTAATAAGGTGTCTTTTATTTCAATTACTTGATTTTCTATTAAATCTGGTAATATCCATCTAAGTCCTATATCTAGTGCTCCATTAATTGTTTTTCCAAGTGTTGTTTCTAAAAATTCATTTTGTTTTTCTTTCGTCACGTTTAATTCATTTGCGTTATTTATTTTATTGTTTAATTTATTATTTAATTCTAATTCCATATTAATTACCTCTTTCTTCTTTTTAATTTTTATTTAAATTTATTTTTATTTAATTATTATTTATTTTATTTAAATAATAATTTTTTATATTTTTATTTTTTAATATTTCATTTCCTATTTTTTGATATTGTTTTTTTATTTTTTTATTTAAAAATATAGTTTTCATGTTATTATTAATTAATAAATCACAATTTTTGATATCATTTATTTTTCCTAAAATATTATAATTTTTAAATGCGCTTTTTAATACGTTTATTGTAAGTGTTTCTTTTTTGATTTTATTAAAAATAATATTTATTTTTTCATTTTCTATTTTATATTTTTTTATATTTTCCTCTATTAATTTTTTAGTCTTTTTTATTTGAAGAATATTAGCTTCTGTTAAAAAAATAATTTTATCGATTTCTTCTAATAATATAGAAAAATAATCTTTTATTTCATTTTCTATATCGATTAAAATGACATCATATTTTTCTTTCCAATTTTTTATTTGTTTTAATATTTCCATTTCATTTATTATTTCATTATTTTGAGAAAATAAATTTATTTTTTTATTAATAGAATTAATCGTTATTTCATTTTCATTATGATTCATTAATTTATTATTTTTTATTGTATTATTATTTATTTGTTTTTTATTTTTATTATTTATTAAAAATTCAATATCTCGATTTTCTGAATTTATTTCTAAAATTAATATTTTTTTATTTTTAAATTGTTTCGCTAAATTGATAGTAAATATTGTTTTTCCGACACCCTTTTGACCCCATTATTAATATCATTTGAGCTTTTATATTTTTTTCTTTTTTATTTATTAATTTTTTTAATTTATAAAATATTTTTTGAGATTTAAATTCTTCTTCTATTTCATTTTCTAAATTTTCTTTTTCTTCTTCAGAAATAATATAATTATTTTCTTCTATTTTTTCTTCTTCATTTTTATTTAAATTTATTTTTTCTTTATTGATTATTTTTTTTATTTCATTTATTTCTTTTTCTAATTTTTCTTGATTATATTTTTCATTTATTATTTTTAATAATTGTTCTATTGTAATTTCATTATTATAAAAAATAAATATTTTTCCTTTTGATAATAAATAATTTTCTAATTCTTCTTTTTTATTTTCTAATATAATAATTATTTTTATATTATTATTCATTTGTTTTATTTTTTCTATTAATTTTTCTATTTTTATTTCTCCTGGTAATAATTCACTCATTATAATAAAATCAATATCTGGTTCAATTTCTAATGCTTCTAATATTCCTTCTTTATATTGTATATCGTTCATCATTATTTTTATTTCTTCTTCATTTGATAATTTTTCATTTATTTTTTTATTTTGTAATGCTGTTAATATTTTTTTCATGTTTCATCACCTATTTTTTCTTGTATCATCTTTTTTTCCATTTCGCTTGCTTCTATTTTCGTTAAAATATGATTTTCTCCAACAAACATTAAACACTCCCCTCTTTTTAATGATTTTATTTCTACTTTTTCTTTTTCTGATAAATTAGAATATTCCGATAATATTTTTATATTTTCTTCTTCTAATGAAAAAAAGGTTTTTATACTAGAATTATTTAAAATACTTTTTCCATAGATTCCATTCTCTAAGCTAAATAAATCGGATATATCTTGCGTAATAGCTACTGCACTTCCTCCATATTTTCTGATCGTTTTAAATATTTTATAAATAAAGCTTGCTACATTCATATTTGAGGTAACTCCAATGAGTCTCCAAATTTCGTCCAAATATATCGCTTTCTTTTGATTTCTATCAATTTTAATGACATCCCAAAAATATTCCATGAAAACGTACATTGCAAATTTCAAGTTATCTTCTCCGTACTTCATATATGTCCGCTACAATTAATTTTTGGTCGATTTCGATGTTGGTATATTCATTAAAAAATCGTAAAGATCCTTTTACAAATGGAATTAATTTTGTTTTTAGAGTTTTGGTTTTGGGGTCTTGTTCTAAAATATGATATAAATCTTCTAGTATTGGCATGTCTTTACTTGTTTTAAATATTTTTGTAATTGTTATTTTATTTTCGTCTTCTTTATATAAAGTTTTATCATCAAAAGTAATTCCTTTTTTAGCATAGCATTCTATTATTTTTTCTTCTAATATTGCTTTTTCTTCTTCATCCATTTGTCCAAAAACTAAATTAAAAAATCCGATTAATTTTCCTATTTTTGCGGCTAAATATCCTTTTTCTTCTTCTTCAATACTTTCTTTTCGAATATCGAAAATATTGATGTAAGTGCTAGATGTTGGCCCAATTTTTATTAAGGTTCCTCCTAGATTTTTACATACATTTTCATATTCACGTTCTGGGTCTATAATGTATTGATTTATTCCCAATAGGGCATTTCTTAATATTAATAATTTTGTATAAAATGATTTTCCTGCTCCGCTTGTTCCAAAAATACTGATATTAGCATTTTTATATTTTTCTGTATTATATCGATCTACAAAAACAAGGGAATGATTGTAAATATTATTTCCTATATATATTCCATTTTCGTCAAATATGGATGAGGATATGAATGGATATGTTGATATAAGTCCATTTGTTAAAATATTTCTCTTCGTTACTTGTTTTACATCTTCATGATTTTGCATAAGTGGTAATGATGAGATAAATGCTTGTTCTTGCCTAAAGTAGGCTCTTCTGGATTGCATTCCTTTACTTTGTATCATTCCTTCTACTTTATTTAATAAATATTCTAATTCTCTGATATCTTTGGCAAATACGGTTATGTATAAATATAAAAAATATAATTCTTGGTTGTTTACTTGCATTTCTTTTCTAATATATTTTGCATCATTATGGGTATAAGCAACTAATTCAATATCTTGGCTATTTTGATTTTTATTTTCTAAGTCCACTCCTGTATTTCCAATATGATAGGTTAATTCTCGAATCATTTTGTAAGAATCTTTTTTTTCGTAAAACATGGATATATTCATATTAATATTAGTATCGATTAAATTTTTTAATAATAAATCGTTTTGTTCTCTATAATAATTAACAACTAATATAGTAGAAAAATATTTATCTTCCATTTCTATATATTTTGGATTATTTAAATTGATATAAGTAGGATATATTTCATTTTCTTTTTTAAATTCGCCTTGCAAAATTTCTAATATTTTACTTTTTTGTATTTTTTCTTTCATTTTATTTTTCCTCCTGAAGTAGAAAATTATTTTTACTATTTCCTAAAAAGGATTTTAATATTTCTATTATTTCTTGTGTTTCTTCTATTTGTATACTTAAATTACCACATCTTGAAAGACATTCTTTTATTTTTAAATAATTTTCATTTAATTCTTGAAAAATAATTTCTTGAAAATTATTTTTTATATATTTATTTTGAAAATTGGATTTTTTGATAACGATATAAAAATTTTTTGAAGAAGAATGTTGTTCTTGATTTTTTCTTTGAATAAATTCAATATAATTTTCGGATAATAATAGTATGTTTTTATTTTTTTCTTTTTGATTTTGTTTTTTTATTTTTTGAATATGGTTAGATAAATCTTCTTTATTACTTTGGATAATGAGTTGCATATCAAAATTGCAAGTTTTTAAAAATGTTTGATAAGAATTTAAAATTGCCTCTTTTTCTAAATCTGACTTTAAATTATAATTGACCGGAATAATTTTTATGATTTTTATATAATGATTTTCTTTTAATTGAATAATTCCGTTTTCTAAAATCTTTAAGATAGGCAACCATTCTTGTACAGATTGTATTTGCTTTTGTTTCATGGTTTCTCCTTTTCGATAAAAATAAATTTGATTTAATTTATTTGAATAAACTATTTTTATCATAAGCACTTTTTCTTGATTTGTCAACAAAAATCGTAAGACAAATTTCGACAAAAATATTTTTTATTTTTTTGTATATATTTTTTTAATTTGGTGATAATACTTTTTATAAGGTTAATATTAGCTTAACTAAGAGTTGTATGAGGTTATATGATAGCTTTATATGATTCGAGCAAAGATGTAATATAGCTCTATTAGGGTTATATTATGTCGGCGATAAGAAGTAATTATTTGTAGGCAAGCTATATTAATATTTATTTTAATTTTATTTTTTAATATAATTTTTATATTTATTTTTCTATATGGTTGTAATATAGGTAATTATTTCGAGTTAAGATTATATTTATATTTTTACGTGTTTATTATTAGTCCCTTGTAGGATGAATATAGATATGTAGGGTGTATTTATGGTCGAGCAACTAATTTTTATGTGTGGTGAACTGTTTATTTGTATAGCAATATACATTAGATGGGTAATTATGCATATGAGTTTTAGCTGATGTTAATATTAGCTTTATACGATTAATAGGGGGATGCCTTATCTTATAAGGTATCCCCCTATTAAAATATTTTAGATATCCAAATTTTTTACATATTTTGCATTTTTTTCAATAAATTCTCTTCTTGGTGCAATTTCGTCACCCATTAAAATTGTAAATATTTCATCTGCTTTTATAGCATCTTCTAATTTTACTTTTACTAGAATTCTTCTTTCTGGGTCCATTGTTGTTTCCCATAATTGTTCTGGGTTCATTTCTCCTAGACCTTTGTAACGTTGAATGGTTACTCCATCTCTTCCGATTTCGGCTAAGTTTTTTTCCATATCTTCATCGGTATAGCAATATATATCTTTCATTCCTTTTTTCGATAATTTATATAGTGGTGGTTGTGCTAAATATACATTTCCATTTTCGATTAATGGTCTCATATAACGGAAGAAGAATGTTAATAATAAGGTTCTAATATGTGCTCCGTCAACGTCGGCATCAGCCATGATAATAACTTTTCCATAACGAATTTTACTAATATCAAAATCTGCCCCAATTCCAGCTCCTATTGCTACAATTACTGGGTTTAATTTATCATTATTATAGATTTTATCTGCTCTTGATTTTTCTACGTTTAGCATTTTACCCCATAATGGTAAGATTGCTTGGAATTTTCTATCTCTTCCTTGTTTTGCACTTCCTCCTGCAGAATCTCCCTCTACAATGTAAACTTCACATTCTTCTGGATTCTTACTACTACAATCTGCTAATTTTCCTGGTAATGTAGAACTTTCTAACGCTGTTTTTCTTCTTACTAATTCTCTTGCTTTTCTAGCAGCTTCCCTTGCACGTGAAGCACTAACACATTTTTCAAGTATTGCTTTTGCAACAGTTGGATTTTCTTCTAAGTATGTAGATAAAGCTTCATTTACAACACTTTGTACAATTCCTGTTACTTCGCTATTTCCTAATTTTGTTTTTGTTTGTCCTTCAAATTGTGGTTCTTTTACTTTAACAGATATAACAGCAGTAATTCCTTCTCTTATATCTTCACCTTGTAAATTAGAATCTTTTTCTTTTAATATGTTATGGCTTCTTGCATAATCATTAAATACTTTTGTAATGGATCTTTTAAATCCTTCTAAGTGTGTTCCTCCTTCGATGGTGTTAATGTTATTAACAAAGGTATATATGTTTTCAGAATATGATGTTGTATATTGGATTGCAATTTCAACAGGCACTTCTCCTTGTTTTTCAATATAGATTGGTGTTTTATTAATGGTTTCTTTGTTTTTATTTAAGTATTCTGCAAAAGAAATTAATCCTCCTTCAAAGCAAAAATCTGCTTTTTTCGGTGTTTCTTCTCTTAAATCTTCTATGGTAATTCTTAGTCCTTTGGTTAAAAATGCCATTTCTCTTAATCGATTTTCTAATACTTCATATTCATATTCTAGTGTTTCAAATATGGTATCATCAGCTAAAAATCTAACCGTTGTTCCTGTTTTTTTAGAATCCCCTATTCTTATAAGTGATTTTACGGTTTTTCCTCTTTCAAAAGACATTTGGAAAATTCCACCATCTCTTTGGATTGTTACTTCTGTCCATTGTGATAAGGCATTTACTACTGAAGAACCTACTCCATGAAGACCTCCAGATACTTTATATCCACTATCTCCACCAAATTTTCCACCTGCGTGTAAAACAGTGTATACGGTTTCTGCTGCAGATATTTTTGTTTTTGGATGTATATCAACAGGAATTCCTCTTCCGTCATCTTCTACACTAATAATATTTCCTGGTTCAATTTTTACATGTATATTTTTACAGTAACCTGCTAATGCTTCATCAACAGCATTATCTACGATTTCATATACTAAATGATGTAATCCTCTTACCGATACACTTCCTATATACATACCTGGTCTTTTTCTTACCGCTTCTAGTCCTTCTAATACTTGGATTTGTTCTGCACCATATTTGTGCTCATATTTTTCCATTTTATTTCCTCCTTATGAATTTTCCTTTTGCCATTTTTATTATATCGTTAATTTTAAAAAAATCAAGTTTTATTTTTCAAACATTTTTCTACTAGCAAGTGTATTCGAAGAAATATTTGAGATATATGCTTTTACTTTTTCATTTTCTTTTGTAATGATAATTGTTTTTGGTTTATTTAAACTAATATCTATTTTATTTTCTTTTGGAATGCTATTCCAAAAATCTAAAAATACTTTATTTTCTTTTAATCCTTTATAATCTAATAAAAATAAAATATTTTCTTTTTTTATCATTTCATCTTTTCCAATATGTAAATACATTTTTTCTCCTTATTTATTTGTTTTTTCCACATTTCCATTTTTAACGAGAAAGGTTTTACACATTTTGTTAGGAATTGTGAATTCATCCGTACAAGTTATTAAAATTTGTGTGTTACTGATACTTTTTAAGAAATTTTCTCTTCTTTTTTTATCTAGTTCAGACATAAAATCATCTAATAATAAAATAGGATATTCCCCTATTTCATCTCTTATTATCTCAAGTTCTGATAATTTTAAAGATAGTATTACTGTTCTGTTTTGTCCTTGTGAACCATATATATTTACTTGTTTTTTATTAATAAAAAAGTATATATCATCTCTATGAATTCCTTTTAATGTATGTCCTCTTTCAATGTCTGCTTGTCTTGATTTTTTTAATTCTTCTAGATATTTTTCTTTGTTTTCACAATCTGAAATATATTTTATTTTTAGTTCTTCTTTTTCTTCTGTAATATTGTTATGAATATTTTTTATTTTTTCTTTTATTTTTCCTATAAATTCATTTCTGTACTCAAAAACTTGTATTCCATATTCTACTAATTTTTCATCCCAAATATCTAATATTTCTTGTGGTTTATTTTCATTTGCTATTTGTCTTAAATAATTGTTTCTTTGTTCTAATGTTTTTAAGTACATATTTAAACAATATACATATCTTGGTCTTAATTGACTAATCATAATATTTAGAAATCTTCTTCTTTTGGCTGGTCCACTTTTTAGAATTTCGATATCATCAGGACTAAACATAACAATATTAATATTGCCTAGAATATCACTTAATTTTGACTGTTTTATTCCATTTAAATAAATATTTTTTTTATCATTTAATTCAATTTTAATATTGCCACTTCTATCCTCTTTTTCATATTCGATTTCTATTTGGGCATTTTTTTCTTCTAATAAAATAAGCTCTTTTTCTTTTTTCGCTCTAAAAGATTTTCCAATTGCACAAAGAAAAACGGCTTCTAATATATTCGTTTTTCCTTGCGCATTTTCTCCAAAAAATAGATTTATATCTTTTTCTAATTCTATTTGTTGTTCTTTATAATTTCTAAAATTATTTAATTTGATCTTTTTTATATACATTTGTTTCTCCGATTATTCTTTTAAACGAATTGGTAAAATCATATAAGTATAATCCCCTTCATCAACTGGTCTTATAACACATGGTGATATACTAGAACCAAAATCAACATATATTTCTTCATCATCAATTACTTTTAATGCATCTAAGAAATATTTTGGATTAAATCCTGCTTCTAAATTTTTTCCCTCTGTTGAAACATATAATTCTTCTTTGGCATCTCCTGTTTGGTTTGTACAAGATATTGTTACCTTTCCAATATCAATTAATACTTTTACAGGATATTTTTTTTCTTTTTCTGTTGAAGATGCTGAAATTAAACTAATTCTCTCAAAACAATCTTGTAAATTATTTTTATTTGTTCTAATTCTTGTTTCCCATTGTTCTGGTATTACATTATTATAATTTAAAAATTCTCCATCTAATAATCTTGTTACTATTTTACAATTATCCATTTCAAATAAAGCTTGATTTTTTGAAACTCCTATTTTAATAGAATCAAAAGAATCTAATATAATTTTATTTACTTCATTTAATGTTTTTCCTGGTATAACAGCACTAAAATCGTTTGTTTTATTATTTAATGTAGTGCTATTCCAAGCAAGTCTAAACCCATCTACTGCAACTACATTTAATTTATTTTCTATTGTTTGAAATAAACATCCTGTAAATATTGGTCTATTTTCTTCTATACTAACAGCAAATATGGTTTTACGAATCATATTTTTTAATATGTTTTGTTCTATTGTAATTGAATTTTCTACTGTTATTTTTGGTAATTCAGGAAATTCGTCTGGATTCATGGTTGCAAGCTTATATAATGAACCTTCACATTCAATAACAAGTAAATTACTTTCATTAACTGTAATATTAATTTCTGCATCTGGTAATTTTCTCATAATTTCGCTAAACATAATAGCATTTACTACTGTACTACCTTGTTCTTCTACTTTTGCTTCCATGATGTATTCAATTCCGATTTCTAAATCATAAGTGGTAAATTTTATTTCATTATCATTCGTTTGAATTAATATTCCTTCTAATATAGGCATTGTTGTTTTAGATGCAACCGCTTTTATTACGGAATTAAGCGCTTTTAGGATTTTATCCTTTTCGCAAACAAATTTCATACTTCCTCGCTCCTTTATTTAATATAATATTATTAGTAGTAATAGTATTAGGTGTTGTGGATTTGGTGTAAAACCAATGTAAATCCTTGTCACCGTAAGAAAATTGATGTGAATAAAATTGTGTAAATATATCAATTATATCCACATTTTAAATTTTTCTTTTGTTAATAATTTATTATTAACATGTTATTTACATGTTTTTAACAATAAATTGTTGATAACTAATCTAGCTGTTCCGTAAGAAGAATTTGAAAGTTTTTATAAAAACAAAAATTTTACAAACAATTATTTTAAAAAACTTAAACTTTTACGGAAATATAGATTAATTTGAATTTAGCAATAAGTTTTTCACACTTTCCACAATTAATTTTGTGTTTCCATTTTCTTTTATTTCAGCATCTATTTTTCTACAAGCATGCATAACTGTTGTATGATCTCTTTTTCCAAAATACTCCCCTATTTTTGCAAGTTGCATTTGAGCAACTTCTCTACATAAGTACATCGCAATTTGTCTTGGGTAAGCTAAATCATTAGAACGTTTTGAACTTTTTAAATCTTTTGCATTAATATTAAAATATTTTGCTACTACTTCTTGTATTGAATCTGGTGATACCGTTTTTTCTTTTTGAGAAACAATATCATTAATTGCTTTTTCTGCCATTTCTAATGTTAATGGACTATGTGTTAATGATGCTTTTGCTATCATTTTATTAAGAACTCCTTCTAATTCACGAATATTACTATCTATTTTGGTAGCAATATTAGAAAGAATCATATCATCTATTACAATATTATCAGATTGTGCTTTTTTTCTTAATATAGCAAGACGTGTTTCATAATCTGGGTTTGAAATATCGGCAATTAAACCCCATTCAAAACGAGATTTTAAACGGTCTTCTAATAATTTCATTTCTTTTGGTGGTCTATCACTAGAAAGAATAATTTGTTTTCCACTTTCGTGTAATGTATTGAATGTATGGAAAAATTCTTCCTGAATGCGCTCTTTACCAGCAATAAATTGAATATCATCGATTAATAAAACATCAACATTTCTATAACAATTTCTAAAAGCTTCTGTTGTATTATCTTTTATTGCATTAATTAATTGATTTGTAAATTTTTCAGATGTTACATATAAAATTTTTGCTGAATGGTCATGTTTTAATATTTCATTACCAATTGCATGCATTAAATGAGTTTTACCAAGTCCAACTCCTCCATATAAAAATAATGGATTATAAGAAGTTGCTGGTGCTTCCGCTACTGCAAGAGCTGCGGCATGTGCAAAACGATTGCTATTTCCTACAACGAAAGTATCAAAAGTATATTTTGGGTTTAAAAATGAATTTGCATATCCAGAGATTGAACTTACAGAATCATTTGAAGTGCCTTTTTGTTCTGAATTATTAGAAACATAGCCTACTTCACGAACTGCGATATCACATTCTGAATTGGTAATATATTTGAAAGTATTTAAAATTAAATCATAATTACGGTTCATAATAGAATCTCTTTGAAGATCAGAAGTAACACCTAGAATATAGGTATCTCCTTCCTTTCCTAATATTTCTAGATTTTTAATCCAAGTATCATATGAAATTCTAGTCATTTCATCCTTTAATAATTCTTTTGCTTCTTTTAAAAGTTCATTTAATTCGTTTTGCATTGTTGATTCATTCCTTCCACAGAGGTTTTTATTTATATATAAACATTTGCAAAAAATAAAAAGCAAACTTATCCACACACTTATCCACAAATGTTGATAATTTTTTCTTATGAAATGTAAGATAAAAGTTTTCTTTTGTATAAAAATTAATAGTTATTTTATTGCTAGATAATCATATCAAAAAAGAAAGAAATTAGTCAATACAATTGTGGAAAAATTTTTAAAAAATGTGGATAAGTTTTCTGAGAGGCAATAATGCCTAAGAAAAAAAGATTTTTTAAGAAAACCATATAAATTTTTAATTCTAATAAAAAAATAGTTTACATATCTTGACAAGGTGGGGAAAATTATTATATAATTACAATACTTATTTTGTGTGTAAGAAAATTAGATAGATAACTTACGGAAATAGAAAAATTAGGAGGTGCAAAATGAAAAGAACATTTCAACCAAAAAAAAGACAAGAACAAAAAGAACATGGTTTTATGAAAAGAATGGCAACAAGATCTGGTAGAAATATATTAAAAGCTAGACGTGCTAAAGGAAGAAAAAAATTAAGTGCTTAAGTTATTTGAGTCACAATTTGTTGTGACTCTTTTTGCGATAGCTAAAGAGTGATGATTATGAAAAAAACATTGAAATTGAAGAAAAATTATGAATTCAAAAAAATATTAACAAAAGGGAAATACTATTCTGGAAGATATTTAGATGTTTTTGTGATAAATAGTAATCAAAATATTAATCGTATTGGTATTGCTGTTGGTGTAAAAGTGGCTAAAGCAGTTAAAAGAAATAGAATTAAAAGATTAATATATGAAAATTATCGTTTATTAGAGGACAAGCTAGATGTAGGATATAAAATAATATTTTTATGGAAAAAGAAACAAGATATAAAAGAAGCAACTTTTTATAATATTAAAGAAGATATGACTCGAGTTTTAACAAGAATAGGAATTTTATCATGAAGAAGATTGTTATTTTTTTGATAAATTTATATAAAAAATATATATCTAATATATTTCACCATTTTGGAATTGAATGCAAATATTATCCAACTTGCTCGGAATATACAAAGCAAGCGATTGAAAAGTATGGTGTTTTAAAAGGTATGTTTTTAGGAATAAAAAGAATTTTAAAGTGTAATCCATTTTCAAAAGGTGGATATGATCCTTTAAAATAGGGTATAAGGAGAATGAATATGATATCTTTTTTTGCAAATTTATTTGGTTATGTTTTAAATTTTTTATATCAATTTATACATAACTATGGTATTGCAATTATTTTATTTTCGGTTGTTTTAAAACTTATCATGTTACCAATTTCAATTAAACAACAAAAAACAATGAAAAAATCTGCAAAAATTCAAACAAAAATGAAGGAAATACAAGATAAATATAAAAATAATCCTGAAAAATTAAATCAAGAAACAATGGATTTATATAAAAGAGAAAAAATGAGTCCATTTAGTGGTTGTTTAAGTGCTATTATTCAGATAATTTTATTATTTGCAGTATTTTATCTTGTTAGAAGCCCACTTACATATATGACAAAGGTTGAACCAGCAGTTATTGAACAATATACAAATGAAATCAAGCAACAAGAAAATAATAAAAATAATGCATATCCAGAAATTGCTATTATTAAAGAAAAAGGGCAAGAAGATGAAAGAGTTAATATTAATATGGAATTTCTTGGGTTAGACTTAAGCAGTGTTCCATCTCAAGACTTTTCAGATTGGAAAGTATATGTAATTCCAGCTTTATACGTATTAACTTCATTTGTATCAATGCAAATGACTACAAAAATGCAAACAAAGAAAAAAGAAGATGGAACAACAGATGAAATGGATGCAGTAGCACAAGCTAATAAGAGCATGAGTTATATTATGCCAATTATGAGTGTTTCTATTGCTATTATTGCACCATTAGGACTTGCTTTATATTGGTTAGTAAACAACATATTAATGATTGTGGAAAGACTTATCTTAAATAAATTTATGAAGGATGAGGAGGAAGAATAATGGCAGAAGGAAGAATTTTTGAAGGAAAAACAACACAAGAGGCAATTGAAAATGGATTAAAAGCACTAAAAATTACAAAAGAAGAAGCAGAAATTAAAGTATTAGAAAATGAAGATAAGAGAAGTTTTTTTAGTATCTTAACTCCAAGAGTAGTTAGGGTAGAAATTACAAGTAAAAAAGAAATAAAAGCAGAAAAAGTAAAGAGAAATAAAGAAGAAAATGCACATATTGATTTTGTACAAGCAAAAACACAAGTAGATAATTTCCTAACTGATTGGACCAAAACAATTCCAAATCAAGGAATTAATTATGAAATAAAACAAGAAGATGGATATCTAAAAGTAGATATTGATGGAGAAGATTTAAATTATTTAATAGGACATAGGGGAGAGACACTAAATCAATTACAAGTGATTTTATCTTCTATTGCAAGTAAAAATTCAGAATACAAGGTAAGAGTGATTTTAAACATTTGTGGTTATAAAGAAAAAAGAGAGAAATCTTTAGAAGAATTAGCTGAAAAATTAGAAAAAACAGTCATAAGAACGAAAAAATCAATTACACTAGAGCCAATGACTGCATATGAAAGAAAAATCATTCATACGAAATTACAAAATAGTAAAAAGGTAACAACAACAAGCATTGGAGAAGAACCATATCGCAAAGTGGTTATTTCATTAAAATAATTAAATAGAAAAATCGGAAGTCAAAGTTCGGATTATATTCATAAGAGAAACATCTTATTTCTAATATTATCTGTATTTTGGCTTTTTACTTTATAGAAAGGAGAAAACATGAGTACAATTGCAGCAATATCAACAGCACCAGGCATTGGAGGAATAGGCATTATAAGAATAAGTGGAGAAAAAACATTTGAGGTTTTAGAAAAAATATTTAAACCCAAAAATGAAACAGATTTTAGCAAAGAAAAAGGTTATCGTATAAAATACGGACATATCGTAGAACAAGATAAAATAATTGATGAAGTATTAGTATCTATTTTTAAAGCTCCAAACAGCTATACAACAGAGGATTTGTGCGAAATTAATTCTCACGGAGGAACTTATGTTGTTCAAAAAATATTAGAATTATGTTTAAAAAATGGAGCAGAACTTGCAGAGCCTGGTGAATTTACGAAAAGGGCATTTTTGAATGGAAGAATGGATTTGTCGCAAGCAGAAGCAGTTATTGATATTATCAATGCAAAAACTCGGAAAAGAATCAAAGGCATCCATTCATCAATTAGAGGGAAGTTTATCAGAAGAAATTAAGAAAATAAGAGATTTATTAATGTCTATTATGGTAGAAGTAGAAGTTTCAATCGATTATCCAGAATATGACATAGAAGAAGTAAGTCACAATAAAGCTGGAGATATATTAGAGCAAGTAAATAAAGAGCTTGAAAGGTTGAAAGACAGCTTTGAAACAGGAAAGATAATAAAAGAAGGAATTAAAGTTGCTTTAATAGGAAAACCAAATGCCGGAAAATCCTCTTTATTAAATGCAATTTTAAAAGAAGAAAGAGCAATTGTAACGGAAATAGAGGGAACTACAAGGGATGTTATTGAAGAGTCTATTTCAATAAAGGGAATACCAATTAATATAATAGATACAGCTGGAATTCGCAATGCGGATAATAAAGTAGAACAAATTGGTATTGAACGTTCAAGAAAGAGTGCTGAAGAAGCAGATTTAATTATTGCTATTTTTGATGGTAGTAAAGAATTAACAGATGAAGATTACGAAATTATAGATATGATTAAAAACAAGAAAAGTATTATCATATTAAATAAAACAGATATTGGAACCCAGAAGAAAGTAAAAGAAGAAATAGAAAAAGCAATAGAAGAAAAGAAGATAATAGAAATATCTGCAAAAAATAAAGATGGTATTGAAAAAATATACAATGAAATAGAAAGATTATTTAAATTAGATGAAATTCGTTTAGATAATGAAGTAATGATTACCAACATTCGCCATAAGAATATTATTGAAAAAGCAATGAAAGCAACGAAAAAAGCAATTGAAGCAAATGAACAAAATTTACCGATTGATATAATTGGATTATATATAAAAGACATTATGGAGGAGCTTGGAAAAATTACAGGAGAATCTGTTTCAGATGAAATTATAAAAGAAATTTTTTCTAAATTTTGTTTAGGAAAATAAAGCGTGAGAATTCAAAATAAGACGTTTTTATAAAATATTAATATAATTTAATATTAATACTAAAAAATGCGCTAAATTGAAAATATGGTAGAAAAAATAAAATATACCAGTTTTTAAAAATAAACAATATTAAAAGTTCACATGCATTCTAATATTACAAACAAAAAACAAGCATACAAATAGACAAAAAGTAGATATCAAGAAAACAAGAATATGTAAAAACTAAAACAATACAAAACAATATTGACAAAAAGGTTTGTGAAACAAAAATTTCTGTTTCACAAAAAACGTAGAAATAGGAGGATAAAATGAGTTATTATGCAGGAGAATATGATGTAGCAGTTATAGGAGCGGGACATGCGGGGTGTGAAGCAGCATTAGCCAGTGCAAGACTTGGAAAGAAAACATTACTGTTTTCTATTAGCTTAGAAGCGGTTGCTAATATGCCATGTAATCCACATATAGGAGGAAGTTCAAAAGGGCATCTTGTTAGAGAAATAGATGCACTTGGTGGAGAAATGGGAAAGGTAACAGATAAAACATTTATACAAATAAAAATGCTTAATAAATCAAAAGGTCCAGCAGTATATTCATTAAGAGCACAAGCTGATAGAAAAATGTACCATGCAGAAATGAAACATACATTGGAAAAACAAGAAAACTTATTTATAAAACAAGCAGAAATTATAAAAATAGAAGTAAAAGATGGAAGAGTAGAGAGTATAGAAACGAACATTGGAGCAATTTATAAAGTTAAGGCAGTTATCTTAGCAACGGGTACTTATTTAAAAGGAAAAATACATATAGGAGAAGTTTCTTTTGAAAGTGGACCAGATGGAGTATTTCCATCAAACAAGCTATCAGACTGTTTAAAAGATTTAGGTATAGAACTTTTAAGATTTAAAACAGGAACACCAGCAAGAATTAATAAAAACTCTATCGATTTTTCAAAAATGGAAATTCAAAATGGCGATAAAGAAATAGAGATGTTTTCATTTGAAGACGAAGTGGTAGAAAAAAATCAAGAGCCATGTTATTTAACTTACACAAATGAAGAAACTCATAAAATAATAAGAGCAAATCTTCATCGTTCACCACTATATGCTGGAAAAATCGAAGGAACAGGGCCAAGATATTGTCCATCTATTGAAGATAAAGTGGTAAGATTTGCAGATAAAGAAAGACATCAAATATTTGTAGAACCAATAGGGGATAAAACAGATGAAATGTATATACAAGGAATGAGTTCCTCTTTACCAGAAGATGTACAAATTGCTATGTATAGAACAATACCAGGATTAGAACATGCAGAATTTACAAGACCTGCTTATGCTATTGAATACGATTGTATAGAACCATCACAACTAAAAATATCATTAGAAAGCAAGAAAATAAAAGGAATGTTCTTTGCAGGTCAAATTAATGGAACTTCAGGATATGAAGAAGCTGCAGCACAAGGTATTATTGCAGGAATTAATGCATCAAGAATGCTAGATGGGAAAGAACCAATCGTATTGGGGAGAGACCAAGCATATATTGGTGTTTTAATTGATGATATTGTGACCAAAAGTACAAACGAACCATATAGAATGATGACTTCTAGAGCAGAATATAGACTTTTATTAAGACAGGATAATGCAGATTTAAGATTAACAGATATCGGACATGAGGTAGGACTAATTAGTGATAAAAGATATGAAAAATTCTGTAAAAAAAGAGAAAATATTCAAAAAGAAATAGAAAGAATTAAAAAGAAAACAATAAAACCAACAAAAGAAGTGAATGAGTTACTAGAAAAATTAGGAACTTCTAAAATAGATACAGGAGTAAAGCTTTCAGATTTATTAAGACGTACTGAGCTTACTTATGAGAATTTAAAACCAATTGATGAAGAAAGACCAATCCTTACAAAACAAGAACAGGATGAAGTTCAAATTCAAGTAAAATATGAGGGATATATTAATTTACAGTTAGCACAAGTAGAAAAAGCAAGTAAATTAGAAAATAAAACACTTTCACAAGATATTGAATATGCTAATATTAAAGGATTAAGATTAGAAGCAAGACAAAAATTAGATAAATTTAAACCAATATCAGTAGGACAAGCATCAAGAATATCAGGAGTTTCGCCGGCAGACATATCTGTACTATTAATATATTTAGAACAACAAAGAAAATCAAATGAAAAATAGGAGGAATTATGGAAAAAGAAGAATGGAAGAACTATTTTCTTAAGCAATGCCAAGAATTAAAAATTGAAATGGACGAAAAAAAACAAGAGCAATTTTATAATTATATGGAATTATTAATTCAATGGAACAAAAATATAAATTTAACAGCTATTACTGAACCAGAAGAGGTATTACAAAAACACTTTATCGATTCTCTTACAATATTACCATATATAGATGAAAAAGCTACGATAATAGACGTTGGAACAGGAGCTGGATTTCCGGGAATTCCTGTAAAAATAGCAAAAGAAAGTACAAAAGTAATATTACTAGATGCATTAAATAAAAGATTGAATTTTTTACAAGAAGTTATCAATACATTACAATTATCTAATATAGAGACAATACATGTAAGAGCAGAAGAGGCTGGAAAAAATAAAACTTTAAGAGAAAATTTTGATATAGCAACATCAAGAGCTGTTGCACCTCTTAATATTTTAGTAGAATATCTTTTACCACTAGTAAAATTAGGGGGAAAATGTATATGTATGAAAGGAAGTAATATAGAAGAGGAAATTGGTAATAGTAAAAAAGCAATTGAAATACTAGGTGGAAAGATAGAAAAAATATCTGAATTTAATCTACCAAATTCAGATATAAAAAGGAACATTATTGTAATAAAAAAAGTCTCTAAAACCCCTGAAAAATACCCAAGAAAGCCAGGAATACCATCAAAAGAACCCATTCAATAAGCAATGCAAATACACCAAATCTTGTTGGAAATTGGACCTTTCACGCTCGACTAAAGCACGCTTAGAAAATTGCAATTGCCACGTTTGGGTACTTTATCAAATATTTAAAAATTTTTCAAAAATTCATTGACATATTAACCATATTTTTATATGATTAATATGTCAATTTTTTATATTTGGAGGGATTACTTTGGGAAAAATTATCGCAGTAGCTAATCAAAAGGGAGGAGTCGGAAAGACTACAACCGCAATAACTTTAAGCGCTTTGTTAGCTAAAAAAGGAAAAAAAGTAATTTTAGTAGATGCAGATCCACAAGGAAATGCTACGAGTGGAGTCGGAATACAAGAAAAAATGGAAAAATCTGTATATGAATTATTGGTAGAAGACGTGACAATAGAAGAAACTTTAATACAAAGCAATATAAAAAATTTAAAAGTATGTCCATCCAATATCAACTTAGCAGGTGCAGAAGTAGAGCTTGTTTCTATGATATCAAGAGAGCAAAGGTTAAAAGAGAAATTAGAAGAAATTAAAGATGAATATGACTATATTATTATTGACTGTCCACCATCATTAGGATTAATTACCTTAAATGCATTTACAGCAGCTAATAGTGTATTAATACCAATTCAATGCGAATATTATGCTCTAGAAGGATTAGGACAATTAATTAATACAATTAATTTAGTAAAAAAACATTTAAATAAAAACTTAGAAATAGAAGGTGCTCTTCTTACTATGTATGATGTAAGAACCAATCTATCAAATCAAGTTGTAAAAGAAGTGAAAAACTATTTTGGAGATAAAGTATATAAAACAGTTATACCAAGAAATGTAAAACTAAGTGAAGCACCAAGTTATGGAATGCCAATTACAGAATATGATGCACGTTCGAAAGGTGCAAAAAGTTATGACAAATTTGTAAAAGAATTATTAAAAAACAATGAAATTGTCACAAAAGCAAAACATATGAAATAGAAAGGAGATAATAACATGGCTAAGAAAACAGGATTAGGAAAAGGGTTAGATGCATTATTTTCAAATAATGTGGATGTAGATGAAGTATTAAAAGAAAATGAAGTAATTGAAAAATTAAGAATAACGGAAGTAGAACCAAATCGCAATCAACCAAGAAAAAATTTTGATGAAGAAGCATTAGAAGAACTTGCAGAATCGATTAAAAGATATGGTGTTATACAACCAATTATTGTAGTAAAAAAAGATAATTACTATGAAATCGTAGCAGGAGAAAGACGTTGGAGAGCATCGAAAAAAGCAGGTTTAAAAGAAATACCAGCAATTGTAAGAGAAGGAGACGACAGAAAAAATAAAGAAATTGCTTTAATAGAGAATGTACAAAGAGAAGATTTAAACGCATATGAAAAAGCATTAGGAATAAAGGAATTGATGGACGAATATGGCTTAACACAACAAGAAGTTGCAGAAATACTTGGAAAAAGTAGAAGTAGTATTGCCAATACCGTAAGATTATTAAATCTAGATGAAAGAGTATTAGAATTAGTAAAACAAGGAAAATTAGCAGAAGGACATGCTCGTACATTACTTGCAATTGAAGATAAAGACAAACAATATCAAATGGCAGTAAAAATGATAGAAAAAGGTGCAACGGTTAGAGATTTTGAAAAGAATGTAAACTACAAGAAAAACATGAAGAAAAAAGATGAAAAATATGAAGCTATATTTAATGATATTGAAAATACTTTTCAAGGATTTTTTGGAACAAAAGTAAAATTAGAACCAGGAAAAAGAAAAGGAAAAATTGTGATTGAATATGCTAATAATGAAGATTTAGAAAGAATATTAGAACTAATTAAATAGAAATTGGAGGGTTATAAAATGGAATTTATTTTAAATTTTATAAAAACAGATAATTTTTATATTGGTTTAATTATAGTAATTTTTATCATGTTTATTTTATATTTAGTAAATATCATAAAATTGTCTAAATTAAGAAAAAGTTATTCTATATTTATGAAAAAAATAGGAAATGGACAAAACATACAAGAAACATTAGAAAAATATATTGATAAATTAAATGATGTACAAAAAGAAAATACAGAATTAAAAAATTATTGCAAACAATTAGATAATACAATAGCAAGATGTATCCAAAAAGTAGGATTAGTACGTTATAATGCATTTAAAGACACAGGTAGTGATTTAAGTTTCACACTAGCATTACTAAATGAAGAGAATACAGGTGTAGTATTAAATGGAATTTATTCAAGAGAAATGTCAAATATTTATTCAAAACCAGTAGAAAAAGGAACATCAAGTTATACATTATCAGAAGAAGAAAAACAAGCGATAAACAAAGCAATTAATATGTAAAAAACAAATTAAAATAAAAGTAAATAAATTAATAAATTAAACAAATAATAAATCAATAAAAATTAAAATAAAAAAATAATTTATTCAAAAATGAATAGATTATTTTTTTATTTTTAATAATTAACTATTTATTTATAAATAATTATTTTTAAAAATATGTTTAAAGTATATGTTTATTCGCAAACATTAAAATAAATATATTAATGAAAATATGAATAAATAAAATAAAAAAAAATAATAATATAATAGAGGTAAAATTATGAAAAAAAGGAAAATAAAAAATTTGCTTATTATATTATTAGTAGTTATTTTAATTATTTTTATTATTAGTATTTATTTAAAAATTGTAATTAATGAAAAAAATAAAGTAGAAATAATATTAAATAAAATAAATATGAATGGATTAAAAAATAATAATTTATTAAATGAAAATAATAACAAAAATAGTGAACAATTAAATTATGAATTAAATAATAAATTTAATAATATAATAATTCAATTAAATAATTTAGAAAAAATATTAAAAGAAGAATTTAATAAAATAATTTATTTAAGATTATTATTAATTATTTTTATAAGCTTTTTTACTATCATTTTATTGCTTAATATTTATGAATATCATAAAATAAAAAAACAAAGAAAAAATATGTATAAAAAAATAAAAGAAAAAAATGAATTTAAAAAAGAATTTGAAAAAGGAATAAAAAATAAAGAATTTAAGATGTATGTTCAACCGAGATATGATACTGCTACCGAAAAAATAATTGGCGGAGAAGTGTTAGTAAGATGGCATAAAAATAATAAAATTATTTATCCAAATGAATTTATAAAAAAATTAGAAGAAAATAATTTAATTAAAAAATTAGATTTATATTTATTAAATGAAATTTGTAAAAAATTAGAAGAATGGAAAAATAATAAGATAAAAATATCAATTAATCAATCTCAAAAAAATATATTAGATAAAAATTATATTAATGAAATAAAAAAAATAATAAATAAATATAATTTTGATCATTCATTATTAGAAATAGAATTAACAGAAGATATATTTATAGAAAATAAAGAAAAAGTAAAATCGTTTGAAAAAGAATTGCATTCATTAAATATAGGAATTGCAATTGATGATTTTGGAACAGGTTATTCCTCCTATAACTTATTAAATGAAATTAAAATTGATGTATTAAAATTAGATAAAAAATTATTTGATAATTTAGAAGATGAAAAAACAAAAATAATTATTCGAGCTATTATAAATATGACAAAAGAATTAAAAATAGATAGTGTAGCAGAAGGAATAGAAAGTGAATATCAACTAAAATTTTTAAAAGAAATAGAATGTAAGGAAATACAAGGATATTATTTTTCAAAGCCAAAGGAAATGTGTATATTTGAGAACGAATTAAAAAATTTAGAGAGCTAACAAATATGTAAATTTCCTAAAAATTCTATTGACAAGCATAGTTAAAATGTGCTAATATATATACTGTTCACAGTTTGTGAACAAATGTGCAGAGGTGGTCGAGTTGGTTTATGGCACCAGTCTTGAAAATTGGCGTAGGTTTATAGCCTACCGTGGGTTCGAATCCCACCCTCTGCGCCATTTTAATAGGAAAACCATCAATGATTTGGAGATTTACCCAAGTGGTTGAAGGGGACGGTTTGCTAAACCGTTAGGGTTGCGTAAGTGGCCGCGAGGGTTCAAATCCCTCAATCTCCGCCAAAAAGAGACTAAAACAATTCTGTTTTAGTCTTTTTTTTGTTATGAAACATCTAAATAGTAGAATATACTTTATCTATAGAAATACAATGGTAAAGGGTGATAGTATAATGAAATTAGGAATATGTTTTGCAGGAGGGGGAGTTAAAGGTGCGGCACATATTGGAGTATTAAAGGCTTTTGAAGAAGAAAATATTGATTTTGATTATGTTTCTGGAACATCTTCAGGAAGTATTGTTGCCACATTATATGCTTGTGGATATTCTTCAAAAGAGATATATGAATTATTTAAAAAATATTGTAAAGATATTAAATATGTGGATGGAATAAATATTATAAAAGCTATATATGGACTTATATTTAAAAGAAAAATTATAATTGATGGTTTAACAAATGGGAATAAAATAAGAAAAATTATAAATATATCTTGCAAGGAAAAACAAATAAAAAATATTAATGAAATAGAAAAAAATCTAATTATACCAGCTGTGGATTTATATGATGGAAGATTATATGTATTTTCTTCTAAAAATAATAGACAAATATATTCTAATGATATTCTGTATATTTATGATTGTGAAATAGGAAAAGTAGTTCAGGCCAGTTGTAGTTATCCGGGAATATTTTCTCCATGTGAATATAAAAATACAAAATTAATAGATGGAGGAATAAGAGAAAATATTCCATGGAAATTAACAAAATCAAATGGAGCTGAGAAAGTAATTTCTGTTGTTTTTGAAAAAGAAATCAATACAGATAGAAGTAATAAAAAAAATATCATTAACGTTATTAATAATTCGATTGATATATTATCCTATGAATTGTCTAATTATGAACTAGCAGGCGCAGATTATTTATTAAAAATAAAAACAAAAAATATAGAATTATTAGATATTAATAAAATAAATTATTTATATAAATTAGGATATGAAATAGCAAAAGAAAAAATAAATGAAATAAAAAATATAAATAATATTATTTTATAAAAATTAAATTAAGTAATTTTATAAAAAAATGAATTAAATAGACATTAAAATAGAAAATTAATAAAAAATATTATAATAAGAACTAAATTATAAAATTAATTGTAAAAAACATTTTTTATTTACAAATTATAGAGCATTAATGCAGAAAAATGTATTATAACTTGATTAAATTCATATGACCAATACAAACAAGAAATGTACTAATATGATTGTAAAAAAGTGACAAAAAAGCAAAAAAGGTTGAAATGAGAAAATATAAAAAAACAAATGTCAAAAAGTAAATACAAGGTAAAAAACTAAAATCAGTAAAAACAGGAAAAAA
>JAGAIV010000040.1 GCA_017626365.1 Clostridia bacterium
TTATAGTAGTATTAATACTAGCAGGAATCACAATAAATTTAACAGTAGGACAAGACGGAATAATAACAAAAGCACAACAAGCAGCAAAAGAAATGAAAAAAACAGAAATAAAAGATACAATGAAATTAGATATATTAACAGCAGAGACAGAAGCAAAAATCCGAGGAGAGTCATTAGAAAAAGCACAATTAAATGATATTGTTGCAAAATATGGAGAATTGCAAGAAGATGGGGATACGATTATCACTGAAGAAGATAAATTCGAAATAAGCTTAAAAGAAATATGGTATGGAGTATTATCAGATTCAGGAAGTTATACAGATAAGGTAGAGCAAATAGAAATATTAGAAAAAGAATTGGCAGATTTAAGAAAACAGTATGAAGAATTAGAAAAGCTAAATGAAGGAAATGTAGATGTATTAAACGAATTAAATAGAAGAATTGCAGAATTAGAGGAAGAAAAGAAAGCATTAGAAGAACAAGTAGAAACATTAATAAGCAAAAAAGAAGAATTAACAGCAGAGAATACAAGGTTAGCGGAAGCGCTTGTTAAATTAAATGAAGAGTACCAAGCATTTAAGAAAACAGAAGGAACAGCCACTGCAGGAGATATTATAAGTGGAAAAACAGCATGGGTAAATGGAAGTAAAATAACAGGAACAATAGTAAATCGAGGAGCATTAAATGCAAGTTTAAATGCTGGACAAAGTTATACAGTGCCGGTTGGATATACAACAGGAGGAAAAATAACAGCAAATAGCTTATCAAGTCAAACACAAGCAACAGCAACATCAGATAATATTATAAGTGGAAAAACAGCATGGGTAAATGGAAGCAAAATAACAGGAACAATAGTAAATAGAGGAGCATTAAATGCAACTTTAAATGCTGGACAAAGTTATACAATACCTGTTGGATATACAACAGGAGGAAAAATAACAGCAAATAGTTTAGCAAATCAAACACAAGCAACAGCTACAGCAAATGATATAGCAAAAGGAAAAACAGCATGGGTAAATGGTATCAAGATTACAGGAACAGGAAATTTTGTTTCTTCGAAAACGATTACAGCAAATGAACTCGGTGATTGGGCAACACAAACAATTCAAACTGGATTTAGTAACATTTTGGCGTTTTATATGTATATAGATGGATATTATTATGATTACAAGGTTTGGAATTACGGAAACGAGTTCGCTGGTTCCGGTGGATACAGTAATTTGTATTTGGGTAAATATGTGTCAAAAAGCGGTGGAAATATTGTTATAAATTATACAAGGGCTGCAGACGGTATCAATTGTGGAACAGGTGCAGGAAAAATAACTATAGATGTAATAGGACAATAACAAAAGGGACGGAGATTTAACTCCGTCCCTCTTGACATGAAAAATTAGTAGTTTTTTTCTTTACAGTTATTGCAAATAATAGTACGTAATGATAGAATTAGAATGAAAAAATAGGTTCAGTTTTGAAACGAAGTTATACAAAGGAAGGATGTATAAAAATGGCAAAAGGAAAAAGGAGAAAAACAAGTAGTAAGACAAGAAGAAAACAAAATAAAATAGATATAGATTTAGCGGTTGTATCGATGATTATTGTTAGTATTTTACTAACAGTACTGATTTATACAAATTCAGGATATATTGGAAAAACACTTAGTCCACTTCTTGGGGGAATCATGGGATGGATGAAATATATTTTACCAATTGGAACATTTGCAATTGCGATTAACTTAGCGTGTGAAAAAAAAGAAACCCTATCACCAAAATTAATCCAATATGGTATTTTTTTAATATGTATTGCTGTGATTATGTGTATTTACCAAATTTCAAAAGGAACCATCGATATGACAAAAGAATTTGGTACTATTTTGAAACAAGCATATGATTTGGGACAAAAGAATATTGGTGGTGGCGCAATTGGAATGATTGCTGCTATTCCAGCTGTTAACTTATTAGGAGAAACAGGAGCTGTTATTTTAGCAATCGGTATTGGAATTATTGTTTTGATTTTTATGTTTGGTATCCACCCTGCAAAATTAATTACAAATGCAATAGATAATATGGAGGAAAGAAGAGAAGAACGAAAAGAACGCAAGCTAGAAGAAGATGATGAAGAAGAGGAAGAAGAAGTTATAGTAAAACCAAAGAAAAAAGAAAGGTTAAAAAAGACAAAAAACAGTTCTATAGATATACCACTAGATGATGATCAAATTACAATTAACTTAAATGATAAATCTGAAAAATTAAAGAAATATGACCATTCGAATGATGATTTAACACCACTTGGAATGAAAAGTTTGAGAGCAAAAAAAGAAGAAAAACAAGAATCATCGCCAAATGAACTAGATAATATTTTTAAAACAGAACAAGAGGTAAAGGAAGAAAAAACAAAAGAAGTATTAGTATTAGAACATACATTAACTGCAGAAGATGAAAATTATGAATTCCCACCAATTGAATTATTAAGTGAAGGAAAGAGTACAAGTTTAAAAGGGGGAAGAAAGGCAATTGCAGATAATGCGACAAGACTTCAAAAAACTTTATATAGTTTTGGAGTATCTGCCAAAGTTGAAAATGTATCAGTAGGTCCTGCTATTACAAGATATGAATTAAAACCTGCAGAAGGAGTTAGAGTTAGCAAAATTGCAAACTTAGCAGATGATATTGCATTAAATTTAGCAGCAGAATCGATTCGTATTGAAGCACCAATTCCTGGAAAACAAGCAGTAGGAATTGAAGTACCAAACAAAGAAACAGAAATGGTACATTTAAGAGATATTTTAGAAAGTGACAAATTTGTAGACTATGAATCAAAGCTTGCCTTTGCACTTGGAAAAGACGTAGCAGGAAATGAAGTAGTAACTGATATTGCAAAAATGCCACACGTATTAATTGCAGGAAGCACAGGATCACGGAAAGAGTGTATGTATTAATACATTAATTACAAGTATTATATACAAAGCAAAACCAAGTGAAGTAAAATTAGTAATGGTTGACCCAAAAGTTGTTGAACTTTCTGTATATAACGGAATTCCACATTTATTAATTCCAGTTGTAACAGACCCTAAAAAAGCAGCAGGAGCACTTGCATGGGCAGTACAAGAAATGGTAAATAGATATGGGTTATTTGCAAAAAAAGGTGTAAGAGATATTAAAGGATATAATGAAGCTATCGAAAAAGAAGGGCTACAAGAAAAACTACCACAAATTGTAATTATTATTGATGAGCTTGCAGATTTAATGATGGTAGCTGCAAAAGATGTAGAAGATGCAATATGCCGTTTAGCGCAAATGGCAAGAGCTGCAGGTATGCACTTAGTAATCGCAACACAAAGACCATCTGTTGATGTAATTACAGGTATTATTAAAGCAAATATTCCATCAAGAATTGCATTTGCAGTTTCTTCACAAGTAGATTCTAGAACTATTCTAGATATGGTAGGAGCAGAAAAATTACTTGGAAAAGGTGATATGTTATTCTATCCATCAGGAGCACCGAAACCAACTAGATTACAAGGTGCATTTGTATCAGATAAAGAAGTAGAAAAAATCGTTAACTTCTTAAAATCAAATGGAGAAGTAACCTATAATGAAGATATATTGGAATCTATTGAAAAAGCAAATAGCACAGATAAAGAAATAGATGAGCAAGAAGATGATGACGATACAGATCCATTCTTGATGGATGCAATTGAAACCGTTGTAGAAACGGGACAGGCATCTACATCATTCATACAAAGAAGATTCAAAGTAGGATATGCAAGAGCAGGAAGAATTATTGACCAAATGGAACAACGAGGAATTATATCTGGTTATGAAGGAAGTAAACCTCGTCAAGTATTAATGAGCAAAGAAAGATGGCAAGAATTAAAAATGGCAAAACCAGAAGAACAAGAAACCGAAGAAACAACAGAATAATTGTAGGGGCGGTCTGTAAGAATAAAAAAACAAAAAACAGGAAATTATACAACAAAAGAGAAAGGAAGAAGATTTGTGGATACAGAAAAAATTTTATCGAAATTAACACCAAAAGATTATCATAATGAATTAGAAATAATCTTAGAAGATAAAGATTTTTCAGAGGATGTCAAAAATCTTCTTCTTTCTTGTGTTTATAAAATAGAAGCAGGATACAAAGATTATGAAATTGTAAAACAAGAAGTATTAAGTAAAAAAGAATATTTAGAAGAAATCTTAAATATTATTAAAAATAAATGCCATAAAATCGAAATAAAAAAAGAACCAATAGATGAAGTGGAAAACGTAATAAAAACAAGATATGAAATTGACCGTTTAGAGGGTAGTATTACATTATGGCATCCAAATGAAAAGATACTATTATATGCAATATATGAATTAGATGATAGTCAAATCTATGTAGACGAAAAATATAGTTTGATAAGAATCTCTTTATCAGAACTCTTAAATAAAGGCGAAAACATAAATCGATTGGAAGTACTAAGAGATTTTAATGGATGGAATTGGAATACAGACCCAAATGAATTACAAAATGTTGCAATCAATTTAGTATATCAAAATTTAATTGAATTGCTAGGCCTTGATTTTATGGAACAATGGGTTCATGAAGAAAAAATAAAAGATTATTTAGCATTAGCAAAAGAAAAAATAGCGAAACAGTTTGGTGAAGAAAGTGAAAAAGAAATTTTTAATTTAATAAGTAAAATAGCATTGACTATTTGCATCCAAACAAATTTAAAACAAAAAGAATATTTATTAGAAGAGCAAAAAGATTTACAAGAAGAACTTGAAAGAATTAGTAATAAAAGAAAATTATTAGAAGAAATATCACAAAATAAAAAAGAAGCATTTAATCAAATAAAAGAAATTGATAAAATTTTAAGTGACAAAAAATTACTAGAACAAGAATATGTAAAAAGAAATGAAGCTCTTCCAGAGTATCACAAAATATTTAGTTTAGCGCATTTAACAGAAATACTAACAAAGCAAAGAAAAAAAATAATGATAAAAATGGAAGAAGATAATAAAATATTAGAGCCGGTACAATATATAAAAGTAAAAACAAAATTAGAAGAAAAACTAGAATTATTATCAAGTCTACAGTTGAATCAAAATGAGATAAAAGAAAGAATAACTTCATACAATATCGAATTACAAAAGAAAGTTATGGAATGTTTCAAAGCAAAAATTCAGAAAATAGATGAATTAGAAAAGGCACAAAAAAAGGAACAGCTAATAAAGTATATTTACAAATTTCGTTATTATTGCTATTTATATTTAGATAGTAATAGATATATAGAGCATGTAGAAGAACTAAAAGAAGATGTAGAACAAATAAAAAACATATTGATTCAAAAAGCAGAAGAACTAAAATGTATAACGAGAATAGCAAAAACGCAAAAAAATAATATAGAAATTTTAGGAATAATGTTTGAAACTAGAATGATTAACCTAGAAAATATGGCAATAGAGTTAAAACAAGAAAACATATTACAAGCGTATATTTATGATACAAATCTTTTAGAAAAAAAGATTGTTTTAGAAATTCCAAAAGAGGATTTAGTAGTAAAATTAGACAAAAAAATAAAAATATTGTGCTAGTGAAACAATGAATATAGGAGGGCGAGCATGTTCGTCCATTTTGAAAATTAATAAAACAGGAGGAAAGCTATGAAAATAACATTTTTAGGAGCAGCAAAAACAGTAACAGGTTCAAACTTTTTAGTTGAAGCAGCTGGAAAGAAATTTTTAGTAGATTGTGGAATGTACCAAGGAAAGGCAACCGAAGAAAAAGAAAATGATGACCCATTTTTATTCGATGTACATGAAATCGACTTTATGCTATTAACACATGCCCATATTGACCACTCTGGTAGAATTCCAAAACTATATAATGACGGATATAGAGGACCAGTTATTGCAACAAAAGCAACGTGTGATTTGTGTACCATTATGCTTCCAGATAGTGGGCACATTCAAGAAATGGAAATTGAATGGAAAAACCGTAAGCGTAAAAGGGAAGGAAAACAAGAACTTCCACCACTATATACGGCAGAAAAAGCAACAAAATCGTTAGAATTATTTCGAGGCGTAAAATATGATGAAATTATTGATATTGATGAAAATATACAAGTAAGGTTTAATGATGCAGGACATATGCTTGGCTCTGCCATTATAGAGGTATGGGTAACTGAAAATGGAAAAACTGAAAAAGCAGTGTTTACAGGAGATATTGGAAATAATGATATCCCACTTTTAGCTTCCCCAACCATGATTGAATCAGCAGATTATCTAGTAATGGAATCAACATATGGTAGTAGGTTACATATGAGAAATGATGATAAAGCAGAATTGTTTCTAAAAATTGTTTCTGAAACATTAGATAATGGAGGAACGGTTGTGATTCCATCTTTTGCAGTAGGAAGAACACAAGAAATTGTATATGAGTTAAACAAATTAAAAGAAAAACGTGATGATGAAGAATTTTTAAGACAATACGAAACTTTAATGAAAGTGCCAGTATTTGTGGATAGCCCTCTTGCGATTTCTGCAACAGAAATATTTAGACAAAACATGGATTTATTTGATGATGATGTAAAAGAAGCAATGGAAAAAGGAGATAATCCATTAGAATTTCCGGGATTGCAATTCACAAGGACATCAGAAGAATCAAAAGCATTAAATGAAAGTAATCAATCATCTATTATCATATCAGCAAGTGGTATGTGCGAAGTAGGACGTATTAAACATCACTTAAAACATAATCTTTGGAATCCAAAAAGTACGATTCTTTTTGTGGGATACCAAGCACCAGGAACTTTAGGAAGTAAGCTTGTAAATGGAGAAAAGAAAGTAAAAATATTTGGGGAAGAAATTGCAGTTAATGCAAGAATTGAATATATTGAAGGATATTCTGGTCATGCCGACCAAGAATGGCTTTTAAATTTCATTTATTCTTTTATCCAAAAACCAAAGCAAATTTTTTTAGTACATGGTGAAGAAGAATCACAGGAAGTTTTAAAAGAAAAAATATTAGAAACAACTAAAATTCCTGTTACTATACCGGATTTCGGAGAAACTTATGAACTAAAAGAAGAAAATGCAGAATTAACAAACAAAATAGAACTTACTACAAGATACAAACCATTAAGATTAGAAGTTTTAGACCGTATGCAAAAACTAAAAGACGAAGTGGAAGATATGACACAAATAATTAAAGATGAAATTATAACAGAGCAAGCAAAAGATGCAGAAGTAGCATCAATTAATGAAAAAATAAAAGAATTAGAAAGACAGATTGTAAATATTCTGGAAGGATAAACAAAGGAGAAATAAAAGATGCAAAAGAAATATTTAAATGATGCAATTATTGGAAATAAAAAATTAGTAGCAAGCTATACAAGGAAAGGAGAATTGTTAAGATTATATTATCCAGCACCAGATAATAGACAATTTATTGATTACTGCTATGCAGGTCTTAAAATTAATGATTCCATGTTAGTTAACTTGCATGATGATATGAATAATGAATATAATCAATACTATACTCCAGATACAAATATTTTAAATACAGAGATTTATAATACTTATTTTAATCTAAAAATAAACCAATTGGATTTTGTTCCAATTAAGAAAAATGTATTAGTGAAAAGATATGAATTTGTCAATGAAAACAATATAGATTTAGATGTTAAATTTTTATTACATTCAAAATTATTAACAGATGAAAATAACGCAGTAAGTTGTAAAATTGTGAAACAAGGAATGATTCAATACTCACATGATTTTGCACTTTCTGTTACATCGAAAAAAACGCCACTTTCCAGTTTTCAAATCAATGATACGAGTTCAAACATCCATACAGGAGTGATTGGGGATAAAGATTATATTGGAATGAGTGCAGATTCTAGTCTATGTTATGATATTGGTGTGCTAAAGCCAAAAGAGAAAAAAGAACTATGGCTATATTTATGGATTAATGAAAATAGAGAAAAATATAAATTAGATGAAATTGAACAGGAAAACGATGAATTAAGAAAAGCTGATTTCGAAAAAGAATTAGCAGTAACTACAAAGTATTGGAAAAAATATGTAAAAGAACATCAGACTTTAGATCTAAAAGGAAATACAGAGTATGATAAAAAGATAAAAAACATTTATAATCGAACGATTTTACTATATCCATTATTAACAAATGAAGAAACTGGAGGAATTTCAGCAAGTATCGAAATTGATGAAAATAAAACACAATGTGGAAGATATAGTTATTGTTGGCCAAGAGATGCTGTTTTTGTTACAAAAGCAATGGATATTTTAAATATGGAAAAAGAAACCGAAAAATTCTATAAAAGTTTTTGCAAAAACACACAAAGTAAGAATGGAATGTGGGAACAACGTTTTTACACAGACGGTAGACTTGCACCATGTTGGGGATATCAAATTGACGAAACAGCAAGTGTTATTTATGGAGTATATGACCATTATGAAAGAACGAATAATGTTAAATTCTTAAAAGATAATCTAAAAATGCTAGAAAAGGCAAGTAAGTTTTTACAAAAATATGTAGAAGATGTAATAGAAGAAAAAAATGAAATGCATATAAGCTATGACTTATGGGAAATGCATGAGGGAGTTCATCTATATTCTATGGCAAGCATATTTTCTGCATTTAGTGCTATGATTAAAATTTATGAAACTTTCCAAAATGATAAAGATATGCAAAACAATAGACTAAAACAAGAAAGTATGGCAAAACAAAAAGACATTTTATCAAAGGATGTTGTAAAAATCAAAGAATATGTGATTAGCAAATTCTATGATGAAAACAAAAAATGTTTTAGAAGAAATGATAAAGACGAAAAAATGGATATAAGCATATTAGGTGCTGTAACACCATTTGCTATGTTTTCACCAAAAGAAAAGAAAATTGTAAACACGGTAGAAAGAATGAACCTAACATTACGTACTTATACAGGTGGATATAAACGTTTTGAAGAAGATCATTATAGAAATGGAAATCCATGGCCAATTGCAACATTATGGATGGCACTATATTATATTGAGGTAAAACAATATAACAAAGCAAAAGAATGCTTAAATTTTGTAGTAGCATCTAGTACAAAACACGGATTTTTAGCAGAACAAGTAGATAATAATACGATGGAAGCAAATTGGGTTATTGGATTAGGCTGGAGCCATGCGATGTTTATGATTGTGTTGGAAAAATTAATGAATCGATAAACGAAAAAACGAAGAGAGAGGTAATCTCAATCTTCGTTTTTTAGATGCGGTTACCAAAATAATTGCATAGGTCGAACTCGCTTTTTAAAACGATGATTATTTTGCTTTTGTAGATATGTTTTGTTTTGAATGTATTAAAGATTTATTTCAGATAAAAAACAGTCGAACATTTTTTCGAAAAAATCATTGACATTTTGTAAGAATATAGATATAATCTGTTTTGAAAGTAAGAAGAGTAGAATGTGGTTGCTGCAACAACTATTATAGCAATTTCCTTAATAATTACAATCATTGTAATGTTAAGCAAATAAAAACAGCCTCATCTCTGCATTGCCATAGAGATGGGGCTTAAAGATTAAAACAATATTGGCAACCACATTTTGTGGCTTCTTATTTTCTAAATAAATTATATTACGAATAAAAAAGTTTGTCAATAGAGAAAAAGGAGAAAGTTATGGCAAAAGAAAAAACAGTTTTTGTGTGTAGTGAATGTGGGTATGAATCACCAAAATGGATGGGAAAATGTCCTGCTTGCAATCAATGGAATACGTTTTATGAGGAGAAGTTAACCAAAGGGTCTAGCTCAAAGTATGAGAAGAAAAAAGAAGCTGTTCCTATGGTATTAAATAGTTTAGAAGGAAAAGAGGTTAATAGGAATTCAACAGGTTTTGCTGAATTAGATAGAGTACTTGGTGGAGGTTTAGTAAATGGTTCTCTAGTTTTATTAGGAGGAGAGCCTGGAATTGGAAAATCGACTCTTATTTTACAAATTTGCGATAAGATTAAAGGCGAAGGAAAGGTATTATATGTATCTGGAGAGGAATCGGCAGAACAAATTAAATTAAGAGCAGATAGGCTAGGTATTCATAACGAAAATATTTTATTTTTAGGAGAAACGGATATCGGAGTAGTAGAAGAGGCTATTTTAAAAGTAAATCCTAAATTGGTAATTATTGATTCTATTCAAACAATGTATTCCGATGAAATTACATCTGCACCAGGAAGTGTTAGCCAAGTAAGAGAAATTACTTCTAAAGTAATGAGAGTATGTAAAGAAAATGCGATAACTACGATTATAATAGGTCATGTTACGAAAGATGGAAATATAGCAGGACCAAGAGTTTTAGAACATATGGTAGATACCGTACTATATTTAGAAGGAGAAAGATATTTTTCCTACCGAATTTTACGAGGAGTAAAAAATCGTTTTGGTTCTACCAACGAAATCGGTATGTTTGAAATGCAAGATAAAGGAATGTGCGAAATTCTAAATCCATCGTCTATTCTGATTTCTGAAAGAGAAGAAACGCCACCTGGTTCTATTATTGTAGCAACAATGGAGGGAACAAGACCGCTAATGGTAGAAATTCAAAGTTTAACTTCTACAAGTGTTTTTGGACTTCCAAGAAGAACGGCAAATGGAATGGATTATAACCGTTTAACTTTGCTAATTGCTGTATTAGAGAAAAAAGTAGGATTAAACTTAGGAAACCAAGATGTTTACATCAATGTAGTTGGAGGAATTAAATTAAATGAACCAGCAATCGATTTAGGGGTAGTATTAGCAGCTGCATCTAGTTATAAAAATGTTCCGATTCCAAAAGGCACTGTTGCCATAGGAGAGGTTGGATTAACGGGAGAAATTAGAAGTGTCAATTTAATAGAAAAAAGAATAAAAGAAGCAGAAAAATTGGGATTTAAGACTTGTATTATTCCAGAAAGTAACAAAAAACTCTTGAAAGAATCCTTTAAATTAGATATAATAGGCGTGAATGATATTATGGACGTTATGAAAAAAATGGGAATTAAGTAAGGAGATGTGATGGGATTGAGACTTAACCGAGACACTTTACTAACAGACATTTTAAAGTTAATTGCGCCGGGTACACCAATAAGAGAAGGTTTAGAAAATATACTAAAGGCAAAAACAGGAGCGTTAATTGTTATTGGAGATTCAAAAGAAGTATTAGATATTGTAGATGGTGGGTTCTCAATTAATGAAGATTATACCTCATCAAGGTTATATGAACTGGCAAAAATGGATGGGGCAATTGTACTTAGTAAAGACCTAAAACGTATTCTTTTTGCAAATGCACAATTGATTCCAAATGCTAATATTTCAACTCGTGAAACAGGAACAAGACATAGAACAGCAGAACGTACAGCAAAACAAACCAAAGAATTAGTAATCAGTATTTCTCAAAGAAGAAATATCATTACTGTTTTTAAAGGAGACTTTCGTTACGTCATTGAAGACACAGCAAGAATTTTAGCAAAAGCAAACCAAGCTTTACAAACAGTTGAAAAATATAAAAAGGTATTTGATGGAAAATTAAATATATTAAATGAATATGAATTTAATGATATTGTTACATTAGATAATGTTATAACAGCAATTCAAAGAGCAGAAATGGTTATGAGAATGGTGGGCGAAGTTCAAAGAAATATTGTTGAATTAGGAGAAGAAGGACGTTTAGTGCAAATGCAATTGGATGAATTAGTTGGCGATTTGGAAAAAGAAGAGTTGTTAATTATAAAAGATTATATGGTACAAGCTAAGAAAAGAAATCCTGAAAAATTATTAAATCAAATTATAGATTTGCCATACGAAGATTTAACAAACTCACAAATTATTGCTAAAATATTAGGATATGAGTTGTTTGATAATTACGACGAAGTTGGAGTTTATACAAAAGGGTATAGGATTTTAAATAAAATTCCAAGAATGCCAAGTAACATTGTTGAAAATCTAATTAAAAAATTCAAATCTTTACAACATATTATTTCAGCAGATATTCCGGAACTAGATGAAGTAGATGGAATTGGAGAAGTAAGAGCAAGAACGATTAAACAATCTATAAAGAGAATGCAAGAGCAATTTGTTTTTGATAATGTAATGTTATAATAATTTACCAAAGAAGAGGTGAAGTAAGTTTGAAAAAAGAAAAAGGAATAACATTAGTTAGTTTAGCAATTACTATCATTGTTATGATTATTATAGCTGGAACAGTAACTACTACAGGAATAGAATCTGTGAGAAATGCAAAAAGAACCACTTTTATAACAGAATTGGAAATGATACAAGAAAAAGTGAATACAATATATGAAAAGAGACAGTTAAATGAGGAAAATGCTACATATTATGATACATTAGGAAAAGATTTGTCACTTGTAGAACAATCAAGGCTTAATATAGTACTAGATGGAAAAGAAAAAAAAGGATATCGTTATTTCTCAAGAGAAGATTTAAAACAATTAGATTTAGATAATATAACACAAGATGTTATTATAAATTTTGATACAAGAGATGTAGCAAGTGTAACGGGAGCTAAAATAGATGGAAAGCTGTGCTATAGGTTAACAAATATTCCGGGGTATCAAACGAATGAAATAGAATATATCAACAAAAATACCCGGAGCTCCGACGTTTGAAGTTGAAGTAATCAAGTTATCGAATTCCTGGCAATTCGCTATAAAAAATATAGTATACAATAGCAATGTAGCTGGAGGAACTGTAAGCTATAAATTGCATAGCAGCAGAAATTGGATTATAGTAGGAGAAAGCAATTATTTTGAAGTAGGGAATTCTCGGATTGTATGATATAAAATTAACAGATAAAGCAGGAAATAGCACTATTGTACAATCAGGAACAAATTGTAAATTAGTAGAAGATGCAAACGGAAACAAAATTCCGGTACCAAATGGATTTAGTCCAATTACAACAAACGACCAAGGAACTAAAGAAACAGGATTTGTAATTAAAAATGATACAGATGGAAATGAATATGTATGGGTACCAGTAGATGATACAACAACATATAGTTATAATAGATATGCATTTACAAGAGATAATTGGGAATATGCACAAACAAAAGGAGAATATGACGGTACAACGAATAGTTATAAAATAATTATGGGTTCATATGATTATACAGAAGCAATGCCAAGTATAGATGTAACAAGAACAGAACTAAATAGTGTAAATGCATATAAAGGATTCTATATAGGAAGATATGAAATAGGTGTAATAGGAATATTAGATAAATCAGATATGATAGATAATTATACTGCTCCCAATGAAACATGGACAGGGTATAGTAATGGGACGGCAGTAGTACAAGAAGGGAAACAAGTATGGAATTATATAACAAGAGATAAAGCACGTGAAGTAGCAGAAAGTATGTATAGTGATAATGATGCAATAATAAGTAGATTATGTAGTAGTTATGCATGGGATACGGCATTGAAATTCATAGAAACACAAAATAGCACTTATCCAACGAACAGTGTTGGAGGATATTATGATCAATCGGAACCAAGTACAACAGGATATGATACAGTACATCCATGTAACATTTATGATATGGGAGGAAATGTTTACGAATGGACGACAGAGGTTTCTAGCTATACCAGAACCCCTTGCACGCTACGTGGAGGCGGTTACTACGACTATGCTAGCAATTATCCAGCAGCCTATCGTTGCAACATTAGTGCGACCTATGCCAACGCTTACTTCGGTTTTCGTTCCACATTATACTTGTAGCACTGGACGCTGAAGAATAGATAGAGAGACTACAAGAAGTAGTATGGATAAAAAGTAGAGTAGAATGAAAATAAAGCAAAATTTAGGAGGAAAGAAAAATGAAATTTAAAAATGTAATGATAATAATAGCAATTGTTTTAGTGATTGCATTAATAGGATGGTTAGGATTTGGGTATTACCAAAAAGTATTTGTGAAGACTCAAAATCCAATTGCAACTATGGAAATAGATGGGTATGGTACAATTAAAATAGAATTATATCCAGATATGGCACCAAATACAGTAGCAAACTTTATTTCTCTAGCAAATCGTGGATTTTATAATGGACTTACTTTCCATAGAACCATACCAGGATTTATGATTCAAGGTGGAGATAAGAATGGAGATGGAAAAGGTTCGCCATATTATAGTGACTTAAAAGATGATGGAGAAGAAAAAGCGTATAGTATTAACGGAGAATTTGTTGCAAATGGGTTTAAACAAAATACATTAAGACATGAAGAAGGAGTTGTATCTATGGCAAGAGGAGATTACTCTAATTATGGAAGTCCAGAGCTAGCAAAAGAAGGATATAATTCAGCAGGTTCACAATTCTTTATAATGACAAGTGATAATTCATCTTTAAATGGATTATATTCAGCATTTGGCAAAGTAATAGAAGGAATGGATATTGTTCATCAAATTGAAAATTTAGAAGTTGTTACAAGAGAAACTAACCAAGAAGGTACAGACAAACCAGTAAATCCTCCAGTAATCAAGAGCCTAACAGTAGAAACATATGGTGTAGATTATGGTATGCCGGAAACACATGACCAATTTGATATCCAAAGTTGGTTTATGAATAACCTAGGAACAAGCTTACAATAAAAATGGAAAAAACAAGCAAAACTGCTTGTTTTTTTGTTTAAAAAATTATATAATATTGAACTATATAAAGGAGATGATATAAATGCAAGTAAGTAAAGAAGAGATTTTGCATATCGCAAAATTAGCAAATTTAAACTTAAAAGAAGAAGAAGTAAACACTTATATGGGACACTTAGAAGAAATTTTAAATTTTGCAAATGTAGTAAATGAAGCACCAATCGAAGGGTTAGAAGAAAGTATTGGTGTGAATGAAGCTTATAATGTATTTAGAAGAGATGAAATAGTACAAGGATTACAAAGAGAGGAACTTTTACAAAACGCACCAGATAGCCAAGAAGGAATGTTTAAAATTCCAAAAGTAATTAATTAAGAGATATACATATTACAAAAATAGGTAGGGATTGATGCCTTCATCGATCTGGTAAAAATAACAAGATAACCTAAAAATGAGATAGGAGGAACGTTAATGGAAATTTATGAATTAACGGTACATGAATTATTAGAAAAACTATATAAAAAAGAAATCACCAAAGAGGAAATATTAACTTCTTACCAAAATAGAATTAATGAAAAAGAAAAAGATGTACAAGCTTTTGTTACTATTACAGAAGAAGAGGCAAAAGAACAATTTAAAAAAGTTCAAGAAGGAAATAACACATCAAAATTAGCAGGCATTCCAATCGGAATAAAAGATAACATTTGTACAAAAGGAATAAAAACAACATGTGCTTCCAAAATGCTTGAAAACTTTGTATCACCATATGATGCAACAGTTATGGATAAAATAAATGCAGAAGGTATGGTTACTCTTGGAAAATTAAACATGGATGAATTTGCTATGGGAGGTTCCACAGAGCATTCATATTTTAAGAAAACAAAAAATCCATGGAATTTAAATAAAGTACCAGGAGGTTCCTCAGGAGGGTCTGCAGCAGCAGTTGCAGCAGGAATGGTGCCATGGGCATTAGGTTCCGATACAGGAGGAAGTATTCGTCAACCAGCATCTTTTTGTGGAATTGTTGGACTAAAACCAACCTATGGCCTTGTTTCTCGTTTTGGACTTGTAGCATTTGCTTCATCTTTAGATCAAATAGGAACATTAACAAAAGATGTAGAGGATTCTGCACTTCTTTTAAATGTAATTGCAGGACATGACGAAAAAGATTCCACATCAGCTGCTAAAGAAAAAGAAGATTATACCAAAGCTTTAAAAAATGATGTAAAAGGACTTAAAATTGGTGTTCCAAAAGAATATTTTGGAGAAGGAATAAACGAAGAAGTAAAAGCATCAATTGAGAAAGTAATTGAAAAATATAGAGAATTAGGTGCAACCGTAGAAGAATGTTCATTAGATGTTGCAGACTATGCCCTTGCCACGTATTACATCATTGCTTGTGCAGAGGCAAGCTCTAACCTTGGAAGATTTGATGGAATTCGTTATGGTTATAGAACTAAAAATTACGAGAATTTAAAAGATATCTACCGTAACTCAAGGAGTGAAGGATTTGGAGCAGAAGTAAAAAGAAGAATTATTTTAGGTACTTATGTACTTTCTTCAGGATACTATGATGCTTATTATAAAAAAGCACAACAAGTGAGAACACTTGTAAAAAATGAGTTTGCAAGAAACTTTGAAAAATATGATGTAATTTTAACACCAACGGCTTCTAATGTTGCATTTGATATCGGTTCTAAAATTAATGATCCATTAGAAATGTACTTAGCAGACCTTTGTACGGTTCCTGTTAATATAGCAGGACTTCCAGGAATTAGTGTTCCTTGCGGATTAAACAGTGAGAAAATGCCAATTGGATTCCAATTAATAGGAAAGCCATTTGCAGAATCTACTATCTTAAATGCTGCCTATACATATGAACAAAATACCGATTTTAAAAAAAATAAACCAGAGTTTAAAAATTAGGGAGGGAAGAAAATATGTCAAGAGAAGATTATGAAGTTGTAATAGGATTGGAAGTACACGCAGAACTTGCAACAAAGACTAAAATATTTTGTTCCTGTCCTACTGAATTTGGTGGAGAACCAAATACCCATTGCTGCCCAATTTGTATGGCATTACCTGGAACATTACCAGTATTAAATGAAAAAGTAGTAGAATATGCAGTGCGTGCTGGCCTTGCAACAAACTGTGAAATTGAACAAAATAGTAAAAACGACCGTAAAAACTACTTTTATCCAGATTTACCAAAAGCATATCAAATTTCACAATATGATAGACCCCTTTGCAAAAGAGGAAGCATAGAAATTGAAAACGAGAAAGGTGAAAAAAGAACCATTCGTATTACTAGAATTCATATTGAAGAAGATGCTGGTAAATTAAACCATGATGAATTTGGTGGAGGAAGCTTAGTAGATTTAAACCGTGCTGGGGTTCCACTAATTGAAATTGTATCTGAACCAGATATACGTTCTAGTGTAGAGGCAGAAAATTATTTAAGAAAATTAAAATCAATACTAGAATATATTGAAGTATCTGATTGTAAAATGCAAGAAGGTTCTCTTCGTGCAGATGTTAATGTTTCTGTACGCAAAAAGGGAGAAACAAAGCTTGGTACTCGTACTGAAATGAAAAACATGAACTCATTTAGATCTATTGTAAGAGGAATTGAATACGAAATCGACCGTCAAATTGACTTGATTGAAGATGGGGGAGTAGTAGAACAAGAAACTTTAAGATGGGATGATGTATCAGGAAGAACATTCTCTATGAGAGATAAAGAAGATGCACAAGATTATAGATATTTCCCAGACCCAGATTTAGTTGCGATTCGTTTATCCGATGAATATATAGAGAATATCAGAAAGTCACTACCAGAGCTTCCAGAATCAAGAAGAGAAAGATATATAGAAGAATATAAATTAACAGAGCGTGAAGCAAATCTATTAACAGCATCAAAGTATTTATCAAATCTTTTTGAAAGTACAACATCAATTTGTGGCAATGCAAAAGCTGCTTGTAACTGGATTTTATCTGATATTTCTAGAATTTTAAATGAAAGAGAAATGGAACCAAATGAAATTCCATTTACATCAGATCATTTAGCAGAATTAATTGCTTTAATTGAAAAAGGAACTATTAGTAGTGCAATTGCAAAAAAAGTACTAGAAGAATTATTTGAAAATCCAAATAAACCAAGCAAAATTATAGAAGAAAAAGGATGGATTCAAATTTCCGATGAGGGGGCAATTCGCGAAGTGGTACTAAAAGTACTACAAGCAACCCCACAATCTGTAGCAGATTTTAAAGCCGGAAAAGAAAAAGCAATTGGTTTCTTAGTAGGGCAAGCAATGAAAGAAACAAAAGGAAAAGCAAATCCACAAATGTTAAATAAGATGTTTGTAGAAGAAATTAACAAAATGTAAATAATATAATGAAACACCGCAGGTAGATTGCCTGCGGTGTTTGCTTCCATATTCAGTTGTTATTTGAGTGAGTATAAACATTATACCAATAATTGAAGTTTTTCTTACTGTTAAAAGGATTAACCCATATAACAATTTTCTTTTTTGTTGCACTCTTTGACATTTTAGTCCTCCTAAGAATATGATTTTTATAGCGAATACTTATGCTATACTTATATTATAGCATATAACTTAACATAAATCAAATTTTAGCAGATTTGTTTTTTTATTGTATCAATTGCAAAAGCACAAATGATGAATTCAACAGCGAAAAATAAACTTAAACGAAATACGGATAAGCCAATATAATAAAGTGTCAAATTAGCATTTAGTTCATAAGCAATTAATAATCCCATACTAATCATACAAACAAGAAATGAAAAAAGAAAACCATAATTCATAATCTTTTTTATTTTTTCCTCCATCGATTTAAAGTTATCTATTAAGACTTTTATCATATATATTTCCTCCAATTTCTAAAGACACTTATAATATAATAGTAACATGAAAGGAACCTGAAATCAAAGGTAATTCATGGTAAATAAAAATCCTCAAAGTTTTACTTTGAGGATTTTGTTTAAAAAACTATGCATAATTTTTCAATATTCTCTATGCTTTTATAGCATTTAATTTTTTTGCTAATCTAGATTTTTTTCTAGCTGCTGTGTTTTTAACAATAACACCTTTTGTACAAGCCATATCAATTTTCTTACTAGCATCTACAAATAAGCTTTCAGCACTCTTAACATCTTTTGCTTCAACAGCTTCTTCAAATTTTCTAACAGCAGTTCTATAACCTGATTTAACCATATTATTTCTTAATGTTTTCTTTTCGATAACACTTACTCTTTTAATTGCTGATTTAATGTTTGGCATCTAAGTTTGCACCTCCTTATAAAAGTAAAATAAACTATAACGCATAATATTCTATCATAATATTAGCAAAAAAGCAATACTTTAATTAGATTTATTTTTCGCTAATTTCCAATTGTTCACCAACAATTTCCTCTTTTTCATCTAAAATAGAAGTACAGTGAGGACATCTTGATGCTTTTATATTAATTTCAGATAAACAGAAAGGACATATCTTTGTTGTAGGAACAGGAACTGAATCTTGTTCTTGATTTTTCTTTTTCTTCTTAAAGAACTTATTTTCTTTTTCTAATTTTTGATTAAACTCTTTTGATTTTTCTTCTAAGGTTTTATTTAATTTGTTAATATAACGAACCATAAGAAAAACACTAAAAGCAATAATTAAGAAATTAATAACATTTGTAATAAAGGAACCGTATTTAATGGAAGTATTACCAAAAGTTAATACCATATCATTAAAATCAATTTTTCCAGTGAAAATAGAAACAAAAGGCATAATAATGTCATTTACTAATGAATTTACAATTTTCTGAAATCCACCACCGATGATTACACCAATTGCTAGATCTACAACATTTCCTTTTGTAGCAAATTCTTTAAATTCTTTCCACATAAATATTCTCTCCTTACTTTAAAATCTTCTTTAATCATACGATAAAACACGAAAAATGTCAAACTGGAATAAATATAAAAAAACTCTTCTAAAATGCGAAAAAATATTGTATAATAGAATATATTACATTTGAGGAGAAAAACACTTTATGAACGAACTTATGAAAATGCTATCAAATTCAAAAAAGTTTAATAGCTACATAGAAGAAATAGATAAGTCTAATAGTCCAGTTATGCTAACTGGGCTTACTGACGTTATGAAGATGTATTTTGCATATGGAACAAAAGAATATAAAAATAAGAAGATTTGCATTGTAACATATAATGAAATACAAGCAAGAACGTTAGTCAAAAATTTGCAATTCTTTACTGATAAAGTAGTATTTATTCCGAAAAAAGAGATTGTAACATATGATTATGTTGCAGAAAGCAAGGACTTGCCATATGAAAGAATTGAGGCTTTGAATAAAATTGAGCAAAAAAAAGCAGATGTAATTGTTACAACAATTGAAAGCTTAATGCAAGGTATTGTAGAAAAAGAAGTTTTATATAGGCATACGTTACAATTTAGAGTAGGAAGTTCGTACTCATTAGAACAAATAAAACAAGACTTAGTTCATTTAGGGTATTTACGATGTGATTTAATAGAAGCAAGAGGACAGTTTAGCCTAAGAGGTGGAATTTTAGACATTGCGTTAAATGAGAAAAAAGGAATTCGTATTGAGTTTTGGGGAGATGAAGTAGATTCCATTCGTTATTTTAATATAGCAAGTCAACGTTCAACTGATATGTGTAAAGAAATAACCATATTTCCGGCACATGAATTTGTATTAGAAGATTCATTGCAAGAAGTTGTAAAAAGAATAGAAGAAAATAGTAATGGCAAACATGAAGAAGTAGTAAAGCAAGATATAGAGCAAATTTTAAATGGTGGATATATTAGTAAAATTGATAAATATTTTAATTCTTTTTATAACAAAAGAGGTAGTTTATTAGATTATATCGAAAAAGAATATGTGATTTTCTTAGATGAAATTACGAAAATAAAAGCAAGAGCAAGAAATATTTTAACAGATAATGAAAATATTCAAAAAGTATTATCTGAAAAAGAAAAAATGATACCAGATGCAATTTCTAATATAGAAGACTATGAAGAAATTGCAAAAAGATTAGAGAAAAGAAAAAGAGTATATTTAGAAAAGCAAGATGTTGGTATAACAGATGAAGAAACATTAGAAGCAAAACGAAATGAAATTCATTTTGAATCTAGAGAAATTATCTACTATAAAAGTAGTATGGAAGTATTTTTAGAAGATATCGTAAAAGCAATTAATGAAGATAAAACAGTAATTGTATTAGGCGGAAATGAAGAGGCTAGTAAAAAATTATCTTTACTATTATTAGAAAAAGAAATACAACATAAATATTTTGAAAAATTAAATAAAGAGCTACCAAAACGAACCGTAATTGTAACACCAGGAACATTAGAAGCAGGATTTGAACAATATGATACAAAATTGATTCTTATCAGTAGCAAAGAACTATTAAATAGTGATACAAAACGAAAAAGAAAGGTACATACAGCCTTTTCTGAGGGAGAAAAAGTAGTATTTGCTGATTTAAAACAAGGAGACTATGTAGTTCATAAAACACATGGAATTGGACAATTTATTGGAGTAAATACAATTAAAGCAGACAATGTTACTAAAGACTATATAAAGATAAAGTACCGAGATGAAGATGTTTTATATATTCCAACCAATCAATTAGATAACATACGAAAATATATAGGTGCAGGAGAAAAAGAGTTAAAGCTAAATCGACTTGGAAGTAAAGAATGGAGTAATACTAAAGCAAAAGTAAAAAACAATCTACGAGAAGTGGCAAGAGACTTAATTGAATTATATGCTAAACGACAAAATTCAAGAGGTTTTGCATTTAGCAAAGATACTCCTTGGCAGAGCCAGTTTGAAGACAGTTTCCCATATGTAGAAACAGATGACCAATTACGCTGTATCGAAGAAGTAAAAAAAGACATGGAAAAAGATAAACCTATGGATAGACTTCTTTGTGGTGATGTTGGCTATGGAAAAACAGAAGTAGCAATACGTGCTGCTTTTAAAGCGTGTATGGATCAAAAACAAGTTGCATATTTAGTTCCAACAACTGTACTTGCTAGCCAACAATATGAAAGCTTTAAAGAACGTATGGAAGCTTTTGCAATTAAAGTAGAATTACTAAACCGCTTTCGTACGAAGAAAGAACAAGAAGAGGTTATTAAAAAATTAAAACTAGGAGAAGTAGATGTAGTTATTGGAACTCATAGACTTTTAAGTAAAGATGTAGAATTTAAAGATTTAGGATTATTAATAATAGATGAAGAGCATCGTTTTGGAGTAAAAGACAAAGAAAAAATTAAGGAACTAAAAACTAATGTTGATGTTCTAACAATGACAGCAACTCCTATTCCAAGAACTCTACATATGTCTATCGTTGGCGTAAGAGATATGTCGGTCATTTACGAACCACCACAAGATAGACGTCCTGTTCAAACTTATGTATTAGAATATGATGAGGAAGTGGTAAAAGAAGCAATTACAAAAGAATTAGAAAGAAAAGGACAAGTATTTTACCTATTTAACAATGTAGAAAATATAGAATTAAAAGCAAGACAAATCTCAAACCTAATACCAGAAGCACGTGTTGCATTCGCACATGGAAAAATGACAGGTTCTGAACTAGAAGATATTATGATGGATTTTATTAATCGAAAAGTAGATATTCTAGTTTGTACAACAATTCTAGAATCTGGAATTGATATACCAAATGCCAATACTATTATTGTAGAAAATGCAGATAGGCTGGGACTTGCACAATTGTATCAAATTAGAGGAAGAGTAGGAAGAAGTAGTATACAAAGTTATGCATACATTACTTATAAACCAGATAAACTTTTAAGCGAAGTAGCAGATAAGCGTTTAAAAGCTATCAAAGAATTTACCGAATTTGGTTCAGGATTTAAGATAGCTATGCGAGATTTAGAAATTCGTGGAGCAGGAAGTTTATTAGGAGAAATTCAACACGGGCATATGGACCAAGTTGGCTATGATACTTATTGTAAGTTATTAGATGAAGTCATAAAAGAAATACAGGGAGTAGAAGTAAAAGAAGAAATTGATGTACAAATTGACTTAGATGTTTCTAGCTATATTCCAGATGAATACATTGAAAATAGCAGTCAAAAAATCGAAATTTATCAAGACATTGCGCTTGCAAGAACAGAAGAAGATATTGAAAACGTAACAGATGAAATGATAGATCGCTATGGACCAATGCCAGAAGAAGTAAATAACTTACTAGAAATAGCAAGAATAAAAGAATTGTGTAAGACTGCATATGTCACCAAAATTGCACAAAGAAGAGAAAGTATAGTGTTTAACTTTGATGCAAACAATTTTAAAATGGAAGTAGTAGATATGCTAGTAAAGAAATATAGAAATGAAATACGTTTTTCACCAGGAAAAGAACCATATATTACCTATAAAGTACCAGAAAATAGCGATAGTGTAATTATAAAAAAAGTAAAAGAATTCTTAAAGATAATAAATGGTTAAAACTCCCAGTCAGCTTCGCTGACAGCCCATTAGGTAAAGGGGCCTTTAGGCTACTGATTAAAAATCAAAAAATAGTGTATAATATAAACAAATGTGAAAAAGAGGAGAGATCATGCAAGTAATAACCAGTAAAGATAATGAGGTAATTAAAAGCATTCGTAAATTAAAAGATAAAAAATATCGTGAACAAGAAAACAAATATCTCATTGAAGGAATGAAATTAATTAAAGAAGCAGTAGAAGAAAAAGCGAATATTGATACTATTGTGGTATGTGAAGATTGTATAGAGAACCATACAATAGACCAAAAACTATTATATGAAATTGCAAAATACAATTGTATATATGTAGCAGAAAAGGTATTCAATGTTATGACAGAAGTAAGTAATCCTCAAGGACTTTTAGCTGTTGTAAAGAAAGAAAACAAGGAAGAAGATATTGATTACAATGAAGATATGATAGTTGTATTAGATGGCATACAAGATCCAGGAAATTTAGGTACTATATTAAGAACCATTGATAGTGTGGGATTAAAACAAGTCATTCTTTCAGAAAAAACAGCAGATGCTTATAATCCCAAAGTAGTAAGGTCAACAATGGGAGCAATATTTAGAGTAAATATAATTGTTTCAAAGGATATTGTAAAAACACTAAAAGAAATAAAAAAGCATAAATTCAAAGTTTTAGCAACATCCTTAGAAACGGAGAATAACATTTATGATATAGATTACAATAAAAAAGTACTTGTGATTGGAAATGAAGCAAATGGGGTATCAAAAGAAGTGCTAGAATTAGCAGATGAAAAAGCAAAAATTCCAATGTTACGGAAAAACAGAAAGCCTAAATGCTTCTGTTGCAACAAGTGTTATTTTGTATGAATATGTAAGAAGAAAAATAAAATCAAAATAAAGAGAAAAAATTCAAAAGAAAGTAGATAATCCATTTTTTAATGAAGCGACCGACGAGTGGCTGGCGAAGCCAACAAATGGGAGCGTATGCGACCAGCGCAGGAATGGAGCGGAATTAAAAAATGGATTATCTACTTTCTAAAACAACTTATTTTTTTGTTAATAATTCTAATATAATTGGATAAATTTCTTCGTTTTCTTTTTCCCATTTTTGGGCAATATATTTTGCTTGTTCACGAGAAGAAGCATTTAAATTTAATTCAAAAACTGTAATATTATTTTGTATTAATTTACATTTTACAAGAAACTCATTTTCATTTCTAGGAATAAATTCAGAAATAGCATGGTTTTGATTTTGAACCTCGTCTACTTCTTCTTTTAGGGCATTATCAATTTTAAGTTTCATGATACCTGGAAGCAAATCATCTGTTAAACTTAAAGTTTCTCTTCCTACATCAGTTATTTTATACATTGTTTTGTCTTCTTTGGTATAGCCAATAATATATTTATTTTCAAGTAAGTCTAATAAAAATTGTTGAAAATAAAAGTAATTCATTTCTTGAACAGATAAAACAAGCCTTAATAAGCTTTCATTATTGATAGGCTTATTTAACTTGTTTAATATATATAAAATAAGTACCTTATTTTCAGCTAATTTCTCGCTATCTTCTGTTAGTTTCATATATTTTATACCTCCTTATTCTACAAGTGACTACTTCTATAGAGTAATATAATTATTTTTTTCGGTTCGACACTCGTAACTGCCACTTGGGACTCCGCGTTCTCACCTATAAAAACAATTATATTACTCTATTAACACTAATTAGTGCTGTTTATTAAATTATAGTATTTTCTCAATTTCTTTCCAAACAGCCTCGCTATAAATTTTCTTTTCAGAAGAAAATGGCAAAAGTGTGCTAAAGGAAATACCAAATTCTTTTTTTAAATCCTCTACATAAGCTTCTACTTTCGTAGGTGCAATCTTATCAGCCTTATTTGCAAGAACCATAAAAGGCAAGTTCGAACTCATAACATAATTATACATATGCAAATCATTTTCAGTTGGCTTGTGGCGAATATCTACTAAAAAGATAATCATACGAATAGTATTTCTTTTTACAAGATACTCTTCTGTAAATCTACCTACTTTTTCTTGCTCTTGCTTAGACATTTTACTATAACCATACCCAGGTAAATCCACAAAATAAAATTTATCATCGATGTTATAAAAATTAATCTGCCTTGTTTTCCCAGGTTCACTACTAGTTCTTGCTAAACTTTTTCGGTTAATCATTGTATTAATAAAAGACGATTTTCCAACATTGGATTTTCCAACCAGCACAATCTCCGGCAAACCATTTGTAGGGTATTGTTTAGCACTCACTGCAGAAACTTCAAACTTTGGATTCTTAACTACCATAATTTTTTCCTTTCCTAAAAACTATTCACTATTTCACTATGCTCGAAGAGCATCTTTTCCACCCATATAAGGTCTTAATACTTCTGGAATACGAACACTTCCGTCCTCTTGATAGTTGTTTTCTAATAATGCAATTAGCATACGAGGTGGAGCAACAACAGTATTGTTTAAAGTATGGGCATAATAATTTCCTTTCTCTCCTTTAATACGAATACCTAAACGTCTAGCTTGTGCGTCCGTAAGGTTTGAACAACTTCCTACTTCGAAATATTTTTGCTGTCTAGGGCTCCAAGCTTCTACATCAACACTTTTTGCTTTTAAATCAGCAAGGTCACCACTACAACATTCTAGAGTACGAACTGGAATATCCATGCTTCTAAATAGTTCAACCGTATAAGACCACATCTTATCATACCATTCATAACTATCTTCTGGTTTACAAACAACAATCATTTCTTGTTTTTCGAATTGGTGAATACGATAAACACCACGTTCTTCAATTCCATGAGCACCTTTTTCTTTTCTAAAACATGGAGAGTAAGAAGTCATAGTATAAGGTAAATCTTCTTCTTTTAAAATTTGACCCTTAAATTTACCAATCATAGAATGTTCACTAGTTCCAATTAGGTATAAATCTTCTCCTTCAATTTTATACATCATAGCATCCATTTCTTCAAAACTCATAACACCATTTACAACATCAGAACGAATCATAAAAGGTGGAATGCAATAAGTAAATCCTTTATTAATCATAAAATCTCTTGCATAAGAAATAACAGCACTATGAAGTCTTGCAATATCTCCTATTAAGTAATAAAATCCATTTCCAGCAACACGTCTTGCAGCATCTAAATCGATGCCACAAAGTGATTCCATGATATCGGTATGGTATGGAATTTCGTAACTTGGTACAATTGGTTCACCATATTTTTGAACTTCTACGTTTTTAGAATCATCTTCACCAATTGGAACCGATTCATGCATGATGTTAGGTATTTTCATCATTCTTACTTTAATTTCTTCGGCCAAATTTGCTTCTAATTTTTCGTTTTCTACAAGTTCTTCATTTATCTTAGTAACTTCTTGTTTAATAGTGTCTACTTCATCTTTTTTTCCTTCACGCATTAAAAGACCAATTTTACTACTTAAATTATTACGGCTAGAACGAAGTTCATCACCTCTTAATTTAGTAGCTCTATTTTTTTCATCTAATTCAATAACCTCATCTACCAATGCTAATTTATGGTCTTGAAATTTTTTCTTAATGTTCTCCTTAACTAAATCTGGATTTTCTCTTAAAAATTTGATATCAATCATGTAAATCTCCTCCTTTAAAATGATACAAAAAACGCCCCTATGAAAACATAAGGACGAATATATTCGCGGTGCCACCTTAATTACTGTTAGAACAGTATCTTAGTAATGTATATAACCTTACATCAATCGGTCTAGGTTTTCCTAGAAGCCAAGCAAAAGTAGATTCTTAAATCATTTTAACCTAACTTCCACCAACCGTAGGCTCTCTATATAAAATAAAATTTAATACTATTCTTTTGCTATTGCCATTTTTTATAACTGTAAAACATTTTACCACAAAAACAAAACAAATACAAGGGAAATTTTTCAAAAAGCTTTAAATTCAAGAAAAAGAGAGGAGGTAGTTTTAAAATGTAATATAGAAGAATAATAAATAGAAAAACACTTCATATAAATAATATGAGGTGTTTTTTTATGGGGCAAAAGGGGTTGGATTTTAAACATAAAGAAGTGGTGAATATTACGGATGGAAGAAGATTGCGGGTTTGTGCAAGATGTGACAGCGGATTTAGAGACGGGGATGATTACTTCTATTATTGTTCCTCGGAAATAATAAATTACTGAATATATTTGCGGGAAATAATGACATTGTGATTCCTTGGAATAAGATACATTGTATCGGAGAAGATATTATTTTAGTGGAAATCTAAAAAAGCACTATGCTTTTTTAGATTTATTTGATATAATAAATCCATTAGAAAAGAAGAAAAAGGAGAGAGTTTAAATTGGACAAGCAAATAAAGACGAAGTTTAATCTAATTGCAATTGTATGTATCATTATTTTCTGTTTTGCAATAACACCAATCACATTACAAAACGATACATTTTATACAATAAAAATAGGAGAATATATTTTAAACAATGGTATTGATATGACACAAGATCCATTTTCAATTCATGAAATACCATATACTTATCCACATTGGCTATATGATGTAGGAATTTATTTAATATACCAAGCAGGTGGAATGACAGGAATTTATATATCAACAGTAATACTAGCATGTATTCTAGGAATTACTGTATATTTAACAAATAAGAAAATTGTAAAAAATGAATTGGTATCTTTTTTACTAACATTAGGTGTAATGTATATACTAACAGGATTTGTTGCAGCAAGAGCACAACTTGTTACATTTATTTTATTTGCTTTAGGATTATATTTTATAGAGCAGTTCTTAGAAACGAAAAAGAAACGTTATGCAGTAGGATTGATAATCATTCCAATTATTATTGCAAATGTTCATTTAGCAGTATGGCCATTTTACTTTGTAATATTCCTACCATATATAGCAGAATATCTTATTGTGTTACTTTCTGATTCACATTTATTTTATAAAGCACAGAGAAAATATTATAAAGATAAGATGAAAAAACTAGAAAATAAAAAGGCTTCAGAAGAAGAAATTCGAAAACTTCAAGAAAAAATAGATTTAATGAATAAAAAATTCGAAGAAAGCTTAGAAAAACAAGAACAAAGAAGAAAAAATCCATATAAAATTAAAATGGAACGTAAAAGTGCTACAAAATGGCTTATTGTGATTATGCTTATTTGCTTATTAACAGGACTTCTTACACCACTAGGAGATACACCATATACATATCTTGTAAAAACAATGCAAGGAAATACAACAAAGAGCATCAGTGAACATTTGCCAATGGTATTAATTGAAAACCAATCAACATTAACAATTCTAGTAATAGTACTTGCTATTTTAATATTTACAGATACAAAAATAAGATTAAAAGACTTCTTTATGCTTGGTGGGCTAACAGTACTTGCATTAATGTCTAGAAGACAGTTATCAATGCTTACATTAATTGGAGTATATTCAATTAATCGTTTGATTTGCGATTTGTTTAATAAATATGACCCAGAAGGAACCTTGAAATTTATGAAAAAAATAACCAGTGGCTTTGGAGCTGTTATTACTATTTTACTTGTTATTTTAGTAAGTATAGTGGAATACAGACCAAAAGCAGGTAACTCATATGTAAATGAAGCAAGTTATCCTGTTCAAGCGGTACAATGGCTAAAAGAAAATATAAATACAGATGAAATGCGTTTATATAATGAATATAACTATGGAAGTTATATTTTATTCCAAGATGTAAAAGTATTTATTGACTCAAGAGCAGATTTATATACACCTGAATTTAATGGAGATAAAAATAAAGATGTATTTACAGATGCTCTTCAAACAGCAAGTGTAAGCAAATATTATGAAGATACTTTTGATAAATATGAAATAACACATTTATTAATACCAAGCAATACAAAAGTAAATATGTTTATTAGTAGAGACGAAAATTATAAGGAATTATATAAAGATGATCATTTTATTATTTACGAAAGATTAAACAAATAAAAGGGGAAAAAAGTGGAAGAGAAAAGAAAAAAAAGTACATTGAAAATAGCAATGATTGTGTGTACTATTTTATTAGGTATTGATCAAATCAGTAAGATAGTAGCTATTTCTACTAATTCAAATGTAACCATACTAAATAATGTTTTAAATTTTAAATTGATCTTTAATAATGGAATTGCCTTTGGAATTGGTCAAGGACAACAGATAGGGACATTTATTATTAGTAATCTTATTGTACTTGGTATTATTGCTCGTTTTATTTGGCTACAAAAAGATCAGATGGATACTGTAACAATGTATGCTTTATTTATCATATTGAGCCGGAGGAATTGGAAATTTTATCGACCGAATATTTCGAGGACAGGTAATTGATTTTGTCGAAATTTTTCCTAAAACTCATTTTCCTGTGTTCAATTTAGCAGATGTGTATATTGTTGTGGGATGGGTAATACTTGCTTTTAGTTTTGCTAAGTATACCTATAAGGAAATAATAAATAGAAAAAAGAATGAGAGAAAGATTTAAAAAGGAGAAATATCGGATTTTGAGAAAAATAATTGTAGAAGAAAATGAAAATATTCGATTAGATAAATTTGTTGCTGATAAGTGTAATGACTTATCAAGAACAAGATTGCAAAAATTGATTGCGGAAGAAAAAATTTATGTCAATGGAAAACCACGGAAAAGCATCATTAAAAGTTAAAAATCAGGATGTAGTAGAAATAGAAGAAGTAGAAGTGAAACAGACTGAATTAAAGCCACAAGATATTCCATTAGATATTATTTATGAAGATAATGACATTATCGTAGTAAACAAGCAAAAGGGATTAGTAGTTCATCCAGCTAATGGTAACCCAGATGGAACATTAGTAAATGCTATTATGAATATTTGCAAAGATTCGTTATCTGGTATAGGTGGAGAATTAAGACCGGGAATTGTTCATAGGCTTGATAAAGATACATCAGGTTTAATTATTATTGCTAAAAATGATAAAGCACACATTGAATTAAGTAGACAAATAAAAGACCATGAAGTACAAAAAACATATCTTGCATTAGTAAGAGGTGTTATAAAAGAGGAAGAGGCAACTATCAATATGCCAATTGCAAGAAGTACAAAAGATAGAAAAAAAATGGCTGTAGCAAAAGATGGAAGAAATGCTGTTACTCATTTTAAAGTATTAGAAAGATTTGATAGCTATACTCTTTTACAAATAAGAATTGAAACAGGAAGAACACATCAAATTCGTGTACATATGTCATATATTGGATATCCTGTTGTAGGAGATATGGTATATTCAAATGGAAAGAATCCTTTTGGAGTAGAAGGGCAAATGCTACACTCTTATAAACTTATTTTTAAGCATCCTATTACAGGCAATATACTAGAATTACAAGCACCATTACCTGAATACTTTGAAGAAGTATTAGAAAAATTAAGAAATATATAGATACATGGCAGCAGTCCGTCAAATCTTGCTGGCAATTGGACTTTTCACGCTCGACTTTCGTCACGCTTGAGATACGTGCAATTGCCACGTTTGGCTAGTTTCAAGTATAAAATAAAATGAGGTGAAATTAAAAAATGGAAGAAGTTAGATTACAAAAATTTATGGCAGATTGCGGGGTTGCTTCAAGAAGAAAATGTGAAGAGTATATTTTAGAGGGAAATGTTAGTGTTAACGGAAAAGTCGTAAATGAATTAGGAGTAAAAGTAAATCCTGTAAAAGATAAGGTAGAGTTTAGAAGAAAACAAATAAAACCGGAAGAAGAAAAAGTATACATTTTACTAAATAAACCAATAGATTATGTAACAACAGCCAAAGACCAATTTGGAAGAAAAAATGTATTAGAGCTAGTAAAAGGAGTAAAAGAAAGGATAGTACCAGTTGGAAGACTAGATATGTATACTTCAGGAGCACTTTTATTAAGTAATGATGGGGATTTTGTATATAAAATTACTCATCCAAAACACGAAATCAATAAAACATATGTAGCAACAGTAATAGGGAATATTGAAAATGATAAATTACATATGTTAGAAGAAGGAGTAGAAATAGAAGACTATATTACAAAACCTGCAAAAGTAAGAATATTAAAAACTGATTCTGAAAAGAATATTTCAAGAATTGAAATAACGATTCATGAAGGAAAAAATAAGCAAGTAAGAAAAATGTGTGAAAAAATCGGCTATCCAGTAAGAGCTTTACATAGAACTAAAATAGGAAATCTATCTGTAAAAGATTTAAAAATAGGAGAATGGAGATATTTAACTCTAAAAGAGATTCAAGAATTAGTAAAATAAATTGATAACATATTTACAATTAAAAAAATTATTTATATAATTGCCTTAGAAATTACCAAAGAAAAAAGGTGAGAATATGGAGAAACAAAGATTTATTCCAGAAGGTTGGGAAAGCATTACAAAACCAATTACACCATTTGAATTAAATGAGGCTTATCAAACAGGAAAAATTATGAATGGATTGGTTACAAGATGTGATTCTAATTACAATTTATATGTTGATTTAGGGCAAAAAATGCAAGGAATTATTCCTAGAGAAGAAGTAGAAGCTATTAATGTTGACGAAACGGGATTTCCAAAACCTAATATTTGTGCAGGAAAAGTAAATAAAATAGTACAATTTAAAGTAAAAGATATAAAAAAAGAAGATGTTGCTATTTTATCTAGAAAAGCTGTTGGACAAGAAGCTTTAGAGTGGATAAAAGATGATTTACAAGAAGGTATGGTGATGAATGGCATTGTACGAAATATAAGGCCATATGGAGTATTTATTGAAATTGGAGGAGGAATTGCAGGTTTACTTCATATTGAGGATATATCAGTTGCTAGAATTAAATCACCAGAAGAAAGATTTAAAATTGGACAAAAAGTAAATGTTATGATAAAATATATAGACAGAAGTCATGATAGAGTAGTTTTGACATACAAAGAACTTTTAGGAACATGGGAAGACAATATAAAAGAATTCTCAGAAGGCGATGTTGTAGAGGGAATTGCAAGAGAAACTGAGAAACAAAAAAATGGTATTTTCGTCGAGCTAAAACCAAATCTAGTAGGGCTAGCCGATTATAAAGAAAATATATCTTATGGGCAGAAAGTCCATGTAGGCATTAGAAAAATTATTCCGGAAAAGAAAAAAGTAAAATTAGTTTTTATGTAGGAGGGATTTAATTATGGTTGAAGATAACCAAATTGAAGCAAAAAGTTCACCATTCGCAATTCGTAAAGGTGAAATAAAAGTATTTGATGGAAAAGATGGATATGTATCTATGAATCAAATTGTTCATAAAATTAATATTGGACATATTAATGATTTACACTTTAAAATATTAGAAATTGTAAATGAGTTCGAATTTATTACATCAAGACAGTTATGCCAAATTTTAACTTGGAAAGGAATTGATTATAAATCACAAGACAAGTTAAATAATAAATTAGAGCAATTAGTAAAATCAAAAATTTTGACAAGATATTATTTTACTTCAGAAGAGGGAAAAGGAATTTACCGTATTTATAGTTTAGAAAAAATGGGAAAATACTTGTTAACTTCAAAAGAAATAGAATGTAAATGGCAACCAACCGATAATACAAAACCAGTTGCTATGATTAAAAAAAGATTATCTGGAAATCAAACAATACTTGCTTATTTAAGAAAAGTAAAAGCATTTGATGAGTATATCGTAAAACCTGCAATTACAGCAAAAACATTAGGAAAAACATTTAAGGCAAGTGGTGGTAGTGTAAAATTAACCAAAAATAATAAATCTATTATATTTGTTTTTGAAGTCGTAAGAAGAGAAGAAGATTGGGAAAAGAAATTAGTAGAAAAAGTAAGACTATATCAAGATTTTTATGCAAACTTTGTACCAGGAGATTCTGGATTTAGTGCTATGCCACAATTAATTTTTATTTGTGAAGATGAAAAACATATGGCAGAGTGCTTTAAAACAATTGTAACAAACCAAATCGAAATTCCACAAATTAAATTATATTTCTCAACTGATTTAAGACAAAATAATGAAACATTAGCAAAAACATTAGTTGAATTTAAGCTAGATGAAACTACTAATAAATATAAAATGGAAGATATTGAACTTAAATTATTAGATTAATATAAAAATAGAGAAACCAGAAAGTTAATATGGTTTCTCTATTTTTTATGATATAGTTTTATTTTTAATTTGGATTTCCTCTTTTTAAATCAAATACGATTGCATCTTCATTATCAAATAGATATCGAGAATCTGTATTATCTGTTTTGATTGGATCAATATCGCCTCTTGCATCTCTATGATATTCTTCCTTGGTTAAGTCAATTTTTCTTTTTTTTGTAACTTTATCTTCTTCCGCAATACCATTGGTAAATTTTGCAAAATCGTAATTTTTACCAGGGTGTGGCTCTTTATATTTTGCTTCTATAAAATCAACTTTACCATCACCATATTGATCTTTTCCTTTTAAATCTTTAAACTTATATGCACAAGATTTAAATGGAAGAGCTTGTAATTTACCAGCTTTAATATTTGGTTTCCAATCCCATTTTGGATTACTAATTTTTGAATCATATTCTACTTTATCAGCATTATAAGTTACATTATATACCCATTCTCTATGGTCATTAAATTGTTTCTCCCAATATTCACTTTCCTCACGAGTTAGACCACCAAATACTAACTTCGTTGTAGAATTTGCTATAAGTGAATCACGATATTTTGATTGATCTTTAAAACCTAATTGAGATATATTTTGTATAGAAACCATAGTTCCCACATGATATTTTCTATATAATGTATATAAAGGTTCTGTTGCAGGACCAACATAATTTACAAAGTCATCAACGTATAAGAAATGTGGTATTCTTGTATGTTCATTTCCTGGTCTTCTAAGAACAGAAGATTGCATTAATAAAATAAAGAATAAACCAAAAGCCTTATGAGCAGTTGCTCCTAAATCACCACGTCTTGTACAAAGAATTGTTACTTCTCCATTAGAAAGCGTTTTATCAAAATTAACATTATTTGTTCTATTGCATAATACATTTCTAACATTGGCAAGTCTTAATAAGTTATCAAGTTCAGTAATAGCACCATAAACGAAACGTTCTGTATCTGCTCTAGAACTGCTATCACGATAAAAGTTTTTCTTAAAATATCCAAGTTGTAAACTATATTCTTCAGCAAGTTCAGGAATTTCTTCCATTTTATGACACATATCTTCTACTAAATCAAAATCATTTAACATTTTTAACATATCTTCTAATGTAGGTAAATCACCACTATGTAATCTTGGATACATAACCTTTAACAAGATAGATAAGTTTTCAATTGCTTGTGAAGCTGTATTTTCACGAAATAGTTCTTCTTCATCTACATGAGTAGTACTATACATTCCTTTTAATACCGTTGAAATTGTAATTGCAGTTCCATATGGTTCTTGAAATGCAAAAGGATTTAAACCAAGTGAATTTGGATCATTTGGATCGATTAAGTTAACAGCAATATTATAATTATTAGCAACATCAGCAATTCTTTTTGCAGAATCGATTTCAGATGAAACATAAGTAAGACCAATATCCCTATAAACAATTCCAGATGTACCTTTATCACTATATATCATTTTATTCATATATGCTTTATAAATTGCTTCTTTTCCTGGTGTAGGAGTTAGCATATATAAAGAAAAGTTTTTATTTAAATAGTTATTATCATAAGGAAGATTTAGATGTGCAATTCCTGTCTTTAATGCTGTAAATCCCATTTCTTTTGATACTTCTTTAAAGAAATGTTTCTTTTCTATATCTCTTGCCATCATAGGTTCAAATACCATTGTCGTTTTACCGGTTCCAGAATAACCAACAATAAGAGCTGGGTCAAATCTTCTGGTTTCTGAAATTATAGCAAGATGACCTTTTATTTTATCTCGGCAAAGAATATTTTCACATGTGTATGGTCCCATACCAGCTTTTTTATCTGATAAATCAATACCAGAATAATCGTTAATGCTATCACGAATATCCTTGTTTTCATTTAAACCAGTAAATAACCATTTGAATAATGGATAGAAAGTAACTAATGGTAAATAAATAGCGATTGCTTGAAATGCTGGTTTAATTAAATTTGAAAATTCGGTAACAATAGTTGTATAGTTTGGAACAGAAACCAATAATAGCCATAGGGCACCATTAATCCATTGGACTGCCATTGAAATTCCTACTACATATAAGCTAATACAATATACATATAAGAAAGTTATTTTTGTCCAATATGATTTGGCAAAGCTTGACGAGCCAGAAAATAAAAAGGCAAATACAGGGCAAGCAAGGGCAAAGGTGTAAGTAATTGGTCCCCAATAAGAAACTCCAATTCCAGTAAAGAATAGTAATAGTAATTCTACAACTCGGTCTACCATGACATAAATAGTAGCAAGTGTTAATATATATGTGACAAAAGTATTTCTATCAGTACCTAGCCATTTTAAAAATTTATCGATATATTTTAGCAATTTTTTCACCACTTTCAAATTAAATATATACATTATATATTATCCTATAAATTTGAGAAAAAATCAAGAAAAAAGCTAAAAAAACGTAAGAAAATTAGATAAAATGATTATAATTCTTTTAATAGATACGACATTAAAAAAAATATAAATATAACTGTAAAAAATTTTGTAAAATACTTGAATGTTCATAAAAGTTTGAATATAATGATAAAATAAAGATAAAAAGAGAGGATAACAATGCGAAAAGAAAAAAATAAACAAGCAAAAGAAAGTTTCATGCAAGGTGTTTTTGCTATGATGTTTTCACAAGTACTAATTAAGTTAATAGGATTAGTATACAAGCTATATTTAACAAATAGAGAAGGGTTTGGAGACGAAGGAAATGCAATATATAGTTCTGGATTTTATATATATTCATTACTTTTAACCCTTTCATCTGTAGGAATTCCTAATGCAATTTCAAAATTAGTATCAGAAAGAATTGCAATAGGAGATAATAAAGGAGCAAATCGAATTTTTAAGATTGCTTTTGCTACATTTGGATTATTAGGATTTATAGGAACTTGTATTTTGTTCTTTGGAGCACATTATATTGCAAATTTCATTATTCAAATCCCAGAGGCGGAATTAACATTAGTTGCATTATCTCCATCTGTATTTTTCGTGTCACTAATTTGTGTTATCAGAGGATATTTTAATGGAAATGGTACTTTAAAAGTAACGGCTAATTCTCAAACATTAGAACAAATTTTTAAAACAGTTTTTACAGTAATTCTTGTTGAAATTGTTGCAATTGTGACAGGAATAAATACTACAGTAATGGCAGCAGGAGCAAATTTTGCAACAACGATTGCAACAATTGGAAGCTTTATTTATCTTTTTGTATTTTATAAAAATAATCGAACTTTAAATGTAAATGCTACGGGAGTTATTACAAAAAAAGAAAGTATATTAAAAGTAATAAAGAACATACTACAGGTATCCATTCCAATTTCACTAAGTGCTATTTTATCTTCAATTAATAAAAATATTGATTCAACTACAGTGGTTCGAGGACTTAAAAATTTCATGAACGAAGGAGCGGCTAAAATTCAATATGGTATATTAAGTGGAAAAGTGGATACATTAACATCATTACCATTATCTTTTAACATTGCATTTGCAACAGCATTAGTGCCAGCTCTTTCTTATGCAAGGGCTAAAAATGATATGACTACAGCAAATAAAAGAGTTAGTTTTTCTATTTTAGTTACGATACTGATAGGACTTCCTTGTACAGCAGGAATGTTTTTGTTTGCAGAAGCAATTTTAAAGTTATTATTTCCCGCTCAATCAGCAGGAGCTTTTCTATTACAAATTAGTTCACTAGCAATTATTTTTACAGTACTTGCACAAACAATTAATGGTGCCTTACAAGGTTTAGGAAAAGTGATGGTTCCAGCAATAGCTTTTACAGTAGGAGTTATAGCTAAGTTTATTATTAATGTAACATTAGTACCAATACCTCAAATAGGAGTAAATGGTGCAGCAATAGGAAATATTGTATGTAATTTGATTGCTTGCGTAATAGGATTCTATGTATTAAAGAAAAATATGGATATTTCATTTAAACTTTCAAAATATGTTATAAAACCAGTAATTGCCACTGCTATTATGTCGATTTGCTCTTATGCAATCTATCTTTTACTATTAAAAATCATTTCATTAAAAATAGCAGCAATTATTGCGATACTTCTTGCAATTGTTATTTATGCGTTAGCAATTATAAGTTTAAAAATTTTTACAAAAGAAGAAATATACATGATTCCTTATGGACAGAAAATCTATAAAATCCTAGTAAAAATAGGGATTTACAAAGCAGAAAATATAGCATAAAAAGATAACTAATTTGGCAAAAAACACTAAAAACATAGAAAAATCAAGCATTAAAAGAAAAAATAAAATAAAAAAAGAGGGATTTTCTAGAATTTTGGCGAATAATTATAATGTAGTTGAAAAATACTACATAAATGAAAACTTTTAGGAGGTAATTTAAATGAACAAATCAGATTTAATCGCAGCCATAGCTGCTAAAACTGGAGAAACAAAAAAAAGTGCTGAAACAGCTGTTAATGCTTTCGTTGACGTTGTAACAGAAGCTTTAGTAAAAGGAGACAAAGTACAATTAGTTGGATTTGGTTCTTTCGAAGTAAGAAAAAGAGCAGCTAGAAAAGGAAGAAACCCACAAACTAAAGAAGAAATTAAAATACCAGCTTCTAAAGCTCCAGTATTCAAAGCAGGAAAAGCTTTAAAAGATTTAGTTAACAAAAAATAAGATGATTTGTATATATAAATAAATATATGAATTCATAGAAATAGAGAATGTTAAACATTCTCTATTTTTATTGTATATAATAATGTAAAGTAGAATTAAAAAATTTGAAAAAATAAAGAAAAAGTATTGACAAGAAACTAAATTACATATTATAATTACATTTGTCGCAAGACAAAGCCAGTTCATAAAAAATGCAGATGTGGCGGAACTTGCTGAGGTTGTTCGAAGACAAAGTCTGAGTTACAACGTCAGTATGTGTAGCTGGGTTTGTAAAAATTAAGAAAAAATGCAGATGTGGCGGAACTGGTAGACGCACAGGACTTAAAATCCTGCGGTTGAATAAACCGTGCCGGTTCGATTCCGGCCATCTGCACCAAGAAAGAGTAAGAATTCAAGCAATTCATACTCTTTCTTTTTTATTAAATAAATTGGTAATATTAGAGAAACTTGATAGTTAGTATTTAAGAGTATAGTGATTTTATGAAAAAATATAATTATAAAAAATTGCTAATTAATATATGTAATGATATAATTTAAGAAATCAAATATAATAGAGAATTATATGGGAGAAATAACAATGGATAAAAGAGAAGTAGAAGATATATTAATATCAATGAAAACTTCTGAAAATGAAGAAATAATAAATAAATTACTAGATAAAGTTAAAATAATTGATAATATTTCACTTCAAAATGCAATTAGACAAGCAGGAGGTACAAGGGAAGCCATAACAAAATTTTTTGAAAACAAGATCTCCGAAATACAAAATAAAACTACTCAAGAACATACTCAAGTAAATGAAATGTTTTCATATGGAATAACTGGTAATTGTATACATCTTCATTTACCGACCGATCTTCATTCAATGATTGCAGAACGAGGAATTTCTGGAACAATAGATACAGTTAATTTGTATTTATTAGATGCAATAGATAAAATAAAAGCATTAAAAGATGATAGATATGATAAATTTCAAGAGAAAGATAGTATTTATATGATTTCTCCTATATTATTAGGAAGAGAATTAAGATTTTTAGAAGAATTAGATTTTGAAACAAGAAATTATAAGAAAAGTGAACTAAATAGTGAAGATTTTTTAAGAAGGAATCCAGAAGCAATATTGGCTACGCGAATTTTTGGTAAAGACAAAAATGTGGGAACAGCACAGATAAATTTTGATATAATATCTTCAAATGAGTGGCAGGAGAAAAAAGAAGAAAGATTAAAAGAGTTTGCTAGTAAAGGAATTACATTTATTCCTAAAAAACAAGAGCTATCAAGAAAGATAAGTGTAGAGGAAATTGAAGGCTTAGAAAAAATTGGAGAAGGAAAATGTGCTAATATATATAGAAATGGCAGCATTGTATATAAAATATTAAAAGAAAATGTTGATTCAAGAAAATTTTACAGTAAAGAAATGCTACAACAACTAGTAGGAATAAAAAGTGATTTATGTGTATTTCCAAATGAAATATTAGAAGATAATAATGAAAATTTATTAGGATATTCAATGGATTTAGCTTCTGAAAGAAAGATGAAAGATGTAATAGCAATGTTACCATTTGATCAGATACAATCTGCTATTGAAAAAGCAGAACAAGAGATTAGAAAAATATCTGAACAAGCTATTATGTTTGATGATATGCATGATGACAATATAATGTGGAATGAAGAAACGAAAAGTATACAAATAATAGATACAGATTTCTTTAAAAAAATAGAGGATAGTTCAAGTCTAAATAATGTTAATTATCTGAAGTTTAGCAGAGAAATACAACATATGATAGATTCACAGATATATCAATATGGTAGAATAGAAAATGAAACATTAATCCCATTTTATGATTTAACAAATTTGAAAACTAACAATGGAGAACAATTATCGATTAATGAATATATTTTAAATCTAAAATCTGTTATTGAAAACGATTTTGGGAGACAATTTAATAATTTGAATGAAATAGAAATAGCTTTGCAAGAAAAACAAGCTGAATTTGAAGAGCAACAACATCTAGAGCAAGTGTCTAATAATTTAACTATAAAAGAAAAAGTTATAAGATTTTTAGCTCAAAGTAGACATATAAGAAAACTACCATTTGTAAATAAACTCATTGATAAACAAATAAAAATGTTACCAACAGACGTACAAGAAGTGGTAAATAAACCAAGAGAAAATACTATTCACAGTCAAGCACAAAAAACGAGTGGTACAAAAGAAAGAAAAAAAGTTTTTAATCAAGAGTTGAGAAATTGGAAAAATAATGTAACACAAGAACACCAAAACAATACAGTAGATAGAACGGTAGAAAATAAGAAAGAAAGTAAAAAAACTAATTTAGAATTATAGGATTAATTTTACGTATTTGTCTAATCATTGCATTATAAAAGACGAGAATCATATTTTAAGATTATCGTCTTTTAAATTTTTTTCTTTTTGTATTTGTTTCATTCTTTTCCAATTGTATGTACCATATATATCATTGATAAGTAAAAGTATTGGTCCAACTAGTACAGGGATTAAGCTTATATTACCACCTATAATAGGAATTAGCCATAAGGTAATAATAACAAAATCATTTGCTATATAGCAAATTAAAGAAAGTTCACTTCTTCTTGCTTCGAAATAACTTGCTAGAACACTGGTTACAACAGATAAAGAACTGATAACCAATAAGTCTGTGTTAAAGAATTTTAGGATAAAAAAGTATATCCAAAATAGTATTAATTGAGATGATAAGGTAATTGCTATTTCTTTTTTAGATAAAGTATTAATAATTACAACATCATCGTCTTTGTCTTGATTTCTTAACCAATCAATGATTCCAACGATCATAATAGGGAAAGTTAAAAATATGGTTATTAGTAATTCCCCATAGTATCCTTGGTTATAAGAAACAATACCATAAAAGAATACACTAACAAAACCAACAAAATAGGATTCCACTTTTCCTTTTGACATTAATAAGGCTGTTATTAAATAAAGTGAAGTATATAAAGTATCAATAACAGAGCCACTAAATAAGATAGAAGATAGAATGGATATTGTTAATCCTGATATTAAAAAAGTTAATTCGAATTTAGTCCAATCTTTAAAATAATTTTTTATCATAATACCTCCTTATTATAAGCATTAAAATTATATAATAAAAACGTCTTAATATCAATCAAAACTCAACATAATTCAAGAACAAAATATACTTTATTAAAACTGATTAATGTGATAATATAAAAATATATTAATAAAGAAGAGGAATAAATGAGGAATGTAAAAATTGAAAAGGAAGCTTATTTGATAAAATAAGCTCCTTTTTTGTAGTTGCTAAAGGCATCTACATGATACATCATGCAAAAGATAAGTCTATTCCAACCAAAACTCGATTTTCTTCCAGTGGGCAAGCGCATTGAACAGAAAGAACAACGTCTGAATCAAAATAGCTAGAGAGTTCAGCAATAATCAATTTTTCCAAAAGATGTTTCTCATTCAACTCCGGATTAGTATTATAACTTAACTTTTCATTTTGAAATACTAGAACAGGCCTCTTATAGGGAGGTTTCAATTCATCTTTCATTTGTTGAATAAAAAAATCAATAGTATCATTGATTAAAGAAAAATAATGTCTTTTAAAAAAACTATCTGCATTAATAGTAGCATTATTTTTCTCTTCCATACTTTTGCGACTAGCTTGTTTTTCTAAAGTAGCCGACTCTTCTTCTAAAAGTTTCCGAATATGTTTGACAGAAGCGTTAAGACTTTCTGTTATATCCGAGTTGTTTTGCTGGTACGAATAACTTGGTGCTAAAAATTTCATAGGGTCCTCCTTTTGCTAAACTATTTTTAAAACAAACTATAGTTTAACATAAGATGAGAAAAAAGTAAATAGAAATATTGCGAATAAACTTGTTGTATGGTATGATGTGCATAAAGAAAATAGCAAAGAGGCGATAATTATGGCAAATATTTTTGATTACCTTATTTGGAGAGGAGATCTAAGTGTTAATCAATCCGAATTTAATGAAATAGATAATTTGATTTTAGCACGTTTTTCGTACTTTCCATTTGACAATATATTAAAAGAAAATGAGACTATCACAATAGAAGAAGCTGGAAAAAGGTTTGAAAAATTAGATATTGAGAAAGAGAAAATTTTGCAAAAAGAAGATATTGATTTATTTCCTGCTTTAGCAAAAAGTAAGAGATTTTCACAGATGAAAATTACAAAATATATTAACAAAGTTAGTCAAGAAGAAGAAAAACAATTTTCTGCGATTACAATTCTTATGCCAGATGATACGACTTATATATCATTTCGAGGAACGGATAATACCTTAGTTGGATGGAAGGAAGACTTTAATATGAGCTTTCAGGAGAAAGTTCCATCACAATTAGATGCAGTGGAATATACAAAACAAGTTGCAAATCAATATTCTAATTTACTTCGAATTGGAGGACATTCAAAAGGAGGAAATATTGCAGTTTATGCAGCAAGCTTTTGTTCTAGTGACATCCAAGATAGAATTATAAATGTATACAATAACGATGGGCCAGGTTTTCATGAAACTGTTATTTCCAATCCAAAATATCAAAGAATCCTTCCAAAGGTACATACTTTTGTTCCACAAACATCGATTATAGGACGCTTACTATACCATGAGGAAAACTATACTGTAGTGCAAAGTACTCGGAAGTGGTGTGATGCAACATGATTTATATACATGGCAATTACAAGGAAAAGAATTTATTCATTTAGATGAAGTAGACAATGGAAGTCAGTTTATTGATAAAACAATAAAAAAGTGGCTAAAGGAAGTTTCTCCAGAACAAAGAGGAGAATTTATTAATAACGTTTTTGAAATTTTACAAGCTACGGATGCAGACACGTTAGCACAAATAAAAGAAAAGTGGATGAAAAATGCCAAAATATTAATTTCGACTTATAAGAATATGGATGAGGAAAGTAAAAAAATGATGGTACAAACTATGGAAGAACTATTTGCTATCATAAAAAATAATGTAATGGAAAAATTTAAATTACCTGAAAAGAAAGAAAATAAGAAAGTAAAAGATGTAAATTAAATATCATAGAACGTTATCGGGAAGATACCGAATAACGTTCTTTTATTTTACGAATTTAACAAGATGTATTCACAAAGAGGACATATCCTAAATATAAAATACCTAACAGAAAGGAGGAATGAGACAAAGAAAGAACACATATATAAATAAAGAATAAAACATAAAAATATAAATTTGTAATGATTGTTAGGAGGAAAGAAAGTTCATAGTAAAATAGTAAAGGTGAAATACCCAAAATGTCCTTTTAAAAGCTGTCAAAAGTCGAATTTTGACAGCTTTTGTCGACGAAAAATTCTTTACAAATCAAGAAAAATGGGTTACAATAAAATTGTTCATTCATAGAAAAAGTTTGAGTTCGAACTTATCAAAAAAAATTTTTTCTTTAAAAATTAAAATCAAAATGAAAAATCCAAACAGATTAAAAATTAAATAAAAAACAGGAGAGTGAGTAACCACTATGAAAGATCATACGAAGACTTATGTCAGTTTACTGACTTTATTTATTGCGCTTGTTATTTTTGTTCAAACTAATGTATTAACAATTATGATATTTGAATTAAAAGGAACAACTAAGCAAGTAGCACAAACAGGAGAAATAGAACCGGAAGAAAAAATAAAAGAATGGAAATTAAAAATTCCTAAAATTGATGTATCTGGCAATATTGAAGAGGGAACTGAAGAAGAAACAATTAACAATAGCATTGGACATTTTACGAATACCCCTTATTTAGATGGTAATGTTGGGCTAATTGCGGGGTGCTATGGATATAAAGAAAACTATTTTGCAGACCTAGAAAAGTTAGAACAAGGAGATGTTATTTTATATCAATATGGAGACCAAAAAAAAGAATACAAAGTGATTCACAATAACATTATTGACCAAAAAGACTGGTCATATTTAAGTAGTACAAACGAAAATAAATTAACACTCATTACAGGAGTAGTAAATGAACCAGAAAAAAGAAGATGCGTACAAGCAGAAGAAATAAAATAGGAGGATGAAAAATGAAGAAAATAATAAAATTAGTAGAAATTTTTACGATAATTACTATATTACTAGGAACAAATGTAAAAGCATTTACTGTAGACACAACAGCAAGAGCATCCATTGTTTTTGATGATAAGATGCCATATCATTACGAGGCAGAAGAAAAAGTAAATTATAAAATGCTAACCTATAAAGGAGGAAAAGTTCTATATACTTTGAACCGAAATAATGATATTGTAATGACTCTTTTTACAGATGCCGAAAGTTATTTAGATTCTGTATGTGAAAGAATACTAGAAAATGGATATCCAGCTAAAACATACCAAGAATTAGGAGTAAGCAATGGAAATGAAGCTTATTTTGCAACCCAAGAAGCAATCTATGCATATTTGGAAAATAAGGATATAAACAAATATATTGCAGAAAATGAAGAAGGAGAAAGAATTTTAGCTTGTACCAAACAAATTTTAGAAAAGGCAAAAAAAGAAGAGGTAAGTTTTATTGAAATAGATTCTGAATGGCAAGTCGATGAAACAGATGATAGTTATATGTATAAACAATATGGTATTTCTTTAGATTCTAAAATAGATAGTGTTGGTATTGAGCTAGAAAATGCATCTAATGTAAAAGTAACTACACAGGAAAATGGTACAGTTTCTATGACAAAAAATGGTGATATAATAAAGATTCTTGTGCCAAAAGGAATGAATCAAGATTTTAAGGTAAAACTATCTTATGAAAGAGAAGGACTTAATTTATATAAAATATATCATTCCTCCAATACAAGCATAAAATATTTAATAGAAGAAAGAGGGCAAGTTCAAAAAGAAAAGACATTTGATGTGGAATTTAAAACCTTAGCACCTATTATCATTTCAAATTATGACAAAGAAACAAATGAACCAATATCAAGAAGCGTTTTTTCTATTTTAGATAAATCCTATAAAACGATAAAAGAAAATTTAATAACCGATGAAGAAGGAAAAGTGCAGAGTTTTTTAGAGTCAGGAGACTATTTTTTAAAACAAACCGAAATATCAGAAGAATATTCAATATCAGAAGGATTAGTAAGTTTTACAGTAAAGGGAATAGAGAACATAGATTTAAATGTATACAATGCAGAGGTTAGTAAAGAAGAAATAAACAGAGAAAATACACAAATTAATGTTACAGAAGAAACAAAAGAAATTGTAGAAAATGATGTGACTAATGTTATGAATATTCATACAACAAATATAGAAAAAGAAACTATTCATGAAACTAATGAAACGAATTTTGAAAATATAAATTATTTTGTTAATACGACATATTTGAAAAATGTTAATAATATAACAAAAGAAAATACTTATTCAAATAATATATGGAAAGAAGTTGTAACAAACAAGAAAGTAGCAGGAGAAAATAAGACTACAAATATGACAAGAGATGAGTATATGACCTATATTGATTTTGTAAAAATGGGTAATTTAGAAGTTCCTAATTTACCAGTAGCACTAAAGCAATAACAGAAAAGTAAAATAGACGAAAAATAATTGACAGACAAAGCTTCTCAAGTATATAATAATCACAGAAAAATGGGAAAGACAGAAAGGAAAAAGAAAAGTTAATGGCACAAGTAATTGTTTTAATTATTTTAATTTTAATCAATGGATATTTTGCAGCAAGTGAGATTGCTTTTATTTCATTAAATGATGCAAAAGTGACAAAGCAAGCAAAAGAGGGAAATAAAAAAGCAAAACAAATTTTAAAAATGTTAGAAAATCCAAGCAGATTCTTAGCAACAATTCAAATAGGAATTACATTTGCAGGTTTTTTATCCAGTGCGTTTGCTTCAGATGCATTTGCAAGTAAGCTAGCTCCTGTTTTAAATGAATGGGTTCCAGCGGTTGGCATCCAAGTGTGGCAGAGTATAGCTATTATTGTAATTACTGTCATTTTATCATTCTTTACACTAGTTTTTGGAGAGTTAGTTCCAAAACGTTTAGCCATGAAGCATTATGAAAAGATTGCATATGGAACGATTGGCGTCATTCGAGCTATTTATATTGTTACTGTCCCATTTGTAAAATTATTAACAGCTTCAACCAATGTAGTTTCAAAACTATTTGGAGTTTCAGAAAAAGATGAGGAAGTAGTAACTGAAGAAGAAATTAAAATGATGGTAGATGAAGGAGAAGAAAAAGGTTCAATAGAAGAGGAAGAAAGAAATTTAATTAACAATGTATTTGAATTTAATGATATTACCGTATCTGAAATTATGACTCATAGAACCGATATTTATGCAGTTGATATCAATCAGAATTTAAATGATTTAATAGAAGAATTAGATGAATATAAATATAGCAGAGTTCCTGTTTATGAAGGAACAATAGATGAAATAAAAGGAATTTTATACTTAAAAGATTTGCTAAAGTATGTAAAAAGTAAAAAAATTGTAAAACTAAAAACTATTATACGACCTGCTTATTTTGTGGCTCAGTCAAAACCGATTAATGAAGTATTTCGAGAATTACAAAAAAATAACAACCAAATGGCAGTTGTCCTAGATGAATATGGTGGAACCGCAGGAATTGTTACGATGGAGGATATTTTAGAAGAACTAGTTGGTGATATTTTCGATGAATATGATGAAATTGAAAAAGAGTATGAAAAGATAGATGATAATACTTATTTAATTAGTGGAAGCGTTACAATTAATGAGTTAAAGAAAATTTTAGAAGTCCCAATACCAGAAGGTGATTATGAAACATTATCTGGTTATTTACAGGACATGTTAGGAAGAATCCCAGAAGATGAAGAAAAACCAGTCATTGAAACAGAGCAAGTAACCTATAAAATAGAAGAATATGAAGATAAACGAATTTTAAAAGTAAAAGCATGTAAAAACCATAATATAGAAGAAAAGACCAAAGAAGAGAAAGAAGGATAAAAATGGGAAATATATTAGAATGGATAAAAAGTCATAAAATAAAAGTAGGAATAATAGTAGCAGTTGTGCTTATTATTGTCATTGTTACATTAGGGATTTATTTTTATATTGATTATCAAAACAAGAAGTATGAGGTAGAAGAGGTATCAAGTTTTCGATATTATCCAATTTATGAAAGGGGAAAAATGGGTGTTATCGATACAAACGGAAATGTACTTATTGATCCTATTTATGAAAATGTAAAAATACCAAATCCTGAAAAAGCTGTATTTATATGCAAAGAAATTGACAAAACTATTGTACAAAATGATAAAAAAGAAGTCTTATTTTCAGAATTCGAAGAAGTAAGTCAAATCGATACAAAAGGAACTGTAAGTAATATTCCTTATGAAAAAAGAGTATTACGTTATAAACAAAATGGAAAATATGGACTAATTGATTATGATGGAAAAGTAATTACGAAACCAATCTATGAAACGATTGAAAGTTTAGAAAATAAAGAAAGTGAATTACTAGTACAAAAAGATGGAAAATATGGTGTAATCAATCAAAAAGGTGCTAGTATTATTGAAATAGAATATGATAGTATCGTTGCAGATGGATATTATGATGAAGAGCATAAGTATGCTTTATCAGGATATATTGTATCTTTAAAAACACGGAAATGGATATCGCTATGGCTACATAAGTTCAGAACGAAAAAAAGTATTAGATGTTAATTATAATTCCATTTATCGTATTCTAGAAATTAGTGATACCGAATCAGTATATTTGATGGCAACAAGAAATGGACAAGCAGGAGTAGTGAAAAATGGAAAAGTAATTATTAATTATGCTTATCAAAGTGTAGAATACGATGATTATAATCATGTGTTTATTTTACAAAGAAGCTCTAAAATAGGAGTAGCAGATTCAGAAGGAACAGAAATAGTTCCGGTAGAATATGAAGAAATTAATGTAAAAGGAATTTATTTACAAGCAATTGGGTTTGAAGGAGAAACGACATACTTTGATGCAAGTGGAAATAAAATAGAAGATAATAAGTATGAATCAGTGCTAAGAACAGAAAACTCTAACTATCTAATTACAATTGATTCAGATGGAATGTATGGTATTACGAATTCACAAGGACAAGTAATATTAGAAAATACATACCGATATTTGGAATATTTATTTGAGGATTATTTTATTGCATCAAATGAAAAAGGATATTTAGGAATTATTAACAATTTAGGAAATATTTTGGTAGATTTTCAGTATGAAGTATTACAAAAAGTGGATAATACAAATGTAATTGAGGCAAAAATTTTAAAAGAAAACAAAACAGATTTATATTCAAGTAAATTAGAAAAGATAGATACTAAAGTAAATGCATCTATATATTCCTACGATAACTATATTGAAGTATATTCACAAGATAAAGTAGTATATTATGATGTACAAGGAAAACAATTAACTAATACACAAGTACATTCAGGAATATTATATGCAAAAGAAGAAAACGGAAAATGGGGATTAGTAGATAGCGAAGATAATGTTGTGGTAGATTTTATTTATGATAGAACTACTTCATTAAATGAACATGGATTTGCAGGTATTAAAAAAGATGGCAAATGGGGCGTGGTTGATAAATCAGGTAATATTATTAAAGAGCCAGTCTACAAATTAGAAAATGAAAATAAGGATCCAGAATTTATAGGAATATATTATAGAGTATATTACGGATATGGTGAGAGCTATTATACAAATGAAATAAAAGATGAATAGAAGAAGGCACGTATTTCGTGCCTAAAATATTATATATAAAGAGGAGAAATTAGAAATGTACCAAGAATTTGGAATTAAAGAAGATATTAAAAATTTAGCAAGTGAAGTAGAACAAGAAATAAAGCCTGTATTCGAACAAATTGATAAAATATGTGAGAAAAATAGTTTAAAAGTATTAGAATCGTTTCAAAAAAACAAGGTATCCGATATGCACTTTAATAGTACTACCGGATATGGCTATGGAGATGTAGGAAGAGATACTATTGAAAAAATATTTGCACAAGTTTTAGGAGCAGAAGATGCGTTAGTTCGTAGTCAATTTATTTCGGGAACACATGCATTAACAGTTGCGCTATTTGCATTTTTAAGACCAGGAGATACTTTTGTTTCAATTTGTGGAAAACCATATGATACATTAGATTCTGTAATCGGAATAGAAGAAAATCCAAGTTCTTTAAAAGCATTTGGAATTCATTATGAACAAATTGACTTAGTTGATAATGAGTTTGATGTAGATGCAATTACAAAAAGAATAAGGAGAGGAAATATAAAGTTAATTGAAATACAACGTTCAAGAGGATATAGCTTAAGGGATAGTATAACAATCGATAAGTTAGAAGCTATTATCAAGACAATCGAACAATTAGATTCTAACATCATTATAATGATAGATAATTGCTACTGCGAATTTGTAGGAGAAAAAGAGCCATTACAAGTAGGAGCAGATGTTATAGTAGGTTCTTTAATTAAAAATTTAGGTGGAGGAATTGCACCAAATGGAGCATATATAGCAGGAAGGAAAGATTTAGTAGAGCTTGCAGCCCAAAGGTTAACTTCACCAGGACTTGGAAAAGAAGTTGGACCAACACTTGGAATAAACAAGCAAATTTTACAGGGACTATTTTTTGCACCAAGTGTTGTAGCAAGTAGTTTGAAAACAGCAGTATTTGCAAGCCGAATGTTAGAAAGATTAGGTTACAATCCATCTCCAAAATATAATGAACCAAGGGCAGATATTGTACAAACCATTGCATTTGGAAATAAAGAAGATTTAATAAAATATTGCCAAGGTATACAAATGGGGTCACCTGTAGATTCAAACTCTATACCAGAACCATGGGATATGCCAGGTTACACAGATCAAGTCATAATGGCAGCTGGAGCATTTACCCAAGGCTCATCCATTGAACTATCTTGTGATGCTCCAATAAGACCACCATATGTAGCATTTATGCAAGGTGGACTAACCTATGAGTATGGAAAACTAGGTGTGTTAAAAGCAATTAGTAATATGGGAGAATAAAAGAATGAAAGTAATTGTTGTTGGTGGAGGACCAGCTGGAATGCTTGCGGCTATTAGTGCTGGTAGAGCAGGGAATGAAGTGGTTATTTTAGAAAAAATGGAAAAGTGCGGAAAAAAATTATTAATTACGGGAAAAGGCAGATGTAATATTACAAGTAGTTTAGACATGTCTGATTTTATAGCTAATGTTCCAGGTAATGGGAGATTTTTATATAGTGCTTTTTCAAATTTTACGAATAATGACATGATTGATTTGTTAAAAAAACATGGTGTTAAGGTGAAAAGTGAAAGAGGAAATCGAATATTTCCAGAATCTAACCGCTCTTTAGATGTGCTAAATGCATTACTTGCAGAACTAAAAGAGTGTAAAGTAGATATTAAGTATAATGCGCAGGTTGTGGATATAAAAACATGTAAGAATACGGTAGAGGGTGTTATATATAAAGATAAAATTACCAATAAAAATCATGAATTAAAAGCAGATAAAGTGATTATAGCAACTGGTGGAAAAAGCTATTCTAAAACCGGTTCTTCTGGTGACGGATATGTATTAGCAAAAAAATTAGGACATCATATAACTAACATACAACCATCACTAGTACCATTAATTGCGAAAGAAAAAGAGCTATGTTCAAGCTTAGAAGGATTAAGCTTAAGAAATGTAGGAATTTCCTTTATTAATAAAGAAAATAATAAGGTAATCTATGAAGATTTTGGAGAAATGGTATTTACAAGTATTGGGGTATCTGGACCAACAATCTTAAGTAGTTCTGCTCACTTATTAAGAGTTAAAAACATAGAGAATCTATTAAAAGAGGATAAAATTATCTTAAAAATAGACTTAAAACCAGCATTAGATTTTGAAACATTGGACCATAGAATTCTAAAAGATTTTACAGAATTCAAGAACAAGCAATTTAAAAATAGTTTAGATGAGTTGTTACCGAAAAAAATGATAGAACCAATTATAAAATTATCGAATATTCCAAGCGAAAAACGTGTAAACGAAATTACAAAAAAAGAAAGACAAAATTTAGTTGAGTTACTAAAAAATTTCAAAATAACAATAAAAGAATTCGGTAATATCGAAGAAGCAATTATTACTGCTGGTGGAATTGATATAAAAGAAGTGAATTCATCCACTATGGAATCTAAAATAATAAATGGACTATACTTCGCAGGAGAAATTCTAGATGTAGATGCATATACAGGAGGATTTAACTTGCAAATTGCTTATTCAACAGGGTATACCGCAGGGAGAAACGAATAAAAAATGGAAAGGAAAAAATGATGTTTTATACCATAGAAAAATCAGTCAGTGCAGAATTAATAGAAAAAAAGTCTAAATTTATAGCAGACTTATTTTATATTCAAAATCAAGAAGAGGCAGAAAATAAAATTAAAGAAATTAAGAAAAAATATCATGATGCAAAACATCATTGTTTTGCGTATATAACATTTGACGAAGAAAAAAAGAAAATTGAAAGATGCAGTGATGATGGGGAACCATCAGGAACTGCAGGAGCTCCAATGCTAGAATTGTTAAGAGGAAAGCAACTATGTAATGTATTAATTGTAGTAACAAGATATTTTGGAGGGATTTTACTAGGAACAGGAGGACTAGTAAGAGCATATGCAGGAGCAACAAAATTAGCATTAGAAGAAGCAAACTTTGTTCAAAAGCAAGATGGAAAAGAGTTAGAAATAGTTTTAGAATATAGCGAAATAGAAAATTTCAAATATTATTGTAGAAAAAATACAATAAACATTGTAAAAGAAGAATATTCAGATAATGTTATATTTTTGGTAGAATTAACAAATGAAAAATTTGAAAAAATTAAAAATGAAATCGAGAGTTTCAATCTAAAAGTGATAAAAATCGACAAGATAAAAGAAAAATATATATAAAAATGCATTGATATATCAATAAAAAATTAAATAATTTGAAAAAATTTCCAGAAAAGTATTGCAATCTATTTTTAAAAATAATATAATCCGAAATGTAAAATTTTTACAATTTTTAAAATATTAGGAGGAATTAAAGTGAAAGAAAAGATTACAGTATTAATAGCAGATGATAATAGTGAATTTGCTAACAATTTGGCAGGATATGTTGAACGAGAAGAAGAGATGGAAGTGATTGGTATGGCACGTGATGGGAATGAAGCATTTGATATGGTTTGCAATATTGAGCCAGATATACTTTTATTAGACGTAATAATGCCACATTTAGATGGAATAGGAGTGTTAGAAAAAATCCAAAATGCATCTTTAAGGAAACCACCTCTTTGTATTATGCTATCAGCAGTAGGACAAGACAAAATTACCCAAAGAGCAATCGATTTAGGAGCAGAATATTATGTAGTAAAACCTTTTGATATAAAATTATTATTAAAAAGAATAAAGGACTTAAAAAATTACCAACCATCTCAATTTAAAAATGTAACAATGGCATCAAGAGAAATAAGAGCACCATACATAGAAATACCAGAAGCTAATAAGAAAAATGAGGAAAACCTAGAAGCATTAGTGACTAATGTGATTCATGAAGTAGGAGTTCCAGCACATATAAAAGGATACCAATATTTAAGAGAAGCTATAATACTAGTAGTAAATGATATAGATGTAATCAACCAAATAACAAAGCAATTATACCCAGAAATTGCAGAAAAATTCCACACAACTCCATCAAGAGTAGAAAGAGCTATCCGTCATGCAATTGAAGTAGCATGGGGAAGAGGCCAACAAGAGGCAGTAGAAAGTATTTTTGGATACACCATATCTGCTGCAAAAGGAAAGCCAACAAATTCAGAATTTATTGCAATGATTGCAGATAAGCTAAGACTTGAACTAAAGAGTGCGTAAAATAAAAAGAAGTATTGCATTGAATGAAGCAGTACTTCTTTTTATTTGATATGGCTAGACAGATAAATAAAATTATAATATACTGATACAATAAGAAAAGAGGAATAATAATGTTTATAATAATGAAAAAACTAGTAAATATATTCATATGCCACATATTGTATCATGTAAAATATGAAAATATAGAACAATTAAACCAATATGAAAGATGCTTGATTTGTCCAAATCATTCCAACATTTTTGACCCAGCTTTTATTTTTCCAAAAACGGATAATTTATATATTATGGCAAAGTCAGAGTTATTTAAAAATCCAATCCTTGCAAAAGCATTTCGTCATTATCATGTTTTTCCGATTCAAAGAGAGAAAAGCGATGTTAGCGGTGTAAGATATGTAATGAACTTATTTGAAAAACAGGAAAAAATAAAACTTTTAATGTTTCCAGAAGGTGGAATTTTAAAGAAGGAATTACGAAGAACAAAAATAAGAAATGGGGCAGTACATATAGCAGGTAGTCTAAATATACCAATAATTCCTGTATCTATTACAGAAAATCCAAAGCTATTTCATAGAGTAATAGTAACGGTAAAAAAACCTATTTTTCCAAAAGAAGAAGTATTAAACAATAAGGAAAAATTGCAAGAAACTTCAAATGAATTATTAAAAAAAATTTATGAATAAGGGAAGAAAAAATGGAACAAGAAAAAGAAGTGATAAGATATAATCCAAATTGCAAGAGTGGTTTAACAAAAGAGCAAATAGAAGAAAGAGTGGAACATAATCTAGTAAACCATGATATGACCCAAAAAACCAAAAGCATAAAAGCAATTATTTGTAGTAATTTTTTAACTATATTTAATTTAATAAATTTATTACTTGCCATAGCAGTATTTTGTGTTGGTTCTTATAAAAACATGCTATTTTTAGGGCTTGTTATAATTAATACTGCAATTAGCACTATCCAAGAAATTCATTCTAAACGAGTAATTGACAAATTATCCATTATTGCTAGTACGAAAGTATCTACGATTCGTGATGGAAAGAAAAGTCAAATTGGAATTAATGAAGTTTGTTTAGATGATATTGTTATATTTGAGGCTGGAAATCAAGTAGTAAATGACTCTATTGTTCAAGACGGAGAAGTGCAAGTAAATGAATCTTGTATTACAGGAGAATCGGATACTATAACTAAGAAAAAAGGAGATATGCTATTATCTGGTAGTTATATTGTAAGTGGAAAATGCTGTGGAAAAGTAGAACATATAGGAGAAGATAACTATACTTATAAAATTTCAAGTCAAACGAAATACGTAAAAAAAATTAATTCTGAAATTATGAATTCCTTAAATAAAATCATAAAAACAGTATCGATTGTTATTGTACCAGTAGGATTATTACTATTTTTTAATCAAATTAGGTTAGAAGATGCAACACTTCAAAAAGCAGTTGTAAATACCGTAGCAGCAATTATTGGAATGATTCCAGAGGGACTTGTATTATTAACCAGTACGGTACTTGCTGTTAGTGTCATTCGATTATCAAGAAATAAAGTATTAGTTCAAGAGCTATATTGTATAGAGACACTAGCAAGAGTAGATACCCTTTGTTTAGATAAAACAGGAACCATTACCGAAGGTAGTATGGAAGTAAAAGAAATTATTTCTAAAAATGACAAAAAAGAAATGGAAACTATTTTATCAATGCTTGCAAAATATTCACAAGATAATAATGGAACAATAGAAGCAATTAGAGATAGGTTTCATAAAAAAGTACAAGGAAAAGTAAAAAAAGAAATACCATTTTCATCCGATAAGAAATGGTCTGGAATTTCTTTTGAGGATGGAGAAAGCTACATATTAGGAGCACCAGAGTATGTATTAAAGAATCAATTTGAAACATATAAAGATGAAATAGAAAAATACATAGAAGATTATAGAGTGGTTGTTTTAGCAAAATCAAATGAGTTACTAAATAAAGAGAGTTTGCCTAAGAATTTAGAGTTTTTAGGAATTGTTTTATTAACAGATAAAATAAGACCACAAGCAGAAAAAACGCTAGAGTACTTTAAACAACAAGGAGTTACTATTAAATTAATTTCAGGAGATAATCCAATTACAGTTTCTAAAATTGCAAAACAAGTAGGATTAGAAGGATACCAAAATTATATTGATTGTAGTAAACTTGAAACAGAAGAACAAACAAAGAAAATAGCAGAAAAATTTACGGTTTTTGGTAGAGTTAGTCCTTTACAAAAGAAATGGATTATTCAAGCATTAAAACAACAAGGGCACACCGTTGCTATGACAGGAGATGGAGTAAATGATGTTATTGCTTTAAAAGAAGCAGATTGTAGCATTGCTATTGCAAGTGGAAGTGATGCAGCGCGTAATGTATCGCAATTGGTGTTATTAGATTCAAACTTTAAGTCAATGCCTCAAATTGTAGCAGAAGGAAGAAGAACTATTAACAATATTGAGCGTTCTGCAAGTTTGTTTCTATCTAAAACAATATATGCAACAATACTTGCTATCATATTTGTATTTGCACACATGCCGTATCCATTTATGCCAATTCAATTAAGCTTGATATCATTAGTATGTATAGGAATTCCATCCTTCATACTAGCATTAGAACCAAACAAAGAATTAATAAAAGGAAAATTCATTCAAAATGTAATTAGTAAGGCACTTCCAACAGCACTTACAACAGTAGTCAATATTTGTATTATTGCAATCATGGCTTGGAAGTATTGCATACCAATACCAATTTATTCAACTTTGTGTGTTATATCAACTGTAATGATTGGATTTATATTACTATCTAAAATCAGTAAGCCGTTTAATTTATTAAGAAGTACATTGCTAATTTGTATGATAATACTTTTTGTAGCATGCTTTATGATATTAAAAGACTGGTTTTCAGTAGTAATCAATTTAGAATATGCTCTATTAGTAATAGGAATATGTAGTATAGGAAGTATTAATTTTATTTTATTTAATGAAATAACGAAAAAGATATTAAAGAAAAAATAAAAGTTTAGGTTACATTACTGCAACCTAAACTTTTTTGTTATATAAAGTGGCAATTTTACATTACTACATAATTGACAAAAACTTATAAATATTGTATTATTATATTATTAAAATATAAGAGAAAGTGTGGATGACTTGTATATAAAAAACAAGTCAAATTTTTGTATATAAAGGGAGAAGTTATGAAATATTTAAATAAGTTCTATTTAGATAAAGAAAAAGATATTCGTGTAAATTTATTTACCCAAAAGCCAGATGAGATGATTTATATTATTGAAACACCAAATCATCATACTGGTAACTTAATTACAAATCTTGCAAAGGTTTGTAATACCGAAACGATAAAAGATGAAAAAAATATGAAAATAATAAAAGGAATCATTCCGGCTTATGTCATAGGAAATAGTAATAAGGATATTTATATCTTAAGATTAGGTGGAGTAGAAGTAGCCACTATATATGAAGACGGAACGGTAGAACAACGTGTTCAAATTCCAGCTATTATTAAAACACTAATGTCTCAAACAAAGGAGTATACATTAGGAATCGAAAAAACTTTGGTTAGTGCATACATTCAGAAAAAATCAAAGTTAAGAACAGATTTACATACTCATATGAATGCAAACTTATCACCAGACTGTTTAATTGCATTAGGAATAAAACATCAGCTTCGCTATCCTTTATATTATATTAAGAAAATAGGAATAAAATTAACAAAATCACAAGAAGAAAAAGTATTAGAAGATAGAAAAAAAGTTGAAGAACAATATGAAAATTCAGACTTAGTAGGAAAATATTTAACGAGAAAAATAGATGATAATACCTTTATTAATTTTGCAGATTTAATATTAAACAATATTGAAAATGCAGAAGAAAATATCGCAAAGATTAGAACAAGTTTAGCAATTCTAAAAGATGGACAAGCAGTATTTACAAACTTAGAAAAAGTATATTTATATCGTTATGTTTTTGCAAAAGGAACGAAATCTGATGAAAAAATAGAAATAAAAGAGGAAAAAATTAACCAAATTCCAGAACAAGATATTAAAAATATGGTAAAACAAATGTTAAAGGATTCTGAAACGACAAGTATGTATCGACATAATAGTTTAAGACAAGATAAACTGTTGTGGATTGCAAGAGAATATCAAAAACAAGGGGTAGAGTATGTTGAAATAACAGATACAGACTTAACCAAAAAAGATAAAGGAATTGAAGTTCTTGAAGAAATACATGAAATTATTCCTAAAATTGAAGAAGAAACAAAAGTTAGAATACGATTTTTAGCGGGAATTAGAAGAATTCCATTAACGATAGTAAGAGACCAAGCAACAAACAGCAACTATTTAAGAGAAAATTTAGATATTATTAAAACCCTAGCGAAAAGTCCATATATCGTTGGAAGTGATTTTATAGGGGAAGAAATCAATGATATTTCAGAATTACAACCAGTGATTACAGAACTTGTGCAATATGCCGTAAAGGAAGATGAAGGATTTACAATCAGAATTCATGCAGGAGAAAATGATAGTTTAAAAAATAATGTTGGTAAATCAATTGATTGTATTATTAATTCTTTACAACCAGAACAAAAAATGCCAAGATTTCGTTTAGGACACGGACTATATAGCGTGGATTTAGATTCAAGTGAAGGAAAAGAATTAATCGAAAAAATGAGAAAAACAGGAGCCATGATTGAATTTCAATTAACTTCTAATGTTAGATTAAACAACTTAAGTAGGCTAGATAACCATCCAATTAAAACTTATATCCGAAATGGAGTAAAATGTTTGCAAGGAACAGATGGATGTGGATTTTATGGTATTGATTCTATTGATGAACAATTAGCACTACTAAATTTAGTAGGCTTAACGAACGAAGAATTTGAACAAATGAAACAAGTAGAAGAAGAGGTTATTTCTCATAGTAAAGTATATTTTGAAAGAAAAAGCAAGCAGTTTAACGAATTTTTAGCAGGAAGAAGCATGAAAGAGGCACTAACAAGTTTGCAAGAAGAAAATTTAAAAAAAGGAAGTAAAAATACAGTAGCACTTAGAGTTAATGATAATTTAGAATCAGAAGAGGTACTAAAAGAAAAAATAAGACCACTTCCATTAGATAAATTTCCAATTATCATTGCCGGAGGAAGTTTCAATGCACAAGGAATTACAACAAACGTAAATAGTAACATGACCCAAAAACTAGAAAACTTGATAGAAGCATTAGACGAAGAAAAAGTATATTTTGTAATAGGACATAAAATGCAAGCCTATGAAAAAATTGTATTAGACACAATTAAAAAATTAAACAGAAAATTTGATATATATGCATTTGTTCCAAAACTAATTTCTAAAGAGGAACAAGAAGCAATTGAGCAAGAAAACCTAACAGGAGTTCGAATTTGTATTGAAGCAACTTCGTTTGGAATTTATAAAAGCTTTAACTATGAAATTTTTGAAAGAAGAGAATCCATTGTCATCGCCTTTAATGGTAACTCACCAGTGTCTAACTTAGTACAAGAAGCAAAAAACGGAAAAGGAAAAGCAAAAATTTTTGTAAGTGAAGAATCTGAGATTTTAAAAGAGAAAGCTAAATCCTTAGGAGGTTATATCCAAACTTTCGGATTCAATGATGATTTAAAAGAAAAAGTAATGATAACACATCCAGAATTAGAAAAAAAGAAGGAGAAAGAACATGCGAATTAGAAAAAGAAGTTGGACTGAGCAAGAATTAGAAGAATGTCCATTTTATATTGATACTCCACAAGAAAATAAGGGAAAGTGGAAAAGTGCTTTCAAAGTGGAAAGACCAATGCATCTAGAACTTGGATGTGGAAAAGGACAGTTTATTGCAAACCTTGCTTTTCAGAATCTGGAGATTAATTTTATTGGTGTTGATTTAATTGATACAATGCTAGGATTAGCTAAAAGAAATGTGGAAGAAGTATATGGGGATAGGCCAATCGATAATGTAATTTTAACAAGATGTAATATTGAACAAATTTTAACTATGATGGATGAAAATGATCAAGTAGAGCGCATTTATATAAACTTTTGTAATCCATGGCCGAGAGGAAAACATCATAAAAAAAGACTAACTCATACAAGACAATTAGAGCTATACAAGACCTTTTTAGTAAAGGGAGGAGAGATTCATTTTAAAACAGACAATGATAATCTATTTACTGATAGCATTAATTATTTTAAACAAACAGGATTTGAAGTAATATGGAAAACTTATGATTTACATAGTGAAAAGATAGAAAATAATATTATAACAGAACATGAAACGATGTTTTCAAATCAAGGTATAAAAATAAAAGCGTTAATAGCAAAAAAGATTGACGAAAAATAGAAGAAAAGATACAATAAATATAGAATAACAAAAGAAAGCGGGGAACTGCTATGTTAAGAATTGTTAATAAAAAGAAATTTATTCGAGGAATTAGTATTATTATAGCTGGAATTGCTATTATTGTTATACTAATGGTAATAATGATTAAAGGGATTATCAGTTTGTTTGCAAAAGCAGAAGACGGTGCAGAAGAAACAAAAATAACCACTTTAGATAATACAATACAAACATATTCTCCTAGTACAATACAAAATACAGTACAAACTACATCACAAACAACATCTGCTAATACAGAGGTACTAAATGAATGGAACTTAAAACTAGTAAATAAAAATAATTCTGTTGATAGAAGTTATGTGCCAGAGTTAGAAGAATTAGATGATGGTATTATGTTTGATAAAAGAGCAATCAGCTATTTAAGAAGTATGATAAATGCTATGAATAAAAAAGGCATTACAAAAGTATGGGTGCAATCTGCTTATAGAAGCTATGAAAAACAAGAAGAACTGTTTAATAGAAAAGTACAGTATTATAAAAATCAAGGTAAGAAACAAGAAGAAGCAGAAACACTAGCACAGACTGTTGTACAAAGACCAGAAATGAGTGAACACAATTTAGGTTTAGCTGCCGACTTTAATACTGTTAATAATGAGTTCGAGAAAACCAAAGCATTTGAATGGCTACAAGAAAATGCAGCAGATTATGGATTTATTTTACGCTATCCAAAGGACAAGCAGGAAATTACAGGAATCACTTATGAATCTTGGCACTGGAGATATGTAGGAGAAAATCATGCAAAAACTATGAAAGAAAAGGGGTATTGTTTAGAGGAATATATTGAATATTTAAAAGGAGCAGAGTCTGTATAATATTAAGAAAATATTAATAAATGGCTTACGAAAAAAGCACTGAAAAATAAGTAAAAACAGGAACACAACTAAATGTGTTCCTGTTTTTATGAAATTTGACTAAATATGTAAAAATATGATACAATATAACATATGTGTATAAATGATATTCATATAACAAAGGAGAATGAAAATGCAAGATACAATAGAATTTGGAATTGGATTTGTAACGGGTAGACCCAATGTGTGTAAAATTATAAATTCATATTATGAAGATATAATAAATCAAGTTGAAAAATCTGACAAAAAAGTTAATATTACTATATTTATATTGTATGACATGGAATATCAATTTGCAAAGAGAACAGATTTTTATGGTATCATACCACAAGTATATAAGAACATTAAAATAAAATATATTACTCCAGAAGACATTGAAGAAGAAAAGAAAATTCTAGTATCAAGATATGATTTTAAAAAAGAAGAAATAAATCTAATATTAGGACATGGACATGCAAAAGGAAGAAATACAGTTATGTATTTTGCTTTAAAAAGAAAAATGGATTATTTACTATTTTGGGATGATGATGAATATCCAGTAGCTGTTTTAAAAAATGAAGATAAAACATTAGAATGGATAAAACAAAATAATATACAAGATCATATAAACAACATTAAAAATTCAGATATTACAATAGGACATCACTGTGGTTATATTTCGCCAATACCATATATGCAAATAGGAGATGATATAACAGAAGAAGCTTTTAAAGAGTTTGTAGAAGGAATAAGCAATGATATTGTAAATTGGCAAAATATTAAAGAAAGATTTCAAAAAGATAATGGAGTTACCTATGCCCAGAAGGAAATTCTAGGTAATGATGCATATGAGATTGAATATGATGGGACAGGAAAATGGATAGCAGGTTCAACACTATGCTTAAACTTAAAATCTCTAGATAAGATTCCAGCGTTTTATAATCCTAAAGGAGCAAGAGGAGAAGATACCTTTTTCTCTACATTATTAGAAAATACAAAAGTATTAAGAATCCCAACATATCATTTTCATGATGGATTTTTAAAATATTCTCAGATTATGAGAGGAAGAATGCCTAAAAATTTAAGAAAAATTAATGTAGATGAAGAGAGCATTGAACATAGATTTTTACAAGCTTCATTAGGATGGATCAAGTATAAGCCATTATTAATGTATATAAAAAATAAAGAACAATACAAAGAAAATATAATCCAAGTAAAAGAAAAACTAAAAAAGAGTGTTCCTCAAATAAACAAATTATTTTATAATACAGAATTTGATGAACTAATTTTTGCATTAGAAGAAGCAGATAAGAATGTATCTAAACATTACAAAGAATATTTGAAAACAAACGAAGTATGGAATAAATTAAAAAATACCTTAATTGAGTAGGAGGTAAAAGTGCTAAAAAGAAAAGTATTTATTATGGCATATGCAAGAGCAAATGTTGGAGACGATTTGTTTATTATATCATTATTAGAAAGATATAAAGATATCCATTTTTATATTGGAATAAAAAAAAGAGAATATGCAAAAGCATTTGAAAAATATTGTAATCTTACAATGATAGAAAATAATCAAGAGAACTTCGATAATAAAATACCTGAAGATTATGACGCTTACATTTATGTTGGTGGTTCAATATTTATGGAGGGTGGAAAAGTATATAATTTAGATAATGGATGTAATCTATTTATGAAAAAATGTTATGAAAAAAATATACCTTTTTTCTATATAAGCTCTAATTTTGGACCATACCAAACACAAGAATATTTTGATTTAGCAAGAGATACATTTAAATATTGTACAGATATTTGTTTTAGAGATAAGTATTCTTATGAACTATTTAAAGATATACCAACGGTAAGATACGCACCAGACTTGATTTTTCGTTTAAAAGATGAAAATATTTTTATCAAAAAAGATACTGTTGGAATATCTATTATTGATATGAGTATAAGAGAAAAATTAATACAATATGAAGAAAAATATATCAAATGTATGGTCCATAATATAATTCAATATATAAAACAGGGAAAAACTGTTTACTTATTTTCTTTTTGTAAAGAAGAAAATGATGAAAAAGCAATAGAAAAAATACAACGCCAAATTCCAGAAGAATATAAAAAAAGTATAAAAAATATATACTATAATGGAAATATAGAAGAATATATTGAAATATATAAGAGTATGGAATATATGATTTGTTGCAGATTTCATGCAAAAATACTTTCTGTAGCATTAGGCCAAAAAATGTATATATTATCGTATAGTAAAAAAATTGATAATGTTATACAAGATTTAAATTTGACAGAAGAATATACTAATATAGAAAATTTAACTGAAGATATGAATATTGATTTAGAAAAATTTAAAGCTGTTGAAAAGGACAAAATTATTAAAATTAGAGAATTATCTCAGGGACAGCTAGAAAAAATTGATAAATGGTATAAAGAAAATGGCTAGGGACAAACTTCTAGTCATTTTCTTTACTTTTATAATTCTCTATAATATAATAATTTAGAAAAGGAGTCAAATATGAAAAATAAATTAAGAACCAGTCTTTTAATAAGTTTAAGTATTATACTTATAACAACAATTGTACAAGCAGTAAATATTAAAATAACTCTACCAGATGACCTAAAACAGACTAATATTCAAAATCAAGGTGATATATGCTTATATGCAATAAATGAAGCAAAAGACGAATCAGTTATAGTGGTAGGACAGCAAAATGAATTAACAAAAAAAGTTAGTAACTTAAAGCAACTAGATGAAGAGAGTTTTAAAACATTTTTAGATAAGTATAATGAGGCAAAATTGCAAGAAGGGCAAACAGTTTTAAAACAAGAGATATATGAAAAAAATAATATGGTTTTTGTTGATACTATTTTTGAATATACGAATAATGATAAAAAAATACAGACAGAAGAATATTATACGATTGTTAATGAAAGTGCAATTACAATTTCTGCAAGCTTTTTACAAAAACAAGTGGATTCTGTAAAAGTAAGAGAAATGATTGATAGTATTAATATTTTAGAAAATACGAAACCAAACCTAGAATCTTTAGTAATTCCGATTATCCTAATTGTATTAATTATTATTTATTTTATAAAAGAAAAAAGAAATAAAGTACAACTAGATGAAGCGGAAAAGAAAAAGGTATTATCTAAAGTAATAGACTATATTGGTAAAATCGATTATTCAAAGTTTAGAGGAATACTAATTTTATTTGCTGTAACAATAGGAGTTAATATAATTAACCTGTTTTTTGGAATAATAGAAGTAGTACCTAAAATCAATTGGGTAGAATACTCAATGATGGATAAAATATATACTATTTCAGGAATTTTGCAAAATGTAATCCAATTAATAGCTATTATATACATTACATATTGTTTAACCCAAAAAGAAAATGAAACAATTAATAGAATTAAAAATACATTTATTGCAATGTTAATAGGAGTTGCTCTATTAACTATACTTCGAGTGGTTATACAGATAGTATTTGCAGGAATAAATGAGAATTTTGTACAGTATATAATAAGTGAAACACAGGTATTTACAAGAAGTGCAGTATATATTCTTATTTGGTATTTTTACTTTAAAAATTCAATCCGTGTATCTGTTTATTATAAAGAAAAAACAATAGAACAAATTGTAATGGAACCAAAAAAAGGATATCAAGCAAATGAAGTAAATAAAAGAATAATGGAATTTAAAATAATTGAGTATTTTGAAGAGCAAAAGGCATATGATTATGCAAGTGGAATTTATATCAATAAATTGCCAAAAGAATATGCAAATAGTTTATCACTATCTGATTTAAATACGAAAAAGATAATAAAATTAAAAAGAGCAAAATACTATTTAAGCAAAAAAGATTTAGAAAATCCAAAGTCACAAAATAGAAAAACAATAAGAACAGTACTAAGTGTTATTGGAATTTATTTATTTGTATTGCTAATTTTATATATTTTATAAAGTAAAATAAAACACCTTATCTCATTTTTCATAAAATAGTATGAGGTGTTTTTATATGCAAATAGTAGAATACAATAGGCAAAAAGCAAAAGAATATGCGAAAAAATGGGCATATCTTCGAAACCCCAATTACTATGATTATGATAAATTGGGAGGGGATTGTACCAACTTTGTATCACAGTGTATTTTTGCAGGTGCACTTCATATGAATTATTCACAAGCAAATGGCTGGTACTATAAAAATGCAAACCAAAAATCGCCCAGTTGGACAGGAGTAGAGTTTTTACATCAGTTTCTTACTCAAAATAAATCAGTTGGTCCATTTGGAAAGATAGTAGATATTGATAAATTACAAGTGGGAGATATTATTCAGCTTTCGTTTGATGGAAATGTATACGGTCATAGCTTATTAGTAGTAGAAAAAAATGCGAATAATTTAGAAAAGATTTATGTAGCAACGCATACTTTTGATTCTTACGGAAGAAAGGTTTCAAGCTATATTTATCAAAAAATCAGAATGATTCATATAGAAGGGGTAAGAAAATGGTAAAAATAGAAAAAATTGCTTGTAAAATGACTAAAAACAAGGTAAAATAGATAGGAAAATAATCAATAAAGGAGTAGACCATGTATTTAATTATTGGACTTGGAAATCCGGAAGAAGAATATGCTAAAACAAGACACAATATGGGATTTGATACGATAAATAAAATAGCAAGTAAATATAATATTGCGTTGAATAAGAAAAAATTTGATGCTATATATGGTGATGCAATTATTAATGGTGAAAAAGTAATACTTGTAAAACCACAAACCTATATGAACTTAAGTGGTGTTTCCGTAAGACAATTTGTGAATTTTTATAAAATTCCAATGGAGAATTTAATTGTAATTTATGATGATATGGATATTGATAAAGGAATCATTAAAATTCGTAAAAAAGGTGGACCAGGCAATCATAATGGAATGAAATCTGTTGAAAAAGAAATTGCAACAGGTGATTTTGCAAGAATTCGAATTGGAATTGGGACTCCGGAATATAAAAATGATATGATTAATTATGTAATAGGAAATGTTTCAGAAGAAGAGTATGAGATATTACAACAGGGTGTAGAAAAAGCAGCAGAGGCTGTAATTGATATTTTAGAAAATGGCATAGACCATGCAATGAACAGATATAATTAGAAAGGAAGCTTTCATGAAAGAAATAGTAATTAATGTAGACAAGCAAAAGAATAAAACGGTTATGCTAGTAGAAAACGGAAATTTACTAGAGCAATATGAAGAAAATAGTGAAATCAAACGATTAGAAGGAAATATTTACATTGGAAAAATTCAAAATGTACTGCAAGGAATGCAAGCAGCTTTTGTTGATATTGGAGAAAAAAAGAACACGTTTATTCATATTAAAGATATTTTGCCAAAAGTAGATACCAAAACAAATGACCCAGAAGAAGCAGTAAAAAATAATAATATTAAAGATATTGTAAAAGTAGGAATGCCAATTTTGGTACAAGTAAAGCGTGATAGTACCAATAAAAAAGGAGCAAGGGTTTCTACTCATATTAATTTACCAGGAAGATTCTCGGTCATAATGCCAGGAGTAGAATTTATTACCATATCCCAAAAGATAGAAGATGAAAAAGAAAGAGAACGTCTAATTGGAATCATCCAAAAAAACATTCCAAAAGGTGTAGGAATTATTGTTAGAACTTCAGCAGAAGGAAAAAGTGAAGAAGCAATTATAAAAGATATGAATCAAACAATAAAAAAATGGGAAGAAATAAAGAAAGTAGCAGACCAAGAAAAAGATGTACCAAAACTTGTTTATGAAAATTCGCATATTATTAAAAGAATCTTAGTAGATTTGATTGACCAAGATATTAGTAGGATTATTGTTAATAGTAAGCAAGAACAAAAAGAAATTGAAAAAATGCTACAAGAAAATGAGCAAACTATAGAAATTGTTCTAAAAGAACAAGAGAGCATATTAGATTTATATGACCTATCATCTCAACTAGAAAAAATAGAGAATCGAAAAATATGGTTGAAATGTGGCGGATTTATTACGATAGATAAAACGGAAGCTCTAACAGCAATTGATGTCAATTCCGGCAAATATATAGGAACAAAGAGCTTAGAGCAAACAGTATATACAGTAAATAAAGAAGCAAGTATAGAAATTGCAAAACAACTTCGTCTTCGTGATATTGGTGGCATTATTATTATTGATTATATTGATATGAAAGAAAAAGAACACAAAGAAAAAATTATTGAAGTTTTACAAGAAAACTTAAAAAATGACCGTTCGAAAACACAAATTGTTGGATTTACAGAGCTTAATTTATTAGAAATGACAAGAAAACACATGTGTAGTAATGATTAAAACAAAGGAAAAGGAGGGGAAAATATGGATTTTACAATGATTTTACCAATCTTAATTGGTGTAGCAATTCTATTTGTTGTACTAAAATTATTAGCATTACCAATGAAACTAATTATCAAACTTGTGATTAATGGACTAGTAGGTGGAGTAATCATTTTTGTAATCAACCTAATCGGTGCAAGTTTTGGATTTGCAATTACCTTAAACTGGATTACAGCATTAATTGTAGGAATTTTAGGTATTCCAGGAGTTGTAATTGTTGCAATATTACAATTTGTAATTTAGAACAAGCAAAGAGAATAGCATAATTATATTTTTATGAAGTGACCGACGAGCAGTTGACCTTTAGGTCAACAATTGGTAGCGAATGCGACCAGCGCAGGAATGGAACGTAATAAAAATATAATTATGCTATTCTCTTACTTAAAAAAGATATTAGGATTATTCTCCTAATATCTTTTTTAATTCTTCATTTCTTTTTACTTTTTGTGTTGTTGTCTTAATCATTGGTTCATCTGTTACAATGATATTTCGAATATGCTTATAAGCAGGCATTGATTTATTAATTTCTTTTATATCATTCCAAATGATTTCTTTATAATCATCTACTGTTTTATCTGGATAAGTTTGTTTCATATATTCAGCATTATAAACAATTTTTGCATTAATTTCTAAATCATTATCTATAGTTGGTCTTCCAAAAACCATATTTTCTGCTACATATGGAAGACGAGCAATTAAAATTTCAAGTTCTTCTGGGTATATATTCTTACCATTTTTTAAAACAATTACATTTTTCTTTCTTCCCGTAATAAATAAATATCCTTCTTTATCGTAATAACCTAAGTCACCTGTATGGAACCATCCATCAATTAATACTTCATCTGTTGCTTCTTTGTTATCATAGTAACCAAGCATAATATTAGGACCTTTTACTACAATTTCACCAATACCTTGTTCATTTGGTTCATCAATTTTAATTTCAACATCAGGAAGAGCAAAGGCAACAGAACCAGGTTTTTGGTATTTATCGTTTTCTGCTGAAACAATAGGAGAAGCTTCAGTTAAACCATATCCATTTAAAAGTTCGATTCCTAAATTTTTAAGCCCTTTAATTGTAGATTTATCCATAGAAGCTGCACCATAGATCACAATTCTTAGATGTCCACCAAGTTCATCAATGACTGATTTAAATAATTTTCTTCTTATATCAATTCCACATTTTAATAAGAAATTAGAAATAGCTGTTAAAATAGCAAATGGAACTGTTAAATGTTTTTGCTTAATACCTTTTTGAATTTTTTTATACATAGCTTCTAATATTAAAGGCACACAAACAAATCCAGTTACTTTATATTCTTTTAAGTTTTGCGAAACATAACGAAGCCCATCGCAAAAAGCAATTGTAATCCCTGAGTATAATCCATATAAAAATGTTGTAGTTGATTCATATGTGTGATGCAAAGGTAAAAACGAAAGAAAAGTATCTTCCGGTGTTACTTTTGCAATACAACCAGTTGAATAAATATTAGAACAAATATTAGATTGTGATAGCATAACAATTTTGGCAAGAGAAGTTGTTCCTGAAGTAAATAGCATAATCGTCATACCTGTATTATCAATGATTACTTCATCGTATCTAGTATCTCCATTATCACATAACTGTTTTCCATTTTGAATTAAACCATTAAGAGAAAGGATATCTTCTGTATCCTTTTCAAAATCCATACAAATGAAATGTTTTAGTTTACAATTAGGATTGGATTGTAAATTCTTAAATACATCAATATATTTTTTATCAAAAATAACAGCTTCTACTTCACTACGAATCACAGAGCTTTCAATTTCATTATCAGGAAGAGCCTTATCAAGCGGAACCACGATATTTCCGTGATGTAGTAACAGCAAGGTAGCTTGTACACCACTCATAGCGATTTGGTGCAATAATAGCAATACGCTTTTTTGTTAATCCTAAATCAATAAGCCCAGTACCTAAATTTTGGATATCCTCTTTTAAATTGGCATAAGTATGAGTAATATAATCCGTATCTTTTGGATTTTTTTTATAAATAAAAGCAACTTTATCAGGATAAAGTTTAGCAGAACGGTTAATAAGCTCCTTGAAATTAGCAACTTTTTCAACTTCATATAACTTACTTCTTGATAATTCTTGCATTTAAAATACCTCCATCAAATTCATCTTTCTTATTCTATACTTATTTTTATAAAAAAACAATATGAAACGAGAAAAAACTATTGACCAAAATGAAAAAAAGCTATATGATAAATAAGAAATATGTAAAAATATATCAAAATAGAGTAGAAAATAAATTGTTAAGACCAAGTAGACGGGAAGTTGTTACTTGGGCAAGAGTTACTCGCATATTTGTTTTCGCATTCCGCTATTTAATAAAAGAAGAATATAAGTCTTCTTTCTTTTAAGTATGTGGAAACTCTGCTAAAAAGAAAGGAGTTTTTTATTATGAAAAAAACAAAAAAGATTGTATTAGCAGGAATTTTCATTGCTATGATAGTTATTCTATCAAGATTTTTATCTATTAAATTACCAGGATATAAAATCGGATTTTCTTATATCCCAGTATATTTAAGTGGTATTTTATTGGGACCAGTTTATACGGCAATCGTAAGTGGTTTAGCAGATGTTATTGGTTCTACATTGTTTCCTTTTGGACCTTATTTTGTGGGATATACAATTAGTGCCGTTATCAAAGGTCTTATTTATGGTGCGATATTACATAAAATTTATAAAGAAGAATTATCCAATAAAGAAATTATTATCCGATTAATTGTAGCAGCATGTTTAACACAATTGTTAGTAAATGGTGTATTAAATACTTTATGGATTTCAATTACACAAGATAAAGCTTTCTTTGTGATTGCAACAGGAAGATTTATAAAAGAAGCGGTTATGGTACCAATTCAGGTTATTACGATGTTTGTTTTAATAAAAGCAATTAAACCAGCGATCAATAAATTTTTAAAGGATGATAACAAAGAAAATGATTAAATTAGAAAATGTGACATTTGGATATAAAGAAGATAAAGTAATAAAAAATTTGAATTTAGAAATTAAAGAAAATGAATTTGTTGCAGTAATTGGAGTAAATGGAAGCGGAAAATCAAGTTTAATGAAATTAATAGCAGGTTTGGTATTTCCAAAAGAAGGAACCATTACAATTGATGAAATATCAACAAAAGATAAAAAAGAAAGAACCAATTTAAGAAAAAAAGTTGGACTTGTTTTCCAAAATCCAGAAAATCAGCTTGTATTTTCAAACATTGAAGATGATATGAAATTTATGCTAGAAAATTTTAATTTTTCGAAAGAAGAAATAGCAAAAAGAATTTCACAAAGTTTAGAAATGGTGGGAATGAAGGAATATCAAAATAAAGATATTTATTCTTTATCGATGGGACAAAAGCAAAGAATAGCTATTGCTGAAATGTTAGCATTAAAATCAAAATATTTATTATTAGATGAACCAACAGCTATGCTTGACCCAGAAAGCAAGAAAAAACTGATTAAAACCGTAAAAGAATTACAAAAAGAACAAGCTATGACAGTGGTATATGCCACTAACATTATTTCTGAAATTTTACAAGCAGACAGAATTATTGCACTAGACAAAGGTAGTATTGCTTTTAATTGTATGCCAGAAACGATTATAGAAAATGTAGAGAAATTCACAAAAATAGGATTACAAATACCGGAAATCATTGAACTGATTTGTAAATTAAATCAAAAAGGAATAAAAATCAATACAAAAACATTTGAAATAGACGAAATTGTAGAAGAAGTGATAAGGAGTAAAATATGCTAAAGTATGTAGAAGGAAATTCCATCATTCATAAGATGAATAGTACGATAAAACTATTACTTTTAATTATCATTTCAATTGGTATTTTTATGATTAAAGAATATAAAATTCTTCATATTGTTTTAGGAATTTCGCTCATATTGTTGCTACTTACCAAAATAAAACCAATTTATTACCTAAAAGCAATTAAAGATTCTATTTATATTGTGATTGTTACATTTTTACTAAACTTATTCTTTTCAAGTGTTAGCTATTCCTTTATGATTTCTTACCGAATTTTCATAATGCTAATTTTTACTTTTATCGTAACACTAACCACAAAATCTATGGACTTAGTACGTGCAATTTGTAATTTGCTATATCCGCTAAAACTATTTGGAATTAACACAAAAGAAATTAGTTTAATGGTAGGGATTGGAATTAATTTTATGCCGATTTTAAAAAAGGAATATGTTCAAATAAAAGAAGCACAAATAGCAAAAGGCTATATTCCAAGTTTAAGAAAAATAAAACAATACAGTATTTGCATTTTTGTTCCATATTTAACGAATTGCTTTAGAAGAGTAGATGAAATTTCAATGGCATTGCAAGTAAAGGGGTATGAAGAATAAAGTTAAAAAGTTTTTTCAAGCGGTAACTTGGAAAACTTTTTTTCTTATGATATAATAACAAAAAGCATAGGAGAAGAAATATGGTAGAAAGCTTTTATTTTACATCCTCAACAGGAGATAAGTTATATGCAAAAAAGTGGAGAGATGAGGAGATAAAACAATATAGAGGAGTTGTGCAATTGGTTCATGGGATGCAAGAACATATTGGTAGATATGATGAATTTGCAAATGTTCTTGCTGATAATGGATATATTGTTGTTGGTCATGACCATTTAGGGCACGGAAGCAGTGTTAAGAATGAAGAAGATTTTGGGTATTTTGCAAAAAAAGATGGATGGAATAGACTTGCTGAGGATGTTCACATTTTACAAAATAAGGTAAGTAAAGAATATTTAGAATTACCATACATTATTTTTGGACATAGCATGGGGTCACTGGTCACAAGAACTTATTTAACAAAATACCAAGATAAATTAGCAGGAGTCATTCTTTCTGGAACAAGCGGACAAAAAGCGGGATTACTAGTAGGACAAGTTTTAACAAAATTGATTATGCTATTTAGAGGAGAACGATATCGTAGTAATTTATTAGAATACTTGGTTACTGGTTCATTTAATAAAAAATTTAAGCCAAACCGTACAAATGCTGATTGGACAACGAGAAATGAAGAAGAGGTTGATAAATACCAAAAAGACCCCAAATGCGGTATAAATTTTACAGCAAATGGGTATTTAAATTTATTACAAGGAACTTATTACTTATCTAAACAAAAAAATATTGACAAAACAATGAAAGTTCCAATTTTGCTTATTTCTGGCGATAAAGACCCTGTAGGTGGTATGGGAAAAGGTGTAATAAAGGTAACGCATATGTTAGAAAAAGCAGGATTAGAGAATGTAAAAATACGACTATTCAAAGATGCAAGACATGAGTTGCTAAATGAAACTAATAAAGATGAAGTATATTATGTGATTTTCAATTGGTTAAATAAAATATTGGAGCAATAAAGTTTTGTTCTAATACAAACCTCCTTTGAATACAATGTACAAAACAACGTATTCATAAGGGGGTCTTTCATTTGGGAAAAATATACATAGAAGAGCGTGCAGTGAATTTAGCACAGTATATTATAGATAGTGGAGATACAGTAAGAGGAGCAGCAAAAAAATTTGGAATATCCAAAAGTACAGTGCACAAAGATGTTAGTGAAAGATTACAAAAGATAAACCCTGTTTTAGCGTTGGAGGTTAGAAAAATATTAGATGAAAATAAAGCAGAAAGACACATTCGAGGAGGGATGGCTACTAAACTAAAATATAGTCATGAAAAAGAGCAAAATGTAGGATAAAAAATGCACATCGATTGATGTGCATTTTTAGTATTCACCAAAACTTAAAATTCGACATAGAATACAGTGGGGCTTATGTAATAGTTAAGAGGTGAGAATATGAGAAAAATAAAGAAGGGTGATATTGTAGGAAGAAAATCTTATGGAAAAGATATATTGTTTGTAGTAGAAAAAATTATTTATAGAAGAAATGATAAACCGGTTGCTATATTAAAAGGATTGATTATGAGAATTGAGGCAGATGCTGATTTAGATGATTTGGTTATTATAGAAGCAAAACAAATAGAAAACAACATGAGAAGTTTGGAAAATAGAATAGAAGACAAAATAAAAAAATGTGCTAAAAATTCAAAACCAATTTTTGGGAGAAGATTAAAACAAGAAGATAGAGGAGAAGAAAATGGAAAAATACTACATTTAGATGGAGATAAAAGATATAGTGATAAATCTGCAAAATATTATAAGAAGCTAAATCTAAATGCTATTGTACGAAACATCCCAGAAAATAGGCAAGAATATGTTGTGTTTGATTTATTAAATCGATATCAACCAGATATATTAGTAATAACCGGACATGACCGGAATGATAAAAAACGGAACAGGATATAACGATATATATAATTACAGAAATTCTAAATATTTTATAAATACGGTAAAAGAAGCTAAGAAATGGGTAAATCAAACAGGAAAAGATTTAGTAATATTTGCAGGAGCCTGTCAAAGTTTCTATGAGGCACTGGTAGCAGCAGGAGCTAATTTTGCTTCATCACCAGCAAGAGTGTTAATTGATTTTATGGATCCTTTAATTGTAGCAGAAAAAGTAGCAACTACAGAAGATTATAAATACATTACGATTAATGATATAGCAGGAGAATTAAGAGATGGAACAAGAGGAATCAGCGGAATTGGCGCAAGAGGAAAAAGATATAAAAGAATTAAAAATATAAGCAAATAGGGCATTTGAGAACCTGCTCTATTTGCTCGTAATATTTTTGTAATATTAATGACATTGAAATGTAACAAAAACCTGAAAAACATTGAAAACACTGAATGAATCGTCTGCGACAGGACCTTTCCTTTTTTGACATTTTACTACGGAGATGATATAATCAGCCCATAATAATAAAGTAGGTGATGGGATGATTTACAAAGATGATTTTACCAGTTTAAAGACAGACATTGCAGAAAACATAGGACAAAAGATTATTGTAAAAGGTACCTTAGGAAGAAGCAAATATTTTGAAAAAGAAGCTACAATAGAAAAAGCCTATCCGAATCTATTTATAGTAAAATACGATGAAAGTGATAGAAATGTTACATATAGTTATACAGATGTGCTAACAAGAACAGTAGAAGTGAAACTGTTTGATGGAGAAAATTTTAACCCAATTATTCCACCACCAGTAGAAACAAAAAAGCATAAAAGTTTATAATTTATATAAAAATTCCTAGAAAATAGGAATTTTTTTTTGTCCCTTTCATATATATTACATATAAATTAAATCAGAAAGAGGGGGAAAAGCATGCAAGTTGATATGACGAAGGAGAGTCTTTGTATCAATAAAATAGTAGGACAAAAGACAGAGAACATCATGGTAGAAGGTGATATGATTGTACCAGATGTAAAACCAGATATTTTAAATACGATTAGTACAACTGGCCAAGTGTGTATATACAAAAAAGAAGTATTAGAGGGCAAAATAAGAATTGATGGTGAGGTAGAAGTATATGTTATTTATCTTGCAGACAATGAAAATGAAGAAACGAGAAGTTTAAATACATCGCTGGATTTTACTCAAATCATTGATTTCGAAAATTGTAGTAATGGAATGAGCTTAGATGAAAATATATCTATTAATAATTTGGAATGTAGAATTTTAAATGGAAGAAAAATAAGTGTAAAGGCTTCTTTACAATTTGAAGGAACTTTATATTCTAATGAGACAGTTGAAATATTAAAGCAAGTAAATAATTTACAAGATGTACAATCATTAGAAAAAAATCTGATGGTTAATTCTTTAGTAGGAGAAGGCTGTGCTAAGGCTTATGCAAAAGATACAATTATGATAGATAATATTGACAATCTAGCAGAAATTTTAAAAACAGATTTATCAATAAAAAACAAAGACATTAAAATTAGTTATAATAAGGTATTAGCAAAAGCTGATGTATGTGTAAAGATGTTATATTTAACAGAAGATAATCGTATTAAACTAGTGGAAAGTACAATTCCAGTTATGGGATTTGTTGATATAGAAAATGTGGCTGAAGATGATGTTTGTGATATGAAATATCAATTAAAAAATATGCTGGTAAAACCAAATTCGGCTGAAGAACATTCTATATATGTAGAGGCTCAAATAGAATTATCTGCAAGAGTATATCAAAGTAAAGAAATAAAGGTAATTGGAGATTTATATAGTCCAAGTGAATTTTTAACATTTAATCAGAGATGTATTAATACAATGTCAGATAAAAGCTGTATGAAAAGTGTTTGCAATATAAGAGAAAAAATGGCAATTCCAGAAATAGGTGGAAATCAAATTTATGATGTAGAAGCAAGACCAGTCATTATAGAAAGAACGATAGCAAATTCAAAGGTGATGTTTCAAGGAGAGTTAAATCTTAAATTTCTTTATGCTACCAATCAAACTTGTGGAGTTGGCATAAAAGAAATGAAACTTCCATTTGAATATAATGTTGAAGTTCCAAATGTTACAGTAAGTACAAATATTAGTACAGAAATTGAAGTAGCAAGTCAAGATTTCATTGTAGGAACAGATGGCATGATAGAAGGAAGAGTTGACTTAGAATTTTCACTAAATATTTCAAATACTCTTCAAATTAATATTATTGATGAAGTAAGTATTGATGAAACAAGAAACAAAGAAATATTTAGTATCATAATTTACTTTGTAAAGCCAGGAGATACTTTATGGAATATTGCAAAACGATTCGGAAGTACAGTATCTGATATTGTAAGAGTAAATAACATTGAAGATGAAAATAAAATCTATCCAGGGCAACAATTATTTATTCCAAAATATGTATACACAAAACGAGAGCAAACAGCATAAAATGTAAATAAGCAAAATGACCAAAAGAAATTAGTTCTTTTGGTCATTTTTACAAAAGGAATGATTATATGGATAGTATTTATAGAAGAAAACAAATACGCTTACCTAAAATTATGTTTCAGAAGTTTGGAAAAATGGAACCGAAGAAAAGAAAAAAAATTTGCAAATTTTTTGTGATTATTCTAATTATGTTTATTACTTTCTATAGCATATTTTGTTCGATAGGACCAATTTTAGATGCCCTATGTAAAGACAAAGCAAAAGCAGTAGCAACCATTATTTGCAATGAAGAATCTACTAAAATTATAAGTAATTATCAATATGAAGATTTAATTACCATTCACCGTGATAATGATAATAACATCACTATGATACAGTCTAATATTACACCAATCAATTACATTATTTCAGACGTGGGAGAAAAAATACAAAAAAGAATTGATGAAACAAAAAGTGAAAAAATACATATTAATCTAGGAAGCTTTACAGGAAGCAAAATACTTTCTGGAATAGGTCCGAATATTCCAATAAAATTGTCACTTATAGGAAATGTAGAAACCGATTTAAGAAGTGAGTTTAAAGCACAAGGAATTAACCAAACTATTCATAGAATTTATTTACAAGTAGATTGTAAAGTAAGTATATTAACTCCATATAACATCACACAAGAGAACATATCAAACCAAGTATTAATTGCAGAAAATATTATTGTAGGAAAAATACCGGAAGCATATTATAATCTACAAGGGTTAAGCAAAGAAAATGCTATAGATGTTGTGCAATAATATCAAAATAAACGAAACATGTTAACACAAAAAATAGCAGATGTATACAGAATACAAATTTTAATGAAAAACAAATTGCACAATTTCTATACAAATGAAATTTTACCAATTACCAAAAATGTATTGCTATTTTTTAAAAGGTGTAATATAATTGTAATGAATTTGTAACAAACAGGCAATAATAAATAAAATAAGCAGAAAGGAAGATAGCAATGTTTGGTTTTGGACAAGATATAGGAATCGATTTAGGAACAGCAACAGTGATTGCTTATGTTAAAGGAAAAGGAATTGTACTAAGAGAACCATCTGTAGTAGCAATTGATAATAGAACCAAAGATGTTTTAGCAGTAGGACAAGAAGCAAGAAGAATGCTTGGAAGAACACCGGGAAATATTGTAGCAACAAGACCTTTAAAAGATGGTGTTATTTCTGATTATACAGTAACGGAAAAAATGTTAAAACATTTTATTAATAAAGTATGCGGTAAATTTATTTTTGCACCAAGAATTATGATTTGTATCCCATCACAAGTAACAGAAGTAGAAAGAAAAGCTGTTATTGATGCAGCATCACAAGCTGGTGCAAGAAGGGTATATTTGATTGAAGAACCAATTGCAGCAGCAATTGGTGCAGGAATTGACATATCAAAACCTTGTGGAAATATGATTGTAGATATTGGTGGAGGAACAACAGATGTTGCTGTTATTTCATTAGGAGGAAGTGTTGTTAGTACTTCTTTAAAAGTGGCAGGAGACAAATTCGATGAAGCAATTGTAAAATATGTTAAGAAAAAGCATAATGTAATGATAGGTGAAAGAACGGCAGAAGATTTAAAAGTAAACATTGGTTGTGTATATCCTAAAATTCAAGATATGGAAATGGATATAAGAGGAAGAGATTTAACAACAGGTCTTCCAAAAACCATTACTGTATATTCAAGTGAAATGATGGAAGCATTAACCGAACCTGCTATGATGATTGTAGACGCTGTTCATTCTGTTTTAGAAAGAACGCCACCAGAGCTTGCATCAGATATTAGTGACAAAGGAATCTATATGACAGGTGGAGGATGCTTAGTAGATGGACTTGATAAGTTATTACAAGAAAAAACAGGAATTAATGTTATGATTGCACAAGATGCAATATCCTGTGTTGCATTAGGAACAGGAAAAGCACTTGATAATTTAGATTCATTAGATGGCAAAACAAGATTATAAGAAAATTGGGTAGATTTAGAATCTACCCAATATTAATAGGGAGAAGAAATAAATGGAGAAAAAAACAGTAGCATTTTATACACTTGGATGTAAAGTAAATCAATACGAAACAAATGCGATGAAGCAGAAGTTTATACAAGAAGATTATGAGATTGTAGATTTTGAAGATAGTGCAGATGTATATGTTGTAAATACATGTACAGTAACGAATATGTCAGATAGAAAATCAAGACAGATAATAAGAAGAGCAAAAGAAAAAAATTCGAATGCAATATTAGTAGTAGTTGGATGCTATGCACAAGTAGCAAAAGACGAATTGGAAAAAATAGATGAAGTAGATATTGTTCTTGGTAACCAAGAAAAGAAAGATATTATTTCTTACATAAAAGAATATGAAAATGAAAAAATGGAGAGCATATCAGATGTCTTATATGAAAAAGAATTCGCAGAATTTGGACAGACAACCTATACAGATAAAACAAGAGCTGTAATTAAAGTGCAGGATGGATGTGACAGATTTTGCTCTTATTGCATTATACCATATGCAAGAGGAAGAGTAAGAAGTAGAAAATCACAAGAAGTTGTTTCAGAAATAGAAAAAATTGCAGAACAAGGAATAAAAGAAGTAGTTATTACAGGAATTCATTTAGCATCTTATGGAAAAGACTTTAAACCACATATTCCTTTATTAGAGTTATTAAAACAGATTAATGAGATTCAAGGAATCGAAAGAATTCGATTAGGTTCATTAGAACCAACATTAATGCAAAAAGAATTTATAGAAGAATTAGTCAAACTAGAAAAAGTATGTAATCATTTTCATTTATCTTTACAAAGTGGATGTGATGAAACGCTACAAAGAATGAACAGAAGATATACAGTAGAAGAGTTTGAAAAGGGAATTGAACTCATTCGAAAAAATTATCCGAATATATCTTTAACGACAGATATTATTGTGGGATTTCCAGGAGAGACAAAAGAAGAATTTGCTAAAACATACGAATTCTTAAAAAGAATTGACTTTTACAAAATGCATGTATTCAAATATTCTCCAAGGAAAGGAACCAAAGCGGCAGTGATGCCAAATCAAATACCAGGAGAAATAAAAGAAGAAAGAAGTAGAAAATTAATAGAACTTTCAAACAAAAATCAAGAAATGCAAAACAAAAAATATATTGGAAAAGAATTAGAAGTGTTATTTGAAGAGCAAGATGGAGAATATATAAAAGGACATACAACAAATTACATAATGGTATATGTTAAAACAAATGATATAACAATAGAAAATACAATAAGAAAAGTAAGAATAACAGAAATAATAGAAGAAAATTTAGTGGGAATTATAAAATAATGATTGCTAAGAATTACGGAATGTCACCTTTTTAAATAGTAATAAAAATGTAATATTTTTGTAACGAACATTTAATAATAAAAAACGGAGCATTCTATTGATTTAAAGAGAATTATGTAGTATAAATAACTTGACGAAAATAATAAAAATACAAAGGAGGAAATAAATATGAGCGAGAAAATAATGGGTGGAGTAGAGAATGATTTTGTATCAGAAGCATCATTACCAGCAAAAGTTGGATTCTGGCCAAAAGTGAAAGCATTTTTATTTCAAGAAATAAAAGTTGAGTTAACACCAGCACAACAAAAATTTGAAGATGATTTAAATGATTTCTTACATTTAGAAATTACATGGCAAGATTTCAAAGATTTCTTATTCCAAGAAGTTACATTTGGTAAAAAGAAAAATAAATAAGTCAAAAGTATAACGGAGCTTAGATTTTTTAAATAAAGATTATTTAGAAAATCTAAGTTCCGTTTTTTTATGGGAATGACTTGACAGGTTAACCAAATACATATAAAATAGAAGAGTAGGTTTAATATATTATAAAAAAAGAAAATTATATATATTAGAACATTGAAAATTTAATAGAAAGAGGTGTAAGATTATGGAAATAATAATCGTTATCGCCACTGTTCTAATCTCAGCTATAGTATTTATACCAGTTGGTGTAGGTATTCGTAAAAAAATAGCTGAATCTAAAATCAAAGGTGCAGAAAATGAAGCAAAAAAGATATTAGAACTTGCAAATAAGGAAGCAGAAAATAAGAAAAAAGAAGAAATTTTTAAAGCAAAAGAGCAAATTATGCAAGAAAGGCAAGACTTAGAGCAAGAGATTAGAGAAAGAAGAGGCGAAATTCAAAAACAAGAATCAAGAATGATACAAAAGGAAGAAAACCTAGATAGAAAAGAAGAAGCATTAGAAAAAAAGGAAAGAGAAACAGACCTTAAATATCAACAATTAGATGAAAAAGAAAAACAACTAGAAGATGCAATACAAGAACAAATCGAAAAGCTTCAAAAAATAGCTGGGTTATCAGCAGAAGAAGCAAAAAAGATTTTACTATCTGAAGTAGAAAAACAAATAAAACAAGAAAAAGCAGCTATCATTCGTGAAGAAGAAGCAAAGGCAAAAGAAGAATCTACAAAAAAAGCAAAAGAGCTTTTAACATATGCTGTTCAAAAATGCGCAGCAGACCATACATCTGAAACGACAGTTTCAATAGTAAACCTTCCTAATGATGATATGAAAGGTAGAATTATTGGTAGAGAAGGAAGAAACATTAAAGCAATTGAAAATTTAACTGGTATTGATTTAATTATAGATGATACACCAGAAGCTGTTATCTTATCTGGATTTGATCCACTAAGAAGAGAAGTTGCTAAAATTGCACTAGAAAAATTAATTGAAGATGGAAGAATTCATCCAGCTAAAATTGAAGAAATGGTAGAAAAAGCAAAAGAAGAGGTACAAGCTATTATTAAAGCAGAAGGTGAAAGAGCAACTTTAGAAACCGGTGTTATGGGACTAAATCCAGAATTAATTATGCTACTTGGAAAATTAAAATATAGAACAAGTTATGGACAAAATGTATTAAATCACTCAATTGAAGTTTCAAATTTAGCAAGAATTATGGCAGATGAATTGGGATTAGATACAAAACGTGCAAGAAGAGCAGGTTTATTACATGATATTGGAAAAGCATTAGACCATGATATGGAAGGAACACACGTAGAAATTGGTGTGGATATTTTGAAAAAATATAAAGAAAATCCATTAGTTATAAATGCAGTACAAGCTCACCATGGAGATGTAGAACCTGAAACTTTAGAAGCAGTTCTAGTACAAGCAGCAGATGCGATTAGTGCGTCACGTCCAGGTGCAAGAAGAGAAACTCTAGAAGCATACATCAAACGTTTAGAGCAATTAGAAGAAATTGCAGATTCATTTGAAGGAGTAGATAAATCATTTGCAATTCAAGCAGGTAGAGAAATTCGTATTATTGTAAAACCTGAAAAAATTTCAGACGCAGATATGACACTACTTGCAAGAGATGTTGCAAAAAAAGTAGAAGATGAAATGGATTATCCAGGACAAATTAAAGTAAATGTGATTCGTGAATCAAGAGCAATTGAATATGCTAAATAAAAAAGAGCTAGCACAAAGTGCTGGCTCTTTTTTTGTCAGTTTAGACCGACCAATTTTTTGAAGCTTTCTACAGATGCATAAAGATATCCATCTGTTGCTTTCTGCTCAACAAAATACTGAAAAGCAGTATCTGTTAAAGAAAAATGCTGTTGAGCATATGTGGGATCGGAAATTACTAATTCTTCACCTGAAATACCTCTAATGATAGAGTGATTAAGGAACTCATCTTTTTTTAAGAATTCCCGTAATTTCTCAACGCCGCACTCAGATTGAAACAGAGTACAAATGATAAAAAGCTTCTTTTCATTGTCTTGTAATGCCATAGAAATACCTCCGTACAACATTAAACAACGTAAGTTTATAGAGTTACAAAAACATTATAACACAATAGTAAACATAAATCAATAAAAATATAACTATAAAAGAGGTTTTCATTTCTAAAAATATAGTGTATAATAAACACATAAAAAAGAGAAAGGAAGATGCGTTTTGAGAATTTTAGCTGTAGGAGATTTAGTTGGAGAAAATGGATTAAAAAGAGCAAGTGAGGTATTACCAGAATTGAAGAAAAAAGAAAACATTGATTTTGTGATTGTAAATGGAGAAAATGTAGCAGGTGGAATGGGAATTACTCATAAATTATATAAAGAAATTATTGCGATGGGAGTAGATGTTGTAACACTAGGAAACCATACATGGGCTAAAAAAGATGTATTTAGCTTTATTGATGAAGAAGAAAGGTTAATAAGACCAGCAAATTATTCAGAAGGAGTTTTAGGAAAAGGATATGTGATTGTAACATGTAATGAAAAAAAGATTGCAGTTATTAACTTGATTGGAAGAACAGAGATGAACGTATTATCCGAAAATCCATTTACAAAAGTAAGTAGTATATTAGAAGAAATAAAAAATAAGGTAGACTATATAATAGTAGATTTTCATGCAGAAGCAAGTGCAGAAAAAATAGCAATGGGATATTATTTAGATGGAAAAGTGAGTGCTGTATTTGGAACACATACTCATGTCCAAACGGCAGATGAAACCATTTTAGAAAATGGAACAGGATATATTACAGACATTGGAATGACAGGACCTATAAAATCAGTAATAGGAATGGATGTAAAGGCTTCATTAAAAAGATTTGAAACAAGTCTTCCAGAAAGATATAAATTAGCAGAAGGAAAATGTGTATTTTCTGGGTGCATTTTTGAAGTTGATGACAAAAGCTGTCGAACAACTAAAGTAAAAAGAATAAAAATGTAGAAAAATAGCGAAAAGCGACGATAAAAAATTTCCTTTTTTTCCCAAAAATACTAGACAACATTTCTAAAATATAATATAAATATACTTGTTAAAAAAATGAAACAAAAATTAAATTTTAGGAGGCAGAAAAAATGGAAGTTTTAAAAATTTCATCAAAATCAAATCCAAATTCAGTAGCAGGAGCAATTGCTGGTTTGGTAAAAGAAAATGAAAGAGCAGAAATGCAAGCAATTGGAGCAGGAGCATTAAATCAAGCAATTAAGGCAGTAGCAATTGCAAGAGGATTTGTAGCACCAACAGGAGTTGATCTTGTTTGTGTACCAGCATTTGCAGAGGTTCAAGTAGAGGGGGAAGACAGAACCGGAATTCGAATTGTAGTAGAATCTAGAAGCTAGAAATAGCAGTAAAATAAATTTTGGGGAAAACAAATAATATAATGTTTTCCTCTTTTTTAATAGTTGCATATTAATTAATTTTAGAGTATGATGTAAAGGTGAAATAAAGGAGGCTGACGTGAAATCTAATATTTTTAAATATATTTTTATAATAATAGTAATAGGATTGGTAATATATGCTACTTATATAATTTATGGTAAAAAAGATGTAGAGCAAAATGAAGTCTTAGAAACGAAATCTTCTGAAGAAATACAGATGATTACGGATATTCGTATTCCAGTAGTTTTATTTGATACAATAAATCCAATTTTAAGTAAAAACCAAAATATACAAGATATTGCAAGATTAGTTTATGAACCACTATTAAATATAACGAGTGATAATAAAATAGAGTTATGTCTTACAAAAGAATGGACAAAACAAAGCGCTACTTCATATGTTATAAAGCTAAAAGAAAATGTAAAATGGCACGATGGAAATACATTAACTGCAAAAGATGTGCAATTTACAATTGATAGATTGAAAGATACAAATGTAAGTTCAATTTATACTTATAATGTGGAAAAAGTAAGTAGTGTAGAAGTGATTGACAATAATACAATTAAAATTAATTTAAATGAAGAAGTACCATTCTTTGAATATAATTTGACTTTTCCTATTATGTCGTATAAATACTATGAAAATGAAGATTTCGTAAATACTTCTAAAAATAATAATCCAGTAGGGACAGGGAGATTTAAAGCAGTAAATGATAATGGAAATATTATTCTAAAAAGGAATCAAAATTGGTGGAATTATAGTAATGAAGAAACAAAGCTTGAACAAATCCAGATTGTAAAATATCAAACAATAGGAGAGGTATATAATGCTTTTAAAATAGGAAACATTGATTTATTTACTACTAAGACGAATAAATTGGAAGATTATATTGGAACGATTGGTTATAATAAAAAAGAATATTATGGAAGAAATTTAGATTATATTTCATTTAATTGTAGTGAAAAAGTATTAGCAAATGTAGAAGTAAGGAAGGCAATATCTTATTTAATCAATAAGCAAAATATAGTAGATGGAATTTATAAAGGGTATTATATAGCAAATTTTCCATTAGAATATGGAAGTTATTTGTATCAAGATAAGAAAGTAGCTTATGAGTATAGTGGAGAAACAGCAAGGAATATTTTGCTTCAAGCTGGATGGAGTTATAGCAAAAAGACATGGCAGAGAACGAAAGATTATACAACACAAAAATTAAGATTTGATTTGGTTGTAAATAGTAGTGATGAAAATAGAGTACAGGTAGCAGAAAATGTGAAACAATCACTAGACGATTTCGGAATTCAAATTAATGTGAAAAAGGTGTCAGATTCGCAGTATCAAAGCTATTTGCAAAATAAAAATTATGATATGATTTTAACGGGCGTAAATAGTGGATTTAGTCCAGATTTGTCTTACTACTTTGCACAAGGTAATATTGCTAATTTTCAAAATGATGAGATACAACAGTTACTAAATGAAGTTAAGAATGTGCAAGATGAGAAAGTTTTAAAAGAGAAGTATAAGAGGATGATTGAAATTTACGAAGAGCAAATGCCTTATGTATTTTTATATTATAGTAAGAGTACATTAGTGTGTAGTACGAAACTTATGGGAGACTTTAGACCAAATAGTTATAATGTTTATGAAGGAATTGGGTCTTGGTATAAGCAGTAGATTTGACTAGTAGAGTGGTATAATAAAAAAATTTAAAAAAAAGTATTGACAAATGAAAAAAGTAATGTAATAATACAATTACAAACAAACGTTTTATAATTTAATGGGAGGAAAAAAGAATGGAAAATTCAGAAAAGAAGAAAGCATTAGAAGCAGCAATGGGACAAATCGAAAAACAATTTGGAAAAGGATCTGTTATGAAACTAGGTGAGTTTCAAGCAATGAATATAGAAGCAATTCCAACAGGAGCGCTAGGATTAGATATAGCTCTTGGAATTGGTGGTGTACCACGTGGAAGAATTATTGAGATTTATGGACCAGAATCTTCTGGTAAAACCACACTTGCTTTACATGTTGTTGCAGAAGCACAAAAAGCTGGAGGAGAAGCAGCATTTATTGATGCAGAACATGCATTAGACCCAGTTTATGCAAAACATTTAGGAGTTGATATCGATAACCTAATTGTATCTCAACCAGACACAGGAGAACAAGCATTAGAAATTACAGAAAGTTTAATTAGAAGTGGAGCATTAGATGTTATTGTTGTTGACTCTGTTGCAGCATTGGTTCCAAAAGCTGAAATTGATGGTGACATGGGGGATTCTCATATGGGACTACAAGCAAGACTTATGTCACAAGCATTAAGAAAATTAGCAGGAGCCATTAATAAATCAAAAACTGTTTTAATTTTCATTAACCAATTAAGAGAAAAGATTGGTGTTATGTTTGGAAATCCAGAAACAACAACTGGTGGTAGAGCACTAAAATTCTATGCATCTGTTCGTATGGACATTAGAAAAGTAGAAAACATTAAACAAGATGGAGAAGTAGTAGGAAGTAGAGCAAGAGTAAAAGTAGTAAAAAATAAAGTTGCTCCACCATTTAGAGAAGCAGAATTTGATATTGTATATGGAAAAGGTATTTCTAAAGAAGGAAATATATTAGATATGGGTGTTAACCTAGATATTATAGAAAAAAGTGGTTCTTGGTTTAGTTATAATGGGGTTAGAATTGGACAAGGTAGAGAAAATGTAAAACAATATCTATTAGATAACCCAGAAGTAATGCAAGAAGTAGAACAAAAAATAAGAGACAACTTTGCAAAAGCATTTGAAAAAAGTTTAGGAGAAGAAGAACTTTCTTCTGAAGATGAATAAATACTTAGAGCGAAGACATAAAAAGTCTTCGCTTTAATATGAGTATGGAGGAAATAAGTAAGTGTATTCAATAGAAGAATTTGATAGAGAAAAGACAAAGGTTATGAATTACATTATGTATAAGAAGAGAACAGAAAAAGAAGTAAAAAATAAATTTCAAAATACTATACAAAATGACCTTTTATGTGATATTATATCATATGTAAAAGAAGCAGGGTACTTAAGTGATAGCGATTATGTTAAAAGAGCAGTAAATGAATTTATGGCTTTAAAAAATTTATCGGAAAGAGAGATTAAGTACAAGTTATACACAAAAGGCATTAATAAAGAGACAATTGAAGATTATTTTTATGAGCATAAAGATGAAATAGAAGAATACGAAAGAAAGTCAGCTAAAAATATTTGTGTAAAAAAACAAACTACAATGGAAAAAGAAGATATAGAAAATTATCTTTTAAAAAAGGGATATAAAGAACAAATCATAAAGGAAGTATTAGAATGCAAAACTTATTAATGATGCAAACCAATCAATATGCAATTAAATTAGATAATTTTGAAGGACCATTAGATTTGCTATGCCATTTAATTGATAAAAACAAAATGAATATATATGATGTTAAAATTAGTGAGATAACAGATCAATATTTAGAATATATAAACAAAGCAGAAGAAATGAATTTAGAAATAACCAGTGAATTTTTAATTATGGCATCAACTCTTGTATATATAAAGTCAAAAGGTCTTTTACCAAAACAAGAAGAAACAGAAGAAGAACTAACAGAAGAACAATTAATTGCAAGAATTATAGAATATAAGAAATATAAAGAAATAACAAAAAAATTAAGAGAAAATTATAATGAATTTTCAGGAAGACTTTTTAAATTAGCAGAAGAAATTAAACTTCCAAAGCAAAAATTAGAAAAAGAATATACCAATACTATCATACCAGAAATTTATGCAGACTTAGTAGATAGAAATAAAAACAGATTAAACCAAAATGCAGAGAACATAAAGAAGATAGCGATCACTGATACTTATACCGTTGCAAGTAAAGTAAAAGAAATGTTTAAAGAATTAATTAAAAAGCCAAAATTTGTTTTTAACAAATTATATTCACTATCAAAATGCAACAAGCAAGAAGTTGTAACAGCATTTTCAGGACTGTTAGAATTAACAAGGAGAGATAAAGTAACTGCTACACAAGAAGAATTATTTGGAGATATTGTGGTAGAAAAAAATAAAAGAGTAAATTAAAAAATGCACCCTATTAGGGTGCATTTTAGTTATTATTTGTAAATATTATAAAAGTATAGTATGAGTCCGTTCGGGAAGAGGCATAGTCCTCTTCTTTTTTATAAAAAAAATGTCGAAAACTTCTCATAAATCGATAAAACTTCCTATGTTTTGCTATTGGAAAATATTACCAAACAATATATAATATAAAACGAAAATTAAAACAAAAGGAGGAAAAAATTTGAATGCAAATTATAATGAAAAGGACAAGCTTTTAATGTTTGAGATAACAGAAGAGATTGACCATCATACTACAGAAAAAATAAGGAGGAAAATGGATAATGAAATTACTAAATATATGCCAAGAAAAATTTTATTTGATTTTAATCAAGTTACTTTTATGGACAGTGCCGGAATCGGAATGTTAATTGGAAGGTATAAAATGGTGAAAATGCTAGGTGGTAGTGCAGAATTAATTAATGTAAAGCCTAGCATTAGAAAAATATTTGAAATGAGTGGGGTATTAAAAATTATCCCAATCCGAAAAGAAGAAAATAAGGTAGGATAAAATAAGATTTTTTAAATAGAGGGAGGAAATCATGAAAAATCTATATGATAATGAAATGAAATTAGAGTTTCTAAGTAAATCTAATAATGAAGCATTTGCGCGTATTAGTGTAGCAGCTTTTGCATCGCAGTTAGACCCAACAATAGAGGAACTGGCAGATATTAAAACTGCTGTATCTGAAGCGGTAACAAATTCTATTATTCATGGATATGAAGATTGTGATGGGATGATTGAGGTAGTATGTAAAATATTTGCTAATACTATTGTAATTGAAATATCTGATAATGGAAAAGGAATCGAAAATGTAGATATGGCAAAAGAACCATTATATACCACGAAACCAGATTTGGAAAGGTCTGGAATGGGATTTACTATCATGGAAAGCTTTATGGACGATTTAGAAGTTGAGTCTATATTGGGGTTAGGTACGAAAGTAACAATGAAAAAAGTGATACAAAAAAAGGAAAAAAAAGAAGGTAAAGAACAAGAAGGAAAGATTTTTAGTTCTTTTAGAATATAAAAGAAAGGGTGCAAGCTATGTATGAAAATAATTTAAGTGACATAGAAAAAGCCCAACAAGGAAATAGTGAAGCAATGGAAAGACTTATTGAAAACAACAAAGGACTTATTTGGAATATTGTAAAACGTTTTAATGGGAGAGGTTATGAAACAGAGGATTTATACCAAATAGGTTGTATGGGCTTTATAAAGGCAATGAAACGATTCGATACAAGCTTTGAAGTACAAGTTTCAACATACGCAGTACCATATATACTAGGAGAAATAAAAAGATATATAAGAGATGATGGAATGATAAAAGTAAGTAGATCTACAAAAGAATTAGCAGTAAAAATATTAGAAATACAAAAAGAATATTTAGCAAAAACAGGGGAAGAAATTACTATTATGCAAATATCAAAAATGTTAAAAGTACCAAAAGAAGAAATTACCTATGCAATGGATGCATTAAGACCGGTTTCTTCTATTTATGAAGAAAGTTCTAAAGAAGATTCAAGAAATGTTATAGATAAAATACCATGTGTAAAAGATGAAACAAATGGCATTGTAAATAAAATCGCGTTAAAACAATTGATTGAAAATTTGGAAGACCGAGAAAAACAGATTATTTTATTACGATTTTATAAAGATAAAACACAATCAGAAGTAGCAAAGGTTTTAGGAATTACTCAAGTTCAAGTATCAAGAATTGAAAAGAAAATATTAAATTCAATGAAACTAAAACTTACTTGTTAGGAAAGGTGCATTATGAAGAAAATAGTAATAATGATTATTGTTTTAGTACAAATTATTTTTTTAATACCTGTGATATTTACGAAAAAATTTGACACCAAAGAAGTTAGCGCAAAAACAGAAGAAAATAAAAATGAGATAGTAGAAGAAACTAAAAATACAGAGTATGACTATGGAAATTATCAAACGATTCATTTATTGCATCAAAAGACAGGAGAAGTGGAAGAAGTGAATTTAGATGAATATTTGTGTCATGTGGTATCTGCCGAAATGCCAGTAACTTTCGAAATAGAAGCATTAAAAGCGCAAGCAGTAGTGGCAAGAACATATACTATATATAAAATAACAGAGAACCAAAATAAACACGAAAATGCAGATATATGTGATAGCAGTAGTTGTTGTCAAGCATGGATTTCAAAAGAAGATAGGTTTGCTAAATGGGAAGAAAAAGCAAGAGAAGAAAATTGGAGGAAAATTGAGCAAGCAGTGTATGATACAAAAGGAAAAATGATTACTTATGAGGGAAAGCCAATTAATGCTTTTTTTCATTCAAATAGTGGAGGAAAGACAGAAACTCCTATTAATGTATGGGGAGGAAGTTATCCATACTTACAATCAGTAGAAACTTCACGGAGAGGATGCATATTCACAGTATTATTCTGAAGTAGTGCTTACAAAGGAAGAATTTGTAAATAAAATAAAAGAGAAGCATCCTGAACTGGAAATTGATTTTACGAAAGAAGATGCTATTGCAATAAAAGAATATACGGATAGTAATCGAGTAAAAACGCTAAAAATAGGAAATATAGAACTTGCAGGGGTCGAAGTAAGAACTTTATTAGAGCTTCGTTCTACAAGTTTTTCATTTTTAATAGATGGTGATAGTATAAAGTTTAGTGTAATAGGATATGGTCATGGGGTTGGTATGAGTCAAACAGGTGCAGATGCTCTTGCAAAGCAAGGAAAGAATTATGAGGAAATTGTAAAGCATTTTTATACGGGAGTAGAGATTGTTAATATGTAGCAAATGGAGAAGCAAAATAAGTAATCTTATTTTGTTTTTTAGAATAAAGTTGTATAAATTTTGTAAAGAAAGGAAATACTTTAACTAAATTCAAAAATTTAGGAGGAGTTAAGATGAGGAGAGATTCTAGAAGAAGAGAAAAAAAAGAAAAAAATTATAGTCTATTTTATATTGGAGGGAGTATATTAGCATTAGGATTAATTGCTTTTACAATTACATTTGTGGTATATGGAAATAAAATGGATAGACAAGCAGAGCTAGATAATCAAAAGATTGCGGCTTTAGTTGGACAAACATCAAAGGAGAGTGAAGAGGTAAGCATTCGGGATTGGGAAAACAGTAGATGAATCTAAAAATGAGATACAAAATACTGTAAATACAGTTAATGAGGCAAATACGATAGAATCTAAAACAACTACTAATACAATAAAAAATACAGTAAAGCAAGAAGAGACAATAAAAACTACTACAGCGAAAAAAGAAACAAAGCTAGAAACAAAAAAGGAGACTCTTACTTTTACAAAACCAGTAGATGGAGAGATTGCAAAAGATTATGCAAAAGATAAACTGTTATATTCAGAAACTTTAGAAGAATGGACAACACATTTAGGTTGGGATATAAAAGCGGATAAAACAACTGTTGTAAAAGCATCTGCTAACGGAAAAGTAAAATCAATTAAAAATGACCCAAGATATGGTTTATCCATTATAATAGAACATCAAGATGGTTACCAAACACTATATGCAAATCTTCTATCAACCGAATTTGTAACAGTAGGAGAAGAAGTAAAACAAGGACAAAGTATCGGAACCGTAGGAAATTCAGCAGCATTTGAAGCAGCAGATGAGACACATTTGCATTTTGAAATTATAAAAAATGGAGAAAATATTGATCCAAATACTTTAGTAAAATAAAATTTACAAATATAAAAAGAACACTTGCAAAGTGTTCTTTTTTGATATAGAATACAGTAGTATATAAATAAGAAAAAAGAGGTACATTAAGATATAAAAACTTTACGGAGGTTACGGATGATAACATTAGAAGATGTGAAAAATAATAAAGAGGTACAAGCTTTAATTGAGGGAACGCAGAAACAATTAAATGTACTTGGTTTTACAGAACATTCGATAAGACATATTAGTATTGTTTCTAAAAGAGCTGCGGATGTATTAAGAACATTTGGATATAGTGAAGATAGAATCGAACTTGCAAAAATTGCAGGATATTTACATGATATTGGAAATTGCGTAAATCGTGTTGACCATGCTCAATCAGGTGCACTTCTTGCATATAACATTTTAAAAGAGATGGGAATGGAAGAAAAAGATCGAATTGAAATTATGATGGCAATCGGAAATCATGATGAACAAACAGGAACAGCTGTTAGTGATATATCTGCAGCACTTATTTTAGCAGATAAGTCAGATGTGCATAGAGATAGAGTAGTGAATAAAAATATTGCAACTTTTGGAAAACATGATAAAGTAAATTATGCAGTAACTAATACAAGACTAGATTTAGATAAGGAAAATAGAAAAGTTACACTAAACATAAACATTGATACTGAAATTTGTCCAGTATTAGATTACTTTGAAATATTTATGGATAGAACAATGATGAGTAAATATGCAGCGAAATATTTAGGCGTATGGTTTGGGCTTGTCATTAATAATACAAAATTATTATAATAGGAGGAAATTATGAAAAAAAACAAATTAGTAAAACTTTTAACAATTTTAATAATCATTTCAATATGCTTTATTTCATTTGCAGGAATATGGATAAAAAAACAGGGGCAAATGAAGAATGTCTTACCAGATTATATTTTAGGAATGAATATATCTGGAACAAGAACCGCTAAATTTAATGTAAGTGATGAAACAGAAGAAATTATATATGATGCCGAGGGAAATGTAACAACAGAAGGAACTAATGAAGATGGCTCTTTAAAAGAAGGCTACACAAAAGAAGATAAAAAAGTGAATAGTGAAGAAGTTTTGACACAAAACAACTATGAAACTGTAAAAAAAGTTATGGAAAAACGTTTAGAAAATATAGGAGTTAGTGAGTATGTAATCAGATTAAATAATCAAAATGGTGAAATAATACTTGAGCTTCCAGAAAATTCGAACACTGATGAAATTATTTCAAATCTTACTTATTTAGGAAAGTTTGAAATCAAAGATAGCCAAACAGATGAAGTCCTAATCAATAATAATGATGTAAAACAAGCGTCAGCTGTATATGGTAGTACAAATTCAGGAACAGCAGTATATCTAAGTATAGAATTTAATAAAGAAGGAAAAGAAAAATTAGAAAATATTACAAAAACATATATTTCTTCAACAGATGAAGATGGAAACAAAACAACAAAAAATATTAGCATAGAACTAGATGAAGAAACTATGCTTGAAACCTATTTTAGTGAAACGATATCAAATGGAATTTTACAATTAACTATAGGTAGTGCATCTACTTCAAATGAAGAAATAGCAAGCTACATTAAACAAGCAAATCAAGTGGCTGGACTAATAGATGGTGGTGTTATGCCAATTCATTATGAATTAGAACAAAATAATTATATGTCAGCACCAGCTTTTGAAATGATAGAAAAAGTTGTATTAGGAATAATATTTGCAGTTGTTCTTATAGGATTTATTTATTGGATTATTCGTTATAAAGCAAATGGAATTTTTGCAACTATTTCGTATATTGGATGGTTAGCAATTACTTTACTTGTTATTAGATATGCGAATGTTTCAATTTCACTTGAAACAATACTAGCTATTATTACTTTGTTAATTTGCAATTATTTAATATTACAATATACATTAAAACAATTTACTAAAAAAGGCGAAAGTAAAAATGGAATCATAAATAAAACATATAAACGTTATGCAAGTATTTTTGCACCTATAGCCATATTATCTGTTGTATTTACATTTATAAATTGGTTATCAATTTCAAGTATAGGTATGGTTCTATTCTGGGGTATGACAATACTTACAGTATATGATTACATAGTAATGAAGATACTATTTGAAATAAAAGAGGTAAAAAAATAGAAAGGAGAGAAATATATATATGAAAAAAACAAAAACTTTAAAAATAATGTATATAGTAGCAATTGTAGTGATTATTGCAGGAATTGTTGCTACATGTGTATGGAAAACAAATTTCTCCTTACTATATGATGAACATAAAAGAATTGATGTATATCTAGGAAAAGACTATAATATAGAAGATATAAAACAAATAACATCTGATGTATTTGCAGGAGAAAAAGTAGTAATTCAAGAAATCGAAACATTTCATGACTCATTAGCAATTAATGTAAAACAAGTAAATGATGAACAATTAAATTCTTTAAAAGAAAAAATAAAAACAAAATATGAAATAGAAGAAATAGATGATGCTATCGTTTCTACAACGATACCACATTATCGTATTAGAAATATAATAAAACCATACATTATTCCAATGTTAATTACAACGCTAATCATTCTTGCTTATGTAGCAATTCGCTATTTAAATTTAGGTATGTTTAAAGTAGTATTTACACTATTACTTCGTTTAATTGTATTAGAAGCAGTTTTTGTAAGTATTATAGAAATTGTAAGAATTCCAGTAGGAGTTTATACTATACCATTTGGTATTTTAGTATATATACTAGTAACAATTCTTACAGTAGTTGGATATGAAAATGAAATAACAAAAAGAAAAGAGAAAGAAAAAAAGAAATAAAAAATGTGCCATAAATCGGCACATTTTTATTTTATATAATACTTATTAAAAAAGTTGTTGTATCTTATTACGAGAATCCTTCTCCAAGATGTAAACAGTATCAATATCAGTTCGTAAGTCTTTTACATTGTTTTGCAATATAATAATATTAGCATAGTTTTGATCAATTTTTTTCTCTAGCATAGAACAGTTTACATCAATCTTTTTATCTAGTTTAAGATAATTATCATCAATCTTTTTATCTAGTTTTGCATAATTATCATCAACTTTTTTTTCTAGTTGATCAAATTTTTCATTCAAAGTTTTATATTGCTCAAATAACATAGATTGGTTTTGAGATAATGTTAAAGTTGTTTGATTAATTTGTTTTAACATTTCTAAAGCATAAGATGAATTTTCTAGATTTTCCATTGGGTTTCACCTCCTTTTTGTATAAAATAAAAATTTCCCCCAATGGTATAACTCCCATATCAAAGATATTATCATAAATATAAAACACTGTCAATACTATTTTACAAAAAGACACAAAATAAAAGTATTGACTAATTTTGAAAAAGCATATATAATATATAAAATCAATATTGTGAAGAAAAAGAAAAAGTATAGTAAGTATTTTAAGAGAGTTAGAGGTTGGTGAAATCTAATAATATAAACTATATGGGGAGCTTTGGAGCAAATAAAATTAAGGTGGGTAGTAATACCAATTAGGGTGGAACCGCGGAAAAGTAAAACTTTCGTCCCTAGCAAGTAATTGCTAGGAATGGAAGTTTTTTTGATTGCTTGTCCTAGCAAAAAATCAAAAGGAGGTAATCATATGTTAGATTCAATGGAAACAATGGTAAATTTGTGTAAAGCAAGAGGATATGTGTATCCTGGTTCAGAAATTTATGGGGGACTTGCCAATTCTTGGGATTATGGACCATTAGGAGTAGAACTTAAAAATAATATTAAAAAAGCGTGGATGAAAAAATTTGTACAAGAAAGTAAATACAACGTTGGGCTAGATGCAGCTATTTTAATGAACCCAGAAACATGGGTGGCTTCACGGACACGTAGGTGGATTTAGTGACCCACTAATTGATTGTAAAGAATGTAAAACAAGACATAGAGTGGATAAGTTAATAGAAGAGTGGATGCATGAACATAAATGCGATGAAATTGTGGATGGATGGTCTGATGAAAAGATGTTAAACTATATGGCCGAACATCATATTGCTTGTCCAAACTGTGGAAAAGAAAACTTTACAGATATTCGTAAATTTAATTTAATGTTTAAAACATTTCAAGGAGTAACAGAAGATTCTACAACACAACTATATTTAAGACCAGAAACAGCACAAGGAATTTTTGTTAATTTTAAAAATGTATTAAGAACTACAAGAAGAAAATTACCAATGGGAATTGCTCAAATTGGTAAGGCATTTCGTAATGAAATTACACCAGGAAACTTTACATTTAGAACGAGAGAATTTGAACAAATGGAATTGGAATTTTTCTGTAAGCCAGGAACAGATTTAGAATGGCATGCATTCTGGAAAGATTATTGTAAAAAATTCCTACTTGATTTAGGAATGAAAGAAGAAAATATTCGTTTAAGAGACCATTCAAAAGAAGAACTTGTATTCTATAGTGCTGCAACAACTGATATTGAATTTGCATTCCCATTTGGATGGGGAGAACTTTGGGGAATTGCCGACAGAACAGACTATGATTTAACACAACATGCAAATCATTCAAAACAAGACTTAAGCTATCTAGATCCAGAAACAAACGAAAAATACATACCATATTGTATAGAACCATCTCTTGGATGTGACCGTGTTGCACTTGCATTCTTATGCAATAGCTATGAAGAGGAAGAAATAGCCGAAGGCGATACAAGAATTGTATTACATCTACATCCAGCCTTAGCACCATATAAGGTAGCAGTTCTTCCATTATCTAAAAAATTGTCTGAAAAAGCAGAAGAAGTATATGTAAAACTTTCAAAACAATTTATGTGTGACTATGATGAAGCAGGTTCAATTGGAAAACGTTATAGAAGAGAAGACGAAATTGGAACACCATATTGTGTAACAGTAGATTTTGACACATTAGAAGATGAAAGTGTAACAATTAGAGATAGAGATACCATGGAACAAGTAAGAGTAAAAATAGATGAATTAGAAGCATGGTTACAAGAAAAAATAAATTTTTAAAAAAAGTATTAACAAAAATAAATAAATGATATATAATATCTCCTGTTGTTCTAAAAAAGAGCAAAAGGAGGTATTTTATAATGTGTCAAGAGGAATCAGTGACGCATCATCAAGGGTATGCTCGGTTTAAGTTGTTCAAAATGCTAAAAGCAAAAGATGGAAGTTTCTTGATTGGTCATTATACTTCAAAAAGAAAAGAGAATAATGAATTAATTAAGAAAGTTTTCGATGCTTTGTGGGAAGAAAATAAGCCACAAAAAACTCTGGAAGAACTTATTGAGAAGGTCGAACAAAAAAATGACGTTTCAATATCGATAGAAGAGGTAGAAATGCTTTCAGCAGAAGATAAAAACTTAACATTTGTAGTACCCCAGCCACGAAAGATGTATATTTTTATTACAAGAAAAGTGGCATAATACCAAAAAAGGCGGGAGATGATAAAAAATCATAATCCCGCTTTTTTCTTATTTATTATATAAATCATTCTCATATAAATCTTCTATATAAACATCCTTCTCTTCAAAATTATCAATAAAGCTAACTTTAGCAATATTATCATTTACTTCTTGAACCCATACAGGCCTTTCATCATAATAAACATCAATCTTTTCTTTGCTATTTAACATAGTGTGTAATCTTTCTAAATTCATAGCTTGTACCTCCTAAAATCATTTGTTATTTAAAGTATATCCGATACAAATAAAAATATTCCATAAAATAACAAATACATTGACGAAACAATAAATAAGAGATAAAATAATAATACGAAAAACGAAAGAAGGGATTGTTTAAAAGTGAGAATTACATATGAAAATCAAGTGTTAGAAGCAAAACCACGGAATCACAGTGTATGAATTATTAGAAGAAGAAATCAAAAATGCAAAAACAGAAGTGATTGCTTGTATGTGTAATAATGAAGTTAGAAGTTTAAATTTAAAATTAAATGAAGATGCAACACTTCAATTAATAGATTTGAACTGTAAAGATGGTATGATGGTATATATTAGAGGAATTATGTATATAATGGCAAAAGCTTTAAATGAGTTATACCCAGAAGCTTTATTAACTGTTAATTACCAACTTTCAAATGCAATGTTTTGTGAATTAGATAATATGCAAGTAACTGATGAAATGATAAAAAACATACATAAAAGAATGGGCGAAATTATAGATAAAAATCTAGAAATTCGAAAAGTTAAAATGACAGCTGAGGAGGCAACTAAGTTTTATGAAAAAGAAAAAACACTAAAAGGAAAAGTACAAATTGATCAAGAAACATCATATGGGGCATCGCTTTATTATTGCGAAGATTATTTTAATTACTTTTTTGGAGTTATGCCAATATCAACGGGATATACAAAAGTATATGATATTGTGAAATATCGAGATGGTTTTATTGTACGTTATCCAAATTGGAAAACCCCAACTGTACTTAGTCCTTTTGTGGAAAATAAAAAATTAGTATCTACATTAGATGAATATGAAGATATCTATAAACTAATTAGAATTAATACTATTTACAAATTAAATCGTGAAGTTAAAAAAGATGGAGCTCAAGATGCTATTTTGTTATCTGAGAGTTTACATGAGAAAAAAATAGCTGGGCTTGCAGACAATATAGCTAGTGACAAAAAAGTAAAAGTAGTATTAATTGCAGGACCATCTTCTTCAGGAAAAACTACTTTTGCAAAACGTTTGGGAATTCAGTTAAGATTAAACGGCTTAAAACCAGTAACAATTTCAGTTGATAACTATTTTGTAGAAAGAGAACAAAATCCAAAAGATGAACATGGAAATTATGATTTTGAATGTATAGAAGCATTAGATATTGATTTGTTTAATGAACATTTAGTAAAACTATTAAATGGGGAAGAGATTGAAGTTCCAACATTCGATTTCACAATAGGACACAAGAAATATGATGGTAGAACTATGAAATTAGCAGATGACGAAATTTTAGTTATTGAAGGAATTCACTGTTTAAATGATCGTTTAACAAGTTCCATTCCAAAAGAACAAAAATACAAAATCTATATTAGTGCATTAACAGTTTTAAATATTGATTACTATAATCGTATTTCAACAACAGACACACGTTTAATTAGAAGAATTGTAAGAGACCATCAATTTAGAGGATATAGTGCAACACATACTATTAAAATGTGGTATTCAGTAAATCGTGGAGAAGAGCGATATATTTATCCATATCAAGAAGAAGCAAATAGTATGTTTAATTCTTCCTTAATCTACGAATTAGGTGTCCTAAAAGATTATGCACTACCACTATTAAAAGAAATTAATAACACACAACCAGAATATGCAGAAGCAACAAGACTAATCCGTTTATTAAGCTATTTCGATTCAGTACCACAAGAAGCTATTCCTAAAACGTCATTAATTCGCGAATTTATAGGAGGAAGTCTATTGGCAGATTAAGAATTTTAGAAAGGAACTATTATGTTAAGCAAATTTACAGAAATCGACGAAGAATTTATATGTGAAAACTGTGGCAAAAAAGTAGAAAAGTTAGGCTATTCATGCCGTAATCATTGTCCACATTGTCTACACTCAAAACACGTAGATATAAATCCAGGAGATAGGCAAGAAACTTGCCATGGAGATTTAGAACCAATTGGCATTGAAAACAATTCTAAAAAAGGATATGTGATTGTATTTAAATGTAAAAAATGTGGTCAAATTCGAAAAAATAAAGTGGCAAAAGATGATAATATGGATTTAATTATTGAATTAAGTAGTAGACCAATATAAAAAGCAAACCATTATGTGGTTTGCTTTTTATACATCTCTTATAAAATCAGCATTCGTATAATTTTTTCCTTCAAATCGTTTCTCAGATTTTACTGTTTTTATAATATTATTAATTTCTAATATATTCTCATCTAATATATCGATTCTAACTGAATTTATTGGTAAATCAGAAAAATCTATGGAAGTAACTTTGCTATTGTAAATAGTGTTAACAGTTTGTACATTATCTGGTAAAACTCTAAAGTAAAGACCTAATCTATCTTTTAAGTAATATGTATGCTTACTTTTACATAGAGATTTGCAGTTTGGGTAGCATTTATTTGACTTTCCTAAAACACAATAGCCAAGAGTCATTACAGGTGTATTACCATATACAATTAATTCTGTTCTAAATTTAGAGGTTTGGCCAATATTCATAATATCTTGTTTATTTAACTCAGGAGATAAAGTAATATTATTTAATCCTAAATTATGATAGGCTTGTAGTGTGTAATTGTTAAAAATATTTAAGGTATAGTTTCCTATAAATTCATAATGCTCCTTATATTTTTCAAGCATATGAAATGTTCCTATATTTGAAAGAACAAAACCTTTTATATCATATTCTTGCAAAGCTTTATCTATATGGGTTATAAATAAATTTCTAAAATTTGATTTTATAATTGTTGGCATATAGATGTAAGTATCAAACTGACTAGAAATGTTTTTTATAATATTAGCATATTCAGATAATGTAAAATACTTTAAAGGTATGTATATGCGATCTACCATTTCAAGTTCAGAATAATTTGTATTTATATCTAGAACATTCAATAAAAGTGATATTTTCTTTTTAGATTGTAGGGGTAATACTTGTAAGGAATGTTGAATGACGCCATTAGGTACGGTATTCGGTATATCTCGTTTATAAGAATTTATGATAAATTCTGTAGCTTTTTCCAAACAATCACGTCGTAATTCATTTAAATCACTAATATTTAAATACAAATTATCTTCTAGATGAATATCAAAATTCTCAAATTCAAAAGGTGAATTACCTGTTCTTGAAAATTGCATTATAATACGTTCTTTTGTAATTGGTTGACGAAGAGCATCCTGTGGAATAATACTAGAAGCAATATTAAGCTTCATACCATTTTTATCATACAAAGTAATGCTAATTGGAGAATTTTTAGCTATTTTAATTTTACAAGATAAAGCATGTTTTCGAAACTCTCCGGTATAAGAAGCTTTTGCTTTTGCAAGTAATGTCTTACTTTCTAATTTATAAATCTTATCGCCAGGATTGATATTTCCTTTCATTCTTCCAATAGTAACAAGTTGACCTTCTACCGCATAATCAATATTCTTTTTCCCAATCATCAATTCTGAAATTCGATATTTTGTTTCTTCCTTTTCAAAAGTTATTGTATCTCCAATTTTCAAATCATCATTTAAGTTTAGAGTGATATGTCCTTTGTTAGAATTATAATTTGCCACATTTCCTATGTAGATTCCCATATTATTTGGCTTTTCTTTAAAAACTAGGTGCCTATTTGGTTCTTGGTCAAGGTGTCCGGCTAGAAGAACCACCTCTATTAAATACTTGCAATAAATCTTTTTGGTCTTGTTCATTAATTATAAATTCTTTATTAGAATAAGCAAGGTCAATATATTTCCTATAAATTCTAGTTACCGTAGCAACATATTCTGGTGTTTTCATACGTCCTTCTATTTTTAAAGAAGAAACACCAATACGAATTAAATCGGGAAGATATTTAAGTCCACACAAGTCTTTTGTACTTAATAAATATCCTTTATCCATACAAATTTCTTTATTAGAATTCACGACTAATTCATAAGGAAGACGGCAAGCTTGAGCACATTTTCCACGGTTTCCGAGAGCGCCCACCAATCATACTAGAAAGTAAGCATTGACCAGAGTATGAGATACATAGTGCTCCATGAATGAATACTTCTAATTCGATATTGGTATGACTTTTAATAAATTCTAATTCATTTAAAGAACATTCACGAGATAGTACAACTCTTGAAAAACCTAAAGTTTGTAATTCTTTTGCACCTTCTAAATTATGAATGCTCATTTGTGTACTTGCGTGAATTGGAAGTTTTGGTAAATATTTTAAAAGCATAGAGCATAAACCATAATCTTGTACAATAAGGGCATCAACACCTAATTCATATGCTCTTTTTGCAAGGGAAAATGCTTCTTCAAATTCATCATTTTTAATTAAAGTATTTAAAGCTAAATGTACTTTTACCCCTCTAATATGTGCATAATTGATTGCATTTTCTAGTTCATCTAAATCAAAATTTTTAGCAGAAGCCCTTGCACTAAAAGAGGAAGCACCTAAATAAACAGCATCTGCACCATTTTGAACAGCAGCTTTTAAACATTCAAAATCACCAACAGGTGCTAATAATTCTATTTTATTCATTTAATTACCTCTATAAAAAATAAATTTTCCAACTATATTGTAACACAAATTTTAAAATATTCATACTATATCATATAAAAACAAACAAGGAGGGAAAAATCATGGACGAATCAAGAAATTGTGGATGTGGTTGTAACAATAACTGTGGAGGATTTTTAAATAGTTGTTGTGACAGCGAAATATTATTCTTCATCATCATATTCTTATTATTATTCACAAACTGTGGATGCGGATGCGGAAGAGGATGTTGCTAGTCCAATTATAATACTTAAAAAAAGTGGTTTCATTTTGGAACCACTTTTTTATATCATGTTATTTATTTTTTCTTCTAACTCTAACCAATTATCAACTCTTTCCACCGTAGTAGAAAGGGATTTGTTTACAATAGAGGTAAATAAAATACTTTTTATATTTTCATTTCGAACTGCTTCACAATGTTTTATTGAGTCATCTATCATTAAATCAATTTGATAATCCTTACATAGACCAGCTTTATCAACAGCGTCAAATATAATATTAGTGTAGCAAATATGATTTGATTTTAAATAGTCCAAAGTAAGTGCTTCGGCACCTTTAAAAATTTTTCTTTTTTCACCACGAGCAGTGATTAAATAGATTTCATGCCCACTATCCAATAATTTTTTTATAATTCTAGCCGCATTTTCTTTTACTTTTGCATTCCTAGCGATATCAAGAAAATGTTCTGCAAAGAACTTCTCAATAAAAGGAGTAGAAGCATCTCCTCTCATAATATCTTCTATATTTTCTAGCAGTTCTCCATTTTTATCATATTTTATAATATAATCTTTCATAGAGGCAGATGTGTCTGTAATAACATCATCAATATCAATACCAATTTTCATAAGTATAACACCTTCATATTCAATCTGTAAAAAATTATAGCATAGGAAAATATTTTTTGCAATTAATCAAATATGTGGTTGCAAATTGCGACCGCCAAAATATATTAGAAAGATAGAAAACATTCAATAATACTATGGACAATTTTCAAAAAATGTCATAAAATAGGTATCAGAAATGAAAAGAAAGGGGAAAAATGATGTTAGCTGAAAAAATCATATTTAATATATTAGCCTTTTCATTGTTTGTAGTAATGTTTTTTAAAATGATTAAAAAGAATGATTCAAATTATATTATAGTTCTTTGTATGCAAGCACTTGGAATCACTATTAATTTTATTGAAATTATTTTCAAATTACAACTAGGTGCATTTATGAAAATATTCATCTATTTGTTATCTGTTATTATTCCAATGATAATTATTTATATAGAATATAAGAATATAAATTTTTCAGAGTTAGTATATGTTGCATTAAGTAAAAGTGCAATGCTATTTGGGGATAGCAAATTAGCTAAAAATTTTTTAATAAAACTCGTAACAAAATATCCAGAAAGTTATATAGGACATAAAATGCTAGCCAAACTTTATGAAAAAGAAGGTGGCATGAGAAAAGCAATTGACGAATATGTCCAAGTAATTGATATTAATAAACAAGACTATAATTCGTATTATCGAATTTCTTACTTATTAAATGAATTAGATAAAAAAGATGAAGCAGCACAAATGTTAGAAACATTATTAAGAAAAAAACCAGAAATGCTAGAAGCAACAACTCTTTTAGGAGATATTTATTGCGAGCAAGAAAGATATAAAGAAGCTGCTAATATTTATAATGATGCATTAAAATATAACCCAGCAAGTTATGAATTATACTATAATATGGGAATTGTATATACAATGCTAAACGATTTCCAAAATGCAAAAATATGTTATGAAAAAGCATCTGCTATTAATACACTTTTATACAATTCATGCTATAATTTAGGACAAATTAGTTTCATTTATAATGATTTAGAAGAAGCAGAAAAATACTTTATGCAAGCTATAAATGATAATGAATTAGAGCCAAAAGCATATTATAATTTAGCAAAAATATACATGCTTCGTGGAGATAAAGAAAATGCAATTAAATTTTTAAATGTTGCTATTGAAGTAGACCCATATATGTATAAAAAAGCAGAGGCAGAACCAATATTTATTCCAATTAAAGCATATATGAATTTTCCAAACTTAGAAGAGGCAGAAGAAAGAAAAGTGACATTAACGAAAAAAGAAAGAAAAGCACAAAAGCATTTAGAAGAAACAACAAAATTAGTAGGAAAACTAAGTCGCAATGAGCAAAGAGTAAAAAAAGAATACATTGAAAAAGATAAACAAAATGAGAGAGAAAGAGAAGAATAAATACAAATAAATAAGAATACACTATAAAGATGATTTAGAAAGGGACGTGATTGAATGATAAAGAATGTAGCTGTTATTGGTGGGGATTTAAGAATTGTAAAATTAGTGGAAATGCTAAAAAAAGAAAATTATTCTGTAAAGACATTTGCATTAGAAAAAGCAATAGAAATAGTAGATACGAAAACTGCAAGTTTAGATGAGTGTGTTAAAGATGCTGATATTGTACTAGGACCTCTACCATTATCTAGTAGTGGACGATTTGTAAATACACCATTTAGTTCAGAAAAAATTCAAGTAGAAGAATTAATTAATAAAATTGGTGGAAAAACCTTTATAGCAGGTTCTATCAAACCAGAAGTTTATGAAATAGCAGAAGATAAAGATATCACTATTTTAGATATTATTAAAAGAGAGGAACTTGCCGTATTGAATGCAATTTCAACAGCAGAAGGAGCCATTCAAATTGCAATTAACGAAACACCAAAGAATTTACATGGAAATAATGTGCTAGTTTTAGGGTTTGGAAGAATTGGAAAAGTACTATCTAAAATGCTAGATGGAATTGGTGCTAAAGTAGCATGTGAAGCAAGAAAAACGACAGATTTAGCATGGATTAAAGCATATGGATATGAACCAATTAATTTAATTGAATTAAAAGAAAATTTGAATCGATTTGATATTATTATTAATACCATACCATATGTGGTATTGGATAGAGAAATGTTAAAAGAAGTAAAAAAAGATGCATTAATTATCGATTTAGCATCAACTCCAGGAGGAGTGGATAAGCAAGCAGTAAAAGAGTTAGGAATTAAATTTAATTGGGCATTATCGCTTCCAGGAAAAGTATCACCAGTGACATCTGCAGAATTTATGAAAGAAACACTATTAAATATGTTTAAAGAAATTAATAATGATTAAAACAAAGGAAGAGAGGAAATAAAAATGACAATATTTCAAGCAATTATTTTAGGTATAGTACAGGGACTAACAGAGCTTTTACCAATATCAAGTTCTGCCCATTTAAATATTATCCCATGGTTGTTGGGATGGACGAAATCACAAGAATTTGTTCAAGCATTTGAAGGATTTGATGTAGCATTACATTTTGGAACACTTTTAGCAATTGGAATCTTTTTCTTTAAAGATTGGATTAATCTTTTTAAAGGTGGATATAAACAAGTAGTAAAAAAAGAAAAAACTACAGAAGGAAGAATGTTTTGGTATATTGTACTTGCGACTATTCCAGGAGGAGCCATTGGATTTTTACTAGATCATTTTTTAGAAAATGCATTAACGAAACCAATTATTATAGGAATTGCACTATTAGTGATGGGTATTATACTATATGTGATAGATAAAAATGGAAAATCGAATACAGATTATGAACACATGAGCTTAAAACAAACCTTTTTAATTGGTCTATCTCAAGCGCTAGCTTTTATTCCTGGGGTGTCTCGTTCAGGAGTAACGATGACAACTGGTAGACTTATGGGAGTTGATAGAGAATCCACTGCAAAATATTCATTCCTATTATCAACACCAATCGTATTTGCAGCAACATTATACAAATTCAAAGATTTTGTATTTAGTATACCATTCTTTATTGGAGTATTTGTAAGCTTTTTAGTAGGAATTTTCGTAATTAAATTTTTATTAGAATATTTAAAGAAGGGAAGCTTCAAAGGATTTGCTATTTACCGTGTTATTGTAGGTATAGCAATTATCGTGTTATCGTTTATTATGTAGTAAGCATATAAAAAAAACGTACTTTTGGTACGTCTTTTTGCAACACTAATAATTATTTTATCAAATTAGTTAAATTTATACAACATTTAAAATAATGCGAATAAAATAGAGATAGATAGGTAAAAAAAGATAAATAAAGTAGAATCCTTTTAAAGGAAAAAAACGACGAAAAGAAATATTTGAAAACAAATTAAATCCTATGATAATATAAGAATGCAAAAAGAATAAGTTAATAATTTTCCCTGCGTAGTACGACAAACAAGATATTTTAGAACCTACAAGTTTCGGAATCGGGAGCCCATCTCTAAATATGGCGTGTATGCTTGCATTTATGTAAGAAACCCAGGAGTATTTAGGTAAGCACCCACCTGTGTAAGTACAGGTCCGTAAAATCTCTTGAGAATGACGGCTAAGGCGGGGCTTTTTGTATAAAATAATTACAATAAAAAGCTTGAATATTTTTTTGAAGTATGCTAATATAATATACATATAGAAAACTTATAAAAAAGCAAAGTAGTTTAAACGATTGTTTCGGAAAAAGAGAGTTTAGGTAGTAGCTGAGAGCCTAAATCCGTAAGGTTTAATACGAAATTTCACTTTTTTAGTTCTAATTTGAAAGTAATAAGTAGGATTAGACGGTAGTTCCGTTATAACTTTTAATGAGGTTAATTATTTTAATTAATAAAATTAGGTGGTACCACGAATCCATTTCGTCCTATTAAATAGGAAGAAATGGATTTTTTGATGGTAAAGGAGTGTGTGGAAAAATGAAAACAGAAAGAATACTTAGAGTAGTATTACCAACATCTGCAGAACAAATAAAAGAAACATACGAAAAAAGGTATGGAAAAGATAGAGTATTAGTCACTTATGATCCTACTAAAGATGAGTACGAAATAAAAGTATTGTCTGATGATAAGGAATTAGAGAGATAAATAAAGGAGGAATAAATATGAAAGAGCAAATCGAACAAATTAAGAATTTAGCAAAAGAGGAAGTTGCAAACGCAGGAGATTTACAAGGTTTAGATGCAGTGCGTGTAAAATACTTGGGGAAAAAAGGTGAACTAACAGCTGTTTTAAGAGGAATGGGAGCATTATCTCCAGAAGAAAGACCAATTATTGGTGAACTTGTAAATAAAGTAAGAGATGAATTAGAAAGTCTTATTTCTAGTAAAGAGACAGAATTAGAAGAACTTGCTTTAAATAAAAAGTTAGAAAATGAAAAAATTGATATTACACTTCCTGCAACTAAAGTAAAAAGAGGAAGCAAACATCCAATTAACCGTATTATTGAAGAATTAGAAGACTTATTTGTTTCCATGGGATATGACGTTGTAGATGGACCGGAACTTGAAACAGATGAATACTGTTTTGAAAGACTAAACCTTCCAAAAGGACATCCAGCAAGAGATATGCAAGATACTTTCTACATTACAACAGAATATTTACTAAGAACACAAACCTCTTCTGTTCAAGCAAGAACCATGATGGCAAATAAAGAAAAATCACCAATTCGTGTGATATGCCCAGGAAAAACATACCGTAGAGATGATGATGCAACACACTCTCATCAATTCGGTCAAATTGAAGGATTAGTTATCGATGAAGGAATCAGCCTTGCACACTTAAAAGGAACCTTAGAGGTATTTGTAAAACATATGTTAGGAGAAGACTCTAGACTACGTTTTAGACCAAGTTACTTCCCATTTACAGAACCATCTTATGAAGTAGATGTAAGCTGTTTCAAATGTGGAGGAAAAGGATGTAACCTTTGTAAACAAACAGGTTGGATTGAAATTCTAGGTTCTGGAATGGTACATCCAAATGTATTAAAAATGAATGGATATGATCCAGAAAAATATTCAGGATTTGCATTCGGAACAGGATTAGACCGTTTAGCTATGTTTAAATATGGAATTACAGATATCCGTTTGCTTTATGCAAATGATGTAAGATTCTTAAATCAATTTGATAGAAAGGATGATTAAAAGATGAAACTAAGTACCAATTTTGTAAAAGACTATGTTGATATCGATGTGGACGTAAAACAATTAGCAGAAGACATGACAAGCGTTGGAAATGAATATGATAGTGCGGAAAGAATGATAAATGCAACAAAACTAATTGTAGGAGAAGTAAAAGAATGCGAAATGCATCCAGACTCTGACCATCTACATATCTGTAAAGTAGATATAGGAAGTGAGATTTTAAATATCGTATGTGGAGCACCAAATGTAAGAAAAGGGTTAAAAGTAATTGTTGCACAAACAGGAGCAGAACTTCCAGGTGGTATTACCATCAAAAAAGGAATGATAAGAGGGCAAGAATCCAATGGAATGCTTTGTTCAATGCAAGAATTAGGATTGGAAAATAAATTCTTAACTGATGCTGATAAAAATGGAATTCATGAATTACCAGAAGATAGCAAAGTAGGAGAAGACCCAATCAAACTTTTAGAACTTGATGATGAAGTAATTGATTTTGAATTAACAGCAAACCGTGGAGATTTACTAAGCATTTTAGGAATGGCATATGAAATTGGAGCAATCTATGATAAGCCAGTAAAAGAAATGGATGTATCATATAAGGAAAACGGTGAAAATATAAATGATGCTTTCAAACTAAATATTGCAACAGATAATTGTAGTATTTTCTTATCGAAAAAAGTAAAAAATGTAACAATTAAAGAAAGCCCAGCTTTCATCAAAAATAGATTAATGGCATCTGGTATTAGACCAATTAATAATGTTGTAGATATTAGTAACTACGTTATGTTAGAAACAGGCCAACCGCTACATTTCTACGATGCAGATTCTTTAAAAGGAATGTTAGAAGTAAGAATGGCAAAAGAAAATGAAAAACTAACAACCTTAGATGGAATCCAAAGAGAGCTAAGTACAGATGATATTGTAATTTCAGATGGTGAAAGAGCAATCGGTCTTGCAGGAGTTATGGGAGGACTTGATACTGAAATTGAAGATACAACCAAAAATATTGTAATAGAAGCAGCTATTTTTGATAGTGTAAAAGTACGTTATACCTCTAAGAAAATACTAAGAAGTGAAGCAAGTAGCCGTTTTGAAAAAGGGCTAGATCCAAATAGAACCTATCTTGCTATCAATCGTGCTTGCCACATGCTAGAAAAATATGCTGATGCAGAAATTGTAGGTGGAATTGCAGTTTTTGATACCACTAACAAAGAAGATAAAAAAATAGATATTACATTCAAGAAAATTAACGATATATTAGGATTAGATATTCCAAAAGAAAGTGTATTAGATGCATTTCGAAGGCTTGGATTTACTTATGAAGTAAAAGAAGATGTGATAACGGTATCTGTTCCAACAAGAAGAATAGATATTTCCATTCCAGAAGATTTAATTGAAGAAGTAGGTCGTATTTATGGAGTAGATAATATAGAAGGTAAGCTTCCAGTTATGCCATTAAAAACAGGAAGTTATGATAGAGTGACAAGACAAATCAGAAACAAAATGATAGATTTAGGACTAAATGAAACCTTATCCTATATATTAGTAAATGATAAAGAAGCAAAACAATTCATAAAAGACGAACAAGCTGAAACCTTAAAACTATTAGATCCACTAACCGAAGAAAGAAATACATTAAGAGCAAGCATATTACCATCACTTTATAAAATCTATGAATATAATACGGCAAGAAATGTAAAAGATGTATCAATTTTTGAAATAGGAAAAAGCTTTTATAAAGCTGGAGAAAACTACATAGAAGAAAGAAAACTAGGAGCATTACTTTCTGGAGATTACTACTACGGAATTGGAACAGATAAAAAAGTAGATTTCTATATTCTAAAAGGAATTGTAGAAGAATTAATGGATTACTTAGGATATGCCGGAAGATATAGTTTTGTTCTTCCAAAAGCGTTACCAGAAGAATTTCACCCAGGTCAAACAGCAGAAATTAATTTAAATGGGCAAATAATAGGAATAATGGGAAAAGTACATCCGAAAAAAACAAGTGATGATGTATTTGTAGTAGAAATTAACTTAGATAAACTACTTGAAAAAAAGACCGGAAAAATGAAATACAAAGAAATATCAAAATATCCATCTGTTAAAAAAGATTTAGCAATGGTAGTAGGAAAAGAAACAACAAGCGAAACCATCGAAAAACAAATCAAAAAATCAGCAGGTTCCTTATTAACAGATGTAAAAGTATTTGACGTATATACAGGTTCTAACATAGAAGAGGGTAAAAAAAGTATGGCATATTCATTAACATTCGGAGCAAAAGATAAAACATTAACTGACGAAGAAATAAATGCGATATTAGAAAAAATCATTGCAGATTTAGAAAAAACACTTCGGAGCAGAACTTAGAAAATAATTTGATACAAGTATTGATTTTGTAAATAAAATAAAGTATAATGAATATACTAACATTGATAAGTCAATTTATCAAATAAATTAGGTTAGCACGAACCTTTGATACAGTTCATAAATAAGTGCGATTTCAACATTAGGTTAGATATGAGCCTTTAGGAGTCAATCCTATAAACGAATATCCTATTGAACATTAGGTTAGAAACGAGCCTTTAGTTTTACTATAAACGAGTTTCCTGAAAAATTAAATAGGGGGTACTAAAAAAGTACTCCCTATTTTAGTTAGGAGGAATCAATGAAGGAAAGTAAGAAAATGAAATTAGGAAAATTAAATTTTTATATAATAGATAATAAGTATATTGGTTATTTAAGTCAATTTGATAAACATATTGCTTATAATAAAAATGAAAAGAGACCATACATAGGAGTAGTAATTGTTGTGGAAGAACATTATTATTTTGCACCTTTATTTTCTCCGAAGCAAAAGCATAAAACATATAAAAACAATTTATCTTTTTTTAGAATTGTTAATGCAAAAACAAAAAGTGAATTAGGAATCATCAGATTTTCAGATATGATACCAGTGCCTCAAGAAAGTGTTTATTTAATTGATATAAAAAACAAAAGTTATGGATATAAAAGATTACTATCAGAACAATATTCTTATATTAATATGCTGGAAAATAGACAAAAAATCATGGATAAAGCTGAAAAAATCTATAATATAGTTATTGGAAATAATAAAGGAAAAATGGCTAAGTTTTATAAAGACTTAAGTTGCGATTTTAAATTATTAGAAGAAAAATGTCTAGAATATAAAAAATAAGTTCTAAAATACTATATTCAAATATTACTATATATGATAGAATGAGTAAGAAAAGAGGAGAGTTAAATGGATAAAAGACCAATTGGAATATTTGATTCTGGCGTTGGAGGAATGACAGTTCTAGCAGAAATAAAGAAACGTTTTCCCAATGAAGATTTAATTTATTTAGGGGATACTAAAAATTTTCCTTATGGAGATAAATCGAGAGAAACAATTATAAAACTTGCTACGAAATGTGCTGGATTTTTAATCAGCCAAGATGTAAAACTAATCGTAATAGCTTGCGGAACGGCGACAAGCCAAGCATTAGAAGAATTAAAAAAAATATATAAAGTACCAATAGTAGGAATTATTACGCCAACGATTATTAATATTAAAAGAAATACAAATCCAAGCAAAGAAACAAGGGTAGGAGTTATTGCAACAGAAGGAACTATCAGAAGTAATAAATGGGAAGAAGAATTATTACAGGAAATAGAAAATGTAAAAGTTTTTAATAAAGCATGTCCATTACTTGCACCAATGGCAGAACAAGGCTGGACGACCAACAATGTAGCAAAAGAAGCAATTAAAGAATACATGAAACCATTTATTGATAAAAAACTAGACAAAATAATTCTTGGTTGTACACACTATCCTTTGTTTAAAGAACTAATTCAAAAAGAATTAGGAAACGACGTAGAAATTATCAATACAGGGGAAAAAATAGCAGATTATTTAGAAGAATATCTTGTAAATGAGGATATAGAAAATAGTAAAAATCATGATGGTGAATGTAGTTATTATCTAACCGATACAGAGTGTAATTTCATACAAGTTGCTAGTAGATTATTACAAGATAAAGAGATACGAAATAATATACAAAAAATGAATATAGAGTAAAAATAGGTCGCATGCTATGCGACCTATTTTAAAAAAATTAAGAATAAATAAAACAAATTCTAATATAAATTAGTATAAACTAATTTAAAGGGGAGTTTGATATATGAAAAAGATATTATCTTTTATGATGATTTTTACTCTTATTTTTTGTAGTATTACTCCAGTATTTGCAGCAGATGAATATAGTTTTGATTTGCAATATACAGGCAATATTATAAAAAATATAGAAAAGGATGCAGTTGTAATACTAAAAGGAGTAAATGCACCAGTGCATACTAATGTACAAATTAAAGTAGAAATTACAGGTCCTGCTACACCAAAGTTACTTGCTACTGATTCAACAGGGGTAGAACACGATATTGCTCAGCTTGGATACTGGGGACCACCATCCGGATTTGCAGTAGGAGGGGATTTTGAAAATAAAACGCCAATTAAAGCAACTTTTACAGAAGAAGGTTCCTATACAATTAAGCTAACCTTAGTAGATGTAACTAATTCAAATGCAGTAATTACTACAAGAACCTTCAATTTAGAAGTATATGAAGATGTAACACCAGTAAATAATGTTGTAGAAAATAACATAGTAGAAGAATTACCAAAAACAGGAACAAGTATATGGGAATATGCAGCATATATTGTTACATTAAGCATTGTTTTATGGGGAATTGGTATGTATTTGAATAAAAGAAAAATAGCATAAATAACAGATTGACAAACGATAAAAAGAACAATATAATAAATTCAAACAAAAGAAAGAGGGGAAAAACAAATGGAAAAAGAGAAGAAAGTTACAAAAAAAGAAAAAGTACAAACAAAAAAGAAAGACGTTAAGGTAGAAGAAAAAGAGAAAAAGCAACATGTGGGTTTGACAATAATAGGAATTATTTTCCTTATCATAGTTGTATGCTTTATAATAGTGACTTTAAGAAAATTTTATATTTTAAACACATATGCAATTGCAACGAAAGAATATATGAAAAAAGATAATTATAGTATGACGGTATATTCAAGTCAATCAAATGGAGAGTGGACAAATGCAAAATCTTATTATAAAGATGGAAAAGAAGTATTTATAACAGTACCAAAAGAAGGTAGAATGTTATATTCATATAAAGAAGGAAAAGAAAGAATTATTAGAATAGATAGTGATGGAAATAAAGTAGCTATGGTTACTCATGATGAAGAAATAGGAGTTAATGGACCAAGAATAATGAGTGCATTCGGAAACGATATGACAGTATGGCAGAATTTATTATTATCTTTAACAACAAGCATTACAGAAGAGGAATGTAATGGAAAAGACTGTTATAAAGTAAATTTACAAGGAATGAAAGTTTGGATTGATAAAGAAAGTTATTTAGATATAAGAATGAGTAATGGATATATAAAAAACAGCGATGGAACAGAAGAACCAATGATTACAAATTATGAATATGAATTTGGAAATGTTACCGATGAACAAGTCGCAAAGCCAGATTTAACAGGATATAAAATACAAGAAAGATAAAATAAAGAACACACAAATTTAGTAAAAAAAGCATAGATAAATTCTTAAAATCATAAAATGAGTTTGAGAGGTTATTTATGAAAGCTAAAATTGTGTGTTTTAAGTTATCTAAAACAGTAAATATCTTAATACTAATTATCATATTACAAATTATATTTATCTTATTTCAAATAAAAGAATTAAGAGAAGAGAGAAACTTTAATCAGATACAAGAAAGTGTTAATGAAATAGAAAATAAAACCGAGGTTATCCAAAATGAAGTTAACCATGAAATAGAGCAAAATGTTATAAAGCAAGAAGTAAAAAAAGAATATGAAACAATGCCAAGCGAAAAGAAAGGATTTAAAATCATTGGAAAAATTACAATACCAAAATTAAATTTAGATACCTATATTTTATCAGAAACAACAACAAAAGCACTAAAAGTATCTGTTACAAAATTATATGGACCAAATATAAACGAAGTAGGAAACTTCTGCATTGCTGGTCATAATTATCGTAATAATAAAATGTTTGGTGGAATTAAGAAATTAGAAAAGGGAGATAAAATCATATTAACAGATACCTATGGAGATAGTGTGACCTATGAAGTATATGAAAACTACCAAACAGATCCAAAAGATGTTAGTTCCCTAAACCAAGAAACAAAGGGAGATAGAGAAGTAACGTTAATCACATGCACAGCAGGTGCAATAAAGCGAGTAATTGTAAAAGCAGTGGAGGTGTATGATTAATAAAATTTTTGACAAGATATGACAAAATAATTGTTAAAATAACTTTGGTTTGATATAATCAAGCTAAAGTTATTTTAAGATAAGAAAGGACTGAAAAATTTATGGAAGAAAATAAACAATGTTGCAAAAATTGCGGAAAAGATGAAGAGCTAGAAAAAATATTATGGGTATATAAACAAGATAAAGATAATTTGATACAGATTTTAAATGATGTGCAGGAGCATTACGGATATATTCCAAAACATGCGCAAATTGCCATATCTGAATACTTAAATATTCCAATGGCAGAGATTTATGGAGTTATTACTTTTTATGCTAGATTTACCCTAAAACCAAAAGGAAAATATCATATTGCCGTATGTTTAGGAACAGCCTGCTATGTAAAGGGTTCCCAAAAGATTATGGATCGATTAGAGGAAAAACTTGGTATTAAAGCGGGAGAAACTACGCAAGATGGAAAATTCTCGATTGAGGCAACAAGATGTGTTGGAGCTTGTGGACTTGCACCAGTATTTACTGTTAATGGAGAAGTATATGGGAAAGCGACTGTTCAAAAATTAGATAAAGTATTAGATGAATTGAAATAGGAGGTGTTGGAATGAAGACACTAGAAGAAATTGGAGAAATTAGAGAGAAAAAAAGAAGAGAGTTAGAGTTAAGAGTAAATACTAAATTAGATACGAGAGAAAAACACATTTTAGTATGTCATGGAACAGGGTGTACCTCTTCAAAATCACCAGAGATTCTAGAGAATTTTAGAAGAATTTTAAAAGAAAAAAATATTGAAAATGTAAGAGTCATTAAAACTGGTTGTTTTGGGCTTTGTGCAAAAGGACCAATCGTAATTATAAGACCAGAAGATACGTTTTATGCCATGGTAAAGCCAGAAGATTGCGAAGAAATTATTGAAAAACATATTCAAAATGGTGAAATAGTAGAACGATTATTATGCAAAGATATAGATGGAAGTAAGGTAAAAAGTTTAGATGAATTAAACTTCTATAAAAAACAAAAAAGGATTGCTCTTAAAAATTGTGGAGTCATTAACCCAGAAGATATTGATGAATACATAGCTTTTGATGGATATTTAGCATTAGAAAAAGTGCTAAAAGAAATGTCACCAGAAGAAGTAATTGAAGTAGTAAAAGCATCACGGACTTCGTGGACGTGGTGGAGCAGGATTTCCTACAGGAAAGAAATGGGAGTTAACTAGAGCTTCCGAAGAAAAACAAAAATATGTAGTGTGTAACGCAGATGAAGGAGACCCAGGAGCCTTCATGGATAGAAGTATCTTAGAAGGAGACCCACATAGTGTTATTGAAGCAATGGCGATTGCGGCATATGCCATAGGAGCAGATAAAGGATATATTTATGTAAGAGCAGAATATCCAATTGCTGTGAAAAGATTTGATATTGCTTTAAAACAGGCAGAAGAATATGGAATTTTAGGAAAGAACATTTTTGGAACCGACTTTAGTTTTGATATTGAAATCCGTTTAGGAGCAGGAGCATTTGTCTGCGGAGAAGAAACGGCTTTATTAGAATCCATAGAAGGAAGACGTGGTCAGCCAAGAGTAAAACCACCATATCCGGCTGTAAGCGGATTATGGGGAAAACCAACCCTAATTAATAACGTAGAAACCTATGCTAATATTGCACAAATTATTTTAAAAGGGGCAGATTGGTATTCTTCAATTGGAACCCAAACTTCCAAAGGAACCAAGGTATTTGCTTTAGGAGGAAATGTAAACAATGTTGGTTTAGTAGAAGTTCCAATGGGAACAACTCTTCGTGAAATTATCTACGATATTGGTGGAGGAATTCCAAATGGAAGAGAATTTAAAGCGGCTCAAACGGGAGGACCTTCACGGAGGATGTATTCCAAGAGAGCATTTAGATACACCAATTGATTATGAATCGTTAAAAGAAATTGGTTCAATGATGGGCTCAGGAGGACTGATTGTGATGGACGACACGAAATGTATGGTATGCCTTGCAAAATTCTACTTAGAATTTACAGTAGACGAATCTTGTGGTAAATGTACTCCTTGTAGAATTGGAACCAAAAGAATGTTAGAAATATTAGAAAGAATTTGTAATGGAGAAGGTAGCGAACTAGATATCTATAAACTAGAAAAGCTAGCAATTAATATTAAAAATGCAAGTATTTGTGGACTAGGACAAAGCGCACCAAATCCAGTACTAAGCACAATCAAATACTTTAGAGAAGAATATAGACAGCACGTTCTAGAAAAAGAATGTAAAGCACTAGAATGTAAAGCAATGGCAAAAATCACAATTCATCCCGAAAAGTGCAAGGCTTGCGGATTATGCCAAAAGAATTGCCCAGTTGGTGCAATCAAAGGAGAAGGAAGAGAAACAAGAGTCATTGACCAAGACAAATGTATAAAATGTGGAACTTGTTTAACTACTTGCCCATTTAAAGCAATTGGAAATTAGAAAGGAGGAAAACTATGACAGAGGAATTTGTAAACTTAACTATTGATGGGATAGAAGTAAAAGCAAAAAAAGGAATGACCATATTAGAAGCAGCAAAACAAGCAGAAATTGATATTCCAACCTTATGTTTTTTAAAAGACATTAACGAGGTTGGAGATTGTAGAATGTGTATTGTAGAAGTAGAAGGAAGACGTGGGTTTGCTACTTCTTGCATTCAAAAAGTAGAAGAAGGAATGGTTGTAAAAACAAATACACCAAATGTACTAGAAGCAAGACATGTAATTTTAGATTTAATTGTTTCAAACCATGCAAAAGATTGCTTAACGTGTACAAGGTCTCGGAAATTGTGAATTACAAAATTTATGTGTGAAATTTAATATTCAAAATATTGAATTTGAGGGAGAAAGAACCGAACACAAAGTAGATGATTTATCGCCATCCATTGTAAGAGATTTTAATAAATGTATCTTGTGTAGAAGATGTGTGGCAGCTTGTAAAAATGTACAAAAAATAGGTGCTATTGATTGCATTAATCGAGGATTTAAATCCTGTATTTCAACGGTAGGAGACCATAGCTTAAACGACGTAAACTGTACTTTCTGCGGCCAATGTATAGAGGCTTGCCCAACAGGAGCTTTACATGAAAAAGAAAGTATTGATGATGTATGGGTAAAACTAAAAGACCCAGATACCCATGTGGTAGTACAAACAGCTCCTGCAGTAAGAGTTGCATTAGGAGAAGAATTTAGAATGGAGATTGGAACTAATGTAACAGGCAAAATGGTAACAGCCTTAAAACGTTTAGGATTTGATAAAGTATTTGATACGAATACCGGAGCAGATTTTACCATTATGGAGGAAGCAAATGAATTTGTAGAACGAATCCAAAATAACGGCGTTCTTCCAATGATTACTTCTTGTAGCCCAGGTTGGGTAAAATATATTGAAATGAATTACCCAGAATTGTTACCGCATTTATCAACTTGCAAATCGCCACACCAAATGTTTGGTGCAGTAATCAAAACATATTATGCCCAAAAAGAAGGAATTGATCCTAATAAAATTTATGTGGTATCGGTTATGCCATGTATTGCAAAAAAATTTGAAAGACAAAGAAACCAAATGCAAAATAATGGATTATATGATGTGGATGCTGTGCTTACAACGAGAGAATTAGCAAGAATGATAAAGCAAGCAAATATTGAATTTACTAAATTAGAAGACAGTAACTTTGATGACCCAATGGGAGAAGCAACAGGAGCTGCAGCTATTTTTGGAACAACCGGTGGAGTTATGGAGGCAGCATTAAGAACAGCACAAGACACCTTAACAGGAAAAAGCTTAGAAAAAATTGATTTTGAGGCAGTTCGTGGAGGAGATGGCATAAAAAGAGCAACCGTAAACATTGCAGGAAATGATGTAAATGTAATAGCAGCAAGCGGGCTTGCCAATGCTCAAACAATAATGGAAGAAATCAAAAGCGGAAAAGCAGATTATCAATTTGTAGAAATTATGGCATGCCCAGGTGGATGCGTAATGGGTGGAGGTCAACCAATCAAAAGTTCAAAAATTAGAAGAGAAGTAGATGTAAGAGCGCTAAGAGCAAATGCTCTATACTCGATTGATGAAAAAAGTGTTATTCGTAAATCACACGAAAACCCAGTTATTAAAAAAATATACAAAGAATTCTTAGAAAAACCAGGAAGCCATATAGCACATGAATTATTACATACAAGTTATGAAAAAAGAGAAAAATACAACATATAAAAAAGTAAAACGAGTAGTAATCTACTCGTTTTATTCGTATATGCCAATTCCTCTCATATAATTAATATAGGCATTATCAATATTGGTCCAAATATCAATTTCATCATCTAACACTGGATAATTTAAATTTTCACCAGAAAGATTTTCGTAACTTTGAATAATCTCATTTTTAAAGCTTTCTGGACATCTTCCAATGATACGGGCAATGTCAAAATACTTATTTCCAAATCCACCAAATCCAAAATCGATAACGGCAGAAATATGGTTATTTTCATCTAAAATAATATTGCTAGAATTTAAGTCGCCATGAACGAAGCAGTTATGCTCCTTTTTACTAAATTCATCATATTTCCAAAAAACTTTATCTTTTGGGTCTACATGAACATTTAATAATTCATCTAAGAAATCGGTTAGTTTTAAGCCAATATTATTGATAGTAAAAACCTCATCTGTAGAGAAAGGTATTTGATGTAATTGAAACATGAATTTTGCAATATCTTTAGAAATTGTGTTTATTTCTTCAGAAGTTAAGGCATTCATTTTGCTTGCTAAGACAGTTCCCTCAATTTTTTTATGCATACTAAATGGACGATTGTTATCGTACAAAAGCTTAAGTTGTACGGTGTTAAAGTCTGTTTTTCCATAAATGAATTTCGAAAATTCGTAATCTTTCACGATGGTTCTAATCCAAAAGTCATCTCTTGGAAACCTAAAAAAGTAGTTTCCATCATTTGTACATACTTCAAAAACAATATTCGTCCAACCAGTAGTTACCGATTTAATAAAATTAATTTTTTTATCTGGTAATGCGTTTTTTATGATTGTTTCAAAATCTTCATCTAATGAAAAGTAATTTTTTGTCATCAATTAGTACCTCTATTCTTATATTTTTCTTCTAACATTAATTTACTTACTAAATTAATAAGTTCATCTTCCGATGATTTATTATAATCATTATATAAAGTGTAATCGAACATATTTCTTAAATTTTTATCAGTATTAATTTTTTTATAATGTTCATCTATTTCTAAAAGTCTTTGCTCTTCTACAATGGGATTTAAATGTCTTTCGCGTGTTTTATTTTTCGCAATTTCAATGTCTTTTGGTAATAAATAAATTGCACACAAATGTGGACAAATCCTTTTAAAATCAAAGATTGTGTCATAATGTAATTCAAATACTGTATTTGTATCCGAAAAAAGGGACTTTTTTGTATAAGCATATATGTTTCCTAACATTTTAAATTCATAGGCAATTTCACCACTATCTCTTAAAGCTTGTAATTCTTCGTGCGTTACAAAAATTTTATCTTCATTATTTTTTTCACCCTCACGCGGTTGTCTTGTAGTGATAATCTTTATTTTTTCAAAACCTAACTTTTCTACGACTCTATCCTTATAATAAGACTTCCCAATTCCAGTTACACCAGCAAGCGCAAGTAGCATAATTTACCTCCATCAATTTTGCTTTTTCCTATTATATCGTTAATATCAAAAATTGACAAGTATTGAATAGGAATTAGCAAATATAATTATTCATAATCCTTCTAACATATGCATACAAATAAAGTAGCATATGTTAGGAGGATTATTTTATGTTCCTTGTATTTAATAAGCAAAAAATTATATCATATTTAGTGGCATTTAGTACGGTTGCGATTCTTTTTGGAGGGGCGAGTTTTTTTCTTCCCAATACAGCAGACACCATTCAAACATCAGCAAAAGCAAGTAAGTTATTGCCAATTTATAGTGTAGGTACAGAAGAAAAAAAAATTTCCCTTACAATAAATTGTGCTTGGAATGCAGATGATATTGATAGAATACTAGATACTTTAAGTAAATATAAAATAAAAGTTACATTTTTTATGGTGGGAGAATGGGTGGATAAATATCCAGAAGCGGTGAAAAAAATTGCAGAAGCAGGGCATGAAATTGGAAACCATTCAGACCGGTCATCCACATGTTAATAATTTAAGTTATGAAAAGAATGTAGAACAAATAAAGACATGTGCCGATAAAATTGAAAAGCTAACTGGAAAAAGAAGTGTTTTATATAGAGGACCATATGGCGAATATAATGATGTGGTGATAAAAGCAGCCGAAAGTGAAAAGCATACAACAATTCAATGGTCATTAGATACTCTAGATTATAAGGGACTAACGGAAGAAGAAATGTGGAATCGATTAAAGGATAAATTAAAGGCAGGAGATATCATTTTGATGCATAATGGAACGGCTCATACGGCAGATGCTCTTGATAAAATTATTTATAATATACAAGAAAAAGGTTATGAAATTGTGCCTGTTTCAGAACTTATCTATCATGAAAACTATACCATCGATGCCAATGGAATGCAAAAACAAGTAAAGAATTAGAATAAAATTCCAATCAAGGGATATACTATTTTGTAGAAAAAACATAAGGAGAATAAAGAATGTCTTTTGTAGGAATTATATGTGCGCCAAAACAAGAGGGATATATTAAACAAGTATTAAATTCTAATTTATGTGCTGAAAATGTAATTATATTAAAAGAAGATAATATTGATAATTTTAAAAATATTACCTTTGAAACCATTGCTATTTTTTCGAATCATGCAGACACGTTTCAAAAAAAGGAAATTTTACCACAAATGATGGAAAAAACAAAATATTTTGTTATTAACGCGGATGAAGATATATCACAAGAATGTATGAGAAGCTTAAAAGGAAATGTGATTACATATGGATTCAATTCCAAAAGTACAGTTACAGCCTCAAGTGTAAATGAAGAAAGTATATTAATTTGCTTACAAAGAACAATTACCAATCGTATGGGAAAACAAATGGAACCACAAGAAATATGCATTCCATATATAGAGCATAAAGTAAACACACTTACCATAATGGGAGTAGTATCAGTACTATTTATCTATGGAAAAGAACAGATTTGTTGGAAATAAAACAAAAAAATGGAAAAAATAAACTTTTTATGTAGACAAAACCAAAAAAACGTAGTATAATAGACCTATACGGATAAAAATATATTCTAAAATACGTACTTAATGAATAAGATACAATAGATAAATTTAAAATAAGTAGGGAGGAAAAAACGAATGAATATAAATTATGCGGATAATAACCATTTAGTTTTAATGGGAAAGGTAACAAGTGAAAAGAGATTTAGTCACGAAATTTATGGAGAATGCTTCTACATATTTGATTTAGAAGTTCCACGTTTGAGTGACACTTCAGATATTATACCAGTAACAATATCTGAAAGACTAATTGTAGACGAAAAATTTGATATAGGAGCTAAAGTTCTAATTAAAGGTCAATTTAGATCTTATAATAGTTATGAAAATGAAAAGAACAAATTAATCTTAACAGTATTTGCAAAAGATATCTTTTATGAAGATGAAATCGAAGGGCAAGTACAATCCGAAGAAAATAAAGAACCAACATCAAATGAAGTTGTTTTAACAGGATATATTTGTAAGAAACCAATTTATCGTCAAACACCATTTGGACGTGAAATTGCAGATTTATTATTAGCAGTAAACCGTGCTTATAATAAATCAGATTACATCCCAGCAATTGCATGGGGAAGAACAGCAAGATTCTGCCAAAACATTGAAGTAGGAACAGAAGTAAAAGTAGTAGGACGTGTTCAATCTAGAACTTATGAGAAAAAATTCGAAGATGGAACAAGTATAACTAAAGTTGCCTATGAAGTATCAGTAGGAAGTTTAGAAATAATTGATGAAAAAGATAATTCTTCTGAAGAAAAACAAGAAGAAGCAATGTAACATATTGACAAGTTGAAAATTATATATTATAATACACGTAACAGCTGTGAAAGTCGTGTTTTGCAGAAGGTTATTAATTCGTTAGTGAATAGTACAAAAAAACCCAGAGGTGCGAACTCTGGGTTTTACTATGTACTTTCGCACTAGTCTTTGTCGTGATTGCCTTTTAATAATACTATTACTAGCATTATTAAAAACACTATTAAATCGTTTGTGGACATAGTACACCTCCTTTCTTAAAAAGGATTAGAACCATTATATAAAAACACATACAAAAAGTCAATATAATAAAAAACAAAAGTTCTAATAATAGTCACAAAAAAGTTCATAGGACATATTATAAATAGCATAGAATAAAAAAGGGAGGAATTTATATGTTAGATGGAAAATATGGTTGTAGCCTAAATACGCCAATGGGGGCAATCAATGGAACAATTACACTAATGAGTAACGGAAATAATGTACAAGGAATTTTAGAAACTATGGGAATGAAAAATAGGTTTAATGGAATAAAAACAAAGGAAAATGAATGCAATTTTAAAGGGAATTTTAACACACCAATGGGAGCAATCGAGTATACTGCGACTTGTATTGTAAATGGTAATGGGTTAGAATTGATTACCAATACCAATAAAGGTAATTTTAAAATACAAGGAAAACGTATGTAAATAGGAATAAAAAATAAAAAAAAGTACACCTTATAAATAACAAGAAAATTTATGAGGTGTGTTTTTTATGAATAAGGATTTTGAAAAGAAAAAAATAGACAAAGAAAAAAGAAGAGAAAATATGACAAAGGCAAAAGAAGAGTTTGGGGTAGAAGTAGGGGAAGATAATACGAAGTATGGTGAATTTATATCTTCTTATTTTGCTTGGATATCCTTGCCAGAACAAAAAGAAAAAGTAGAAAAAATGCAAAAAATGACGAAAAAGAAAGAAAATAAAAAATAATTTTAAATAATCGGAATAAATGAATAAAGATTGGAATATATTATAGTTAGATTTATTTGAAATAAAAAATAAAGCTAGTATAATAATAATATAGGTCAAAGAAAGTCAAAGTCAAATAAGGAGGTACATGAAATGAGAATGTCAGATGTGATAGAAGAATTTATAAAAGATTTACTAAAAGAGGAAGACGAATATGTGGAAATACAAAGAAATGAACTAGCAGAGCATTTTAATTGTGTACCATCACAAATTAACTATGTAATTCAAACCAGGTTTAAGCCATCACAAGGGTATTATGTAGAAAGTAAACGTGGTGGTGGAGGACATATTCGAATTAAAAAAGTAAATATTACCAAAAGCAATTACTTAATGCATATTATTGCTAGCATGGAGGATAAGATTACAGCAGGAGAGGTGGATATTTATTTAAGTAATTTTCTATCCTATGATATTATTAGCGAAAAAGAAGCAAAATTACTAAAAGTAGCAACAAGTGATAACGTGTTATCGGTTCCTCCAGAGACGAGAGATTCTTTAAGAGCAAATATTTTTAAGAACATGTTGTTAAATTTAGTAGAAGACTAAAATTAAAATAAAGGAGTGGTTTTTATGTTATGCGAGAATTGTGGAGAAAATGAAGCGAATGTAAGATATACACAAATTATAAATGGAGTAAAAAAAGAAATGGCACTTTGCGAAAAGTGTAGTAGAGAATTAGGAATTGGAGAAATGAATTTTAGTATGCCAATTAATTTATCAAGTTTCTTAGGTGAATTTTTTGGAAATGCAGAGAATGTATCTTTACCAGGTTTTACTACAACCAAAGAATTACTTTGTGATGAATGTGGAATGACATTTGATGAATTTACCAATACGGGAAAATTTGGATGTGCTAATTGTTATGATGCTTTTTCAGATAGGATTGATCCGATTTTAAAGAACTTACATGGAGCAAATCGTCATGTGGGAAGAAAAGGCAAAATAACAAAGCCGGAATTAAAGAAGATGAATATGGTAAAGGAAGAAAAAGCAAAAGAGGATAAACATTTTTCAAAAATAGATACATTAAAAGAGGATTTGAAAAAAGCAATTGAAGAAGAACGCTACGAAGATGCAGCTAAAATTAGAGATGAAATTAAGAAATTGGAAAAATAACTATAATTATATAAATAGTGAAGAGTACGAAAGCTTCGCTTTTGGAGGAGGAAAGAGTATGTTAAATTGGTATTTACAAAGTGGAAAGGAATCCGATGTTGTTGTTAGTTCTAGAATAAGGTTTGCGAGAAACTTAGCGAATTTTCCATTTATGACGAAAGCAGATAAGAGTGCAAAACAAAAAATAGAAGAAACCGTTCAAGAAATAACGCCAAGTTTGGGTTATGGACTTAAATTTGTAAAATTAAAAGATATGGATGAAATTACAAAAATGACTTTAGTAGAAAAGCATTTAGTAAGTCCAAATTTTGTGCTAAAAAAAGAAGATACAGGAGCGATGTTAATTAATGATGATGAAAACATATCAGTTATGATAAATGAAGAAGATCATTTACGAATTCAAGTAATGAATTCAGGGTTTGACTTAGAAAATCTAATGAATTTAGCAATAGAACTAGATGAAAAAATAGGAAGTGTGTTGCCGTATGCCTATAATGAAAAATATGGATTTTTAACGGCATGTCCAACGAATGTAGGAACAGCTTTAAGAGTATCTGTTATGATACATTTGCCTGGTCTTGCAAGAACAGGAAATATTGGTAAAATTTTAGAAGTAATTAACAATTTTGGAATGAATATACGAGGTATTTATGGAGAAGGGTCAAAAGCTGGAGGAGATATGTACCAAATATCCAATAAACAAACTTTAGGAATATCTGAAGCAGAAATTGTTAAAAATTTAAAATTAATTACTGAAAAAATAATTGAACAAGAAAGATTAGCAAGAAAAATTTTAGCAAAAGAATCGATTGAATTAGAAGATAGAGTATATCGTGCATATGGTGTGTTAACCAATTCAAGAAAAATATCTTCTGAAGAAGCAAGAGATTTACTTTCCGAAGTAAAACTAGGAACTGATTTAGGAATTATACAAGAGCTAGATGATTTAACCGTAAAAAAATTAGAACTTTACACAAAGCCTGCAAACTTACAGAAATATTTAGGAAAACAAATTGAATCTTATGAAAGAGATATAAAGCGTGCAGAGGTAATAAAGCAAATTATAAATGAAAAGTAAAGGAGAGTGATATTATGACATACAAATTTACCAATAGTGCTCAAAGAGCAATTGAGATTGCAAATGATGTAGCTCAAGAATTAGGGCATAATTATATAGGAACAGAACATATTTTATATGGTCTAGTAAAAGAAGATACAGGTGTTGCAAGCAAAGTTTTACAAAATCAGAATATAGAACCAGAAGCTGTTTTACAAGAAATAGAAGAATTAATTGGAAGAGAAGAACCGATAAACAGTGAAGTTGGATTTACGCCAAGAACAAAAAGAGTAATTGAAAATGCATTTCGCGAAGCTAGAAAGCTAGGTTCTGACTATATTGGAACAGAGCATATTTTAATTGGAATCATGAGAGAGGGAGATAGCGTTGCAGTTCGAATTATGCTAGACTTAGATGTAAATCCACAAAAATTGTATAATGAAATTGTAAAAGTGATTAATGAGGATGAGAGTACACAAGGACAATCAGAAAATAAAGCAATCAAAAAAGGTATAGGAAGCTATAACCAAACACAAACGTTAAATCAATTTGGAATTGACTTAACGAAACAGGCACAAGAGGGAAAATTAGATCCAATTGTAGGAAGGAACGAAGAAACTCAAAGAGTAATCCAAATTCTTTCTAGAAGAACTAAAAATAATCCGTGTTTAATTGGAGAACCGGGGGTAGGAAAAACAGCAGTAGTAGAAGGATTAGCGCAAAAGATTATACAAGATGATGTTCCAGAAATGCTAAAAAATAAAAGAGTTGTAAGTATTGATATTTCTAGTATGGTAGCAGGAGCAAAATATAGAGGTGACTTTGAAGAGAGAATCAAAAAATGCTTAAATGAAGTGAAAAAAGCAGGAGATGTTATCTTGTTTATTGACGAAATTCATACCATTGTTGGAGCAGGCTCTGCAGAAGGTGCAATTGATGCTGCGAATATCTTAAAACCATTACTAGCAAGAGGAGAAATTCAATTAATTGGTGCAACTACGCTTAATGAGTATCGTAAATATATTGAAAAAGATGCAGCATTAGAAAGAAGATTTAGTCCAGTAACTGTAAATGAACCAACAAGTGAAGATACAATTCAAATTTTAAAAGGAATAAGAGATAAGTATGAAGCACACCATAATGTTAAAATTACGGATGAAGCAATTAGTACAGCTGTTAATTTATCAGTAAGATATATTAATGATCGTTTTTTACCAGATAAAGCAATAGACTTAATTGATGAAGCAGCATCTAGGGTTAGAATGAAGACTTATACACAACCAGACAGTTTAAAACAATTAGAGACAAAAATAGAAGAAACCAAACAAGAAAAGGAAGAAGCAATTCGTACACAAGAATTTGAAAAAGCAGCATCTTTACGTGATGAAGAACGCAAATTGAAAGAAAATTTAGAGAAGGAACAAGAAAATTGGAAAAATAAAAATACAAAAAGTGTAATTGAGATCACACAAGAAGATATTGCAGAAGTAATTGCAAACTGGACTGGAATTCCAGTTAAGAAATTAACAGAAGATGAAAATGAAAAGTTGAAGAACTTAGAAATAGAACTTCATAAAAGAGTAATAGGACAAGACGAGGCAGTAGAAGCAGTTTCTAAAGCTATAAGACGTGGTAGAGTAGGATTAAAAGATCCAAAACGTCCAATTGGTTCATTTATATTCTTAGGTCCAACAGGGGTTGGAAAAACAGAACTTTCTAAAGCATTAGCAGAGGTTTTATTTGGCGACGAAAATGCTATGATTCGAATTGATATGTCAGAATATATGGAACCACATTCGGTATCAAAATTAATTGGTTCCCCTCCAGGATACGTTGGATTTGATGAAGGTGGACAATTAACAGAAAAGGTAAGAAGAAAACCATATTGTGTAATTCTTTTTGATGAAATTGAAAAAGCACATCCAGATGTTATGAATATGCTATTACAAATATTAGAAGATGGACGTTTAACAGATTCACAAGGTAGAACAGTTAATTTCAAAAATGCAGTTATCATTATGACATCTAATATAGGTGCAAGATTTATTACCGAAAATAAAAAATTAGGTTTTGCAGGAACAGAGGCAGATCAAGAAAAAGAAGAAACTAAGAAATACGAAGAAACGAAAAAAGAAGTATTGGCAGAATTAAAGAAACAATTTAGACCAGAGTTTATTAATCGTATTGATGAAATTATTGTATTCCATAAATTGACAGATAAAGAAACTAGCCAAATTATTGATATTATGCTTGGTGAAGTACAAAAGAGATTACAAGAAAATAATATAGAAGTTAGTATGGATAAATCGGTAAAAGAACTAATTGCAAAAGAAGGAATTGATAAAGCATATGGTGCTCGTCCATTAAGAAGAACGATTCAAAATTTAGTAGAGGACAAAATTGCAGAATCAATCTTAGATGGAAAAATAAAAACAGGTAAAAAAGCAAAGTTGAGCAGCAAAGATGGAAAAGTCGTAATAAAAGAGGTAAAATAAAGGAAAAGACGATAAGTTAAGTACTTATCGTCTTTTTGGTTGCCTATGAAGTTTTAATAAATAAAACAAAGATTAGTCACAAAAACAATCGGCATCATCATCATCATCATAATGATCAACATCATAATCGCCATTGTTGTAACATTCTCCACTGTAGATAGAACACCTTCGAGTTTTTTGATTTTCATAAAAATCTCGTTTAAGTTCCTCGTACGTTTTAGACATAGGTTTCCTCCTTTTTATTAGGATGAAACCAGTATAACATAAGGTTAAAAAAAAGCAAATATAAAAAATAAAATTTTTTAAAATATATTATCAAATTGGATTAACATGTATAATTGTTTTATATACTTTATCTAGTTTTGTAATATCTTGCTCTAAAGAATCTGCTAAATTATGACTATCAAATGTGGACATATTTCCATCAACATAAATTGTTAAAACAATAATATATTGGTATCCAACAGGAGTAGAAGAAATATCATCTAACTTTTTAATATCTTTATAGCTATGAGATAAATCTAAAATCATTTTTTCAGTATCGGCATCAATTGAAATATCCATTAATACATTATAGCTTTCAATAAAAATTTTAACACCAGTATAGCAAATCCAGATAGAAATGCCAATACCAACGATTCCATCAAACCAGTAAATATTAAATAAGCTAAGAATAACAGAAATAAGAGTAAATGTTGTTACAATACAGTCATTACGATGGTCTTTCATATTAGCTTCTAACAAGATATTGTTATATTTTTTTGATAAACGATAGGTATACCAAAATAAAAATAATTTAACGACTATTGTAGCAATACAAACGGCAACTAAGAACCATGAAAATGTGAATGTCTCTCCAAAAATTAATGAAATGGTGGAGTCATATAATAATTTAGCAGCAACAAAAATCATGGAAATACTAATAAATAAAGAAAAGATATATTCTGCTTTTCCATGACCAAAATTGTGAGTTTTATCGACTGGTTCACTTGCAATTCTGTTGCCAATAAATGTCATAAGAGACGCAAAAATATCCCCAGCGCTGTTAGCTGCATCTGCAATCATTGCCTGACTATTACTAGCGATTCCAACAATTCCTTTTATAATTAATAAAAAAATGTTACCAAATATTCCTAAAATACCAGCTCTTTTGGTGCTATCGTATCGATCCATAAAATCATCTCCATTTAAAGTATAAGCGATATTATATCACAAAAGAACGAAAATGCATAGAAAATTATGCAATTTTTAATTTATTTATTTCTTTAATACTTAGTCCAGTAATTTCAGAAATATCTTCTACAAGCATGTTATGCTCGAGCATCTTTTTTGCAGCTTCAATATTGGCTTCTAGTTTACCTTTAGCTATGCCTCTAGCCATACCTTCAGATTCGGCTTTTTTTCGTCTGTACTCTAAATCTTTTTTCATTCTCTCAATTAATTCTTCCATGTACGTTTCCTCCTCTTTATCAAATTTTCTTAATAAAGCCTCATAAGTTTCCTTTGGGAGCAAGGGCTTTAAAATATATTTTATCATTCTATACAGATATTCTCTTTGTTCATCAGAGCATAAATCATATACAGAATTGATTGTATCAATTAGTTCTGTGACATTGCTACACTTGTCAATTGCCATAGCATATGCAATCATAGAATGCTTTTTCAATAATTCTTCTTTTGAAAAATCATGAATATTAATAAAGTTATATGCAAGAGAAAGTCTTCCGCTATTTAATTTATTGTTATAAGTATAATCAAATTGATGTTCCTGAAAATTAGGAAGAAAATTCCAAGATTGGTTACCAGTATATAATATAATAGGAGTAATTAATGGAATGTTATAATTTTTGTTTTTTACCTTAGTAGAATCAACAGTATCGTCTAATATGCAGTTATAATATTTGTAAATTCTGTATGGAATTGAATAATCAACGTAGGATTGATGTTCTACTAATAGATAGACAGGTTTGCTTTTTAATCTGAATATGACATCACTGTATTTACTAGAATAATCCTTTGTAATAAAGCTTCTATTGTATTTTACAAAATTGCTTTGAAGTAAATAGCAAAAGAAATCTTGTAAAAATAGAGAAAATTCTTTTTTGTTATTTAATAAATCTCGGTATAGTTTATCGTGTGGATGAGAAATATTTGCTTCTTTACCGATGGGAAGATAGAGGGAAGAATCCTCATGTAATGCAATACTATTACCTTTTAAAAGCTTTTTACATCTTAAATAATCTGTATAGGTAAACAATACCATAACATCACTTCTTTCTTTATTATAATTATCTTTTGACAACTTGTCAATAAAAAATTTGCTTTTTTGAAAAAATATAGATAAAAATTAATTGAAATCCATGAACATTGGATAGAAATTTTTATGAATATAACAATATTATTAAACAACAAAATTTGACAAAAGTAAAGAAAAAGTTTTCGACAAAAAGTGACAAAAATGAAAAAATAAAAAAGAAAAATATTACAAAAAAATTACAACAATATTACAAAATTTGCATTTTTTGTAATATTATGATATAATACTAGTATAGATGCAAAAGAAAACTAGCTAAATGACATAAGAGAAGGTGGTTGTAATGATGATAGCAACAATTTTATATATATTAATTTTTATTATATTTAGTTTAATTGTATTTGCAGTAATGCAAATTAAAATGGCAGGAATGAATGTAAAAGATTTCTGGTCATTTATTAAAGCAAACGAATTATTAGATGAATTATATGTTTTTGCAAAGAAAAGCGGAAATTTAAGCCCACAAGAACAGATAATCTTCTTAATGGAAGCGGAAAAAGTATTTAATGCTTTTGAGAAAGTTCCAAGTATGCTTTGGGATGAGGAATATCAAAAATATAGAGAAGTTCTAAATAAGTACAAAGATATTAAAGTATTAAGATGGGCTTCAAATTAAAAAAGTTTAACATAAAAAATTCTATATAAATAAAAGGTAGATGTGAGTTTTCAATTTACATCTACCTTTTTTATAGCAAATTGAGAAAAGGAACAATCTAATTTTAATTTCGTTCCATTCCTGCGCTGGTCGCTTGCGCTCCCAATTGTTGAGCAGAGCTCAACTGCTCGTCGGTTACTCCATTAAAATTAGATTGTTCCTTTTCCTTAAAATGTTTTACAAAAATGTTTTTAATTTTTCTACGTTATTTTCTTGCATTTTTACAAAAGTGTCCAACACCTGACGAACTTCTTGGTCAATATTAGGGTTTTGATTTAATAATTTTCTTCCTTCAATAATCCCCATCGTTGTTCCTTGTATTAACATATCAGCAATATGAGAATTACTCTTATCTGTTAAAGTATTCATTTGAATTCCAGTCCATGCCATTACATTTGTCATAGGATTATCATCTTTTGGTATCGTTCCATATTTTTTGTAAATTTCGTTGACACTATCCAAAATATCACCATACTGCGTATATTGAAAACTTAAGTTGTCTTTAAAATTTGGTTCCGATACTTTTTCGGAAACAGAAGAAATTGAATCCATTCCCATTTTAGCACCTTTGTGAATTTCATTTAACACATATAAATTTGTATTTTTTTCCATCATAAAACCTCCAAATCAATTTAATAATATTATTATAAACAAAAAAATAAAAAATATGATTTATAATATTAATAATCCATTGAAAAAAAACGTAAATATCGATATAATATGACAAGAAGAAAGGAGCAAAATTTATGAGTAATGTACAGTGGACTAGTGAACAATTACAGGCTATTAACGAAAAAGGTTCCAACATATTAGTTGCAGCAGCTGCTGGAAGTGGTAAGACAGCTGTTTTAGTGGAACGCATTATTCATAAAATTTTGGAGGAGAATGTTAATATTGATGAATTGCTTGTGGTAACGTTTACAAATGCTGCTGCAAGTGAGATGAGACAGAGGGTTTTAGATGCGATTTATGAATATTTAGAGGAGCATCCAGAAGATACAAGAATGCAAGAGCAGATTGTGAGAATGGCTAAGGCTAATATTTGTACCATTCATTCATTTTGTTTAGATGTAATTCGTAATCATTTTTATGAAATTGGGATTTCTCCGAATATTCGTGTTGGACAACAAAGTGAGATGGAACTACTAAAAAGACAGGTTTTAGAGGATTTATTTGAAGAGAAATATGAAAAAGAAGATGAAGAATTTTTATTATTAATTGATACCTATACCAATTATAGAGGAGACGAAAATTTAAAGGAATTACTATTAAAGATAATTCGAAATATAAGTTCGAATCCATTTCCAGAAGAATGGTTAAGAAATGCAGTAGAGGAATTTCATATTACGGATTTAAAAAGAGATTTTGCAAGTACAAAATGGGGACAGATTTTATTACAAGAATTTAAAGAAGAACTACAAATGTGCTTGTTAGAACTAGAAGAAATCAAAAAAGAGTTAGATAAGTTTTATGAATTAGATAAGTTTTCAAAAACAATTGCAAGTGATATTAGTTTATTGGAAGAAGTAAATTGCAATCTAGATTCTTGGGATAAGGTAGTAGAAATAGCAAATACAATGAAATGGGAAACTTGGCCAAGAGATAGTAAGATAGATATTCTAACAAAAGAGTTAGCAAAAGAAAAAAGAGATCAAGTAAAGAAAAAGTGGAATAAAATAAAAGACAAGTTTTTTACGTGTAGTTCTGAACAAATAAACCAAGATATGAGCGATATGTATAAAAAGTTATTAGCCATTTCGAATTTGATTTTTGAATTTAATGAAAAATTTGCAAAAGAAAAATTAGAGAAAAATGTTATGGATTTTCATGATATTGAGCATTTTGCTCTAAAGATATTAGTAAAAACAAATGAAAGCGGTCAAAAAGTTCCTACTGAAATTGCATTAGAATATAGAGAAAAGTTTAAAGAGATTGCAATTGATGAATATCAAGATAGTAACTTAATTCAAGAATACATATTGAATATGATTTCAAATGAAAATAATATTTTTATGGTAGGAGATGTAAAACAAAGTATATATAAATTTAGACAAGCAAGACCAGAACTCTTCTTAGAAAAATACGAAACTTATCAGTTAAAAAATCAAAAACAAGAAAAAGATTCTTTAAAAATTCAGCTATTTAAGAATTTTAGAAGTAGAAAAAATGTATTAGATGTAACGAATTTAGTGTTTGAAACCATTATGAGTAAAGACTTAGGAGATATTACATATAATGAAGAAGAATATTTAAACTTAGGAGCAGATTATCCAGAACCAGACATAAAAACAAGTATTAACATTATAGATTTAAAAAGAAACGAAGAAGACGAAGATGAATTAGAACAAATAGAAGATGCGGTTTTGGAAGCAAGGTTTGTTGCAAATCAAATAGAAGAATTAGTAAAAAGCAAATACCAAGTTTATGATAGAAAAAAGGGTTACAGAGATATATCATATAAAGATATTGTAATTTTATTAAGAAGTACTTCTAATTTAGCGCCAATTTATGAAAAAGAGTTAAACAGTAAAGATATTCCTGTATTTAGCGATACCGGAAGAGGATATTTTGATTCCATTGAAATTCAAACTATGATATCATTATTAAAAATAATTGATAACCCTATGCAAGACATACCACTTGTTAGTGTACTACGTTCACCAATTGGTGGATTTGACGATAATGAATTAATTCAAATTAAGCTAAACGGAAAAAACGAAAAAAATGAATACTTTTATGATACGTTTGTAAATGCTCTTGAAAGTGAAAATATGCCATTGAATTTAAAAGAAAAAATGCAAAAGTTTTTGCAAAATATAGACAATTGGAGAGAACAAAATGAATATAAACCACTAGATGAATTTATTTGGCAAATTTATTTGGATACAGGGTATTACCATTATGCCGGTTTAATGCCAAATGGTAGTCTAAGACAAGCTAACTTAAAAATGCTATTTGAGCGAGCAAGAGAATATGAAAAGGCAAGCTTTAAAGGATTATTTAATTTTATCAACTATATCAATCAATTAAAAATGACCAACAATGATATGGATTCAGCAAAAATTATAGGAGAAAACGAAGATGTTGTTCGAATTATGAGCATACATAAAAGTAAAGGACTAGAATTTCCAGTAGTAATTCTTAGCTCTACAGCAAAGAAATTTAACTTGCAAGATCTGAATGAAACAGTGTTACTTCATCAAGACTTGGGAATAGGGACTAAATACATAGATGAAAAAAGAAAAATAGAATACCCAACACTTGCTAAAACTGCAATAGGGGAAACAATAACAAAAGAGACTCTTTCAGAGGAAATGAGAATATTGTATGTTGCATTAACAAGAGCAAAAGAAAAATTGATTATTACAGGAATTAGCAAAGATTTTGAAAAAGATATCAAAAAGAAAAAAGAAAAATTAGAGATTGTAAAAGCTGAAAAAATAAATCCTAATATCATAAAACAATATAAATCATATTTGGATTGGCTATTACTTGTTTATTTAAAAGATGAGAAAAAGGCAAAAACTATAATAGAGTTAAATATGTATGATAAAAAACAATTACAAGAAAGGCTAGAAACAACAAAAGTTCAAGAAAATACAACACATTTTATAGAGGAATGTAAAAAATACGATATAAAAGAGAACTTAAAGAAACAACTAGAGTGGGAATACCCATACAAAGCATCATGTAATATTCCAACAATGACATCAGTTAGTAAAATAAAAGAATTGGAAATGCAAAATGACTTACCAGATTTATTAACATTAGTGGATAAAGAGGGAAAAACAAAAGAAGTAGAAAAGAAAGTCCCAGAGTTTTTAAAAGAAGAAACAAAAGTAAGTAAAGCAAGAATTGGTACTTTAGTTCATTTATGTTTGCAAAAACTAAATGAAAGAGAAGAGTATAATCTAGAAAAAATAAAAAACTTAATTAATACTCTTGTACAAAAACAACTCGTTACTCAAAAAGAATCCCAAATGATTAATCCAAATGATATATTACTTTATACCAAATCAGACTTGTTTGCAGATTTAAAAACAGCAAAAGAAGTCCACAAAGAAACGCCGTTCTATTTTGATATGGAAGCAAGAGAAATTGTAAAAGAAGAGGTAGACGAAAAAATACTTGTACAAGGAATTATAGATTTATATTATATTGATAAAAATGATAATATGATATTGGTAGACTACAAAACAGATTTTGTAAAACAAGAAGAAGAACTAATTGTAAAATATAAAAAACAGTTGGAAATCTATAAAGGAGCCTTAGAAGAAGCCACTGGACACAAGGTAGATAATGTATATATTTATTCAATTTGTTTACAAAAAACCATTACCGTGTAGGCGTCGCCCCCTACGGGATAATTACAAAATTAATGTTTACAAATTATGTAACATATGATATAATAGTACTATTCTAATTGAGAAAAGGAATGATAAACATGGGTAAACTTAATATAACTAGCGTAGGAGTATCAGGAAATAGAATGAAAACATTTGGATTGTATGTTTTATGTGTTATTTTATTTTTCATATTTTCGAATGTTATGATCGATATAGCGCTAAAAACATCATATGACATAATCGACACTTATAAAACAGTACCAAATGGAATAACGATTGATATTAATGAAGCAAAAGCAACCTATGTTAATGGTTATGTGGGAGGAAAAATAACAAATCAGAATCAAACAGCGCTAAATACGTATATAAAAATTGATTTATATACAAAAAGAGATGTATGTTTGGGAACAAAGTATGTTGCAATAAAAGACCTAAAACAAAATGAAACACAAGATTTTCGTATGGGATTTAAATTTACAGATGTAGATTATGCAAAGATTTCATTAGTAAATGAGGTACCAGAAAATGAACCAGAGGAATCTTTTATTAGCAATAATTTAAGAGGAATCTTTTTGTTAAAAACAGTATTATTTTTATGCATGTTTGGATAAATGATATAATACAGCAGTAGAGACTTGCGAAAAGTCTCTATTTTTTATAGAATATAATAAAGGAAATTAGAAAAGAGAAAAAATATGACAATAGAAGAAAATTTAAAAATAGCAATACAAAGTTTAAAAGAAAAATTAATAGAAGAACCTATGTTAAAAGCAAGGCTTCTTTTGTGCTACATTTTAGGTGTAGAAAAAGAATATTTAATGATACACAGTAAAGATGTTTTAGAAAGTGAAAAAGAAGAAGCATATAAAAATGCTATACAAAAATTGATACAAGGATATCCACTTCAATATATTACAAACCATCAAGAATTCATGAAATTAGATTTTTATGTAGATGAAAATGTGTTAATTCCAAGAGCAGACACAGAAGTTACAGTAGAAGAAGTGATTTCATATTGTAAGAATAAGAAAAGTTTAAAAATATTAGACTTATGCACAGGAAGTGGTGCAATTGCGATTTCACTTAAGAAATATATTCCAAATTGTGAAATAACAGCAGTTGATATTAGTAAAGAATCACTAGAAATTGCTAAGAAGAATGCGATAAAAAATAATACCCCAAATATAAATTGGATTTTATCTGATTTGTTTGAAAAAATAGAAGGAAAATTTGATGTAATTGTATCAAATCCACCATATATAAAAAAAGAAGTAATTTTAACACTAGATAAGCAGGTACAAAAAGAACCAAAGCTAGCATTAGATGGTGGAGTAGATGGGCTAGATTTTTATAGAAAAATTATACAAAATGCACCAATGTATTTAGAAAAAGATGGGGTAATTTTTTTAGAGATAGGATATGACCAAAAAGAAGAGGTAACTAATATTCTAAACGAAACAAACGAATATGAAGATATAGAATGTAAAAAAGACTTAGCAGGAAACGATAGAATGGTACAAGCTAAAGTAAAGAGGTGAGAGATATGTCTTTTTCAAAAGATATAAAAGAAGAACTAAGTAAACTAAACACATTAGCAAATAAGGAATGTGTGAAGTTTGAATTAATAGGATATCTAATAAGCAATAACACAAGTGTAATAAAGGGAAAAATTAAGTATTCTACAGAAAATGAGTATAATATTAATCGATTAAATAAGTTATTAAATAATTTAAAGATTGATTATAAAATAGAATTACAAGGAAAAGTGTATACGATTACTTTTAAAAAGCTAGAAATGAGCGAATTACTATATTTGGAAAATAAAATTCAAATACAAAATATTGAAATTAATGTAAAAAAAGATGAGTTATTTCTAAAGTCACTAGTAAGAGGATGTTTTTTAGGTAGTGGTTCATTAAATAATCCAAATAGCAAATATCATTTGGAAATATTACTTAGTACAAGTGAAAATGCTAGTTTTATTTTAGAGGTATTAAAAGCTTTTGGTATAGAAGTAAAGATACTTGCAAGAAAAAATAGTACTTCTATTTATATAAAAGAGGCAGAAGAAATTTCTAAATTATTAGCACTTATTGGAGCAGGAAAATCGGTCTTAAATTTTGAAGAGATTCGAGTAGTAAGAGATACAAGAAATAATATTAATCGTTTAGTTAATTGCGAAACAGCAAATTTAAATAAAACGATAAATGCATCGGTAGAGCAAATAAAGCAAATAAAATATTTAAAAGAAAAAAGAAAGTTTGATGCTTTACCAGATACATTAAAAGAAATTGCAAATTTAAGGCAAAAGAATCCAGATGCAAGTTTAGTAGAATTAGGTGCAATGTTAGAAAATCCAATTGGAAAATCTGGAGTAAACCATAGGCTAAAGAAAATCTGTGAAATAGCAGAAGAAGTTAGAAAAAATATGGAGAAGTAAAATGAAAGAAGAACTTGGAATTTATATTCATATTCCTTTTTGTAAGCAAAAATGTTATTATTGCGATTTTATTTCTTTTTCACAAAAAGAGGAAAAAGTAAATGAGTATGTAGAGGCATTAAAGAAAGAAATAATATCTAATAAAGATAAAGCAAAAGATTATAAAGTAACTACTATTTATATAGGAGGAGGTACACCATCTTATATTAATAGTAAAAATATAATAAGTGTTTTAGAAACATTGAAAGAAAATTATCCAGTAGAAAAAGATGCAGAAGTTACAATAGAAATAAATCCTGGTACAGTTACTAAAGAAAAATTAGAGGATTACAAAAAGGCAGGAGTTAATCGTATTAGCATAGGACTACAATCTGCCAATAACAAATTACTAAAAGAAATAGGAAGAATTCATACATACGAAGAATTTTTAGAAGCTTATCGCTTATCAAGAAAAGTTGGATTTAACAATATCAATGTTGACTTGATGCTTGCGCTTCCGAATCAAACAGAGGATATATTAGAAGAAAGCTTAAAAAATGTTATTAATCTAAAACCAGAACATATATCAATTTATTCACTTATTTTAGAAGAAGGTACTGTTTTAGAACAACAGATTAGTCAAGGAAAATACGAATTACCGGATGAAGAAACAGAAAGAAACATGTATTGGAAAACAAAGAAAATTCTAGAAGAAAATGGATATCTTCACTACGAAATATCCAACTTTACAAAACCAAAAAAAGAATCGAAACACAACCTAAATTGCTGGAACCAAAAACAATACCTAGGTTTTGGACTAGCAGCCCATTCATACTACAACAAGGTAAGATATTCGAATACTCAAGATTTAAAACAATACTTAGAGGAGCATACTAAAACTATTCATGAAACTCAAAATAAAGAAGATGAGCAAAAAGAATATATGTTATTAGGTTTAAGAAAGATACAAGGAGTATCAATATCTGAATTTAAAGCTAAGTTTGTTCAGAATCCAATATATATCTTTAGAAAAGAATTAGATAAACTAGTAAGAGAAGAATTAATAGAAATTGATATAGATAATATTAAACTAACAGATAGAGGATTAGATTTAGCAAATCAGGTATGGGAAGAATTTGTGTAATGAGATAATAATTTTTTTAATGGAAATGGGGGACGTATGAGAAATATAAAATTAACTATAGAATATGATGGAAAAGACTTTAATGGTTGGCAAAAACAACCAAATAAGTTAAATATACAAGGAACAATCGAAGAAGTTATCGAAAGTATAACAGGTGAAAAAGTAGAATTAAATGCTTCACGGTAGAACCGATGCAGGAGTTCATGCGCTTCGGACAAGTAGCTAACTTTAAAACAAATTCTAACTTGCCTATTGATAAATTTGCGATTGCGATAAACTCAAGATTAAAGAAAACTATTGTTATAAAAAAAGCAGAAGAAGTAGAAGAAGATTTTCATGCAAGGTTTGCTTGTAAAGAAAAAACATATGAATATGTAATTGATAATTCAGAATATGGAAGTGCAATTTTTAGAAATTTAGCATATCACATTCCACAAAAATTAGATGTAGAAAAAATGAAAGAAGCAGCAAGTTATTTCGTGGGAGAGCATGATTTTAAAGCTTTTAAAGCAAGTGGAACAAGTAGCAAAAGTAGTGTAAGAACGATTTATCAAGCAGAAATATTACAAGAAGGACATAACATAAAAATTAAGTTAACAGGAAATGGATTTTTATATAATATGGTTCGTATCATTTCAGGAACATTAGTAGATGTTGGGCTTGGAAAAATCGAACCAAGTGATATTTTAAAAATAATAGAAGAAAAGGATAGAACGAAAGCAGGAAAGACGTTACCAGCACATGGATTATATTTAGTAAGTGTAGAGTATAACTAATCTGTAACAAAGTAAGTAAAATATTCATAATATATACTAGCAAAATAAGTAATAAAGGAGAGAATATTATGAATATTTTACTTATATTTTTTGCAATACCGCTTGCTACTATTATATTAGCAGCTGTGTTACAAAAATTAATAAAAAGCCCAGTATTAGTTGCAGCAATTTTCTTCGCCATTTTCTTAATTGTAACTTTTGCCGTTTTTGACGCTACATTCTTAATTGCAGCAATTATATATACAATTATTGCATTCATAACGGCAGTGATTGTTAAAATAATATGCTGTATTATACGTAATTTGTCTTGCAATTGTTGTCGCAGAGGCTATGACTGTGATTGTAGAAGAAATAATTGTTGTCGCAGAGACGACGATTGTGATTGTAGAAATAGGAATACAAACAATGTGTTAGCACTAAGTGATGGAAACGATACATTTAGTATATCAAATGAAAATGGATGTACGTGTAGAGTTACTTGTAGAAATATGAACACAAGAGCATTTAATAATGGATATAATAGAGGCTATAATAACGGCTATGATAATGGATACAATAATGCATTTGATTTTTGGAATGATAGAGAAGACGATAACGACAATAATGAATCTAATTCAAACAATAATAACGATAATAATTGTTGCTGTTGTTGTAGACGTAGAAGACGTAGATAACAAAAAATTAAAACCCGGAGACAGTAGAATGTCTCCGGGTTTTTACTTGTTGGGCGGACTACGGCACCTCAAGAGCCGCAATCGGCAGTATACACATATCGGTATAGTGTTGAAAGTTTCCCGTAAACAGGCAACTTTCGTGCTTGTAACAAAGGATGTTTCAGAAATCTCAGAAGATTTCCTAAAAAACCATAAGTTAAAGCATAATAAAGCACAAAGTACAAACATGAAGTATACGCCTAACAAGTAATCACCTCCTCTCTCAAAACAAGAAACGACTGTTAGCGAGTGACAAGGGATCTATATGAATCCTTTCATAAGGATTGTAAAAAATAGTATAATACAATAATGAAAGAAAATCAATACAAACAGTTATATTTTTATCAATTTTTATGTAGGCAGTATGGTTTTTCTTTACTATTTCGTCAAAATATGATATAAACATATGTAGTAAGAGGTGATAAAGTGAAAATAGCAGTTTTATCAGATATACATGGAAATATAGTAGCATTAGAAGAAGCAATAAAAGATGCAAAAGAACAAGGAGCAGATAAATACATCGTATTGGGAGATTTTATTACAGATTTACCTTTTACGGATGAAGTAATCGATCAAGTAAAAGACTTAACGCCATATGTCATTAAGGGGAACCGTGAAGAATATTTGTTAACTTATGAACGTACAAAGAAAGATGAAAAGTGGAATACAATGCAGAATAAAAGTGTTGTGTGTTATTATGAGCATATGAGAGAAGATAATAGAGACTATATTAGAAATTTACCTCCCAATTTGGCATTAGAATTTGAAGGAGTAAAAATAAAAGCAGTACATGCCTCTCCAGATAGTATTACAGAACTTATCTATTTTGATACGCCAAGAATGGAAGAAATTTTTTCTAATTTGCAAGAAGACATTCTTATATATGGTCATAACCATAAAGTAGCAAATCATCAAATGAAAAATGGAAAAATAGTTGCACAGGTAGGTGTATTAGGAATACACAATAATGGAATTGGCAAAGCACAATATACGATTCTTACTTGCAAAAATGGACAAGTAAGTCTAGAACATAGAACATTGGAATATGATACGAAAATGCTAGAAGAAAGAATTAAAAGAGTAGGGGGATTGTATCCAGAGGCAAGAATATGGCAAAATTTAAACCTTTTAACAATTGTTAGGGGGAAAGATATTAGAAGAGAATTTTGCAAAGAAGCAAACCAAAAAATGCGATTAAAATACGAAGGAGAATATCCAAATCAATTTGATTCTCATTTTGAATCTTTCGACGATGAGATATATAAAGAGGTAGCACAAGAATTTGAACCATATTTTTTATTGTAAAGGAGAAAAATATTGAGACTAGATAAATTTTTAAAAGTGGCAAGAGTGATTAAAAGAAGAACTGTTGCAAATGAAGCAGCAGATAAAGGAAGAATTAGCGTTAATGGGAAAATAGTAAAGCCAAGCTATGAGGTAAAAGTAGGAGATATTGTTGAAATTGCATTTGGAAATAGTACGGTTAAATTTGAAATTATACATATTCCAGAAGTTATGATAAAGGATATGCCAGAACTAATAAAAGTATTATAAGGAGTACAAATGAAAGGGTTTAAAGAGAAACTAATTGAAAACGATTTTGGCGCATATTTATATGATTTAAGATGTAAAAAAGAATATACAATTGAAGAATTAGTGCAAAAAATTAATATGGAAACAGTAACAATAAAAAGTGTTCGAAAGTGGGAACACGACTTGGAATTTCCAAATTTAGATCAAATATATAAAATATCTGAAATATACGATGTTCCAGCAGAAGAAATAATGCAAGTAAGAGCAAATACTTTAGAAGAGGGATTAAAAGGAGTTCATAAAGACCTTATTAGACTTATTAGTTATATGTTAGGATTTTCAATTTATGGAATGCTAATTATATGCTATATTATTATATTTTTTGCTCTAATATGGGCATTTATGTTTTTTATTAATTCGACTTATGAAGCACAAAGAAATTTTGGAATAAATGTTTAAGAAGGAGAAAAAATGTCAGAATTTATTCATTTACATGTACATAGTGAATATAGTTTATTAGATGGAGCAAACCGCATTAAAGATTTACCAGTTAGAGCTCGCGAAATGGGAATGGATGCGATTGCTCTTACAGACCATGGAGTAATGTATGGAGTAATTGACTTTTATAAAGCATGTAAAAAAGAAGGAATTAAACCAATTATTGGTTGTGAAGTGTATGTAGCAAATAGAACAAGATTTGATAAAGAAGCTGGTCTTGATTGGAATAATCATTTAATCTTACTCGCAAAAAATAATCAAGGATATCAGAACTTAACCAAATTGGTATCTATGGGATTTACTGAAGGTTTTTATTATAAACCTCGTATCGATAAAGAGATTTTAGAAAAATACCATGAGGGATTAATTTGCCTTAGTGCATGTCTTGCAGGAGAAGTAAACCAAGCTATTTTAAAAGATGATATGGAACATGCCAAAGAAGTTGCTTTATGGTTTAAAAACGTATTTGGAGAAGATTATTATTTAGAAGTACAAAACAACGGAATAAAAGAACAAGTACTTGCAAACCAAAAATTAATACAATTATCAAAAGAATTAAATATTCCACTTGTTGCAACAAATGATGCACATTATTCAAGGCGTGAAGATGCATACAATCATGAAGTTCTTTTATGCATACAAACCGGAAAGAAAATGAAAGATGAAGACCGTATGCGTTTTGAAACAGAAGAGTTATACCTAAAAACAAGTGAAGAAATGAAAGACTACTTTAGTAATATTCCAGAAGCAATCGAAAATACAGTAAATATCGCAAATAAATGTAATGTAGAGTTTGAATTTGGACATACGATTCTACCAAATTATGATGTACCAGAAGGATTTGAAACTCACTATGATTACTTAAAAAAATTATGTGATGATGGAATTAAAGAACGTTATGGCGAAAATCCAGGAAAAGAGATTTTGGAAAGAGCGGATTATGAATTAAGTGTAATTAACAAAATGGGATATGTTGATTATTACCTTATTGTATGGGATTATATTCATTATGCAAAATCCGTAGGAATACCAGTAGGACCAGGACGTGGTTCTGGAGCAGGTTCTATTTTAGCATATGCTATTGGTATTACGGATATTGACCCAATTCAATATAACTTACTATTTGAACGTTTCTTAAACCCAGAAAGAGTTAGCATGCCCGATTTTGACGTTGACTTTTGTTATGAAAGAAGACAAGAAGTTATAGATTATGTATGCCATAAATATGGCTATGATCACGTATCACAAATCATCACATTTGGAACAATGGCAGCAAGAATGGTAATAAGAGATGTAGGGAGAGTATTAGATATTCCATACCAAGATGCAGACAAGCTTGCAAAAATGATTCCAAATGAATTACATATTACAATTCCAAAAGCATTAGAACAAAACCGTGAATTAAGAGAACTTTACGAATCCAATGAAGAAACAAAACAAGTATTAGATATAGCAATGGCACTAGAAGGAATGCCTAGACAAGCATCAACTCATGCTTGTGGTATTGTTATCACAAAAGAACCAGTAGTAAATTATGTACCTCTATATGTCAATACAAAAGATGGTTCAATTACAACACAATTTATTATGACAACACTAGAAGAATTAGGACTTTTAAAAATGGACTTTTTAGGTTTAAGAACACTAACAGTAATTCAGGATGCAATCAATCTTGTAAAACAAAATAGAGGGATTGACGTTCAGTTTGATGAAAAAATGAATGACCCAAAAGTATATAAATTGTGGGCAAACGGAGAAACGTTAGGAATATTCCAATTTGAATCACAGGGAATGACAAACTTTATGAAGGAATTAAAACCAGATAGCCTAGAAGATATTATAGCTGGAGTTTCGTTATATCGACCAGGACCAATGGACCAAATTCCTAGATACATAAAAAACAAATTAGATCCTGCTCATGCGGAATATACACATCCATCACTAGAGCCTATTTTAAACGTCACCTATGGTTGTATGGTATACCAAGAACAAGTTATGCAAATTGTAAGAGATTTAGCAGGATACTCTTTAGGACGTGCTGACCTTGTAAGACGTGCAATGGGTAAGAAAAAGCTAGATGTTATGGCAAAAGAAAGAGAGTATTTTATTTATGGAAAACTAGATGAAAATGGAAATGTTGAAATTCCAGGTTGTATCCGAAATGGAATAGATGAAGAATCTGCAAATAAAATTTTTGATGAAATGGCAGAGTTTGCAAAATATGCTTTTAACAAATCTCATGCAGCAGCCTATGCTGTGGTATCTTACCGAACTGCATATTTAAAAGCATATTATCCAGAAGAATTGTTAGCTGCAACGCTAAATAGTTATTTAGGAAATTTAGATAAAGTACCAGCCTATATTGATGAATGCAAGCGTTTGCATATAGAAATCTTAAAACCAGATATCAATAAAAGCTTTACAAAATTTACGGTAGATAATGGTAAGATTCGTTTCGGCTTGGGAAGCATCAAAAATGTGGGAGTTGCAGCAGTTGATAGCATTGTAAAAGAACGTGAGGAACATGGAGCATTTAGTAGCTTTACTGATTTTTGCGAAAGAATGCAAAGCGAAGCGGTTAATAAAAAATGTATTGAAAGCTTAATAAAAGCAGGAGCATTTGATGAATTTGAACAAACAAGAAGTACATTAGTGGCGTCATTTGAAAGCATCATCGATACGATATCAGATTCTTCTAAGAAAATGTTACAAGGTCAAGTAACAATGTTCGACCTAGCACCAGAAGACGAAAAAATGAGTGATATGAAATATAGCTATAACACTTTAAAAGAGTACTCTAAACGAGAACTATTATCCATGGAAAAAGAAATGCTTGGATTATATATATCCGGTCATCCATTAGACAATTTAAGAGAACAAATTGAAAAACAAACAAATATTAATACTATGCAAATGAGACAGTTACATGAAGAGGCAGAAAATACAGAAGTTCAAGTTCAAGTGCCAGAATTTAAAGATGGACAAATGGTAAAATTTGCAGGAATTATCAGTAGTGTTAAAAAGAAATACACTAAAAACAATAAGATTATGGCTTTTCTAACGGTAGAAGACTTATATGGACAAGCAGAAATCATTCTTTTCGAAAACTGCTATCAGGCATGTTCTGATATTCTATTAAATGATAAAATTGTAGTCATTGAAGGACGTTTAAGTATTAGAGAAGATGAAGATACGAAAATCGTAGCAAACCGCATTACAGAATTTGGAGAAAAGAAAGATAAAAAATTTGTTATTGATATAACCGACTTAGAGGAAGATAAGAAACAAAAATTAAGAGGAGCAATCAAATTCTTCTCAGGTGATAAAAACAATATAGCAATTTTTGTAAAAGAAAAAGAAACATTAAAACCATGTGGGGGAATCTACTTAACAGACGAAATCAGAACACAATTTGAAGAAATAGTGGGGGCTGAAAGGGTAAATATGATAGAAGAATAAAAAGTAGTGGCGGAATTTGTTTCCGCCTATTTCTATTAAAATTTCACAAACTAGACACAAAAGCAAGATATAATGTATAATAATTGTTAGAAAAATGGGAGTGAATATTATGAAAAATGTAACAGTACTTGTTGTTGATGATGAATCGAGAATGAGAAAATTAATTAAAGATTTCTTGGTACAAAAGGAATTTACGGTATTAGAAGCAGAAGATGGAGAAAAAGCGCTAGAGGTATATCATGAAAACCAAAAAGAAATAGAACTTATTTTACTAGATGTAATGATGCCAAAGCTTGATGGTTGGTCTGTATTAAGACAAATTAGACAAGAATCAAAAGTGCCAGTTATTATGCTAACAGCAAGAGGAGAAGAACAAGACGAGTTATTTGGATTCGAACTTGGAGTTGATGAATATATTTCAAAACCATTTAGTCCAAAGATTTTAGTTGCTAGAGTAGAGGCTATTTTAAATAGAACAAGAGGAAACCAAAATGAAGTAAAAGATTATGGTGGAATTGAAATTGATGTAGATGGTAGAACGGTAAAAGTAGATGGAAAAGAAATCGAAATGAGTCTTCGCGAATATGAACTTTTAAAATACTTAGTTGATAACCAAGGAATTGCTTTATCTAGAGATAAAATTTTAAATAATGTATGGAACTATGACTATTATGGGGACTCTAGAACAATTGATAGTCATATAAAAAAAATAAGACACAAATTAGGAAAAAAAGGAAAGTATATAGAGACAATGAGAGGCGTAGGATATAAATTTGAGGTGAAAAAATAAAAAATGGAGAATATAAAACAAAAATTTAAATCAATACGAATTAAACTTTTTTTAACACTTTGTGTTGTAGTAATTATAATTATTGCTTTTTTAATTTTAACCAATAATTTTGTATTAGAATCTTTTTATTTACATTCTAAAACAAAAAATCTATTATCCATTTATGAAAAAATCAATAATTACTATTTACAACAACAAACAGATAGTACGGCTTTAGAATTAGAATTAAAAAGAGCAGCAATTAATAATAACCTTGATATTGTAATACAAAGTGATAAAAACATTAGTGTTTATTCCACCAATCGAGATTTTATATCAAATAGTGATAACACGAATTTAATAAATAATATGCTTCAACAAAACAAAAAAATAGTATATAAAAACGATAAAATAGTGATACAAAAATTTGAAGATAAGACTAATGGGATTACTTTTTTAATGTTTTCTACTGAACTAGATAATGGATACAAACTATATATAAGAATGCCATTTGCATCTATTCGTGAAAGTGTAAAAATATCGAATAATTTCTTATATTTATTTGGAGGAATTACAATTCTAATTGGTGGAATTGTAGTATCCTTTATCTCCAGAAAATTTACAGCACCAATTTTAGAGCTAAATGCAATTGCCGATAAAATGTCAAAACTAGATTTTAGTCATAAATATCGTACTACTGATACAGATGATGAAATTAATGATTTGGGAAAAAGCATTAATACAATGTCTGATAAATTAGAAAGAACAATAAAACAGTTAAGAGAAAATAATATAGAACTAGAAAAAGATATTGAAGAAAAATCAAAAATAGATGAAATGAGAAAACAATTTATTTCCGATGTATCTCATGAACTAAAAACGCCGATTGCATTAATACAAGGATATGCAGAAGGATTAATTGAAAATGTTAATACAGATGAAGAAAGTAGAAAATTTTATGCAAGTGTTATTTTAGATGAAGCAAATAAAATGGATAAGCTTGTAAGACAATTATTAGAACTTATGAAACTAGAATATGGAAAAAGAGAATTTAATAATAAAGAATTTGATATATGTGAATTAATTAGAGAAGTGATTCGTAAATCCAAAGTAATACTAGAAGAAAACAATATTGAAGTTGAGTTTGAAGATAATGATGCAGTTATTGTATTAGCAGATGACTTTTACATAGAACAAGTAATCACAAACTATTTTACAAATGCGATGAAGCATGCGCAAGAAAAAGATGGAGAGAAAAAAATTAGAATTAGTATCAATTCTAATATCGAAAATAAAACAGCAAGAATTACTGTATTCAATACAGGAGAACAGATTAAAGAAGAAGATTTAAACAGGATTTGGAATCGTTTCTATAAAGCTGATGAATCTAGAAATAGAGAAGATGGTGGAACAGGAATTGGATTATCATTGGTAAAAGCAATTATGCATAATTATAAAAAAGAGTATGGAGTTATTAATAAAGAAAATGGAGTAGAATTCTATTTTGATTTGGAGTTAATTGCTTGAATAAACATGAAAAAATTGGAAAAACTATTGTTGTAAGAAGGTGGTCTTATGGCAGTAGTTTTTTTTATCATTTTATTTTTTATATTGTTGTTATTGGTAGTTGTTTTTAGTACGATAAAAATTCGTATGCAAAGAGTTAGCATTTCAAATTGTGAATCAAAAAAAATGAAATATAATTATTCAATCATTTTTGAATTACGATTTTTAAATTTTATTAGGGTTTTGAAATTGGAAATAAATCCTGAAAAAATTAAAAAATTAAATCAAAAAGTAAACTTAACACAAAAATTACAAAAAGTAGACTTTAAAAAAGTAAAAAAAGATTTACCAAGTAAAGAAGAAAGAAAAGAGTTAATGAAAAAACTAAAAATCAAATTAGAGGAGTTTCATCTAAATTTAGAATTTGGAACGAAAGATGTACTCATAACATCTGCGATTATTGCAATTTTATCAAGTGCTTTAGGAATTATGATTGCTAGACTAATAGATCATTATGAAGAAGAGAAATACGAATATAAAATGCTTCCAATCTATAAAAATAAAAATGTAATAAAACTATCACTCAACTGTATAATTCAAATAAAAGTGGTACATATTATAAGTATAATTTATACATTGGTAAAGAAAAGAAAGGAGAAGAGGAAAAATGAACGAACATCCAATAGAAGGTCTTATGACTACAGCTATGGACAATATTAAAGACATGATTGATGTGAACACTATTATTGGTGAACCAATCGAAACTTCCAATAATGTAGTAATTATTCCTATATCCAAAGTGTGCTTTGGATTTGCAGCAGGAGGTAGTGAATTTAAAGGAGAAACTATAGGAGAATATAGCAAAAAAGATAAAGAAGAAGAAATACAATATAATTTGCCATTTGGTGGAGGAGCAGGTGCTGGTGTTAATATTAATCCAGTTGCTTTTTTAGTGATTCAAGGAAGTGGAGTAAAATTATTACCAGTAGAACATTCTTCATCAATAGACCGATTGCTAGATTACATGCCAGATTTAATGGAAAAAGCTAATAATTTAATGAATAAGATGATGCAAGATAAAAAAGAAGAAAAAAACAAAGTAAGACAAGAAGAAATAAGACAAAAGAAAGAAGAAGAAAAAAAGGAACAAAAACAAGAAAAAATGATACAAAAAACAAGACCCAAAAGAAATCCTGTAAATCCTAATATTGCTTATGAATATGAATACGATGAACAACCATATGACGAGCAAGAAGTACCTCATGTGGAATATGAAGAATTTGATAAATATGAAGATGAATAGAAAGAATATGACAAAATGAAAAAAATCTTGAAAAAGCCTTGATTTTTTAATAAAATCGGGATATAATATGTATGCAAATATGAAAATCAGAAGAGTGGGAACAAATCCCACTCTTCGATTAATTTAAGGAGGCTGTAATTTGGCTAATATTGAAGAGAAAGTTGAGATGCTTTTGCAATCAAAAATAGAAGAGATGGGATATGAACTTTATGATGTAGAATATGCAAAAGAAGGAAAAAATTATTTTTTGCGTATTTTTATTGATAAAGATGATGGAATTGATTTAAATGATTGCGAAAAAGTAAATGACGGGATTATGGATTTACTTGATGAGGCAGACTATATTAAAGAACAATATTTTTTAGAAGTATCTTCACCAGGAATCGAAAGAAACTTAAGAAAAGACAAACATTTGAATAAGGCTATGGGAGAAAAAATAGAGGTTAATTTGTTTAAACCTATGGATAAGAAAAAATCTCTAGAAGGTATTTTAACAGGATATGATGAAGATAGTATCACAATGATGTATGAAAATGATGAGATAACAATAGAAAGAAAAGATATAGCATTAATGAAAACAAAATATAATTGGGACTAATATGTTATTACAAAATTAGAAAAAACCCCCTTTACTTAAGGGGACTGTCGCTGAAAGCGACTGGGGGTTCTACAAACCTGATTCATCAAAACAATAATATAAAATAAGGGAGGAAAAAGGAAAAATGAAAGCAATTGATAACAAAGAATTAATACTAGCACTAGAAGAATTAGAAAGTGAGAAAGGAATTAAAAAGGCATATTTAATTGATGCTATTGAACAAGCATTAGTAACAGCATATAAAAGAAATTTTGATTCAGCAGAAAACGTAAAGGTTGTAATGGACAAAGAAACAGGAGAAGCACATTTATACGCTGTAAAAGAAGTAGTAGAAGCAGCAGAAGATGATAAACTACAAATAAGCTTAGAAAATGCAAAGAAAATCAGTAAAAAATCAAAAATAGGAGATACAGTTGATGTTGAAATGGTACCAAAAGATTTTGGTAGAATTGCAGCACAAACTGCAAAACAAGTTATTATCCAAAAATTAAGAGAAGCAGAAAGAGATGTTGTTTATACAGAATTTAATGATAGAAAAGGAGAAATTGTTTCTGGAATTATTCAAAAAGCAGATTCTAATATTGTTATCATGGACCTTGGAAAACTAGAAGGAATCATGCCTGCAAAGGAACAAATCCCAACTGAACACTATCATGTTAACGATAAAATAAGAGGATATGTACAAGAAGTAGTAAGAGGAATTAAAGGAAATCCACAAGTTGTTGTATCACGTGCTTGTCCAGAATTTGTAAGACGTTTATTTGAATTTGAAATACCAGAAATTTATGAAGGATTAATTGAAATTAAGAGTGTATCAAGAGATCCTGGATATAGAAGTAAAGTAGCAGTATATTCAACAAATCCTAATATAGATCCAGTAGGTTCATGCGTAGGACAAAAAGGAGTACGTATTCAAAATATTATAAATGAACTAAATGGCGAAAAAATAGATGTAATTGAATGGAATGAAGACCCAGCAATTTATATAGCAGCAGCATTACTTCCAGCACAAGTACTAGCAGTAGATGTAAAAGAAGAAGAAAAATTTGCTCAAGTTATTGTACCAGATGATCAATTATCATTAGCAATAGGAAAATCTGGACAAAATGCAAGACTTGCTGCAAAATTAACAAGTTGGAAAATTGATATCAAATCAGAATCCCAATTTAGAGAAATGATTGCTACAATGCAAGAAGAACAAGAGCAAACAGAAGAATAAGAAATTCGGGAGGTGTTTTAAAATGAAAAAAATACCACAAAGAACTTGTATGGGCTGTAATGAAAAAAAAGACAAAAAAGACTTAATTAGAATTGTAAAATCAAGTGATGGACAAATAAATATTGATAAATCTGGAAAGATGCCAGGACGAGGCGCATACATATGTGATAGAAAAGAATGCCTTGAAAAAGCAATCAAAACAAAGAGAATCGAAAGAGTTTTTGAAACAAAAATCGATGATGAGATTTATGAAAAATTAAGAGGTGTGATTATTGAACAATCATAAAATAGAAGGATTATTAGGATTATCAATGAAAGCAGGAGCCCTTAGCTTTGGAACCGATTCCTGTATGGATTTAATCCAAAAGAAAAAGGTAAAGCTAATTATTGTGGCAAATGATGCAGCAGAACGTACAAAGAAAAATTTTGAAATAGCATGCAAACAAAATCAAATTCCAATTTGTTTTTATGGAACGATAGATGATTTAAGTAGAGCAATTGGAAAGCCAAATAAAGCAATTTTTGGTATTAAAAATGAAAATTTTGCAACAGAGATAAAGAAAATCATTAACGGGGGTGAAGTTATTGGGTAAGATAAAGATACATGAAATTGCAAAAGAACTTGATTTAACCAGTAAAGAAGTAATTGAAAGAGCAGTGAAATTAGGAATTGATGTTAAAAATCATATGAGTTCAGTAGATGATGAACTTGCAAAAAAAATAAAGGAGAGTTTTAAAATAAAAAAAGTGGAAGAAAATAAGAAAGTAGATACGGTACCAGAGAAAAAAGAAAAGAAGATAAAACAAGATGCACCAGTAATTATTCGTAGAGAAGTAATTGTATCAGAAGAAGAACTAGCAAGAAGAGAAGAAGAAGAAAAAAAGAAAAAAATGGAAGCCAAAAGAAAAGAAGTAGGCTTTGTGGAAAGAAATACGAATAAAGATTTTAATATTGTATATCGTAACAAACCATCAAAACCAATGACGGTTAGTGAATTATTTGGCTTAAAAACACCAAAACAAGAAGAAACAAAAGTAGCAAAAGAACCAGCACAAGAAGAACAAGTAAACTTAGAAAAAGAGCAAGAAGTAAAGAATGAAAAAAATGAAAGTGTAAAAGAAGTAAAGCCAGAAGAAAAGAAAGAAGAAAGAACAGAAGAAAAAGAAGCAAGAAAACCACAATATCAAAACAATAATGGATATCGTAATAATAATCAAAATAATGGATATAACAATAATTATCAACCAAGAAATAATAATTTCCACAATAATAACTTTGGAAACAATCAACGCAATAATGGATATAACCAAAATAAAAATGGAAGTAATTTTAAAGATAATCGTGCACAAAATAATGGATATCATCAAAATAGAACTGGCGGATATCGTAATAATAATCAAAATGGTTATAGCGGAAAAAGACCACTTGATGAAAAGGGAATCGAAAAGAACATTAAAAATATTATGACCGATGTAGTTGAAAAAGAAGTGGTAAGAGAATATAACAAAGCAATTGATAAACAAAAACAAAACCGTTATGAAGAAAATAAAATGAAAAAAGCACCAAAATCAAAACGTGGTGGAGATTACGAAATAAATGAAGATAAATTAAAAAGTTTAAAACAACATGACCGCTTATCTTCTATGTTTGATGAACAAGATGGTGGAATGCTAGATTACTACGATTTAACAACACAAAGAGGAAAGAAAAATAAGAAAAGAGCAAATAAACCTGAAGAAGAAAGAGTAAAACAAAAAATATTTGAATTAACAGAGATTACAATACCAGATCCAGTAACAGTAAAAGATTTAGCTGCTGAAATGAAAAAAACAACAGCAGATGTTATTAAAAAATTACTAGGATTTGGAGTAATGGCAACCATTAATAACGAAGTAGATTTTGATACAGCTTTTCTAATTGCAGAGGAATTTGGAATTACAGCAATTAAAAAAGAAACTGTAACAGAAGAAGATATCTTATTTGATGAAACAGAGGATACAGCAGATGAATTACAACCAAGACCACCAGTAGTTGTTGTTATGGGACACGTTGACCACGGTAAAACATCATTACTAGACGCTATTCGTCAAACAAATGTAATAGAAGGAGAAGCAGGAGGAATTACCCAACATATTGGTGCATATAAAGTAAAAGTAAATGATAGAGAAATTACTTTCTTAGATACACCAGGACATGAAGCATTTACTAGTATGAGAGCAAGAGGAGCACAAATTACAGATATTGCAATACTTGTAGTAGCTGCTAATGATGGTGTTATGCCTCAAACAATAGAAGCAATTAACCATGCCAAAGCAGCAGAAATTCCAATTATAGTTGCATTAAATAAGATTGATGTGGAAGGTGCAAACCCTGAAAAAGTAAAACAAGAGTTAATGAAATATGATTTAGTTCCTGAAGAATGGGGTGGAGATACAATATTCGTTGAAATTTCTGCAAAGAAAAGAATTAATATTGATACTCTATTAGAAATGGTTCTATTAGTTGCTGATGTAAAAGAATTAAAAGCAAATCCAACGAAACAATCAAAAGGAACTGTTATTGAAGCACGTTTGGATAAAGCAAAAGGACCTGTTGTATCAATGCTTGTACAACGTGGAACACTAGATGTTGGAGATACAATTGTTGTAGGTTCTGCTATTGGTAGAATTCGTACGATGACAGATGATAAAGGAAAGAAAGTAAAAAAAGCTGGTCCATCTACACCAGTAGAGGTAACTGGTTTAACAGAAGTACCAGAAGCAGGAGATACCTTCTATGAAGTAAAAGACGAAAAGACAGCAAAACACTTAATTGAAAGAAGAAAACGCCAAGCAAGAGAAAAGAGTATAAACCAAACAGCAAGAGTAAGTTTAAATGACTTATTTAGCCAAATCGAAAAAGGAAACTTAAAACAATTAAATATCATTGTAAAAGCAGATGTACAAGGTTCTGTAGAAGCTGTTAAACAAAGTTTAGAAAAACTATCCAACGAAGAAGTACAAGTAAAAGTAATTCATGCTAATGTTGGTGGAGTAACAGAATCTGATGTAACACTTGCTAAAGTTTCTAATGCTATTATTATTGCATTTAACGTAAGACCAGACCCAATTGCAAAAGATATGGCAAAGAAGGAAGAAGTAGAAATTAAACAATATTCAATTATTTACCAAGCTATTGAAGACGTCGAAGCTGCTATGAAAGGAATGCTAGATCCTGTATTTGAAGAAAAAGTAATCGGAACTGCCGAAGTAAGACAAACATTCAAAGTAAGTGGGGTAGGAACGATAGCTGGAGCATATGTAACAGACGGAAAAATTGCAAGAAATGCAGGAATTCGAGTAATTCGTGATAATGTAGTAATTCATGATGGAAAACTAGTATCTTTAAAACGTTTTAAAGATGATGCAAAAGAAGTAGCTTCTGGATACGAATGTGGTCTTCAAATCGAAAACTACAATGACATTATAGAAGGAGATACACTAGAAGTTTATGTTATGGAAGAAGTAAAAAAATAAAATGTAAGGGTGGAATCCATTTCCACCCATTACATAAGCAAACTATAAGGAGGCTTTTTATGCCAAAGAATAATATGAGATTTGAAAGGATTAATGAAGAATTAAAAAAAGAGATTAGTCATATAATTAGTTATGAACTAAAAAATCCAAGTGTTACCGGATTAATTAGTGTAACAAAAGCGAAAATTACTCCAGATTTAAAATATGCTAAAATCTATGTTAGTATTTTAAACGCAAAAAATGATGAAGAAACATTAGAAGGACTAAAGAAATCTTCAGGATTCATTAGAAGTCAAATAGCAAAAAGAATTAATTTAAGAATCACACCAGAACTTGTATTTGAGCGTGATGATTCAATAGAATATGGAGCAAGAATTGATTCAATATTAAGAGAGATAAAAGATAAAGGAGAAAAATAGAATGACATTAGATGATATAAAACAAGCAGTAGAAAAAGCAAACAGTATTGTGATTTTAACACATGAGAATCCAGACGGTGATGCTATCCGGAAGTTCTCTTGCAGTTTATAATGCATTAGTGCAATTAGGAAAACAGCCAGAAATGATTATACCAGAATATCCAGCAATCTATAGCTTTTTACCATCAGCTGATAAAATGCAAAAAGAAGGAACGAAGGAAAGTTATGATTTAGCGATTGCAGTAGATAGTAGTGATATTAAGAGATTAAATGGCTTTGCAAACTATTTTGAACAAGCAAAAGCAACAATTAATATTGACCATCATAGTGTAAATACTATGTTTGCAGATTATAATTTTGTTAACCCAGATTCACCTGCTTGTTGTCAAATATTGATTCTAGTATTAGAATATTTAGGAGTTACAATTACCAAAGAAATAGGAAGCTGTTTAGTAGCAGGAATTATTACTGATACAGGAGGATTTAAATATTCAGGAACCTCAAAAGAGACTTTTGAATTTACAGCATGGCTTTTAAGTATTGGTGTTAATGTAGCAGATATTTATAGAAGAGTATTAGAAAAACAAACCAAAGGACACTTTGAACTTAGTAAAATTGCAATGGACCGTTTAGAATTTTTCGAAGATGGAAAAATTGCATTCACCTATATTACCAAAAAAGATGAAGACAAAACTAATGCACAAAACGGAGATCATTCTGGATTGGTTGACATTGGAAGAAGTATAGAAGGGGTGGAAGTTTCTATTCTTCTTAGTGAAAAAGAAGAGGGGCTATACAAAGGGTCATTACGTTCCAATGACTATGTTAATGTATCAGATGTATGCATGATGTTTAATGGTGGTGGACACATTCGAGCAGCCGGTTGCCAAATTCATGCTACATTAGAAGAGGCAAAAGAAAAAATTATTCATGAAGTAACAAAGCATTTAAAATAAGATCGTAAAAATAATATTGTAAGAACCCTCCGTCTCGCTCGCGCGAGCCACCTCCCTTAAATAAAGGAGGCTTTTTGCTACTTTTCATAACTACTATTCCAGACTAGTAACAAATTTTTATTAGTAGAGTAAAGGCCCCTTTACCTAAGGGGGCTGTCCGCGTTAGCGGACTGGGGGTTCTTTAGGAGAAAATAAATGGATGGAATCATTCTAATTAACAAAGAAAAAAATTATACTTCACATGATGTGGTAGCAATTGCTAAGAAAGCCCTAAATCAAAAAATAGGACATACTGGTACCTTAGACCCAGAAGCAACAGGAGTTTTACCACTATTAGTAGGACGTGCAACAAAAATAGCAAAATATCTAGTAAATCATGATAAAGTATATCAAGCAGTATTAAAATTGGGTATAAAAACAGATAGTGCAGATGGGACAGGAAACATACTAGAAGAACAAATTATTAAAATGCCAAAACAAGAACAAATAGAGGAAGTATTTTCCTCCATGATAGGAAAACAAAATCAAATACCGCCTATGTATTCAGCCATAAAAGTAAAAGGAAAGAAACTATATGAATATGCAAGACAAGGAAAAAGTATAGAAGTAGCTCCAAGAGAAATTGAAATTTATGATTTAATTTTGGATAATTTAAATCCAAATGAAAATGAAATTACTTTTACAGTGAATTGCTCAAAAGGTACATATATTCGAACCCTTTGTGAACAAATTGCTGAAAAACTAGGTACAATCGGATATATGAAAGAACTAAAACGTTTACAAGTAGGAGACTTCAAAATTCAAGATAGTATTACGATTGAGGAATTAAAAGAAAAGAAAGAAAAAATTTCTTGTATTACAATAGAAGAATTTTTTAGCAATAAAGAAAAAATCCAGTTAGCTCATAAACAATTAGAACAATTTTTAAATGGAGTAAAATTGACATATCGATTAAAAGAAGATACATATCGAATTTACGATGAAAACGGAAAATTCATTGGATTAGGAGTTGTGAAAGACAATACATTAAAACGAGATGTTATATAGAACCCTCTGTCGCTCGGAGAGCGACTGGGGGTTATGAATAATTCGATAAATTTATTCTTAAACTTATTAAAATATTAGGTAGAACTAATGAAATAATAGCAAGCAAAAATATGACAATACTACCTCCGCTTATTATTTTGTTCCTTCAATTCATAAATTCCATAAAACAAAGTTTTTAAAAATATAAATATTGATATAACAGCAATTAAAATTCTCATAATTTATCAACCTTCTTTAGCTTTCCATTAAAATATATCCGGATTTTACAGTTGTATTAACGCTAACTTCAAAGAAAGAATTTTTGAAGTTTTCTAACCAATTAAAATTTTTCCAATCTTCATATGTTTGAAAATTCTGAACAACATATTTTCCAAATCCATCAATATCACTATTAAAATCTTTTGAAATCTTATATAAGTAATCATATAATTGAGTAGTTAAATAGGAATTTATAGATTTTTCTAAAGTCTGAATTTCATTAGTATTTAAATATTTAGAGTTTTCATTCATTGTTAAAATACGAGCTTCTAGATTTATATTTGAAGTAATATAGGCAGAACCATTTACTAACTTAACCTTATTTTTTGTATTTTTAATAGGTCGAACTTTAAGCGAAATGGTTTGATTTTCTTCAAACGGATTTGGGATGTTAATAATACAACTATTTAAAGTATTTGAAATTATTTGATGACAAATGGTTTGGATTCCATTTAATTCTCCAACTAATTTATCACCAGAAAAAATAGCAAGTCCCATATTTTCAATATTTGTTTTTCCTTGAATTAGAGTTTCGTCCGCTTTATTTGAAGAATCCTTTTCTACGGCATTTTCAGAAGAATCTGAATTATGCGTATCAGAGGTATTAATTCCACCTAATATGGCATAACAAGTTTGAAAGGTATCATTATAATCCGAAAAAAATTCACTCAAGGTGACGCTTTGGGTAAAACCAGTATATTCACTAGAAGTAGGAGCAATCTCATAATATCTTGCAGATAGTTTTTCTAAAACTGGTTCTGAATTTTTTAAGAAATATTCCGCATTACATCTAGAAACTAATACATTACAATCTGGACGAATTTCTACTTTATTCATTAAAGTAAAAAGAGTTTCTGAAATACCATTACTTGCAAATTCTTCTGAAAATACAATCATTTTACAATGAGAGAGATTGGATTCTTTACTTAAATAGCTATTTAATAAATTGACACCAGAATCAAAAGTAGAACATTCAATGGTATTTACGACAGAAGAGTCGGATTGCGAAGAACTGCCATTGTCTCCTGAACCACCAGGAACGGAAATTTGAAAACTAAGCCTCAATTTATTATCAGTTCCAACATCAAAACCTAATGCTACCACATAAGCTAAATGATCGATATTTCGTTCACTATAGCAACCAGAAAGAGAAAACAGACAAATTGTTAAAATCAAAAAAAGCAATATAGTATTTTTTAATTTTTTATTCATCTTTTATCAAAACCTCCTTTTCTGGTTTAGAATGATTCTTTTTATGCTTTATATTAGCCAAAAGAAGAATTAGAAAACTAATAATAAATACTAAAATAATAGTAAAATAACGAAAAATTATATTTTGTATAAAACGAATTTCAGCCATATTTTTAGGAATTAAGGCACATACAAAGATAAGAGCTGCAAAACTATAAATCATAGGTTTTGTATCTTTCGTTTTTGTAATTTTCTTAAAGATATTGGAAATAGACCATATAGTAATGCTTAAATAAGACATTAACGATAAAATCCATCCTAGAATAAACAGAGCGTCTGGTCTTTGCAAAAATCTACCAAAATCAGTACCACGAATTAGCAAATAAACAGGAGAAAGCTCATTGATTGTTAAAATATCTGCAAAAGAAAAAAGCAAGGTAGTAATACTTAAAAATAAGTAAAAAGCCGAAATTCCAATAGAGATGTAACTGATTTTATTAAAATCTTCTGGTTTTTTTAGTAAAGGTTTTAAAAAATAAAGGTAACTAATTCCAGTAAAAGCAAACAAATTACTCATACCACTAAAAAAAGTTTGGTTTATGCCATATCCGAAAATTGGAAAGATTCTTTTAATTTCAAACCTAGAAAATATGCAAAAAAAGGCAATTAACAAATTGAGTAACATAATAGGAACAATGATAAGATTGCATTTGGTGATGGCTTTAAATCCAAATGTATTTGCAATTACGCAAGTAACCAAAAAGAAGAGCAATATAATACAAATGGTAGTCCTTTCAAAATATACTAATTTTAACATTTCTGAAAAATTACGAAGTAATGTACCAGAAATAGTAATAAAATAAAGGATAAATAGAAATCCTAATATAACTTTTAGTACTTTTCCACCTAAGAATTCGCTAATATCTAAAATATCACTATTACCAAAAGGTTTCCAAAGTTTTAGCATAATAGTTAAAAAAATAAATACTAAAATGGTAATATAGATTAAATTTAGACAAGTAGAAGATCCACATTGGTCTATTAAGCTTTTGGGCAAATTTAATACAATATGATTTAAGATGATAATGACAATAAAGGCAATTCCTTCAATTGTGCCAAGTTTTGAATTTGTCATATAATATAAAACCTCCTATTTGTTGTTCTTCCAAGTCATACTAATATCAGCTTGTCGTTTTGGTCTTTTTGTATTTAAAAAACTGGCTCGATGTTCTCTTTTCCAAGAAGGAGAAAGAAAAATTCCCTTGTAATCTTTAGTAACAGGTATATAAGGCTGTAAATACGAATATCCAAAGGATTTTAATTCGGAAAGAATTAAAAAATGAATAAATAAGCAAAAAGCAATACCTAAAAATCCTAAAAAATATCCAAAAGCAATATAGACAAAACGTGCTATACGGCAGTGAAAACCAAAAGAAAAGTCTGGAATAGCAAAAGAAGCAATTGCTGTAATTGCTACAACAATAATAAGAATAGGACTTACAATATTGGCGTCAACTGCTGCTTGTCCCAAAATAAGGGCTCCTACAATTCCAATAGTTGGACCAATAGGAGAAGGCACACGTAGACCTGCTTCACGAATCAGTTCAAAAGAAACTTCCATCACCAAAATTTCAAAAATAATGGGAAGAGGAATACTTTCTCTTGCAGCTACAATAGCAAATAGTAATTCAGTTGGAATTAGCTCTTGATGAAAATTAGTAATTGCTACATAAAGACCTGGTAACAATAAAGTTAAAATTACAGCTAAAATTCGAATTATTTTTAATAAATTAGCAAATTGAAATTTTAAATTTAAATCTTCGGGAGAGGTAATAAAATCAATAAATGTACCAGGCGCAATTAAACAATAGGGGCTACCATTTACTAAGATAACGACTCTTCCTTCTAATAAAAAATTACTTGCTTTATCGGGTCTTTCACTAGAAATAAGTTGAGGTAAACTGAACTTTCCATTATCTTCAATCAATTGCTCTAATTGACCAGAAGAAATAATAGTATCGACGTCGATATTATTAAGACGATATTTTACTTCAGCAATTAAGTCGGTATTTGCAATATTTTTCATGTAACAGACTGCACATTTGGTTTTGGTCAAATTACCAACTTCTATATTTTCGATAATGAGTTTTTCATTATTAACGAAACGTCTTAATAAAGAAGTGTTTGTACGAATATTTTCCGTAAATCCTTCTTGTGAACCACGAATAACAATCTCGTTTTCTGGTTTTTCAACACTTCTTTGTTTGAATCCTTTTACATCAATATTAAAAACGATATTTAAAGTATCTACAAAAAGAGCACAATTACCAGAATTAACACCAGAAGCAACATCATCAAAAGTATCTACTTGTTCTACACTATTTTGCGGAACTAAATGGTTATAAATATAAGAAGCTAAATCAAATTTTTTTACTTTTCTAACAACAATATTATTAGTTATAGCTTCTTTTATAACTTCACTTTCGGGACTTTGATAAGTATTAGCACTGTTTCTTAACATAAGTGGGTCTAATACAAAATGATTGATGCTTGTGGTATCAACCATTCCATCGATGTAAAAAAGAAATGCTTTATATTCTTTATTTTTAGCAGTTAAACTAAATTCTCTTATGATAATATCGCTGTTAATCATAGTATTGTATCTTGAAGTAAGTACTTCTAAATTAACACTAAGAGTCGGAAATATGTTTTTAGGTAATTCTAAATTAGAAGAGGATTCACTAGAGTAATTTTGTTCTTGCTTTTTTTCTAAAGTTTCAGGTATGGAAAATTGGTAATCTTCTTTTGGATGATAAGAAAATAAATTTTCAAAACAGGTTATTATGGTATTTTTTTGTATATTCACTTTTTTACTCCAATCTAAAATATAATCTTTCACATATTTTTAACAAAAAAGGGAATAAATATGCATAAAGAAATCATTAAAAGAAAATAAATTAGAAGAATAATGAATAGTAATCAATTGACTGATTTATGTAAATGTGATTAAATAATTATGTTGCAATTAAACATAGTAGTTTGAGAATTCAAGAAAGGAAGAGTTATGGCAGTAATAGCAGCAATAGTATTAAGATTCGTCGGTGCATTAATAGCTTTTACAGGTTTAATATTGCTATTATTTGGTAAAGGAAAAGATACAGGAATAGGAGTATTTTTATTCTGTCTTGGTTTTGTAATTGCCGGAGCAAATTGAATTAATCGAAAAAGCACGCATGTATGCGTGCTTTTTTAATTATAATATAATACAAATTAATCCACCACTACCTTCGTTTACAATGCGCTCTAATGTTTCTTGCAGTTTTCCTTGTGCATCTTCTGGCATACGAGAAAGTTTATTTTGTAATCCTTCATTTACTAATTCATGTAGATTCTTTCCAAAAATATTAGATTCCCAAATCTTTTTAGGGTCAGATTCAAATTCAGAAAGTAAATAATTTACTAATTCTTCAGATTGTTTTTCACTTCCTACAATTGGAGATACTTCTGTTTCAATATTGGCTCGTATCATATGTATACTTGGAGCAGTTGCTTTTAATTTTACACCAAAACGAGAACCTTGTTTTACCATTTCTGGTTCATCTAAAATAAGTTCATCAATAGAAGGAGTTACAATTCCATAACCTTTTTGTTTTACTTCTTCTAAAGCATATGCAATTTTATCATATTCTTTTTTAGTAGAAGCAAGAGTAGTAATGGTAGAAAATAAGTCACCTTCGTTGCAAATTTCTACACCAGAAATTTCAGTTAATACTTTATAGAAGAGTTCTTCTTTTAATGAGATGGAAATATTAACATTACCAGTACCTAGTAGTATTTCATCTAATGAGGTTTTTTCGATAATATCCGTTTGATAAATCTTACTAATGGATTTATCAATTTGTTTTAGCATTTTTACATTACAAAAAGCATCTTTAATTTGAGCGTATAAACTTTGTTTTAACCAGTGTTCATCACTTAAGCCGTCAACCCATTTTGGAAAATTAATGTTAATTTGCTCAATTGGAAATTCATATAAAATTCTTGCAAAAATATCATTTAAATCATCACTGTTTAGATTAGAACAATCGGTAGGAATTACGCTAGTTTGATATTTATCTTCTAACTTTCTAGCAAGTTCTTTTGTATATTCAGAATAAGGTTCGCTAGAATTTAAAACAATAATAAATGGTTTATTTAATTCTTTTAATTCTTTAACGACTCGCTCCTCAGCAGAAATATAATCTTCTCTTGGAATATCAGTGATGCTTCCATCAGTTGTTACTAAAATACCAATAGTAGAATGTTCTTGAATTACTTTTTTAGTTCCAATTTCTGCTGCTTGTTCAAAAGGAATTTCTTCTTCAGACCAAGGTGTTTTTACCATTCTTGGTGCTTCATCTTCCAAATAACCAATGGCATTATTAACCAAATATCCTACACAATCTACTAATCGAGTTTTTAATTTTAGATTATCACCAATTGTAATTTCAATTGCTTCATTAGGAACAAATTTTGGCTCGGTAGTCATAATGGTTCTACCACCAGCACTTTGTGGTAATTCATCTTTAGCACGTTCTTTCTTGTATTCGTTATCAATGTTTGGAATAACTAATAAGTCCATAAATTTTTTAATAAAAGTAGATTTTCCAGTTCTAACAGGTCCCACCACTCCTATGTAGATGTCTCCATCTGTACGTTTTGCTATATCTTGATATAAGCTTAAATTTTCCATTTATACTTTACCCCCTCAAAAAATGTTTGTACAAAATCAACTTTACTAATGTATATTTGAGTGAACCCAGATTATTCCTATTTTTTAAAATTTTTTAACCAAAAAACATTCTTAAGAATAAGATATAACATAAAAGATTGCATTCTATATTTTTTTGTGATAGAATGTAGTGCATGATATAAAAGTATCTAGCGAAAGGATAGATGAAATAATGGAGCAAGACGTATTAGCTATTGTAATGGCAGCAGGTAAAGGCACAAGAATGAAATCGAAAAAATCAAAATTAGTACACAAAATATATGGAAAAGAGATTATAAGAAGAGCAGTAGAAAATGTAAAAAGGGCAGGAATAAAAGAAGTAATTACTGTTGTTGGATATCAAAAAGAACAAATAGAAGAGGTATTAGCGGATTCAGTAAAATATGCAATACAAGAACAACAATTAGGAACAGGGCATGCTGTTATGCAAGCTGCTAAATTACTAGAAGGAAGAAAAGGTAAGGTTTTAGTATTAAATGGAGACCATCCAATTATGAGACCAGAAACCTTAAAAAATCTTGTAGAAGTATCAAACCAAAGAGGAGAAAGTGCAACTATATTAACGATGGTTCATGATGATATTTTACCATATGGAAAAATTATTCATGATAAAGATGGAAGAATTCAGGAAATTATAGAACATAAAGATTGTACAGTTGAACAACAACAATATATAAAAGAAGTAAATCTTGGTATGTATTGTTTTGATATAGAAGAACTACAAAAAGCATTAAAAGAATTAAGAAATGATAATGCACAAAAAGAATACTATTTAACAGATGTTATAAAAATAATGTATGATAAAGGATTAAAAACAGGTTCTATTGTCGTATCAGATAATGCAGAAGTATTAGGGGTAAATGATAGAATGGATTTACAAATCCTAACAAAAGCATTGCAACTTCGTATTAATACAGAACACATGAAAAACGGAGTCACCATAGAAGATATTAATAACACATATATCTACGATGATGTGGAAATTGGAATGGATACTGTAATACATCCAAACACAACAATTAAATCAGGAGTTGTAATTGGGGAAGATTGTGAAATTGGACCAAATGCATATATAAGAGAAGGTTGCAGATTAGCAGACAAAGTAAAAATAGGAAGCTTCGTGGAAGTGAAAAAAGCAATTATTGGAGAAGGTACAAAAGTACCACATCTTTCTTATATGGGAGACTGTGAAATTGGTTCAAAAACCAATATAGGTTGTGGAACGATTACTTGTAACTACGATGGATTTAATAAGAGCAAAACCATCATCGGAGATAACTCATTTATTGGTTCAAACACAAACCTAGTAGCACCAGTAACTTTAGGAAAGAATACTTTTGTAGCAGCAGGTTCAACAATAACAGATGATGTACCAGATGATTCACTTGCAATTGCAAGACAAAGACAAACGAATAAAGAGGGTTGGAACAAAAAATAAATAATAGCGAATAATTAAAATGCAAGAAAAAGTTTATCTTTTTCTTGCATTTTTTCTTATAGTTTGTTGTCACCAGGAATAAAGTAATCAACAACACCATAAACAAGAGCACCAATTATGGCAGCTATCCAAGAAATGGTATATCCTGCAACAAAATATTGTGTTACGTATAGAACAACTGCTGAAAGGATGAATCCTACAAATCCTTTACCGAAAGGACTTGCATGTAATCCTGTAAATCTTACAATTAAATAATCAATAACAGTAAGAACAACAGCAGCAAGTGCTAAAGCCCATATATTATTTATTGTAAATCCAGGTGTAAAAAATGCAGTAATTGCAAGAACAACAGCAGCAGCTACAAATCTCCATACGATTTGACCAATTGTGCTAGTTCCATTAGAACTTTGGACATTACTTCTTTCATTATCCATTTTAAGAAACCTCCTATCTTTAAAAAGATAATTTGTATAATAGAAATTTCTATTATAGGACAAATCTAGCTTCAATACACTTTTTCACTTTTAAAGTTAATCTATAAAAAGAAGCGTAAAGATTTGTCGACGCGAAAAATTTATGAAATAAATTTTTCTGTGCATTGTTATATTTAAATTAATGGAAAATGTAATTTTACATTAATTTAAATTGCATTGTTTATGACTTTATTATGAACAAAAAAAATAAAATTATTCAAAAATGATTTGTATAATTATTTTAAAATGGTAAAGAATAAAATAAAAATTAAATTAAAAGGATGATTTTATTATGCTAATTACATTTATAAGAGCTATTATTTTATACATAGTTGTTTTGGTTGTTATGCGCCTTATGGGCAAAAGAGAGATTGGACAACTTCAACCATTTGAACTTGCTATTTCTATTATGATAGCAGACCTTGCATCTATTCCTATGACAGAAACAGGAATTCCTATTAGCAGGGGAATTATACCAATTCTAGGATTACTCGTTATGCATTTACTTATTTCTGTCATTAATTTAAAAAGTGTAAAAGCAAGAGAAATTATTTGTGGAAAACCAACTATTTTGATTTACCGAGGAAAAATTGATGAAAAGGCTTTAATCAAAGAAAGATTTACGATTAATGAATTAGAAGAAAGACTAAGAGGGAACAATGTAGTAAATGTAGGAGATGTGGAATATGCCATATTAGAAACTTCTCGGAGATATTACCGTTATTCAAAAACCAAACAAGCGAACCACTATTCCAGAAGATTTCAACATTATGCCAGATTATGAAGGAATTCCATATGATTTAGTAGTAGATGGGAAAATAATGGAGAAAAACTTACAAAAGATTGGAAGAAATTACACATGGCTTTCAAAAGAGGTTGAGAAATTTGGAATAAAACCAGAAGAGGCGTTATTAGTCACTTTTGATGGAAAGGGACAAATCTTTTGCCAGAAGAAAGGAGAAAAAGGTGTATAAAGAAGTAATAATTAGTATTATCATTGTAATTATGATTTTAGGATTAAATTTTATAACACAAAATTATACTAACAATACGGTATCTCAAATGAAGGAGTATTTAGACAATACAAGAGGAGAACTAACAAAAGAAGCACAAGACTATGATATGGCATCTAAAAAAGCAGACGAAACATTAAAAAAGTGGGAAGAGCTAGATGACAAAATTGCTCTATATGTTGAACATGACGAAATTGAAAAAGTAAAAACAGCAATTACTTCAATGCAAAGTTTTATCGAAATGAAAGATGATTCGCAAGCAGTAGATAGTATAGATCGATGTAAATATATTTTAGAACACATAGCACAAAAAGAAGAATTTTCAATTGATAATATATTTTAAAAGAGATTTTCAAAATAAATGAAAATCTCTTTTGGTATGTATAAAATTATTTTACCATATCGTCCATCCCATAATATCCAGGTTTTTGATTTGCAATAAATATGGCTGCTTTTAATGCTCCTTCTGCAAACACATTTCTTGAATAAGAAGTATGTTTTATTTCAAAAGTTTCATGTTCTCCAAAGAACAAAACACTATGTTCTCCAACAATGTTTCCACCACGAATTGAAGAAAAACCAATTTCTTTTGGATTTCTTTTTTCATGAACATCATGACGGTTAAAATTATATTCTAATTTTTCCTCCATTACTTCATTAATAGCATCAGCAAGTAAAATAGCTGTACCACTTGGCGCATCTACTTTTCTGTTATGATGTGTTTCTACAATTTCAATATCGGTTCCTCTTAATTTTAAGGCAACTTCTGCTACAATTTTTTTCATTAAATTGATATCAAAAGACATGTTAGAAGATTGAAAGATAGGAATTAAAGTAGAAGTTACTTTGATTTCTTCTAGTTGTTCTTTTGTAAAACCAGTAGTAGCAATTACAACTGGTATATTTTCTTTTACAGCATAATTTAAAATGTTAAATGTTGCAGCAGGTATACTAAAATCTATGATTACATCTGGCTTTTCCTTTATATCATAAATATTGGTATAAACAGGAAAAGTGTTTTTTCCTTCATCACTAATATCAAATCCACTACTTAATAATAATTCAGGGAAACGATCTATTTCATTTACTAAAACTTGTCCCATTCTACCATTGCATCCATTAATTAAAACTTTTATCATCTTATTTCATCCTTTCTCTATATAGCAAATGAAAGGGCGTCATTCGGTATTTTTTATGGGTATTCCTAACCGATGAAGCCCTTACGATTTATCTTAAAATTATAAACATACTTAAAAATACATATGCATAACGGTATAATTTTTGTAAACTATTTTTTGATTTATATGCTTTTATAGATTCTTGTAAAGCACAATATTTATCAACAAATGTGATAACATAACTTTCTGCATATTTTGGAAATTTAATTGTTACTGGCCACATATGTTTTAAAATAATATCGGTTTCTTTTTCATTTAAATCAAAAATTTTAGAAGCATTCTCAAATGCTGATTTTGGATGAGTAAAGGCATGAAGACCTTTTCTATCATCTTGTCTTTTTCTCCAATCATATAAAAATAAGTCATGAAGCATACCAGCACGAGCGGCTGAAATATAGTCTAAATGATATTTTTTACAAATTAAATAACTATAATAAGCAACATTTTTACAATGTTCAAAACAAGATGTATCATAATGTTGTCTATAATTTTTCATTTCCTGTACAGTTTCATTCGAAACTAAATCTTTTATAATCAAATCGAATTCTTCTTGAAACGATTCTTCATTTTCTTCTTCTAGTAATAACATAAATAAAAACTCAACCCCTATAAATCTTATGTATTTACTTTTCTATTATAGCACATAAAATACAACCTGTGTTAATTTTAAGAAAAAAATAATAAAAATGTTACCTTATAATAAACCATATTTTTTCATTTCATTTTCCAAAGCAATTTTATTAGCATCGGATAAAGGTGTTAAAGGTAACCTTGGAGTTCCAAAATTGTATCCCAACATATTTAAAGCGGCTTTAACGGGAATAGGGTTTACTTCACAAAATAAAGCATTGATTAATCCAATCGATTCTAATTGAACTTTTTTAGCATCTTCAAAATTTCCACTCAAATAATCATGAACCATCTTAGATGTTTTTTTAGGTGCAACATTAGAAAGAACAGAAATAACTCCTTTTCCACCAAGAGAAAGAATTGGTAATGTTTGATCATCGTTTCCACTATAAATTGTTAATTCATCTCCACAAAGAGAAGCAATTTCCGCAATTTGTGATAAATTTCCACTAGCCTCTTTAATTGCTACGATATTTGAAATTTTTGAAAGTTCTAAGCAAGTTTTAGGTAATATATTAACCCCAGTTCTACTTGGAACACTGTACATAATAATAGGTAAATTTGTGCTAGATGCAATTGCTTTGTAATGTTCGATAAGACCTGATTGGGTAGCCTTATTATAAAAAGGAGTAACAACCAATGCACCATCTGCACCAATACTTTCTGCATATTTCGTAAGTTCAATAGCAGTAGCAGTACAGTTACTACCAGTTCCAATAATAACAGGAACACGACTATTAACTTTTTTTACAGCAAACGAAAAGGTTTCTTTTCTTTCTGTATTAGTCATGGTAGCAGATTCTCCAGTTGTTCCACAAACGACCAAAGCATCAATACCTTGCTCTATTTGAAAATCAATTAATTTACCGAATTCTTCATAATTAACACCTGATTCGGTGAAAGGTGTTGCGATTGCGGTAGCGCAACCTTCAAATAAAATTTTTTTCATTTTTTTACACGCTCCTAAAAGCTAATGTATTGCAAGATATATAATTATATATTTTGACTTCCTACATTATATGTTAAGAAATAAAAAAATGGAAGATATTTTGAAAAAATACCAATACTTTTACTAAAAAGTTGACATGAAATATTTGTTAATATAAAATAGAAATATAAAATTAAGGAGATTCAAAACAAAGGAGAAAAATGAAAGAAAAACAAAAAAATAGAGGAATTACATTAATTGCATTAGTGATTACGATTATTGTATTATTAATACTATCAGGAATATCTATATTAGCGTTAACAGGAGAGAACGGGTTAATTATTAAATCAATTGAAGCAAAACAAAAAAATGATGAAAAAAGTGCAGCAGAAACTGTAATATTAGCTATGAATAATTATAAAGTACAAAAATATAGCAACAATAGTATCAAGTTTGAAGATTCAATAAAGAACGAACTTAAAATAGATGAAATGATAGAAAATGAAGATAGTACATATACTTTTGAATACAAAAATTATTTATTTACAGTAACAGAAGATGAAATAATAAGTCAAACAAAAGGTAAAGAAACTTCAGATAAAAAATATGCTATAAAAATAAACTATGTAGATATAGATGGAAATGAAATATATGAATCACACATAGAAGAAGGAATATATGGAACTAAATATGAAGTAGAAAATCCTGAAATAGACAATTATATTACAATACATAAAACCGTGTCAGGAGAGATTCAGAAAAACCAGACTATAAATGTTATTTATGAAGAAATGGAAAAATTAGTTTTGTATGAAAATGGAACAGGCTTAATAAAAGAGCAAGAACCATATACAAGCAATATGAGTTATACATTTGAAGATGGATTTTTACTATTAAAATCCCCATATGGAAGCGATGGTTACATAGCTTTAACTCAAAAAATTGATTTTAGCCAATATACAAAAATGGTAATTGATGGAGTAAGGTTAAATTCAAACTATACAGATTATACACATTTATACCAAGTGATTTTATCAGATTATAAGTCGATGAATAATGAATTAAAAAAAGAATTATTTTATGTAGAATATAATACTCCTTTTTTACATACTACGGATATATCAGAGATTGTGGATGAAGGATATGCTAGTATTAGATTTCCATGCGGTGATATAAGAATAAGTTCATGGATCTTGACAAATAATCTTGCACCTGCATATAAGACATACAAAGAAATAGAAAATATAGAGAATATAACAATTCAAAATGCACTAACTGTCCAAAAAATATTAGAAAACTATAATTTATTAACAGAAAAAGAAAAACAATTAGTTACAAATTATAATGATCTTATTAGTAAAGTTGTTACATATAATGAGAGTCTAGAAAATGATGAAACAAATTTCATTATGCCAATTTTAACAGGAAATAAGTGTAAAATAGAAGAATGTGAATATAAAGTAACTTCAAGTTCAGACATAGATGCTATAAGAATAGCCTTTAGAGCGTTTGATGGAAGCACTGATTCAGTTTCAGGATGTTGGCATTCGTCTGCTTCAACACCACAATGGCTACAAATAGAATTTCCATCTAAAGTTAAAATTAGTAAATTTACAATTCAAAATAGAGATGCTAATACTAGTGCAAATGAAGGATACACGTTAAAAGCATTTATTCTACAAGGCTCAAATGATGGAAGTACGTGGACAGATTTAGGGGAATACACAAATGGAAAAGGTTCATTATTATCAACAAACTTTGAAGTTGAAAATCCGGCGTCATATAGATATTATAGGTGGTATGCAACATCATCATACAGTAGCTATATAACAATTGGAGAAATTACAATAAATGAAGCTACCATTCGAGTAAGAATAGATTATTAATAAATAAATTTAAGTAACTAAGGAGGAAACAATGAAAGAGAAACAGAGAAATAATGGTATTACATTAATTGCGTTAGTGATTACAATTATCGTATTATTAATATTAGCAGGAATTGTAATAAACTTAGCATTAGGACAAAATGGAATAATGGTAAGAGGAGGAGAAGCAGGAATCGAATACGATATAGCACATGAAAAAGAAATATTAGGTTTAGCATTAAAGGACATTCAAATTCAAAATGGTGGAAGTATGATAATACCAGATGAAGCAACATTAGAAAAAGCAATGAAAGATAATTCTGGAATGGAAGGAATAACAGCGAAGAAAAGTAGTGAAAAACTATATATTGTAACCTATCCAGATAGCAAAAGGCAATATGAGGTATATGCAGATGGAACAGTTCAAGAGGCTGCACCAAAAGTAAATGATGATACACCAGGTGAAATAGCAAAAAAGGATGACAATACATATTTAATACAAAGTATAGAAGATTTAGTAATATTATCCAACACAGTAAATGACGGAACAGATACATATGAAGGAAAAACATTTGAAATAGTAACAGATTTAAACTTTGCATCTGTAAATTCATACATAGATGCAACTTCAACAGTATTTGGAGACATAAATGAAAATGGAATAGAGGAACCATTAATTACAGAATTAACCCAAGATGCTGGATTTGAACCAATAGGAAATAGCACCTATTCATTTAAAGGAAACATACAAGGAAATAATTATGCTATATCTAATTTATATATAAATCGAAAGGAAAATATAGGATTTATAGGGATTGGAGAAAGCAATGAAATTGAAAATTTAAAATTAACTAATGTAAATGTAAAAGCATCGGAAAAATGGGCAAATTATATGTCAGCGATAGTAGCCAAAACTGGAAATGGAATATTAAAAGTTAATAATTGCATAATTACAGGTAATGTTTCATCAACAGGAAGTTATATTGGAGGAATATTAGGATACTCCGAAAGTACTACTACAGACATACAAATTTCTAATTGTATAAGTGAGATTGTAATAAATTCCGGAGAAACAGTAGGTGGAATGATAGGAACAATTTATTATTCACAAGGGAATGTAACGATTGAGAACTGTGAAAATAGAGGAACAATAAGTGGAAGTAGCAATATACGGTGGAATAATATCAGTTATAGACAGCTTTACAGGAACGATTACTATAAATAATTGCAAAAATAATGCAGATATAACAGGAACAAGTGCCTATGTATCAGGAATATTCGCAAAAAGTAGATATTCTTCCAATATAGAAATTACGAATTGCTATAATACGGGAAAAATTAGTGGAAATAGTAGTTATGTAGCAGGTATAAATGCAAAAATGAACGGAGGTACAAAAATTACGAACTGCTACAATACAGGAGAGATAAAAAGTAGTGGTGGTAATACAGGTGGAATTGTTGGATATGAATGGGCGTCTGCAAGTGACGGAACTGTTACGTTGGAAAAGTGTTATAATACAGCACCAATAACCGGAAAAGGAGGATGCATTGGAGGATTAGTGGGTATACGGAAATAATATCAATATAAAAAAATGTTATAATACAGGAAGCGTTACAGATATTGTTGGCAATGGTAATATTGGAGGAATTATAGGAAGTATGGGGAGTGCTATTATGATTAATTGCTATAATACCAAGAAAATCACATCTTCAAATCAAGGAAACTTAAAAATAGGAGGACTCATTGGTGATTCATATGATAGTACTGTAGAAAATTGCTATAATAGTGGAGAGCTAGAAATCGATTTCTGTTCAAAAAAAGATGGAAAAGTGGGAGGAATAGTTGGACATGGTTCTAGTGATACTATAAGAAATAGTTATAATTTAAAAGCTATAACTGTGAAAAATTTAGTAGATGGAAATTATATTGGGGCTATTGCAGGAACCGGAGGTGGTTCAACATTTGAAAGAAACTATTATTTAGAGGGTACGGCAACATCTGGAGTAGGAAATGAAGTAGCAGATGCGGAAGGAATTTTAGAAGCAAAAAGTAGAGCTGACATATTAAATTTAATGAATACAAATTTACCAAGTGATGTATGGGAGCAAGGAAAAAACGGAGAATATCCAGGGTTAAAATAAAATAATATTTCAAAGAATAAAATGTATCAAGAATAAATTTAGAAACACTACTTTCAATAAAAAAGCAAGTATTTACTTGCTTTTTTTTACATATTGTAATATAATTTTGGACATAACAAAAAGGTTAGGAGATAGAGAAAATGAGAGCTATTGATATTCGTAATAAATATTTGAAATTTTTTGAGAGTCATGGTCATAAAGTGATTCCAAGTGCACCACTTATTCCAGAAAATGACCCATCTGTTTTATTTACAACTGCAGGAATGCAACCACTTGTGCCATATCTTTTAGGAGAAAAACATCCAGAAGGAAAACGTTTAACTGATTTTCAAAAATGTGTTAGAACAGTTGATATTGATGAAGTTGGAGATAATCGTCATTTAACTTATTTTGAAATGCTTGGAAACTGGTCTTTAGGAGATTATTTCAAAGAAGAATCAATTCGAATGAGTTTTGAATTTTTAACCAAAGAATTAGGAATTCCAATTGAGAAATTATCGGTAACGGTATTTGCAGGAGATGAAGATGCACCTCGTGATGAAGAATCAGCAAGTATCTGGAAAGAAGTTGGAATGCCAGAAGACCATATATACTATTTTGGAAAAGACGATAACTGGTGGATTGCAGGAGAAGAAGGACCTTGTGGACCAGATACTGAAATGTTTTATGATACAGGAAAAGAGCCATGCTCCAAAGATTGCAACCCATCTTGCAGTTGTGGTAAATATGTTGAAATATGGAATAACGTATTTATGGAATATTATAAATCTAAAGATGGTACTTATTCTAAACTAAAACAACAAAATGTAGATACAGGTCTTGGACTTGAAAGAATGAATATGTTACTACAAGGAAAAGAAACACCATATGATACCGAAATTTTTGCACCAATTATGGAAAAATTAAGTAAGCTTGCAAAAAAGGATGACATCACAAGTAGAAGAATTGTAGCAGAACACTTACGCTCTAGTATGATGATTATATCAGATGGTGGAAGACCAAGTAATGTTGACCGTGGATATGTATTAAGAAGATTAATTCGTAGAATGACAAGACACTTAAATAAACTAGAAATCGATTTAAATGAACTATTTGGACTAATCGATTTAAATATCGATAACTTAAAAGAAATGTATCCAGACTTAGCAAAAAATAGAGAAATAATTAAACAAGTTTTAATTGAAGAAAAAGATAAATTCATGAAAACACTTGCTCATGGAGAAAAAGAATTTGAAAAGGCAATGGCAAGAATCAAAAGTCAAAATTCACAAAAAATAGATGGACAAACTGTTTTTAGATTATATGATACTTATGGATTTCCACCAGAAGTAACATCAGATCTTGCAAAAGAGCAAGGATTTGAAATTGATATGGAAGAATTCCAAAAACTATATAAAGAACATCAAGAAAAATCTAGAATGGGTTCAGAACAGAAATTTAAAGGTGGACTTGCAGACCAAAGTCCAGAAACGATTTGTTACCATACAGCAACACATCTTTTAAATGCAGCATTAAAAATTGTGGTAAACAAAGATGTACATCAAAAAGGCTCCAATATTACTCAAGAAAGAATGCGTTTTGATTTTTCTTGTGACCATAAGTTAACAGACGAAGAAAAACAAAAAACAGAAGATTTAGTAAATGAATGGATTAGGGAAGCTTTACCTGTAACAGTAGAAGAAATGAAAAAAGAAGATGCGATTCAATCTGGAGCAGAATGTATGTTTATTGAAAAATATCCAGACATTGTTACAGTGTATTCAATTGGTAATGTATCAAAAGAACTATGTGGAGGACCACATGTAAAAAATACATCTGAATTAGGAACCTTCAAAATTAAAAAAGAAGAAGCAAGTTCAGCAGGAGTAAGACGTATCAAAGCTATTCTAGAAAAATAAAACTGTAGGGGTCGACGCCCTCGTCGACTCGTTTATAATAAAGGAGAAAAATTATGGAAGATTGTATATTTTGCAAAATAATAAAAAGGGAAATACCATCCGATATCGTATATGAAGATGATGAAATAATTGCATTTAAAGACATCCATCCGGCAGCACCAATTCATATTCTAGTTATTCCTAAAAAACATATTCCATCATTGGTAGAATTAGAAAAAGAAGATGAAGCTTTAATTGGTAAGATATACACAGTGATTAACAAAATAGCAGAAGCTCAAGGAGTAAAGGAAAAAGGATATCGTGTTATCGTAAATTGTGGTAGAGATGGAGGACAAGAAGTAGGGCATTTACATTTTCATTTGCTAGCAGGAACGAAGCTTGGTGAAAAAATTGTTTAAAAACTCTATAAAACTATATAAAAATGTGATATAATAATATTAGACATCTTATAACAAACGAAAAAATGGAGGGAAGATTATGTTTAATAGTAAATATAGTAACGTATTAACTGTTGTATTAGTTATTGTAATTATTGCAATTTTAGGATTAATTGGATTTTTGGGATATGATATCTATAAAAAATATTATATCGAAAAAGATGCCGAAGATTTTATGGAAAGATATGAAGAACAAATAAAAAATACTACACCAGTAGAAGAAAACATAGTCAGCAATGAAATAATAAATACTATCATAGATCCAGGAAATGATACATTAAATACAACTACTTCAGGAGGAACTTCATCAGGAAGTAGTAGCAATTCAAGTAAATTTACATATAAAGGATTTAGTGTTCTAGGAACTATCGAAATTCCAAAAACAGGAATAAAATATCCAGTATTAAATAGCTATGCAACAAAGGCTCTAGAAACATCAGTATGTTACTACTATGGACCAGGACTAAACGAAGTAGGAAATACTACAATTGCAGGACATAATTATCGTAATGGAGCATTTTTCGGAAAGAATAAACAACTTACAAATGGAGATATTATCTATATAACAGATAATTCTGGAAAAAAAGTAAAATATACAATTTATAAAGTTTATACAACAACACCAAATGATGGAAATTACTTAACAAGAGATACAGCTGGAAAAAGAGAAATTTCTTTAACGACTTGTACAGATGACAGTAAAGGAAGATTAATTATTTGGGCAAAAGAATCTTAAATAAAATAAAAAAATTAGGACAAAATATTGACAAACGAATTAAATTTAGGTAAAATATTAATTGCACTGTTACAAATTAATGTAACAGTGCAATAATATGGTGGATGTGGCGTAGTTGGTTAACGCGCCAGTTTGTGGCACTGGAGACCGTGGGTTCGAGTCCCATCTTCCACCCCATATATTTTTAGAAATATTGGGCTGTAGCCAAGCGGTAAGGCACCAGACTTTGACTCTGGCATGCGCTAGTTCGAATCTAGCCAGCCCAACCAAAAAATAAAAAACTGTAGCGAAGCTATGGTTTTTATTTTTTGAATAGAATGACTAGTAAGAAGAAATAGCGGCCGAAGGCTACGCGGCGCCGTGAGCGAAGCGAGGAAGTACTCTTGGGGTATTCGAATCTAGCCAGCCCAACCAAAGAACTTGCCTTATGGCAAAAATGAAGAGATAAAAAAAGCACTAATTTTAAATTAGTGCTTTTTTATTATCTTTTTTATGAATCGGAATTAAAAACAAAGCTCCAATAAGAATTGGCAAGTAGAACGTATACATTCTCCAAAATAATATGGATAAATTAATGGTTCCTTCTTTAAAAATAGAGTTAAAAATTAGTAAAAATCCACCTTCTGCACCTCCACCAGAGCCGGGTGTTGGAATAAAGGTCATAAGCATTAATAAAAAGGCTTGTGCAGGAATGATGGTAAATAAGCTTACACCGCTATTTCCAAAAGCACGATAAACCATATAGGTGATAGCATAGTAAAAAAGAGATTGAATGGTAGCGGCAATAAACATTTGAATCACTACTTTTTTTTCTTTTCTCATTTCATTAAATTGATAATTAAAGTTTCCAAAACTATCGGAAAGTTTTTCTATTTTTTCATCCACATTTTTTAAAATATGAATTTTACCTAAAAACTTAAAAATCGGCTTTAAAATGTTAATGGCTAATTTTTGATTGATACCAATAATAAAAATAAATATAATAGCAATAATATTAACACTAAATCCAACAATAGCAAGAATAAAGAAATTGTCCATTAGTGATTTAAAGTAATTCCATTGAAATATGGTAACAATTAAAGTAAATATTACAAGAGCGGTTTGTGATATAACAAATTTCATAGAAAAAATAGAGAAAGAGTCACTAACTCTTCTTCCATCTTTATACATATAATAAGCTTGCATTGGTTGACCACCAGAGCAGAATGGTGTGATATTATTAAATAATTGACCAATCATCATAATTCGAATAGAACTAGAAAGTTTTTGATCAGGATATAATTTTAAAATTGGAATATGTAGACATATTGCTTCACTAAGCCACGAAAGTACCATACAAATAATACCAGCTAATACCCAGAAGTAGTTAACTGATTTTAAAATGGAAACAATATTATCAATTCCATCAACGGCAAACATATATATTAAAAGACCAAAAAAAATGGCAATAATAAAAAGTATATTAACAATTGTTAATCTTTTATCTCTGGATTTATTGACTTGTTTTTCTAAATTCTCGTCAAGTTGTAATTCTTCTTCATTCATTATCATCTCTCCCAATAATTTTATTATATTAGTAAAATACCATCCTGTCAATTAAGAAAAAATGAAGATAAAATTATTTTAAATCATTTTATAAAATATATTGAAAAAAATATAACTTAGGGATACAATGTATACACATAAAGGGGAGAAAAAAATTGAAAGTTATTACAAAAATTTTATCTGTTTTTTTAATCATGATATTTATAATATATTCTATGTCTGGTATTGTACAAGCAAATGATCAAAAAGAAATTGTATTAGTCATCGACCCGGGTCATGGAGGGAAAATGACAGGTACAGCGAATAATGAACTTGGAATAATAGAAAGAGATGTAACATTAAAAATTGCAAGATATTTGCGCGACTACTTAAATGAATATGAAGGAATAAAGGTAATTATGACACATGATGGACTTCCAAGTGATTACGAAATGGAATTACCCGCAAGAGGAATGGTTGCAAGAAACAATCATGCAGATATGATGATAAGTTTGCATATTAATGATTCTACTACACCAAACCAACAAGGAGCAGAAGTATTTGTAACAGCAAATAAGCTACTACCAAAATACAATGAGGAGTCGACGAAATTTGGTAACCTTGTTTTAAACGAACTATCAAAACTTGGTATTTCAAATAGAGGAGTCAAAACAAGATTATGTGGAGATACTGGTCCCAAATGGGAATATTCAGATGGTTCTGTAGCTGATTATTATGCAGTAATTCGATATCCTATGAAAGGCGACGGTGAAGATAGAGGAGCAGATTTAGCAAAACGGAGAAGGAATTCCTGGGGTATTAATAGAGCATTGTTTTATGAAGGGAAATGATGCACAATTTTTAGATTCGGAAGCGGATATTCAAAAATTAGCAAGAGCGGATTGTAATGCATTAGTAGCATTTTACGGATTAGAAAAAAAGGACCCTAGTAGGGTAAGCTCAATTACACTAAATAAACAATCTATGGTTCTAACAACAGGAGAAAAGGAAATACTACAAGCGACAGTAAAACCAGATACAGCAACCAATAAAAAAGTAACATGGAGCAGTAGTAATACTGAAGTCGCAATCGTTTCCGAAAAAGGAGAAGTAACAGCAAAAAAAGCAGGAAAAGCAACCATAACTGCAAAAACGGAGGATAGAGGAAAAACAGCAACTTGTGAAGTTACAGTACAAGAAACGAATATAACACTTTCAAAAAAGGAAACAAATTTATTAGTAGGGAAAAAAGCACAAATTGATTATGCAATAACTCCAGAAACAGTATCGAATAAAACTGTTACATGGAAATCAAGTGATGAGACGATTGCTACCATTTCGAAAGAAGGTATCATAACAGCTTTAAAAGAAGGAACAACTAATATTACAGCAATATTAGAATCAGAAAATAAGCAAGCAACCATAAAAGTAAATGTGCATAAGCTAGAAGATGGACAAAAAATGGAATTAGATACTATAAAAGAAGATAACGACAAGCTATCAAAAATTGGAGAGAAAGTAACAGTTAGTGAATTTAAGAAAAAAATAAAAGTAAGTGATAAATTAGAAGTAATTGCAAAAGATTCCAAAAATAATGTGCTAAAAGAAGATAGTTATATTACAACCAATACTCAAATACAAATACAAACAAAAGAGAAAAAAGAAATTGTGCAGGAATATGATTGCCTGATTTATGGAGATGTAAATTGTGATGGAAAAATATCAGCACTAGACTTTACATTGATTGAAAATCATATTATGGATATTCAAAAGATAACCAATAGCAATGCCAAACTAACAGCAAATGTAAATGGCGATAGTAAAATATCGGCATTAGACTTTACATTGATTGAAAATCATATTATGGATATTCAAAAAATACCATTAAAGTAGGAGGAAAGCAATGAGAAGAATACAAAGAAATGTAATTTTAGGAATAATATTTTGTGTTATTACTGTGTTATTTTGTACAAAAGTACAGGCTGCTGGAATAGGAATGAGTATTAATAAATCTTCAGTATATGTGGGAGATACGTTTAGTGTAACAATTTCAGGAATTAATGGAAGAGTTAAAATTAGTGGAAATTCAAATATTTCTATTAATCCTAGTGGAACACAATGGGTAAGAGGAAATTTAACAATAACAGGAACTGCAAAGTCGGTAGGAACTGGTACAATAACGGTAACGCCAGAGGATGTGAGTACAACAGGAGCAAATCCAGTAGAAGTAACATCATCGGCAAGTAAGAGCATAAAAATTAGTGAAAAGCCAGTAGAGAAACCAAAAGAGAATCAGCAACAGACCACAACAAATAAAAATACGACAACGCAAACGACAAAAAAGCCAACAACTACCACAACTACTAAAAAAACAGAAACGAAAAAAACACAAATTGTTGAAACAAAAGAAAAGGAGGAGGCTACACCAGAACTTGGGATTTATTCTTTAAAGTTAATTGGAATCAAAGAAAATGGAGAAGAACTAGAAGTTGGTCTAGATAAAGAATTTAATATCAAAACATTTGACTATTCTTGCAGTATCGCAAGTGATGTAAAAACAGTAAGAATCGAAAAAGAAGCATATGAATACAATGATATTGTTCAAATCTCTGGCTTGGAGGAAGAATTAAAAGTAGGAGAAAATAATATTACTTTAAAACTTGCAAAAGACGGAAAAGAAGTAAGTTATCATATTATAATAACAAAGGAAGCAAAAAAAGAGGAACCACAACAAGAAGAAGTAAGTGAAGTAGTAGCAGAGCCACAAGCAAGAAATGGTATTATTGTTAGTATTCCATTAATTTGGTTTATTCTATTAGAACTTATTATTGTTTTAGTAAGTGTTGGTATTACAATTACTGTTATGTTATACTTAAAACATAATCCTTTAAAAAAAGAAAATAAAGGTAAAAGTGAAGAAAAGGAATTTAAGAAAATATAATGGAGATAGAAAAAATAAAAAAAGCAAATACCAAAATAATTGGAAAAGAAATTATATATTATGAATCAATTGCATCTACACAAAAAGAGGCTAAAGCAAAACTTAAAGAAAACAGTATTAAAAATGGTACTATTATTATTGCAGGAAACCAAACTGGTGGAATAGGAACGAAAGGAAGAACATGGTATACGAATAAAGAAGAAAACATTACAATGACTATTGTTTTATATCCAAAGTGTAGCATTCATCAATTAGAAGGAATAACCATACAAATCGCAAAAGCAATGAAAGATGCAATCAAAGATTTATATAACATTTCTTTACAAATAAAATATCCCAATGACTTATTGCTAAATGGAAAAAAGATAGGCGGAATATTAACAGAGTCAGCAACGACTAAAGGAGATGTAACTCATTTATTAATTGGGATTGGATTTAATGTAAATCAAACGAGTTTTCCAAAAGAAATTGAAACAATTGCTACATCTTTAAAAAAAGAGATGAAAAAAGAATATACAAAAGAAGATATTATTATCAAATTTATAGAAAAATTAGAAGAAGAAATTAAAGTAAAATAAATAAGAAAACACCTTAAAATAAATAAGGTGTTTTCTTATTTATTTTATAAAATCTGACTGGTCAGACTAATAGATAAAGATAGGTAAAATGATATATAAATAAGAAAGGAAAAAATTAACTTTTAAAAGGGAGGAAAAAATGAAAATTGCCTTTTTATTTCCAGGCCAAGGTTCGCAAACTGTTGGAATGGGAAAAGAAATATATGATAGCTATCAAGAAGCAAGAGATATCTATGAAAAAGCAAGTAAGATATTACAAAAAGATATTGCTAAACTTTGTTTCGAATCGGAGCAAGAAGAATTAAATAAAACAGAAAATGCACAAATTGCAATATTAGTAACTTCTCTTGCTATTCTAGAAGTATTAAAGAAAAAAGGAATAAAAGCAGATATTTGTACAGGTCTTAGTTTAGGAGAATATACAGCACTTATTTATAGTGGCTATTTAAATTTTGAAGAGGGAATTAGGTTAATTCAAAAAAGAGGATATTACATGGGAAATGAAATCCCAAATGAAAAATTTAAAATGGTAGCAGTAATGGGGTTAGAAAGTTCTACAATAGAAAATGTATGCAAAAATTTTGAAGCACAAGGAAAATTTGTAGTTCCGGCAAATTATAATTATTCTGGCCAAACTGTTATTTCTGGTAATGAAGATGCAGTAGAAGAGGCAAAAGTAGAACTACAAAAACAAGGAGCTAAAAAATTAGTAGATTTAAAAACCAGTGGACCATTTCATACAAAAAAATTAGAAACTGCAAAAGCAAAATTTGCATTAGAACTTGCAAAAGTGAATTTTAACAAAGGAGAAATTCTTGTTATAAAAAATGCAGATGGTAGTTTTTATAAAGTAGAAGATAATATTAGAGATATTTTAGAAAATCATATGGTAAATCCAGTTCGATTTGATAAAACAATTCAAAAAATGCAAGAAGAAAATATTGATATATATGTAGAAGTGGGACCAGGAAAAGCTTTATCTAGTTTTGTTAAAAAAGAAAATAAAGAAGCAAATACAATTAATATTTGCAATATGGAAACTTTACAAAATGCATTAGAAATTCTAAAACCATAAGGAAAGGAAGAAGAAAATGGAAGAAAGAAAAGTTGCTCTTATTACAGGAGGAGCAAGAGGAATTGGAAAAGAAATTGCAAAAGAGTTTGCAAAAAATGGATATGATTTAGTAATTAACTATGTATCAGATAATACAGACACAAAAAAAATACAACAAGAATTTGAAAATTTTGAAACGAAATTATGCCTTATAAAAGCAGATGTATCTAATTTTACATCTTGTGAAGAAATGGTAAAAAAAGCAATTGAAACTTTCGGAAAAATTGATGTATTAGTTAATAATGCAGGAATTACTAAAGATAATTTATTAATGAGAATGAAAGAAGAAGAATTTGATAGAGTTATCGAAATCAATTTAAAAGGAACTTTTAATGTAACAAAACAAGTCATTCCATATATGATAAAAAAGCGTGAAGGAAGTATTATTAATGTTTCATCAGTTGTAGGTGTTTGTGGAAATGCTGGGCAATGCAATTATTCTGCTTCAAAAGCAGGAATTATTGGTTTTACGAAATCTCTAGCAAAAGAATTAGCAAGTAGAAATATTCGTGTAAATGCAGTAGCCCCAGGTTTTATTGCAACCGATATGACAGAAGTATTATCAGACGCTGTTAAAGAAAATATTAATTCACAAATTCCATTAAAAAGAATGGGAGAAGCATCGGAAGTTGCAAAAGTTGTAAAGTTTTTAGCAAGTGAAGATGCAAGCTATATTACAGGTCAAGTCATCAATATTGACGGCGGAATGGTAATGTAAAATAAAAAGAAAGGAAAAGGAAAATGGAAAGAAGAGTTGTTATTACAGGATTAGGAGCGATTACTCCAATAGGAAATAATGTGAAAGGATTTTGGAAAGGAATTAAAGAAGGAAAATGTGGAATTAATGAAATTACTCATTTTGATACAACAGATTTTAAAGTAAAATTAGCAGCAGAAATAAAAGAATATGATCCAGAAGAATATTTAGATAAAAAGCAAGCAAAGCGTTTAGATAAATTTTCACAATATGCCGTGATTGCTGCAAAAGAAGCATTTAAAGATAGTGGAATAACTCCAGAAAATACAGATATGAAAAAAGTAGGAGTTGTTGTAAGTTCAGGAATTGGTGGATTAAGTACCATTGAAGAACAATGCCATAACTATTTTGAAAAAGGAGCAGAAAGAGTAGCACCTATGTATATACCAGCATCTATTTGTAATATGGCAGCCGGAAATGTTGCAATTGAAACAGGAGCAAAAGGAGAGTCTTTTTCTGTTGTAACTGCTTGTGCTAGTGCAACTCATTCTATTGGGGAAAGCTACCGATTAATTAAACATGGTTATGAAGATGTTATGATAACAGGAGGAACAGAGGCTTCTATTACACCAACAGGAATTGCTGGATTTATGAATATTAAAGCATTATCACAAAGTACAGACCCTTTAAGAGCAAGTATTCCATTTGATAAAGAAAGAAATGGATTTGTAATGGGAGAAGGTTCAGGAATTTTAATATTAGAAGAATTAGAACATGCCAAAAATAGAAATGCAACAATATATGCAGAAGTGGTAGGATATGGTGCTAGTTCAGATGCTTATCATATCACTTCACCTTCACCAGATGGAGAGGGCGGAGCAAGAGCAATGTTAAAAGCAATCGAAGATGCAGGAATTACACCAGAACAAGTAGATTATATCAATGCTCATGGAACATCAACACATTTAAATGATTCTTGCGAAACGATGGCAATTAAAGGAGCTCTTGGAGAAGCTGCAAATAAAGTAATGGTAAGTTCTACAAAAGGACATACAGGTCATTTATTAGGAGCAGCAGGAGCAGTAGAAGCAATCGCCTGTGTAAAAGCATTACAAGAAGGGTTTGTTCCTGCAACAATTGGTTATAAAGTGCCTGATGAAGAATGTGATTTAGATGTTGTACCAAATGAAGGAAGAAACAAAGAGATTCAATATGCGATGTCAAATTCCCTAGGATTTGGTGGTCACAATAGTTCAATTCTATTAAAAAAATATGAAGAATAGAAAGGAAATAAAAATATGAATTATGAAGATATAAAAAAATTAATGGATGATATGGGTGAATCTAAAATTGATGCTTTAGAGATTGAATTTCCAGAAGGAATGAAAATTAGTATGAAAAAAAGTGGAAATTCATCTAATAAAAATGTAGAATCAGTACCTGTTTCTACACACCAAGAAATACAAAATATAGTAGTACAAGAAAATAAAACAAACTCATCACAACAAGAAGACTTACAAGAAAATTTAAAAATTGTTACATCTCCAATGGTAGGAACTTTTTATGAAGCATCTTCACCAAAACAACCAGCACTTGTTAAGGTAGGAGACAAGGTAAAAAAAGGTGATGTATTATGCATTATTGAAGCAATGAAATTAATGAATGAAATTGAATCTGAATATGATGGAGAAATTGTAGAAATTTGTGTACAAAATGAAGAAATGGTAGACTTCGGAAAGCCATTATTTAAAATAAAATAAGGAGAAATAAAATGTTAGATATTAATCAAATTATGGAAGTAATTCCACAAAGAGCCCCATTTTTAATGATTGATAGAGTAGAAGAATTAACACCAGGAGAGTCTTGCGTAGCCTATAAAAATGTATGTATTAATGAACCACACTTTGCAGGGCATTTTCCAGGTCAACCTATTATGCCGGGAGTGCTAATTGTGGAAGCATTGGCACAAACTGGTGCTATGGCAATCTTAAGTTTAGAAGAAAATAAAGGAAAAAATGCTTTATTTGGAGGAATTGATAAACTACGTTTCAAAAAACAAGTTGTACCAGGAGATACTTTGAAACTAGAAGTAAAAATTATAAAACAAAAAGGGCCAATTGGAGTAGGAGAAGCGATTGCAAGTGTTAATGGTACAGTAGCTGCTAAAGGAGAATTAACATTTGCTATCGTATCTTAAAGAATATATATTTTACAAGAAAGGAAGCATAAAAACATGCTAAAAAAAGTATTAATTGCCAACAGAGGAGAAATTGCAGTTCGTATTATTCGAGCATGTCGTGAGATGGGAATTAGAACAGTTGCTATTTATTCAGAAGCAGATAAAACTGCATTACATAAAAGTTTAGCAGATGAAGCAGTATGCATAGGTCCTGCACCTTCTAATAAAAGTTATTTAAACATAAAAGCAATTATAGAAGCTGCTTGCTTAACTGGATGTGATAGTATCCATCCAGGATTTGGTTTTTTATCCGAAAATAGTAAATTTGCAAAAATTTGTGAAGAAATTGGATTGAAATTTATTGGACCAGATTACCAGATGATTGATTTAATGGGAAATAAATCAAAAGCAAAACAAACTATGAAAGAAGCAGGAGTTCCCGTTGTACCAGGTTCTGATGGATTAGTAGAAAAAGTAGCAAAAGCAGTAGAAATTGCAAATAAAATAAAATACCCTGTTATGCTAAAGGCATCTGCTGGTGGCGGAGGAAAAGGAATTCGTATTGCTCATAATGATACGGAACTAATAAAAATATATGATTTAGTAAAGCAAGAAGCAAAGAATTCATTTAATGATGATAGTGTTTATTTGGAGAAATTTATTGAAAATCCACGCCATGTGGAAATACAAATATTAGCAGATGAGCATGGAAATGCAGTTCATTTAGGAGAACGTGATTGTACTGTACAAAGAAGAAATCAAAAAGTATTAGAAGAAAGCCCATCAGGTGCAATAGATGAAAAACTAAGAAAAAAGATGGGAGAAATTGAAGTAAATGCTGTTAAAAGAATTGGATATACCAATGCAGGAACCATTGAGTTTTTAGTAGATAAACATGGAGATTTCTATTTCATGGAAATGAATACAAGACTACAAGTAGAGCATCCAATCACAGAAATGGTAACAGGAATTGATATTGTAAAAGAACAAATACGAATTGCAGGAGGAGAGAAACTATCTGTTACGCAAAAACAAATTGGAGTAAATGGTCATAGTTTAGAAGCAAGAGTAAATGCAGAAAATCCAAATAAAAATTTTATGCCATGTCCAGGAACCATTACAGGATTACATTTACCAGGAGGAAATGGAATTAGAGTAGATACTGCTATTTACCAAGGTTATACTATTCCTATGAATTATGATTCTATGATTGCTAAAATTATTGTATATGGAAAAACAAGAGAAGAGTCTATAAAAAAAATGAAAAGTGCTCTTGCAGAATTAGTTATTGAAGGAATTACCACCAATATTGATTTCCTATTACAGATATTAGAAAATGAGAACTTTATTAACAATCAATATGATACTTCTTTTATTACAAAAGAGTTTCAGATGTAAGGAGGAAAAATAATGGTTATAGATCAAATTCGAAAGGTAAACAAAAAAGAAGAACAAATCCCAAATCGCAGTGCTAGTGATATGTTAGTGGGAAAATGGGTAAAATGTGATGCTTGTGGAGAGATTATTTATAAAGAAGAATTTCATGAAAATTTAGGAGTATGTTTCAATTGCGGAAAACATTTTAGACTTTCTGCAAGACGTAGAATAAAGCAAATTGCAGATGAAGGAAGTTTTGAAGAAATCGCAAAAGGAATTAAAACAAAAGACCCCTTGCAATTTGAAGGATATGTTAAAAAATTAGAACAACTAGAAGAAAAGACACAAATTGAAGAAGCAGTTACAACTGGAATTTGTAAAATTAATGGAGAAAAAACGGTAATTGCTGTTATGGATGGAAATTTCCTAATGGGAAGTATGGGGAGTGCAGTAGGAGAAAAAATAACAATTGCTATTGAAGAAGCAATAAAACAAAAATTGCCAATTGTTATATTTTGTGTTTCTGGTGGTGCAAGAATGCAAGAAGGAATCATATCTCTTATGCAAATGGCAAAAACATCAAGCGCAATTGCAAAATTAAATGAAGAAGGATTATTATATATATCTGTTTTAACAGACCCAACAACAGGTGGAGTAACAGCAAGTTTTGCAATGCTAGGAGATATTATTTTGGCAGAACCTAATGCCTTAATTGGATTTGCAGGACCAAGAGTGATTGAACAAACCATAGGACAAAAATTGCCAGAAGGATTTCAAAAATCTGAATTTTTATTAGAACATGGATTTATTGATAAGATAGTAGAAAGAAAAGATATGAAAGAGACACTATCACAAATTATAAAATGGCATACTAGTGAAAGGAAGTGAGAAAATGGCAAAAGTATCTGCTTGGGATAGAGTTGTTTTAGCAAGAAAAGCAACTAGACCAAAAGCCAGTGACTATATAGAAGCAATTACAGATGATTTTCTAGAACTACACGGAGATAGACTTTTTGGAGATGACAAATCTATTATTGGTGGAATTGGTACAATTGAAAATCATGTTGTAACAATTATTGGACAACAAAAAGGAAAAAATACTAAAGAAAATATGGAATGTAACTTTGGAATGACAAATCCAGAAGGATACAGAAAAGCATTACGCTTAATGAAACAAGCAGAAAAATTTCGGAAGACCTGTGATTACTTTTATAGATACTCCTGGAGCATATCCAGGAATGGGAGCAGAGGAAAGAGGACAACGGAGAAGCAATTGCAAGAAATTTGATGGAAATGGCAAACTTAAAAGTACCAGTTATTTGTGTAGTTATTGGAGAAGGGTCAAGTGGAGGCGCACTTGCACTTGGCGTAGCAGACAAGATAATTATGCTAGAAAATGCTGTTTATTCTATTCTTTCACCAGAAGGGTTTGCATCAATTTTATATAAAGATGCAAGCAAAAATAAAGAGGCAGCAGAAGCAATGAAACTAACAGCAAAAGACTTGAAAGATTTTGAAGTAATTGATACGATTATAAAAGAACCTAAAAGTGGAATTGAAGAAGGATTCGAAGAGGTTACAAATAAATTAAAAAAAGAGATTTTAAAATGGATAAAAGAATTAGAAAAAATTTCTGAAGAAGAACGATTACAAAATCGTTATGAAAAATATAGAAAAATAGGAAGGTAGGAAAAAGAAATGATATTACAAGGAAAGAAAATTTTAATTATGGGAATTAGAAACAAATGGAGTATTGCTTGGGGAGTTGCACAAGCAGTAACAAATCAAGGAGGAGAAGTAATTTTTACTCATCATCCAATGGAAAATATGGAAAAATTACACTCATTACTTTCAGAAATTCCAGGGGCAAAAACATACCCATGTGATGCAGCATCTGATGAAAGTATTCAAGAAGCATTAAAGTTAGTAAAACAAAATCACGGAAAAATTGATGGAATATTACACTGTATTGCACATGCTAATACAGATGATTTAAGAAATGATTTCATTAAAACATCCAGAGAAGGATTTGCACATGCATCTGATGTAAGTGCTTATTCACTAGTTGCAACGGCAAGACTTGCAAAAGAAGAAGACTTATTAAATGAAAATGCAAGTATTGTTGCTCTTACATACTTTGGTTCTGAAAAAGTAATGGAAGGATACAATGTAATGGGAGTTGCAAAAGCAGCTCTAGAAGCAAGTATTCGTTATCTATCAAAAGATTTAGGAGTAGATGGAATTCGTATTAATGCTATTTCAGCAGGACCAATAAAAACACTTTCAGCAAAAGGAATTAAAGACTTTGGAAGTATTTTAGATATTGTAGAACAAAGAGCACCATTAAAAAAGAATGTAACGCAAGTAGAAGTAGGAAATGTAGCAGCATTCTTATTTAGCTCATTATCTTCTGCTATAACAGGAGAAGTAATTCATGCCGACAATGGATTTTCTATTACAGGAGCATAATAATGCAGTAAAATCATCTTGTAAAAAAATATAATCTATGCTAATATAATAACATCATACAACAAAAAGAGGGAAAATAATGCCAGAGCCAATTGAAATAACAAATATGAAGAATAATAGTAGTAATAGAGAATATGTATTAAAAACAGTGAAAGAAAATGGAAAATTATTAGAGTTTGCAGATGATAATTTAAAAAATGATAGAGAAATTGTTTTTGAAGCAGTAAAAAATAATCCTGAAAGTTTGGAATTTGCAAGTGATAATTTAAAAGCAGATAGAGAAATTGTATATGAGTCTGTTAGTAGAGTTCGGTTGGACATATTGTTATGCAAAACCTAAATTACTTTCAGATAAAGAATTGTTACTTGCAGGGTTAAGAATAAGCGGGCAAATTTTGTATTATGCAAGTAGCCAGATGAGAGCAGATAAAGAAGTTGTGCTAGAAGCAGTAAAGCAAAAAGCAATTATTATAAAATATGCAAGCTATGAATTACGTAATGATAAAGAGGTTGCAATAGAAGCAATGAAACAAGATAAAAAATGTTTTGAATTTTTGAGTGAAGAACTAAAAAAAGATGAAGATATTTTAAAAATAAAAGAAGCTTAGTTTAAAAAAGAAAAAATAGGAAATACTGTATATGAAGGAGAATGTTATGAGTAAAAAAACATTTCTAAAATATATAGTATTTTTTTGTTCATTTTTTATTATATTTTGTACAAAATCTGTAGCATCTACTAAAAAAGATGGAATTGAAAACTTTCCAGAGTCATATAGGCCCTATTTGCAAGAATTAAAAAAGAAATATCCTAATTGGGAATTTACTGCATTATATACAGGACTAGATTGGAATTATGTTATATCACAAGAATATAGAAATAACAAAAACCTAGTTCCATTATCTTATGCAGATGCATGGAAATGTACGGATAATGGAATCTATAATGTAGAAATTGATAAAGGTTGGGTAAATGCTTCCAAAAGAGCAGTTGAATTTACTATGGACCCAAGGAATTTTTTAAATAATGTACGCGTTTTTCAATTTGAAAAATTATCTTATGACCCAAATACAAACTCCAAAGAAGGAGTTGAAAAGATATTATATGGAACAGAATTCTATAATAGAAATGTTAGCTACAAAAACCAAGCAGGACAAACCATTAATATTCAGGAAAAATATTCGGATTTAATATGGGATTCTGCTATTTATTCTGGAGTTAGTCCATATCATCTAGCTTCTCGTATCAAACAAGAAGTAGGACCATTTATAACACATAATTCAATTAGTGGAACAGTTGCAGGTTATGAGGGGTTATATAATTTTTATAATATAGGAGCAACTAGTTCGACAGAGCCTTTAGGTGCTATTAAAAATGGATTACAATTTGCAAAAGATGGAAAAGGAGCTTCAGAAGCAACAAAAGCAAATTTGTTAATACCGTGGGATAGTCCACAAAAAGCAATTAAAGGTGGAGCTGTTTTTATAGGAAGTAGTTATATTGCTGTCGGGCAAAACACATTGTATTTACAAAAATTTGATGTAAATGATGATAGAGGTCCGGACTTGTTTTGGCATCAATATATGACAAATTGTTTAGCACCATATAGCGAATCAAGGGGAATATATCAAGCATATGAATCCAATGGAATGTTAGGTTCCTCCATACGATTTATTATTCCGGTATATGAAAATATGCCTCAATATATGACAGATAGTCCTAACATCATTGATTCCGATTATGTAGCAGATAACACGAAAATGTATGCAAATGTTACAGGAACGTTAAATGTGAGAACAGGACCATCCACTTCATACGAAGTAATTACTGGAATTGACAGAAATCGAGTTATTACCAGAATCAAAAAAGGAGTACAAAATGGGGAACGATGGGATAAAGTAGAATTAGATAATGGAATTGTTGGATATGTATTTCAAAGTTACTTAAAAGAAGTAATAGAGGAATCGCCTGAAGAAAATCCTATCGAGCCAGAAGTGCCAGAAGAAGAGCCAGAAGAGCCAGAGGAAAGACCAGAGGAAAAACCAGAAGAAACGCCAGAAATTCCACCAATAGAATTACCAGAAGGTGCTATATTAGAATTTGATAAAAGTCTAAGAATAGAAGTAAATAAAATTAGTAATCTAAATACTGAGAAATTAACAGTTTTCGAAATAAAGAAATTAATTAATACAAATCTTATAATGGAATTTTATAATGCACAAAATGAAAAATTAGTAGATGAAAACAAAGTTGGGACTGGTTCAAAATTAATCTTGAAAAATGAATTAGGAGAGATAATATATGAATATACATTTATTATATATGGGGATATAAATGGCGATGGAGAAATTAATTCTTTAGATGTTTTAATTTTGCAAAAGCATATTCTAGAAATAAAACAAATTACAGGAATTTTCTTAAAATCTGCCAATACATCTAAAAATGGTGAATTACCATCTTCACTAGATGTACTAAGAATACAAAAACACATTTTAGAAATAAAAATGATTGAGCAATAAGGAGGATAAAAATGAGAATTACGAAAAAACGAATTTATTTCATTATATTATTTTTTCTGTGTTTACTGCTATTTACTACAAAATCGCAAGCTGCAGGAAATATCAGCTTAAAAGCGAATAAAACAAGTGTAACAGTGGGAGATGAATTCAATATTAGTGTTAATTTGTCTGGAGCATCTGTTGCAACACTAACTACTCGAATTACAGTAGATACTAGCAAAGTGGACTATGTATCTGGACCGTCTAATACCAATTTTTCAGGAGGCAAAGTTATTTATACATGGACAGACCCAAGTGGTGGAGAAAATCCGAAAACAGATGGAACGATTGCAACATTTAAATTTAAAGCAAAAGCTACTGGAACGGCAAGTTTTAGTGTTAGTGGTAACTTTTATACTCCGGATGAAAAACCAGTAAATCCAAGTTTTTCTGGAATAAGTATTACGATAAAAGAAAAAGAGAGCACACCAGTAACACCGCCCCCAACACCAACGCCAACACCAACACCGAATCCACCAACAACAGGAGGTTCAGGAACTACTGGGGGAACAACTACTGGAGGAAGTACAAACCAAGGGGGAACAAACCAGGGAGGAAGTTCAAGTTCTGGAAATACCACCACACAAACAGCAAGTACCAATGCGAATTTAAAAGAACTGCACTTAAATGTAGAAGGACTAAGCCCAGCTTTTCAAAAAACAATTACAAAATACAATCTAATTGTAGGAGATAATGTAAATCAAATTACAGTAAATGCAATTCCGGAAGATACAAAAGCAAAAGTTCAAGTAACTGGGAATACAAATTTAAAAGCAGGAGTAAATGAAATTCGAATTACTGTTACAGCAGAAGATGGAAAAACGGTAAAAAACTATACCATTGAAGTGACCAAAACCCAAAATCCAGATTTAGCAAATGCAAACCTAGAAAATTTAGCAATTGAAAACGTCACATTAGAACCAGCATTTAGTCCAGATATTACAGAGTATAATGCTATTGTTAGTAATGATGTAGAGACTATTCATATACTAGCAGTACCACAAATCGAAGGAGCAAATGTGCAAATAAATGGTGCGGATAATATACAATTTCGGAGATAATATTATAAGCGTTAAAGTAGTAGCAAAAGATGGAGTAACCGATAAAGAGTATACGATTAAATTATATAAGACGACACTGGAAGAAGAAAATCGTGATGTTATGTTACTAAAGAAGGAAGAAAATCAGGAAGCGAAAAAGGAGAATAAAATAACAGCAGGACAAATTGTCTTTATAATTATCATAGCAGGTTCAACAGCAGGTGTAATTTATATGCTAATTCGAAAATATAGAATAGAAAGATAAAAAACAAGGTATCAAATAAAAAATTTGATACCTTGTTTTTTTATATTACATTTTAATGACTTCACCAAAATTCATTGACTTACAAATTACAACAATGATATACTTATTGTATTAAAATTGGACAAATTTACTAATGAAATTGGAGGGTGAAAATGTTGAAAAATGTAGCATTTTTCAAGATAAATAAAAAAATATTATCAAGTATAATAGTTCTATTTATGATATTTTATAACGCAATGGGACTTTTAGAATATAGTTTCGCAGCAAGTAAAACATATACGCAGACAGTAAAAAGTGGAATAGAAGCATTCCCAGAAAGTTATCAATCATATTTAAAAGAAATACAAAAAGAACATCCAAATTGGACTTTTGATGCATATTATACAGGAATTGATTGGAATGATTTAGTAGCAAATGAAACAGATCATGGTCATAACAGAGTTCACCAAAGTTCAAATTCTTTATGGAAATGTAGCTGTGGAAATATTGCAACAGGATATGCATGTGCATCATCAGATATCATAAAGTATTATATGGATCCAAGAAATTTTTTAAATAGTGACGTAAAAATATTTCAATTTTTAGAGATTTCTTATAATGAAAAAATACATACAACACAAGGTATATCTAGTGTCATTAAAGGCACTTTTATGGAAAACAAAAAAGTAACCGTTACAGTAGATGGAGTAAGAAAAGAAATGTCTTATGAAGAAATCATATTAGAAGCAGCAAAACAAAGTAAAATGAGTCCGTATAGTATCGCAACGAAAATCATTCAAGAAGTAGGTTCAAAAGGTAGTGATTCTGTTAGTGGAACATATGCCGGATACGAAGGATATTACAATTTTTATAATTATGGAGCAACGGATGGAGGAAGTCCTATTGCAAAGGGATTAGAATATGCAAAAAATGGTAGTTCAAGCCAAACACAAGAACAAAAGAATAATGTGTTAATACCATGGAATGACCAATATAGAGCGATTATTGGAGGAGCAAAATTGCTTGCAAATTCATACACAAATGCAGGACAAAATACAGCATATTTTTATAAATGGGATGTAGTTGGAACAACTATATTAAAATCTGGACAAACACAAGAAGTAAGCTCATCTAAATGTTTTGGACATCAATACATGACAAATATTCAAGACCCAACAAGCCAAACAAGTAAATTATATAATACATATGTTAACGCAAATATTATTGATGAAAAATTGAATTTTGTTATACCAGTATATAATAACATGCCAAAAACAAATAAATTACCAACCAATCTTACAACAAATGATGGAAAACTATATTATATGACTGGGACAGATGTAAGAGTTAGAAGTACACCATCTACATCAGGAACAGCACTTGCAGTTATGAATACATTAGATGAAATTGTTGCCGTAATAGAAAGAAAATGTGCAAATGCAAATGGATATGACTGGGATAAAGTAAAAACATCTTCTGGTGTAGTAGGTTATATGGCAAGTAAATATCTATCACCTTGCGAAGAAGCAAAAAATGCGTTAATCGAAGGAAGTAATGTAAAGGCTATACCAAATGTAACAGTTAAAACAATGGTAAATGAATTAGAAATTACTTCATATGAAGTAACAAAAGATGGAACAAAAATAGCAGAAACAGATAAGATTGGAACTGGTTATAAGTTAAAAGATACAAAGAATAACAAGGAATATACATTAGTTGTATTCGGAGATGTTAATGGAGACGCACAAATAACTTCAGCAGATTATGTAAGAATTAAAAATAAATTAAGAGGAACTATCACATTAAATGATAGTCAAAATAAATCAGCAGATGTAAATGGGGATGGACAAATAACTTCAGCAGATTATGTAAGAGTAAAAAATGTTTTAAGAGGAAAAGCTAGCATTTCTATTTAAATAATATACAAGGAGGATAAATAAAATGAATAAAAAGACTTTAAAGATAATTACAATATTTTTTATGACATTAATTATATGGATAGCATTAAATACAATTAGTGCTGCTGCATCGTTTGATGCTAGTATATCTAGCACAAATATTAAGGTTGGAGATACCGTTACCGTTACAGTAAAAGCGAATAATGCAGCGGGAATGTATAGTGTTTCTGCCAATAATTCTAATATGTCAAAAGTTAGTGGAGATACATCAGAATTCTTGGAAAATAAATCAACAACTATTACATATAAAGCAGTAAAAGCAGGAACTACAACAATAACAGCAAAAGCTAGTGATATGACGGATTTAGATGATGATTCTAAACCTGTAACAGGAAGTAAGACATTTACAGTAACAATTAAGTCAAATGAAACAACTACTACAGAGCAACCAAAGCAAGAAGAACCTAAAAAAGGAACAATTGATACTTGCTATATAAATGGAATTAAAGTTAAAGAATATCTAAATGTTACTAATAAAGATAGTGTTTCAGTAAAAGTAAATACTTCTACAAAAGAAGGTTTAACTATTTACAATAGCTTAACGAAAAAATCATACAAAGTAAAAAGTGGAGAAACAGCAAATGTTCAAATATTGGAAGGAACCAATACATTAACAATAACATTAGATACAGGAGCAAAAGCGACAAGAAAAATTTATAGCCAAAAAGAAGAAGAAGTTAAACCAAATGTTATTGAAGAAAAACCACAAGAAGAGGTAAAAGTTTTATTAAAAAGCTTATCAGTAAAAGGAGTAAAAGCTGAAGAGGATAAAATAGATCTTTCTTTTACACCAGAATTTTCTGCTGAAGTATATGAATACAAAATCTTATTAGATGAAACACTAGAAGATATTACAAAATTAGACATTGAGGCAAAAGCTTCACAAGATGATTTTAAAGTTGAAATTACAGGAAATGAAGAACTTAAAGAGGGAGAAAATACAATTACGATTACAGTAAAATCAAAAGATGGAAAAACAACTACTACGTATAAAATATTGGTTACAAAAGAAGCAAAAGTTGTACCAATTGTAGCACCTACTGTAGAAGTAGAACAAGAAGTTATTAAACCTTTATGGAATAGAACACAGCAAATTTTAATAACAGTATTTACAAGTATTATTGCATTAATGGGAATTGCATATGCAGTAATTGAATATCGCTACAAAAAAGAACCAGAAACTAAAATTCCAAATTCAGGAACAACTTTAGAAGAAGATATGAATAAAGAAGTAGAGGAAGACAAAATAGGAGAGATTCCTTTTGCAAAAGTTGGATTTGAAAAAGAAGAAGACAGCAAAGTAGATATTTTAAAAGAAGAAACACAACCTGAATTTAAAGATATAAAAGAACAAAAAAATGCAAAGGAAGAAGAATTAAAAAAACAAACTAAAACAAAAAGAGGTAAACACTTTTAAAAATAAAACGACGAAATTTAATTTCGTCGTTTTATTTTAGTTCTACAACCGTAACACCCGTTTCGCCTTCACCAAAAGTACCAAGGCGAAAACTTTTTACATGAGAATTGGTTTTTAAAAAACTATGAATTCCTTTTCTTAAAGCACCAGTTCCTTTTCCGTGTACAATTCGAATGGTATTTAATTTAGCTAAAGAGCAGTCATCTAAATATTTATCAATTTCAAAAATTGCTTCATCTACATTATAACCAATCACATTAATTTCAGTAGTAGCAGTTTTAGATTTATTTGTTTTATACGAGGCAGAGCCTGTAAAATTCACTTTTTTATTTTCTATTATTTTAGTAATACTAGATACAGGAAGCATCATTTTAGCACTACCGATTTGAACTTGTACTTGATTGGATTTATTTGTTAAATTTGTAATAATTCCTTCTTGATTTAAATAACTAATATAAACTTTACTACCAATTCTTAAATCTTTTTTTTCTATAATAGGTGCAGTTTCTTCCATATTTGGAGTAGAAGTTATAGTTTCTTTTAAAGAATCATTTAGCTTATTACGAATTTGATTTAATTTTTTGATAGAATTAGAATCTGCTTTATCATAAATATCATTCATTTGTGAAATATAAAAACTAGCTTCTTCTTTTGCATCTAGTAATATTTTTCTAGCATCTTGTTTTGCTTTTTCAATGTAGCTATTACCGTTTCTCATTCAAATCTCTTTCTTTTTCTTCTAATGATTTACGAAGTAATAAAACTTGATTTGAATTTTTTCTAATTTCTTCTTTTTCATTTTCAATAAATAACTTATCATCATAAATATTTTTTAATAATTCTTCTATATGAATTTGGTCTGTATCTAAAAAAGATTGAGCTCTATCAATAATAGAATTGTCTAATCCTAATTTTTTACTAATAGCAAAAGCATTACTTTTCCCAGGAATGCCAAGTAATAATTGATAAGTAGGTTTTAAATTTTCAATATCAAATCCGCTGGCTAGCATTTTCAAATCCATCTGTTACGAGAGCATAATTCTTTAGTTCTGGATAATGAGAAGTAGAAATTGTTAAACAACCATTTTTATAAAAAGTTTCTAAAATACTGATTGCTAAGCTACTTCCTTCCACAGGGTCTGTTCCTGAGCCTAATTCATCAAGAAGAACAAGGCTTTCGCAAGTAGAATTATTTAAAATCTCAATAATATTACTCATATGTGAAGAAAAAGTACTTAAAGATTCTACAATACTTTGCTCATCACCAATATCAGCAAATATTTTATCAAAAACATAAATGCTACTTCCTTCTTTTGCAGGAATAAATAACCCACTACAAGCCATTAAACAAAGTAAACCTACTGTTTTTAAGGTAACGGTTTTACCACCAGTATTAGGACCAGTGATTAAAAGAGAAGAAAAATTTTTGCCAAGTTCAATATCGATAGGAACAACCTTCTCTTTTGCAATAAGAGGATGTCTTGCCGAAATTAAATTTATTTCCTTTTTATCATTAATATGAGGTAAAATAGCATCTGAAGAAATTCCATACATAGCTTTTGCAAAAATAAAATCTAAAGTTCCAATTAATTTATAATCTTCTTCTAATTCTTGTGTATAAGGAACAAACAAAGAAGAAAGGTGAACTAGGATTTTTTCTATTTCAATTGCTTCTTCCGATTGTAAAATATGTAATTCATTATTCAACTCAAAAACCGTCATTGGCTCTATAAATACAGTAGAACCACTAGCAGAAATATCGTGAATAAATCCTTTTACCATACCTCTGTATTCATCTTTAATAGGAATAACATAACGATTATTTCTATTAGTAATTACATTTTCTTGTACGTATTTTGAATAAGTAGGGGAGTGAATAAAATGATTTAGTTTTTCTTTTATATTTTCTTCCAATTTTCTTTGTTCTTTACGAATAGAAGATAACTTACTAGATGCTGAATCAGAAAGTGTATTTTCATCAATAACAGAATTCTCCACTGTTTTTATAATAGAAGCATTTGTATAAAGTTTAGAAAAATAAGAATCCATAATAGGAAAATTTTCAATTTCTCTATTGGTATAAAAATAGTCTTTTAAGAGAGTACTATTTTTTAAAATTTGTGTTAACTCTAAAATAGATGATATACTCAAAGTTCCATTACTATTGAGCACTTTTAAACTATAATCAATATTAGGAATATTACTAATATAAGGCTTGTCATCTAAAATTAGTGATGTTGCTTCCAAAGTTTCATTTAGCAAATTTGCAACTTCAAATTTATTTGATGAAGGTTTTAAATTAGTGCATAAACTTTTTCCAAAATCTGTAATACAAAATTTGGAAAGAATTTCTAAAACCGTTTGATATTCAAGTTTTTCTATATACTTTAAATTCATTTATATAATCCTTTCTTGATAGAATATTACTATTATACTACGGAAATATTACAAATTAAATACATTTTATAAAAAATAGTAAAAAAGTATTGCAAATAGAAAAAAAATGTAGTATAAATATTTATAGATTAAGAATAATAATAATAAAATAATGAATAAGAGAGGTAATTCAGATGACAAATTTTAAAAAAGTATGTTTAGTAATGTTAGTAGTAATTTTATTAGGTACAACTGCTGTATTTGCAACAAGTGATACCATTATGATAACACAACAAAATACAGTAATAGGAGGGAATGTAATAGAAAATACCACTAATACAACTAATACTGTTAACAATACAATAGCTACTGTAATTGGAACAGGAAATACAAGCACATATAACAATACTACAAATTTACCACAAACAGGAGCAGACGATTATGCAGTTTTAGCTGTAATTGCTGTATTTGCAGTATCAGCAGTATATGCATATAAGAAAATAAGAGATTATAAAAACATTTAATGAAATAGAAAATATATACAAGGATAGGTTTTTCGCCTATCCTTTTTGGGTTGCTTTTACAACTCTTCTTTTATTTTTTATATTATTGCACGTAATAAGAGTAACCTCTCGTTTTCCATTAGTATTTTGATTGGTACAAGACAAATTATCATAATCTGTTTCATAACTATCATATACTTCGTAAGCAATTTTTTTTCCGACTTAAATCGTAAATATATATAATATCTCCAACTTTCAACTTTTTTAAGCGGCTAAAGAACTGATAATTATTATAATTATGGCCAGCAATACAAAGATTACCGTATTTCATTTGGATTTGGCCCAAAAAATTTACAGGGAGCAATTTTTAACAGTTCATAACTAAATTCGTTAATAATAGGGTAATAAATACCAATAGTATCAATTTCAATCAAACCAATAACAGAAAAACCGAACGAATCAGTTTGATATTCGCTGGAGGCACGTAAAGACGAATAATTTGATTCATTGTTTTCATACAAACTGGTTATACTAAAGCGATCTAAAATTTTTTCAGATAAAGCTTCTTTTTGCTTTTTATCATATTGTAAATAAAAGTAATAACCAGAAACAAGAATGGAAAAAAACAAGCAAAAAACAAATTGAAATTTAAAAAAATTAAATTTTGCTTTTTTACCAAATGTTTTGGATAAAGAATCTTCGACGATTGTTTCTTTTGAAGATAAAATTTGATTCAATTTCTTTTCCTCCATAAAAATCGATATTTACTACTATTTTTTCATAAAATACAGAAAATATTTATGATAAAACAAAATAACAAAAAAAGGAGATTTGGTTGCGAAAATAAGTAGGATATGCTAAAATGAATATGTTTAAAAAAGAAGGGGGAATACGAAAGATATGAGAAGTATGGCAAGTTATTTATTATTAATTTTTATGGTAATGTTTTGGATTTTTCGATTAGTAGTAGCATTTACAGCAAGCATTGGTGTAGATATTGGATTTGTTCCAATGAATATGAATATGGAAATTATATTGCTATTTGTTACCATGGTAGGAATTGCATTTGTAGGAAAAAGAATGTTAATTGGAGCAATTATTTATTTAGTATCATATGGCTTATATTTTGGAGTGGACTTATATAATATTGTAATGGGAATTATAGGAGGAACTACCACTATAACAGATTATTCAAATGCATTGGCATCTTTTATAGGAGTTGTTTTGCCACTTGCAGTATTTTTTAATTTGTTAATTGATAAAAATAGAACTAATCATCCAGTTGATAAAAAAACAGATTGGTTTTATAAAAATGATGAATATGATCGTAAAATAGACGAAAGAGCAGATCAGAATCAATATCGTAATTACTAGAAGGAGAAAGTGTATGAATATAAATTGGTATCCAGGACATATGGCTAAAACCAAAAGGCAAATCATAGAAGATTTGAAATTGATTGATATTGTAATAGAGTTATTAGATGCTCGTATACCAATTTCAAGCCAAAATCCAGATATTCGTGAAATTATAGGTGATAAAAAGAAAATTGTATTATTAAATAAATGTGATTTGGCAGATGAAAAAGAAAATCATAAATGGGTAGAATATTTTGCAAAAAATGGAGTAAAAGCAATTTTAACAGATTCTAATTCTGGAGCGGGAGTGCAAGAACTAATTAGATGTATAAAAGATATGTCTAAAACAGATTTAGAACAAATGGCAAATAAGGGAAGAGTAGGAAAATCCATTCGTGTTATGATTTTAGGAATTCCAAATGTAGGTAAATCCTCTTTAATTAATCGAATTTCAAAGAAAACTTCTGCAGGAGTTGGAAATAAGCCAGGTTTTACGAAACAAAAACAATGGATTCGTGTATTAGACAATATTGAATTATTAGATACACCAGGTGTTTTATGGCCTAAATTCGAATCGGAAGAAGTAGCACTAAATTTATCTTTTACCGGAACGATTAAAGATGAAATTTTAGAAAAAACAGAAATTGCCTTTTATCTTGTTAAAAAATTATTAGAAGAGGAAGAAGAAAGATTATTACAAAGATATAAATTAACAAAAGAAGATATCAACAATATAAGAGAAAATGTGCAAAATCCAAATGAACAAATTGTGGAAACGATGAATTTAATTGCTAAAAAAAGAGGAGCAATTGTTTCTGGTGGATATGTGGACGAAGAAAAAATTGCTGGTATTATAATAGATGACTTTAGAAGTGGAAAAATGGGCAGAATTACACTTGAAAAAGTAAAGTAGGAGGAAGAGTTGGAAACAATTTTAGATGCTTTTGAAAAGAAAGAAAAAGAAGAAGTTAATTTAATGTCTCCACTTGTGTGGGCATATGTGGGAGATGCGGTATATGAATTATATATTCGCACGTATCTAGTAAGTACAACGAAGCTAAATCCCCATAAATTACATATAGAATCGATTCAATACGTAAAAGCTGCTTCACAAGCTAGAATACTAGAAGGTCTTATGCCAGAATTAAATGAAGAAGAACAAAATATTGTAAGAAGGGCAAGAAATACACAGAATCATCATTTACCCAAAAACGCAAATGTGGCAGATTATATGTACGCTACAGCATTTGAAGGATTAATTGGATATTTGTATCTAACTGACCAAAAGGAGAGACTAGAAGAAATTTTGAAAAAATGTATTTGACAGAAATGAAAAAACATGGTATCCTATGTAGGTACTAAAATGGCCCCTTGGTCAAGCGGTTAAGACGCAGCCCTCTCAAGGCTGAATCATGGGTTCGATTCCCGTAGGGGTCACCAGAACTTGCCTTACGGCAAGAGTGAAGAGATAAGGGTGGAGCAAATAAAGCATAGAAAAAGAACCTTATTGCAAGTAAAATACACTTAGCAATGAGGTTCTTTTTTGCTCGGAAAACTTAAATGAAATTTAAGAAATCCAACAAATCGCCACCGGGAATTAGATTTTGTACTTCTGCTTTTGCAAGAAACGTAGCCCAGCCATGAAGAGATTTTGCATCTTCAAAACTTTCCGAATCCATTATGATGTTGTGAAGACAGAAACCGTCGGTTAAATCCTCAATTATCTTAGATTTTACACATTCGAAGTCTAAGAAAAGAAATCTCAGTCCGATATGTTTTAATCTAGATATAAATGTTTTATGAGGATTTACAGGCTCATAAATGTACTCCAAGAAAGTGATGATAGAAGTAGGAATAAGTTCTTCCTCAGCTGCTTCTAACAGAAGATGAATCCATCGATTCATGTTGCAGACTCCACTTTCATATCCGTCGGTACAATTCTCATATCCACATACAACTGTACAATCAGTTGAAAGTTCGTTAAGGCTATACCCGGAGTTTAGTGCTTTAATTAACTTCTCAGTATCTTTTACAAAACACCGAAAAGCAATTTGTTGTTGCTCTTTTAATACATTTCTTTCTTCCATTATATTTTCCTCCTTTATGAAAAGTTCAAAAGCTTTATAATTAATATTATATCAAAATTTACATAAAAATACAACTGGCATGAAATGAAATATTACTCACTAAAGATGAAAATTGCAAAAAGTAACATAAAGTGGTATAATAGAAGTAACTTAAAAATTGTAAAAAGTCCTATAAAGGTTAGCAGTATCAACCTGTAATAGGCAGAAGGAGAAAAAATATGAAATTACAAGAAGTAAGAAAAGTTGCAGAAAAAGAAGTAGAAGAACTGAAGAAGAATTTAGTAGAGCTTCTTAAGAAACCATTTCAAGGGTATGCCTTTTCCCTTGAAGAAAAAAACCAGCTTATCAAAGAAAGTAAAGTCGCTGGGAGTTTTCCTTTAAAAGAGGAAGAACTTAAAGCAATCCAGGAGTTGAATTATCACGACGTTTATAATGAAAGCGTAGAAAGCCTAGCAAAAGAGGCAGCAGAAGCAGTCTTTGAGGATGCAGAAGCAAGTTGTACTCTTAATGACAACGGAATTCTTAAGTTCGAACTCAAGATAAAGCAGTAAAGAAATCTCCACCCCATGCCAACTAGTAATTGGCATGGGAATTTTTTTGTAAATTGTAAAAGTGAAATTTCCTCTTGACAAAGTATCATATGTGAATATAAAATAATAACATAAGTAAATATGTACATTGAAAACGAAATAAGATTTAAATAACAAATCTGTTGTTATTTAAATAAAAACAGAAGAAATGTACATATTTATGAAAAAAAGGAAAATAATAAAAAGGAAAAAATACAAGAAGGGAGCAAAAGAAAAATGAGAGAATTAAAACAAAACAAAGGTATAACCTTAATCGCATTAGTTATTACAATTATTGTATTACTAATACTAGCAGGAATAACAATTAACTTAACAATAGGGCAAGATGGAATATTAAAAAGAGCACAGGAGGCAGGAAAAAACTACACAAACGCAGCAGAATATGAACAAACGCAATTAGCAGAATTCACAAACCAAGCGGAGAATATAATCAATGGATTAGGAGGAAATAACGGACCAGAACCTAAATATACAATGGTAGATGGAGTACCAGTACCAAAAGGATTTACGCATACAGAAGGAACAAAATCTACGGGATTTGTAATAAAAGATACAACAACAAAAGCAGATGGAACACCAACTCTAACAAATGGAAATGAATATGTATGGGTGCCGGTAGATGATACAACATCATATAGTTATGACCGTTATGCATTTTCAAGTGATAGTTGGAGTTATTCACAAACAAAAGGGGAACTGGATAGCACAACAAATAGTTACAAAATAGTTAGAGGTTCTTTTTATTGTACAGAAGCAATGCCAAGCATAGATGCAACGAGAACAGAATTAGATAGTGTAAACACATATAAAGGATACTATATAGGAAGATATGAAGTAGGGGTTATAGGATATGATTCAACTGTAAATACAAGTAATAGTAATAAAGAAACAAATTGGACAGGATATAGTAATGGAACAGCAGTGGTACAGAAAGGGAAACAAGTATGGAATTATATCACAAGAGATAAAGCGAGTGAAGTAGCAGAAAGTATGTATAGTGATAATGATGCAGTAATAAGTAGATTATGTAGTAGTTATGCATGGGATACGGCATTGAAATTTATTGAAACACAAAATAGTACTTATCCAACGAACAGTGTTGGAGGATATTATGATCAATCAGCACCAACTACAACGGGATATGATACAGCACATCCATGTAACATTTATGATATGGGAGGAAATGTTGACGAATGGACTACAGAGGTTTGTAGCAGTACGGGCTATCCTTGCACGAGACGTGGAGGCAGTTACGACGACAATGCCGGCAATTATCCAGCAGCTCACCGTCCTAACGGTGGTACGACCGATGCCTATGCCGATGATGACGGCGGTTTCCGTTCCACTTTATATTTGTAGCACTGAGCGCTGAAGAAGATACGAGAAAACTACAAGAAGTAGTAGAGATACATAGTAGGGTAGAATGACGAAGTCGTCATTTTACGAATTGGAAATACGTAAAATTAACAGAGAGATTACCAGTAATCTCTCTGTTTTAGTTGCTAAGAAAAAAGTAAAATAAAATATGAAATTAGAACAGGTAAATTAACAAGTAAGGAAGCTAAGAAATATTTATGTGGACATATTGGCTATATACAATATGCAGACGTAAAACAATTAACAAACAAATTGTTCAAAACAGAATAAATTGGGGATAAATGAAAAGGTTTATAGCAATACGAGTAATCCTTGCACGAAACGTGGAGGCAATTACAACAACAATGCCGGCAATAATCCAGCAGCAAACCGTAATAACAATAGTACGACCAATGCCAATGATAACATCGGTTTCCGTTCCACTCTAATACAAATTCAGATGATATATTTTAAGGAAGATATCCAGAAATGGTATTAGTATTAAAGACATTTATTCCCTCCTAGTGACAAAAATCACATAAAAAGGTAAAAAGTATCAAGTAAAATATGTATTAGTAAGTTACAAAGTAACGGAATATACGTATTTTGCATTATAAATTGAAAAAGGAAAGAAAAGGATGAATGAAGTATTTATAATAGGAGAAGTGGTAAGCAAAATAGAATTTAATTTTATTTACAAAGGAAAACATATTTCAAAAGCGAGTTGTTATATAAAATTAAAGAATAAATCGAAAATAGAAATAATAGGATATGATGAAATAGCAGACCTCATGTATCGATACTTAGAACAAGACAATACAGTATTTGTATATGGAAAAATAGATAGTGAAGGAAAGGTGATTGCAAGAAATGTAAAAAAAGCATATAAACACTTGACAAAACAAAAAAATACGATATAATAAATACGAACAAAAATTTGCTGGAATTAGGAGGCATTATGAAAGATAGAATAGATAATATATTAGTAAAAAAAGGATATTTTAGTTCAAGACAAAAAGCCCAATATGCAATCGAAAATAGGTGTGTTCTTGTAGAAGGAAGGTTAGTAGAAAAAGCAGGAAAACAAATAGATGAAGAGTGTAATATTGAAGTAAAAGGAGAGGTTCTTCCTTTTGTGAGCCGTGGAGGATTAAAGCTAGATAAGGCAATAAAAAGTTTTAAAATTAACTTACAAGAAAAAGTATGTATGGATATAGGAGCATCAACAGGTGGTTTTACAGATTGCATGTTACAAAATGGTGCTAAAAAAGTGTATGCTGTTGATGTTGGGCATAATCAATTAGCAGAAAGTTTAAAGGAAAATGAGAAAGTTGTTAATTTAGAAGGAACCAATATTAGAGAAATAAAAATAGATGAGTTTGAAAAAGTAGATTTTATATCTATTGATGTTTCTTTTATATCACTAACACAAGTATTAGATAAAGCCTATGAATTGTTAAAAGAAAAAGGTGAAACGGTTACTTTAATTAAACCACAATTTGAAGCAGGAAAAGAGTTTATTAATAAAAATGGGGTAGTAAAAGACAAAAAGGTACATGCAAAAGTGATTGAAAAAATTATGTTATTGGCAAGTAGTTTGCAATTTGAAATCATCGGATTAGATTATTCACCTATCAAAGGACCAGCAGGGAACATAGAATATTTATTATACTTAAAAAAGAACAAATCAAATTTCGAACTTTTTTCAATAAGAGAAAAGGTAAAACAGATAGTAGAAATAGCACATAAGGAATTAAAGAAAAAGGAGTAAAAGATATGATATCTAATTTACATATTCAAAATATTGGAATTATTGATGATATAAGTATCAGCTTAAATCAAGGATTTAATGTTTTAACAGGAGAAACAGGAGCTGGAAAAACATTAATTATTGATTCCTTATCGATTATTGCAGGAGGAAGATTTTCAAAAGAAATGATAAGAAAAGGACAAGACCATTCTTTTGTAGAACTATGTTTATATTTACCAAGTCATCCAAATGCTATTGATGGAAATATTATTGTTTCAAGAGAGATATACACTAATGGTAGAAATTTGTGCAAAATTAATGGAAGAATGGTAACGGTAAATGAATTAAGAGACTTTATGAAAGATATTATTGATATTCATGGACAACAAGATAACCAAACGATATTAGAAGTATCTTCACATATACAATATTTAGATGGATTCTCACGGAAAAAGTATGGAAGATATAAAATTGAAATATCGATTACAATATGAAGAATATTGTGATGCAAGAGCAAAACTAAAGGAAAACTATGGGGATGATAAAGAAAAGCAAAGAAAATTAGATTTATTAAAATACCAGTTAAATGAAATAGAAGAGGCACATTTAAAAATAGGAGAAGAAGAGCAATTAGATAGTATTCGAACTAGAATGTTAAATTCAGAAAAAATTTCAGAAGGATTAAATGAGGTAGATATAGAAATTGGAGAAAATGCGATTGATTCGATTTCGAAAGCAGTAAGAGCATTGGAAAAAATAGAGAATTTAGATAATTCTTATGAAGAAAAATTAAATAATTTAAAAAGCATTTATTATGATTTACAAGAATTATCAAGAGATGTATCAAGCTTAAAAGAAGATGTTGATTTTGATGAGGAAGAAAGACAAAAGGTAGAGGAAAGATTAGATTTAATATTTTCTTTAAAGAGAAAATATGGTAATACCATAGAAGAAATCTTAAATTATAAAAAAGAAGTAGAAAACCAAATAAACGAAATTGAAAATTTAGAAGAATATAGAAATAGTTTAAAACAAAAAATAGAGCAATTAGAAAACGATATGTATTTACTTTCTAAGAAAATGGATGATATAAGAAAAGAAAATGCAAAGGTATTATCCAATAAAATTAGCCAAGAATTACAAGACTTAGAAATGAAAAATGCAAGTTTTGAAATACAAGTTCTTTTTGATGAGAAAAAAGAATTTAACAAAAATGGCTTAAACAAAGTAGAGTTTCTAATTAAAACAAACACAGGAGAAGATTATAAATCACTAATAAAAATTGCATCAGGTGGAGAGATGTCAAGAATTATGCTCGCAATTAAAAATGTGTTAGCAAATGTAGATAAAGTGCCAGTTTTAATCTTTGATGAAATCGATACAGGAATTAGCGGAGTAGCAGCTAACCGAGTTGCAAGCAAAATGAAACAAATTGCGAAACATCATCAAGTACTATGCGTAACACACTTAGCACCAATTGCAGCAAAAGGAGATTATAACTATTATATAAGCAAAAATGTAGTAAATGAAACAACGAAAACAAATATTAAATTATTAGACGAAGAAGAAGCCATTCGAGAAATTGCAAGAATTGCAAGTGGAGAAGTAACTGATATTGCTTTAGAACATGCGAAAGAGTTAAGAAATAATAACATATAAAAAGAGCGCCACGATAAAGCTGTGGCGCTCTTCATCACTACTGGTTGTTCTTTTGGCTGTTCTTTCGAGAAACATATTTTTTGGCAAGTTCATTGTTGTACTTCATCCGCTCCTGTAAACGAAGATCGTTGTAATATCCCATTATTTCGCCAACAAAAAAATTAGGTGTATTCTTTGTGATACAGGACTGATATTCAAACAATATACCAATAAACATGTCTTTTAATTCAGAAGTATTAAGTAACTGGTATACCTTAATATCAAAAGGCGTTAACCGATACCAATATCCTGATTCATCTTTAAGCTCTACTGATTCTTCTTCAGGATGTTCGCTAAAAGCGTGGAGAATTTCCGGCAAAATATCTTCGAAAATTTCTCCCTGTTTAAATGTTCTTTCTAATTTCATTGCAAGACCTCCTTATGTAGTGATATTTATTTAAACTATATTTAGTTTACCATAATTTGAAAGAAATGGCAAGTAAAGGGGTTAAAATGGACTTTATGTTAAGAAAGTGGTATAATATGAGGTAAGAATGGCAATTACCTTTGGCAAAAAAATGGTTCATTTTATAGGAACCTAAAAGGAGAGGCCGATATATTTATATAAAAACATTAGGAGGATTAACAACAATGAACAGAAAAAGAAAGAAAAATCGGAAAACAGGATTTGAGAAAGGAATAATAATCTTAGCAATGGTCTTTGCAATAACAATTTTAGCATTTCCAATAGAACTAAAAGAAGTTAAAGCAGAAGTGCCAGAAGTTAAGGTTGAACCAATTCCGGAGCCTGAAATGGATTGGAGTAATTTTACTTCAATTTATGAAGAAGACCTTGAGGTGGCAAAAGCAGAAGAATTAGCAATACAAAAAGCGAAAGCTGAAGAAAAGAAGCAAAGAGTGCAACAGACTTCAGAATCTGATGTGATGTTACTTGCAAGAGTGATGCATGCAGAGGAAGGCATACTTCGTAAGAAACTATCTTATGAAGAAGCAAAAATGGCACATATGTTAGCTGGAAGTGTTATACTAAATCGTCGCAATATGCACTATTTAGGAGACACAACAATTGCAGAAGTGATATATGCTCCTGGACAATATGCCTGCATTGAAAACTTAAATCAGAAGATTCCTCAAGAGACTATCGAGTGGGCACAAGAACTTATTGATAATGGCCCAATAGGACCTAGTAACATGATTTATCAAGCTGAATTTGAGCAAGGTTCTGAAACTTATGCTCATATAGGAAATCAATATTTCTGTTGCAAATAAGCAAGGAGAAGTAAGGATTTACACTCCTTGCTTTCTCCGTTTTAAAAACAATTTAAAATTTATCAATAAAGGTTTACATTCTGGCAAGTTTGGGGTATAATAGGATATCATAAAAGATAAAAAAGGTAGGGAATAAAATGAGTGAAAATCAAAATAACCAAGTAGAAGAACAAGAGTTAGATATTAATCATCTAATGCAAGTAAGAAGAGAAAAATTAGAAGAGTTACAAGCAAATGGAAAAAATCCATTTGAAATTACTAAATTTAATAGAACTAATACAGCAGGAGAAATTAAACAAAATTTTGAAAATTTTGACCAAAAAGATGTAACGGTAGCAGGAAGAATTATTGCTAAAAGAATTATGGGAAAGGCTTCTTTTTGTACTATTCAAGATTGTGATGAGAAAATTCAAAGTTATGTAAGTATTAATGATTTAGGAGAAGAAAGTTATAAAGCATTTAAAACCTATGATATAGGAGATATTATTGGAATTACTGGTTTTGTATTTAAAACCAGAACCGAAGAAATCTCCGTACATGCGAAAGAAGTAACACTACTTTCAAAATCATTAAGACCACTTCCAGAAAAATTCCATGGGTTAAAAGACCCAGATTTACGTTATCGTCAAAGATATACTGATTTAATCGTAAATCCAGAAGTAAAGAAAACCTTTGAATTAAGAAGTAGAATTATAAAAGAAATGAGAAATTTCTTAGATGCAAAAGGATATATGGAAGTAGAAACACCAATTCTAAATACAATTGCAGGTGGTGCAACAGCAAAACCATTTGTTACTCACCATAATGCGTTAGATATCGATATGTATTTAAGAATTGCACCAGAATTATATTTAAAAAGATTAATTGTAGGTGGATTTGATAAAGTATATGAAATTGGTAGATTATTTAGAAACGAAGGAATGGATTTAAAACACAATCCAGAATTTACATCTATGGAATTATATGCAGCCTATGAAGACTATAACGATATGATGAATATTACAGAAGAAATGGTATCTACCATTGCGAAAAATATCCTAGGAACAACAAAAATCACCTATCAAGGGCAAGAAATCGATTTAACACCGTCTTGGAAAAGAATTACCATGATTGATGCTATTAAAGAAGTAACAGGAATAGACTTTAACCAAATAAACACAGACGAAGAAGCTATAAAACTTGCTGAGGAAAGAAAATTAGTAGTAGATGATATCAAGAAAACAAGAGGAAATATCATCAATATTTTCTTTGAAGAATATGTTGAAGAAACATTAATACAACCAACATTTGTATGTGATTATCCAGTTGAAGTATCGCCATTAACCAAAAGAAAACCATCCGATCCACGCTTAACAGAAAGATTTGAACTATTTATTGGTGGAAGAGAATATGGAAATGCATACTCAGAGCTAAATGACCCAATTGACCAATATGAAAGATTTAAAAAACAAGTAGAAGCAAGAGAAGCAGGAGACGAAGAAGCAAACATGATGGATGAAGACTTCGTTCAAGCACTAGAAATAGGATTACCTCCAACAGGAGGATTAGGAATGGGAATCGATCGATTAATTATGCTATTAACCGATTCAGCATCCATCCGTGATGTATTACTATTTCCAACAATGAAACCACTAAACTAAAACATTTACTAAAATATAATAAATTTAAATAGAGTTCTAATAACGGCTAAAAGCCACTTATAACAACTGTTTTGGAGAATATAAAATTATAAGAAAAAATTAATAAGTTTTAATAAATTTTAATAAATTTTTTCCAGTAGCAGTCAAATTGCAGTATAGGATTTAATAATAGAAAGGTTAAAACAAAGAATAATAGAGAAAAATTTCTAAAATCTTTAGAATTAGGAAAATTTAAGAATGGATTAAAAAATGGAGAAGTGACAGATACTGAAAGAATGAACGCAATAGAAGATTATTCGATATATAAAGAAAATAAAGATTTAGAATCATATAAACGTTTTATGAATTCAAGTTCATATGATGAAATAAAAGAAGTTCAAGTACCATCGTATTATGGGGATGAAGAAAGATAAAATATATTGCCTTTAGGAGGTAAAAATGATTTTAGAAAATAAATTAAATATTACTGACCAATTTATAAATGTAAATTAAATGTAGCAATAAATGGAGTAAGAACCAACTTTAAGAAATATTAGGAAAGGGAGTGTTCTTATGAAAGAAGAATTAAGCGATTTTTTAAAAACAGCTTATAAATATAATAAAGTTAAAGATTTAAAAGAAGCATTTGAAGAGTATCCAGTAGAAGATGAATGGCATGAAGGAAAGTTAGAGAATGTTTTAAAAGAAGATAGTAAGCAATACAATAATTATGAAATTGGAGATATTGTTTTTGTTAAAGAATATAGTTATCCTGATGGAAAAGTAGGTAATAATCATTTCTTTGTAATAATTGACCAAGATAATACAGCTGTACCAATTGAAAATTTTGGTATGCTTATATCTTCTAATTTAGATAAGTTGAAATTTAATAGTAATGTATTATTAGAAAAAGATGAGAATAATAATTTACATAAAGATAGTATAGTCAAAACAGATGTAGTATATAAAATATTAAATGAGCAAATAATTTTTAAAATTGGAAAAGTTGATAAAGAAAAAATCGAAGAATATAAGCAAAGTTTTTATAAACACCTAAATAAAGATTAAGCTTTTATAAGTTTTAATGAAGTCTAATAAATTTAGTGGCGTAGCAGTCAAATTGCAGTTTTGTTATATAAACAATTTGATTTAATACTTAAAACCAAAAGTATTTGAGCTTTTTGAAAATCACTCAATGAAACCTATTAAAGAGTCCTAATAAGTTTTAATAGCAATTTAAAAGTGCTGTGAAATGAGTAAATTTGTCAATTTTCGATTGATTAAAATTTACTAAAATTCTATAAATTTTAAGTTGGTAGCAGTAAAATAACAGTACAATTTAGCAAATATTAAATGACATAAATACGAGTAATTTGTAGAGGAGGTAGTTTATATGAAGAATAAATATGAATTTTTTATAGCAGGTAGAGCTAGAAATAAAGAAAACATATTAAAAATATGTGATTTGTTTGATAGATATAAAATTTCTTATTATTGCTTTCTAAAAAATGAAGAAAATTGGGGATATGGAAATAAAAACCAAACTCCAGAAGAAAAACAAAAAGAATTTGAAGCATTAAATTTAAAGAGCGATATAGTTTTAAACTTATTTCATAATGATTTAGAAGGAGAAAAAAGTTCAGAAAATTTATTACTGGTTTTACCAGCAGGAAAAGCAGCTCATATTGAATCAGGTATTGCTTATGGATTAGGAAAAAAGTGTTATGCAATAGGCGAATATGAAGCAACTGATACATTATATAATATTTTTGAAAAAATTTTTAGTAATGAAACGGAATTAGAAGAATTTTTAAAGAAGTATTCAGAAAGATAAATTACAATTTATGATAGCCAGATTACATTGGGGACACAATTTAATATTATAAAAAAGGAAGTGCTAATTTGTCAAAGGATGATAAAAATTTAGTAAAAAAAGAATTTTTGATTTACTCAGATGATAATTGTGATGTAAAAGTAAATGTAATGCTTATTAACAATGATTTATGGTTAACACAAGAATTAATTGCAGAATTATTTGATAAAGATAGAACTGTTATTACAAGACATATTAATAACATATTTGATGAACAAGAATTAGAAGAAGAAAGCAATGTGCAAAAAATGCACTTTGCAAATTTAATAAAAAACAAAAAATAACATCAGATTTTGATAAATTATTGATAGAATCCAAAAAGTTAGAAAAGGATAAATAATACTTAATAAGTTTTAATAAATGCAATCGCGTAGCAGTCAAATTACAGTTTTATTATATAAACAATCTGATTTAATGCTTAGAAATAAGAGTATTTGAGTTTTTTTGAAAATCACTTCAATGAAGCCACTTGCTTAAAATAGATAAAATAGGAAAATCTATTAAAAGGAGAGTAGAATGTTTAATTTTTCATTCGATAAACGTTTTTTATATATTATTATAGGAATTAGTATTGTATTAGGAATTATGAGTATGTCAAAGTTAGAGATAATTAGCTTACTTCTAACCCTTCCAGGAGTTATTGTAGCAATTACATTTCACGAATTTGCTCATGCTTATGCGGCATATAAGTTAGGAGATGACACTCCTAGAATGCAAGGAAGATTAAACTTAAATCCAACAAGTCATTTAGATCCAGTAGGATTTGTATTACTTATTTTTGCACATGTTGGATGGGGAAAGCCTGTACAAATTAATCCGAGAAATTTTGATAGAAAATATTCAATGTCTGCTGGTGAAGCAATTGTATCAGTAGCAGGGCCAGCAATGAATTTTATATTAGCAATTTTATTTACTGTTATTTATTTTGCAGTCTACAAAATGGCGCCAACATTTCTAGCAACAGAAATTGGGTTTTATGTTATGCTAATGATTCAATCAGCTGCTGTTGTAAATGTAGGATTAGGTATATTTAACCTAATACCACTACCACCATTAGATGGTAGCAAAATATTTAGAAATTTTATGTCTTACAATGTGAAAGAATGGTTAGATCGATATGAAAAATATTTTTATATTGCATTTCTAATTCTATGGATAACAGGACTTGCAGGACAATTAATTTCACCAATTATTAGTTGGATAACAAGTGGATTGTTTAAATTAATAGGACTATTATTTGGAATACCAATGGTATAAAGAAAAGGAAGATAAAATGAAAAAAGATATATACACTTTAGGAATTGAATCAAGTTGTGATGAAACTTCTGTATCGGTTGTGAAAAACGGTAGAGAAGTTCTTTCTAATGTAATTCATTCTCAAATTGATATTCATAAACAATTTGGAGGAGTTGTTCCTGAAATTGCATCTAGAAACCATGTAGAAGCAATTTCAACAGTTACAAAAGAAGCATTAGAAATGGCAGGAATTGGTTTTGATAAGATAGATGCAATTTGTCCTACCTATGGACCAGGACTTGTAGGAGCTCTACTTGTTGGAGTTGCCTATGCAAAAGCACTAGCATATGCATTAAATAAGCCTCTTGTTGGAGTTAATCATATACAAGGACATATTGCAGCAAACTATATTTCTCATCCAGAATTAGAACCACCATTTTTATGCTTGGTTATTTCTGGAGGACATACTCATCTTATTCATATAAAAGACTATACAGAATTTGAAATATTGGCACGTACTCGTGATGACGCAATCGGAGAGGCATTTGATAAAGTGGCAAGAGTAATAGGTCTTAGTTATCCGGGAGGACCAAAAATAGATAAACTTGCAAAAGAGGGAGAAGAAAATATCAACTTACCTCAAACTTATTTTGAAGATAGTTTAGATTTTAGCTTTAGCGGAATCAAAACCGCAGTCCTAAACTTACACCATAAAAATCCAGATGTAAATAAAGCTGACTTATGTGCAAGTTTTGAAAAAGCAACAACCGATATGTTATTAACAAACACAAAAAAAGCACTAAAGCACTTAAATATAAACAAATTAGCGCTAGCAGGAGGAGTGTCTGCTAATTTCTACATAAGAGAAAATTTCTTAAAAATGGGAGAAAAAGAAAGCATACAAGTATTCTATCCAGAACTAAAACTTTGCACAGACAATGCAGCAATGATAGCAAGCGCAGGCTACTACAACTTCTTAAAAGGAAACATTTCAGACCTATCCCTAAACGCTATCCCAAATTTAAAAATTTAGCAATTTTGGCAATACATTAGTTCCACGTGGCAATTGTACTTTTCTAAGCGTGCTTTAGTCGAGCGTGAAAAGTCCAATTGCCAGTAAGATGGAGCAGATTCATATAGAGTAGAAAGGAAAAAATCTATGGCCATATATGTAATAGCGGATTTACATTTATCTTTCAAAAATCCAAAACCAATGAACATTTTTGGAGATAATTGGGAAAATCATGAACAAAAAATAAAAGAAGACTGGCTAAAAAAAGTAAAAGAAAATGACCTAGTAGTACTACCGGGTGATTTTTCATGGGCAATGAGCCTAGAAGATGCATATTTAGACTTTAAATTTTTAAATGAACTACCTGGTAAAAAAATTCTACTAAAAGGAAACCACGACTATTGGTGGACAACTATGACAAAAATGAAAAACTACTTACAGGAAAACCATTTTAATACAATTGATTTTTTATTTAATAATAGCTATCTATATGAAGAAATCATTCTAACAGGAACAAGAGGATGGTCACTACATGATTTAGAAGGAGAAGAAAAAATATTAAACCGTGAACTGGGAAGATTAGAGTTATCCTTAAACGAAGGAATCGACAAATTTGGAAATGATAAACCAATATATGTATTTATGCATTATCCGCCAATTACGAACTCTGCTGTTTTAAATAAATCAGAATTAAAATTTGTAGAAGTAATGAAAAAATATAATGTTAAGAAATGCATGTATGGACATCTGCATTCTCATTCGCATAAGGACGCAATAGAAGGGAATGTGGAAGGTATAGAATTTAAATTAGTAAGTGGAGATTACTTGGATTTTAAATTAATGAAGATAAACTAAAAAAGAAGAAATCTTTTAAGATTTCTTCTTTTTTAGTTATATTATTTTTCATCCTTTTTTGCTTTTTTCTCATCATCTTTAAAAATCTCTTTTACAGCACCTAAGCTAGAAAGTGCAGCTGTTGCTTCGAAAGGAATAAATACTTTATTAGCATCACCTTTTGCAACTTCTTCTAAAGCTTCTAAAGATTTAAGTTGTACTAATTTATCATCTGGAGCAGCTTTCTTCATAGCATTGTAAATCATTTCAACTTCTTTTGCTTTTGCTTCAGCTACTTTTTTGATTGCATCAGCTTCACCGGCAGCTCTTCTTATTTTTGCTTCACGGTCAGCTTCTGCTTGTAAGATAGCAGCTTCTTTTTGACCTTCAGCAATTGTGATAGCAGATTGTCTTTCACCTTCTGCTTGTAAAATTAAAGCTCTCTTATTACGTTCTGCATTCATTTGTTTTTCCATTGCGTCACGAATGTCTGCAGGTGGGGTAATATCTTTAATTTCTACACGGTCAACTTTACATCCCCATTGGTCTGTTGCTTCATCTAGAATAACACGTAATTGATCATTAATTGCGTCTCTTGAACTAAATGTTGCATCTAAGTCCATTTTACCAACAATATCACGAATTGTTGTAATAGCTAAGTATTCGATACCTTTTTTCAAACTTTGAATTTCATACACTGCTTTTGCAGGATCTGTAATTTTATAGAACACAACTGTATCAATTGTGATGGTAACGTTATCTTTAGTAATAACTCCTTGAGGTGGAATATCCATTGTTTGTTGTTTTAAGCTTACAACACTTCTAACGTGGTCAATGAATGGTACAATAATGGTAAGACCAGCATCTGCAATTTTATGATATTTACCAAGTCTTTCAATAATGTACACCTCAGCTTGTTTAACAATTTTGATTGATTTAAATGCAATAATTAATATGATTACTAGTAATATAATTAAAAATGCCATAATAAATCCTCCTTTTATAATATATATAATTTAAAAATATAAAAAACTATTTTAAAACAGGTTCTTTTATAGGTTCTACAATAACTTTTACACCATCAATTTCTTTTACAGTAACTTCAGTCCCTTCAGAAATAGGAGTTGAAGATTTCGCTGTCCAAACTTCACTACCAACTTTTACTTGACCGATTCCCTTTTTAGAGTTTATTTCTCTTGTCACAATTCCTTTTTTACCAATAATGGAATATGCATTTGTTTGAACCTTATCTGGACGAGAAAGTTTTTTTACAAGTGGCTTTGTTAAAAATAGTAATAAGGTAGAGCTAATAACAAATACTGCTGTTTGAATAATAATATTATCGGTAAAAAGACTAACAACTGCAGTAAGTAATGCTCCAATTCCAAACCAAAATACTAAAAATCCAACAGTCATCATTTCCATTACGAAAAATACACCTGAAATAATTAACCATATTTGCCACATAGAACATTCCTCCTTTTTAAACCTACACTACAATTATACTACAAAATATGGAAAAAAGAAAGACTTTTACGATATTTTGTAATAGAAGATTGTATTCGAAAAAAATAGAAAAGGATTGACAAGAAAAAAAAAAGAGAGTATGATAATAAATATAATAATAAAAACAAAAATGAGACAAAGTAAAAACAAGGTTACTTAAAAGAGAGTAATTAGCCATAGGCTGTAAGCAATTACAAGAAAACGGTTTTGAAAAACTACCTCATTGTTTCTAGAAAAAAACTAGACGGTGATTCCGTTATAATCTAAAATGAAGTTAAAAATAGGGTGGAACCGTGTATATATGCACCCCTAGGTAGTAAGATAAAAATACCTAGGGGTGTTTTTGTCGTATAAAAGGAGGAAGAATTATGATAAAAATTAGTTTAAAAGATGGTTCTATAAAAGAAGTAGAGCCACGGAATTTCAGTCTTAGAACTTGCAAAAAGTATTAGCGAAGGATTAGCAAGAGTTGCAACTTCAGCAGAAGTAAATGGAGAAGTAAAAGATTTAAGATTCAAGTTAGAAGAAGATGCAACAGTTAATATTTTAACATTTGACCAAGAAGAAGGAAAAAAAGCATATTGGCATACAACAACACATATTATGGCACAAGCAGTAAAAAGACTATTTCCTAATACAAAATTAGGAATAGGTCCAGCAATTGAAAATGGATTTTACTATGATTTCAAAGTAGAAAAACCATTTGATGAAGAAGATATAAAAAAGATTGAAGAAGAAGCAAATAAGATTATAAAAGAAGATTTAGAAATAAAAAGATTTACATTACCAAGAGAAGAAGCCATCAAGCTAATGAAAGAGAAAAACGAAGACTATAAGGTAGAATTGATCGAAGAATTACCAGAAGGAGAAGAAATATCGTTCTATGAACAAGGAGAGTATGTAGATCTTTGTGCAGGACCACACTTAATAAGCACAGGAAAAGTAAAAACAATGAAAATATTATCTACATCAGCAGCTTATTGGAAAGGAGACCAAGAAAAAGATAGCTTGCAAAGAATTTATGGTATTTCTTTCCCAAAAGCAAGTATGTTAGATGATTATTTAACAATGATAGAAGAAGCAAAGAAGAGGGACCATAGAAAGTTAGGAAGAGAACTAGATTTATTTTTCTTTGATGAAACAGCACCAGGAATGGCATATTGGATGCCAAAAGGTTTAAAAATGATGAATATTTTAATTGACCTTTGGAGAAAAGAACATGAAAAAAGAGGATATATGGAATTTTCTGGTCCTCAATTAAATAGTAGTGAACTATGGAAAATCTCTGGACATTGGGATCACTATAAAGAAGATATGTTTGTATTAACTGATTCAGATGGAAAAGAACAAGCATTAAAACCAATGAACTGTCCAAATGCGATTAAAATATTTGCATCAAAATTAAGAAGCTATAAAGATTTACCACTAAGATTTAATGATATTGATGTGATTCATAGAAACGAAAAATCAGGACAATTAAATGGATTATTCAGAGTAAGAATGTTTAGACAAGATGATTCTCACAACTTTATTACAGAAGACCAAATCGGTTCTGAAATTAAAGATATTATAGAAATTGCAAAATATTTATATGGAATTTTTGGATTAGACTTTGAATTAACATTATCGACTAGACCAGATGATTATATGGGAGATATTGAATTATGGAATAAGGCAGAAGCAAATTTAAGAGAAGTACTAGATGAATTATGCGGAAAAGACCAATATAGAATTAATGAAGGCGATGGAGCATTTTATGGACCAAAAATCGATATAAAAATGAAGGATTGCTTAGGAAGAGAGTGGCAAATGGGAACGGTTCAAGTTGACTTCCAACTACCACTTAGATTTAATCTATCTTATATTGATAAAGATGGAGAGAAGAAAACACCTATCTTAATCCATAGAGCTTTATTTGGTTCTTTTGAAAGATTTATTGGAATTATTACAGAACATTTTGCAGGAGCATTTCCCGTATGGCTTTCACCAGTACAAGTAAAAATATTACCAATAGCAGATGCTCATATGGAATATGCAAATAAAGTAAAAGAAGAACTTGAAAAAGCAGGAATTCGAGTAGAATTAGATGAAAGAAATGAAAAAATAGGATACAAGATTCGTGAAGCTCAAGTACAAAAAGTTCCATATATGTTAGTAGTAGGACAAAAAGAAATGGAAGCAGGTACCGTCGGAGTTCGTTCTAGAAAAGAAGGAGATATCGGTGCTATGGATGTAGCAGATTTTACTCAAAAAATACTAGAAGAAATCAAAAATTATGCAAAATAAATTGTAGAAAATTGTCGAAAGAAAATCAATATTTTTGTCAAAAAAGTATTGATTTTCTTTTTCCTATATAATATACTAATTTGTATAGGGAGAAATCTAAATTGGAAGGAGGATAGTATTTAATGAAAGGAACCAAGGGGGAAAAAGAAGAAATAACACAAGAAAGGAATGAGAATATGGAAAAAATACTATCTCAAATCTTAGAACAATTAAAAGATTTCGGAGCAGAAATGCGCGATACAAAAGCAGAAATGAGAGAAATGAAGCAAGAAATGCGAGAAATGAAAGAAGAAAATAGAAGAGAACATGCAGAAATGAGGAAAGATATTGCAGAAATCAAAGAAGAACAAAAAGAAATGAAACAGGAACAAAAAGAAATGAAACAAGAACAAAAAGAAATGAAACAAGAACAAAAGACTATGAAAGAAGAAATTGCAGAAAATAAAAAATTAATAAAAGAAGCAACCGATTTTATTATTGAAACTACAAAATCTATTGAAAAAATTGTCACCAATATAAGCAAGGAACAAGAAAAGCAAATGAGACAATTAATATTAACGAAAAATGTCAGTTTAGAAAAGGATAAATCACAAGATTCAATTCTAGCATCACATAATGCAAGAATTACAAGATGCGAAAATAAAATCGCACAATTATCCAATAAATAAAAATATAAAAAATGATTCATAAAATTGTATGAATCATTTTTTTATGATATACTAACGAGGAAAGTAAAATATAGGAGGATATTATGCCTAAAAATACGAAGGAAAATGATATATTATCAAAATTAGAATATATTGGTTTAGATTTAGAAAATGTACCAGATTTTTTAAGTAAATCCCCAAAATTAACTTATAAACCATTAAAAACAGTAGAAGACAATGATTATAAAATATATAAATACATTCCAATTTCTAAGATACAAATTTTACTAACTCCATGCAATAGGCTAAATACCATTGCTGAAAAATATGCAAATGCAGATAGTATTTCTTCTTACTTAGATTCAAAATCAGAAGAAAACATTTTAAAATATACAAGTTTTCTAAAAATGTTAAAAGAAGTAGAAATATCTAAAATAGAAGAAATAGAAAAAGAACAAAAAGATTTACAAAAACAAATTCCTTTTTTAGTTAAATATAAAGGAAACTATTTATGGCAAATTTATTATTCAGATATAGAAGATACGTATTTTATGCTAGTACCAACCCAAGATTTAGAATATGCTACATTTTTCTATTTATTAAAAAAGCAAAAAAAGAAGAGTATCTTTTTGTACCAATTTCACATGAAGAATATTCTGGAGAAATTTTAAAAAAATCACAAATATCTGACATTGAAAAATATCTTTGGCAATTTACAAAAAACTGGCCAATTACATATGAAGTGTATGATAAATCAGGTAATGCAAGTATTCAAATAGTAGGTACTTTGGAAGTTTATGAGAAAATTCAAAGTGAATATAAAATCGTTTTAAAAACAAAAGAAGAAGCTTTAAAATTTTATAACCTATTAAAAGCCTTATTTATCTTAAGTGTAGAGCTTCCTCACTACTATAGTTTTACAACTAAAATAAATACAAAAGGTTTCTTAGAATTTGAATATAAAAAAAAGAAAATTACTTATGATAGCTTAATGGAAATGCTTTCGAAAGAATATCAAAATGAAAAACAAAAAATAGAAGAATTACAAACGAAAAAGGAAAAAATAGAAAAAGAATTAGAAGAATTAAAAAAAGAAAGTTATAAAAAAGAACAAGATTATTTATCTAAAGAACGATTAATTGCAACATATTTAGAATGTAAGAAAACATTTTTTGGCAAAGTGAAATACTTCTTTAAAGCGAAAAAATTAAAGAAAAATTTAAAAACAAAAATAAACCAACAAGAAAAAGAAGAAACAAGAGAAATCAAAGAAGAACAAGCCCCAAAAGATTATATAAAATTTATAGATAAAGAATATTATACCATTGAAGATATTATTGATATTTCTAAAAAATTAGATGATATTTTGCAAACAGTAAAAAACTTAGAATTAGATAGCGAAGCACAAAAAAGAAAGATTTTATCACTTTCGAAAAAAATAGAAAATGCTAGTTTATATATTGAAGAAATCGATAAACACGAAAAGAGTATTTTTGAATTTTGGAAGTTTGCAAATAAAGATGAACAAACTCTATTACAAGCACCACAAGAAGAAGTGACAAACGATAACAATAAACTAGAGAAAGTATTTGATTATAAAGAAGACTTAGAAGAAATCGGAAAATTAATTGATAAAAAACAAAGAGCTCTTTTTTCAAAAGAGGAAACAGATGCTATTTATATTGCTACAACAGAGTTGTTAGATATACTAAATAATTATGAAAATGAAGAGGCATTCCAAAAAAGTTTAGAAGATTTAAAAGAGCAAGCACAAGAAGAAAGAATGTTATTTAATAAAGAAAATTTTGATTTCTTTGGAAATGTCGCAGAAGATAATACAAAAATACAGTTATTGGCAGGAAAAAAACATAGAGAGTCTAAAAAAGATAAATTTAAAATTTTAGATATTACGAAAAATTTAAATTTAGAAGAATATAAAGATAAAATGTTAGAAGTGCTAAAACAAATATATGATAGTTTTGAAAAATCATCTTCTCCTGTTTCTATACCAGTGTATTGTGTACTAAATGAAGGGTTTAAAGAAAGACCAATGCAAATTTGCTATATCAATCCAGAAGAGGCTATTTTAGATAAAGGACAAGAAAAGAAAATAGAATTGTATAGGTTTAATATAAAAGAAGAAATGCCAATTATCTATTTTACAAATAGCATCTATTATGATAATTATAATAAAACATTGCCACAAGGAATGGATATAGGAACAAAGTGCCTAATTCATTTAGGAAAATGTGAGTTGGATTTAAAACAAAAAGATAGTTTTAGAATAACTAACTTAGAGGATGAATTTAAACTGGCAACTTCGGAAATTAAAGTCTATGAATATGATATTAGAAAGAAGGAAGAAGAATGATAAATAGAGCAATTGTCATTGTATTAGATAGCTTTGGGGTTGGAGAATTACCAGATGCTTCAGATTATGGAGATATGGGAAGTAATACTTTAAGAGGCATTTACAATAATACTCATTTAAACTTACCAAATATGAAGAAATTAGGATTATATAACATTGATGGAATTGATGTAAAAGAACCAAAGGAAGAAAAAACGGTTCGGAGCTTATGGAAAAGCCAAAGAACAATCTGTACGGAAAAAACAGCCCAGTAGGACATTGGGAAATGTCTGGATTTATTCTAAGAAATGGGTTTAAAACATATCCAAATGCATTTCCAGAAGAATTAATCAATGAATTTATCCAAAAATCAGGAGTAAAAGGCATTTTATGTAATGAAGTGGGTTCTGGTACAGAAATCTTAAAGCGTTTCGGAGAAGAACATATAAAAACTGGTTATCCTATTATCTATACATCTGCAGACAGTGTGTTTCAAATTGCAGCACATGAAGAGGTAATACCAGTACCAAAACTATATGAAATCTGCAAGGTAGCAAGAGAAATTTTAAATAAGCCAGAATACAATGTAGGAACTGTAATTGCAAGACCGTTTGTAGGAGATAGAGCAGAAAATTTTACAAGAACCTATAACAGAAAAGATTTCGAATCTGAAACTTTTGGTAGAACGATGTTAGATGTCATAAAAGAAAATGGAAAAGAAGTAATTGCAATTGGAAAAATACAAGACTTATTTGCAGGACGTGGTATGACCAAAATGATTCATACCAAGGGGAATGCAGATGGAATTGAACGAACCATAGAAGAAATTAAGAAAGATACACAAGGACTTATTTATACCAACTTAGTGGATTTTGATATGTTATATGGACATAGAAATAATATCCAAGGATATGCCGAGGCACTAGGATATTTCGATAGCAAATTACTAGAAATTATGAACGAAATGAAACCAACCGATATACTAGTAATAACAGCAGACCACGGAAATGATCCATCAACGCCAAGTACAGACCATGACCGTGAATATATACCAATTTTAGTTTATGGAGAACAAGTAAAAGAAAACATCAATCTAGGAATTCGTAGTACATATGCAGACATATCAGCAACGATATTAGATATATTTAATATGGAAGAGTTAGAAGGAAGCTCATTTAAAAAAGAAATTTTAAAAGAAAATTAGAAAAAAAGAAAGAGCCTGTAGTGTTACAATTGATGTGAAACAAAAATAGTAGAAAAAAAGTGATTCAAGTAGTATAATTGAATTGTCGAAAAACAAATTATACGAAAGGACTTGAATCACTTATGGATATTATAACACAAAAAAACGAAAATGCAAAAAGATATTTACCACATGAATTAAAAACAAGAATATATGCAGTTGAAATGTACAGAAATTGCGGAGATATAGAATATGTATGTAGAAAATATCACATATCAAGAACATCATTATGGAGATGGAATAAGAAATATGATGGTAGCAAAGAAAGTCTAACAGATAAAAGTCATAGACCATTAAGTAAGCATCCAACAGCTCATACAGAAATAGAAATAAAATGGATAAAAGATTTAATAAGACGAAATCCACATATAACATTAAATGAAATATGGTATAAATTAAAAATAAATAAAGGGTATTCAAGGAAAGCAGTATCATTATACAGAATATTAAGAACAATAGGTTATTACAATAAACCAGAAATAACAGGAACAAGCAGAAGACATAATAAAGAATACCATACACCAAAACAAATCGGAGAAAAATGGCAAATAGATGTAAAATATGTGCCAATGGAATGTAAGGTAAAAGGATTACCAAAAGATATAAGATATTATCAATATACATGTATAGATGAAGCAAGTAGAGAAAGATTTTTATATTGGTATGAAGAACATACACCAATGAATACGGTGGATTTTATACAAAGGTGTATTGAATATTATGGATATAAAGCAAAAGAAATTCAAACAGATAATGGAATAGAATTTAGTTATAATCAAGCAGAAATAAAGAAAGAACATCCAATGGATACGTTATTAAATAGCTTAAATATAAAGCATCATAAAATAAGACCAAGAACACCAGAACATAATGGAAAAGTAGAAAGAAGTCATAGAAATGATAATGAAAGATTTTACAGTTGGCTTACATTTTACAGTTTAGAAGATTTAAGAAAGCAAGGTGCAGCATATTTAAAAAGATCTAATAGGATACCAATGGCTGTTTTAGGCTATTTAACGCCAAAAGAAAAGCGAGCTGAGTTAATGTGTGCATAAAAATGATAAAACAAATTCAATATATTACGAGAATAGCATATTAATTTGTTTCACATCATTGACTAACATACAAAAATTAGAAAAAAAGAAAGAGCCAGTATTGACTGGCTCTTTATAATATGGTAAGATACTTTAGGTACAAAAATATGCCCGAGTGGCGGAACTGGTAGACGCACACGACTCAAAATCGTGCGGGAAACCATGCGGGTTCGAGTCCCGCCTTGGGCACCATAAGTGCGACTTAGCAGTCGCAGTGAATAATGAAGAGTGAATAGTTAATAGTGAATGATTTTGGAATAAGTATAAGAGCACTTATGTATTATTCATTATTAACTATTCATTTTTTACAATTCATTAAAAATATAATAAAAGAAATAATTAAAAATCAGATAGAAAAGAGTGAAATAAAATGAAACTAATTGCAAAAATTACAGATGAAGATATTGGAGAAGAAAAGGTTCCTATGGATAATCCTTTTCATAGAAAGGCAGCAAGGGGAATTGTATTAGATAACGATGAAAATATGGCGGTATTCTATAAGAAGAATAAAAATCAATACAAATTGCCTGGTGGAGGATTAGATGAAAATGAAAGTTTTGAAGAGGCTTTTATAAGAGAGGTAAGAGAAGAAGTTGGATGTGAGGTTCAAATTATAAGCTGTTTGGGGTATACGGAAGAATATAAGACAAAATCAAATTATATTCAAACCTCTTATGTATTTGTAGGAAGAGTAATTAAAAAGTTGGAAAATTTAGAATTGACGAAAATGGAACAAGATGAAGGTGGAGAAAGATTATGGATGACTCCGGAAGAAGCGTTAAAAAAGATGAAAGAAAATTATGATGGTCTATTAGCATCTAAATATACTAATTTGTATTCTACTAAAATTGTGGCAAAAAGAGATATAAAAATATTAGAAGAATATTTAAAAATCCGTTAAAATAGCGGATTTTTTGTTTTCTACCAAAAGCGAACAAAAATTCTATATTCTTTTATAAAAACTATTGACAAAATGAAAATAAAAAGATAAAATAAAACAAACAAAAGTTTTTGCGTAAACTGAAACTTATTTAATATTGTAGTAAAATACTAAATAATAAAAAAGAAGATGGTTTTTAATGAGAGAACTAGATAAGAATGAAAATGATATGAATCAAAGTTTCGAAGATATTAGACACACGGATGAAAATGGAGTCGAATATTGGTATGCTAGAGAATTACAAGTGGTTTTAGATTATAAAGAATGGAGAAAATTTGAGAATGTAATAAATAAAGCAAAAGAATCTTGCAAAAATAGTGATGTCAGTGTGTTTGAACATTTTGTCGGCGCTGACAAGTTGTCAAAACGCGCTAATAATGCGGAAGTAGCGATTAAAGACTATAAACTAACTCGTTATGCATGTTATTTAATAGCACAAAATGGAGATTCTAGAAAAAAAGTGATTGCCCTTGCACAAACCTATTTTGCCATTCAAACGAGAAAGCAAGAAATTAGCGAAAAAGAATATACTTCATTAACAGAAGATGAAAAGAGATTTTATCAAAGAAATTTAACGAAGAAAGGAAATTATTCATTGAATCAAACTGCGAAAAAAGCAGGAGTTAAAAATTTTGACAGATTCCACAATTCTGGATATAAAGGACTATATAATGGTGAGACAGCTGATGATATTGCTAAAAGGAAAGGTCTAAGGTATAGAGAAGATATTTTAGATAATATGGGAAGTGAAGAGCTGATTGCAAATTTATTTAGAATTTCTCAAACAGAGCAAAAATTAAAAAGAGATAATATACAAACAGAAAAAGAAGCTAATGACACTCATTATGAAGTTGGTTATAAAATAAGAAATACAATAAAAGAACTTGGGGGTACTATGCCAGAAGATTTACCTACACCAAAAAAGAGCCTAAAACAATTAGAAAAAGAAAACAAAAAAACATTGCAAAATTTATAGAGGAATAAATAGAAGAGTATTTAAAAAATCCGTTAAAATAGCGGATTTTTTGTTTCTTACAAAAAGCGAACAAAAATTTTATATTTTTTTAAAAAATCTATTGACAAAATCAAAATAAAAAGATAGAATAAAACAAACGAAAGTTCGAGAACATATTTTTGGTATTGGAAGGGGTTTTGAAAATGGGATTTTTTAAAAATAAAAGTGGAGTTATTACATATACAATTGATAAGAATATCAAAAATGATTTATATATATCAGTACAAAATGGTGAAGTAGTGGTAAGTGCACCTTGGTATTTTTCTAGAAATCAAATACAAGAAATTGTAGAAGAAAAGAAGAGATGGATTATAGAAAAAATAAAAGAATATGAAGGAAAAAAAGAAGCTTATATTAATACAGGAATTATAAAAATATTAGGAGAAGATTTTGCAATTAATATACGTTATAAAAATATCAAAACATTAACAGTAGATATTGAAGAAGGTGTTATTAAAATCGAACTTCCAAATAAATATAAAAAAGTGCAAGAACAAGAGTTATTGAAAATATTGGTAGATAAAATATACAATATAATTGCACAAAGAGAAGTGGAACGCGCAATGGAAAAAACAAGAATTTTATTAGGATTTGCACCAGAAGATTACAAAATAGAAGAAATGAGCAATACATTAGGAAAATGTATGCAAGATAAAACGATTGTGATTAATCCAGAAATCGTAAAATATAAAGCAGAAATTATAGATTATATAGTATTACATGAATTCTGCCATTTAAAATATAAAACACATTCTAAGGGATTTTATGAAATAATAAGAAAATATGCACCAGATTATGAAGAATATATCTCAGAAATTAGTGGAGTTCAATATTAAATAGATTTTTCATCTGTTTTAATAAAAAACGATTATATAAATAATATCAGTACATAATTAGATTGACATAAAGTTTAAAATGTAATATAATGTAACATATTGTATGTTTATTTAGCAAAGCTAAACTCCTAGATAGACACATAATAGAAACTAACAATTAAAATTTATTTTTATAGGAGGTAAAAAAGGATGAATACTAGGTATGACACAATTGTTATCGGAATGGGGCCAAGTGGAGTATTCTGCGCCCTAGAGCTTGTGCGGCTTGGAAAAGCAGGTAACATCTTACTAATTGAAGAAGGAAAGCGTATTGAAGAACGTAAATGCGTATCTCCTAAATTAGGAAAATGTTTAAAATGTAAGCCACACTGTAACATTACGTCAGGTTTTTCCGGGGCAGGGGCATTTTCAGATGGAAAGTTATCGTTGTATAATCCGGAAGATGACAAAATCCATGTGGGCGGAGACCTTGCAGACTATATTGGAGTCGAAGAAACCAAAAAATTGATTGACTATACCGATGGTATATATGTTGATTATGGTGCAGACAAACACTTAGAAGGTGTGCAATATAGAGAAGAGGTTGGAAAAATTCGCGAGAAAGCCAAAAACTACAACATTGATTTGGTTAACATCCCAATCCGGCATCTGGGAACAGAAAAAGCACATATACTGTACGGAAATATACAGCAGTATCTGATTGAGAACGGAGTTAATCTGCTTTTTGAAACTGAAGTTAAAGATTTAATCGTTGAAGACGGTCAGATTAGAGGAGTGGTTATTTCCAATGGTAAAGAAGAAGAGTGTATATACTCTAAAACAGTAGTTGCAGCAGTTGGTAGAAAAGGTGCTAACTGGTTATCGAATATGTGTGAAAAGCATAACATTGCCAGAAGAGCGGGAACGATTGATATTGGAGTTCGTTATGAACTTAGTGATGATGTCATGAAAGATATCAACAAATATATGTATGAAGCTAAATTCATAGGACATCCGAAACCGTTCGAAGATAAAGTTCGCACCTTTTGCCAGAACCCAAGTGGATTTGTATCGGAAGAAGTTTATGAAGACGGAGTTACGTTGGTGAACGGCCATTCCTATAAGGAACGGAAAAGTCATAATACAAATTTAAGTATTCTGGTATCGCACAACTTTAACGAACCGTTTGACAAAACAATTGAATACGGTATGAACGTTGCCAAAAATTTAAACAAATTAGCAAATGGAAATGTACTGGTACAGAGGTTGGGAGATATACAAGCAGGTAGAAGAACACGAGCAGAATATATGAAAGATAATGCCATAGAGCCGACTTTGAATACAGCCTTTGCAGGGGATATGACTTATGTAATAGGATTTAGAACGATGACAACTATCTTAGCTTTTATACTAGATCTTGATAAAGTGATTCCCGGATTTGCTGATCCTCAAAACTTATTGTATGCTCCTGAGATTAAGTTCTATAGTAATAGACTGATTATCTCAAATGAATTCGAGACTAGTATCGAAGGACTGTATTCTATTGGAGACGGAGGAGGACTCACACGAGGTTTGATGATGGCCTCATGCTCCGGTGTGAAGATGGCAAGAATACTAGCTGAAAAAATGTAAATCCTTTCAAAGACAGGGTGTGATGAGAATCACACTCTGTTTTTGAATAATTTTTAATAAATACTAGAAATTTAAGATTCTATGTGCTAGAATTATATAAGCAACATATTAGGGTATCGCCAAGCTGCTGAGGTTGTTCGAACGAAAGTGAGTTACAACGTCAGTATGCGGAAATAATATCAAACTATATATTGGGGTATCGCCAAGCGGTAAGGCATCGGACTCTGACTCCGACATTCCTGTGTTCGAATCACAGTACCCCAGCCACCAAACTTGCCTTATGGCAAGAGTGAAAAGATAAAAGTGAAAAGTTAAGAGTATAGTATGAAAAAACCAAAAAACAATGGCAAGTTTGTACTATTCACTCTTAACTTTTCACTTTTATCTTTTCATTTATTATTTAAATAAGTAATAATCATAAAGAAGAATAATTTTCCAATAATTGTTACATACTTATAATAAAAAGGAAAACAAGGAGGAATTTATTATGAAAGATTATTTAGGAATACAGAGTATACATGCTATAGAGGTGCTGGATTCAAGGGGAAATCCAACGGTACAAGTAGAAGTAGTTACAGAAGGTGGATTTAGTGGCGTTAGTATGGTGCCGTCTGGAGCTTCTACAGGAAGTTTTGAAGCAGTAGAGCTTCGTGATGGGGACAAAGAAAGATATTTTGGAAAAGGTGTTTTACAGGCCGTCGAAAATGTTAATAAGAAAATCGCAAAAGAATTGAATGGAGCAAATGTATATGAACAACAAGAAATTGATAAGATGTTAATCGAATTAGATGGTACACCAAACAAATCAAAATTAGGTGCGAATGCAACATTAGGTGTATCTTTGGCAGTAGCAAAAGCAGCTGCAAATTCATTAGGAATGAGTTTATATAACTATATTGGTGGAGTAAATGCAAATCGTTTACCACGTCCAATGATGAACATATTAAATGGTGGAAAACACTCGGATAATAATATTAATATTCAAGAGTTTATGATTATACCAGTAGGAGCAACAACTTTTAGAGAAGCTTTACAAATGGGGGTAACCGTTTATCATAATTTAAAGAAAGTATTAAAAGAAAAAGGGTATGGTGTTGCTGTTGGTGATGAAGGTGGCTTTGCTCCGAATTTAAAAGACGAAAAAGAGGCATTAGATATGATAGTAGAGGCAATAAAAAAATCTGGATTTGAACCAAAAGAAGATATCGCATTAGCGCTAGATGTAGCAAGTACTGAGATGTTTGAAGAAGCAAAGAAAATAGGAAAAGATGGATATTATTTCTGGAAGACAGATGTGTTTAAAACAAGGGATGAAATGATAGATTATATTGTAGGACTTACGAATGAATATCCTATTATTTCAGTAGAAGACGGGCTTTCAGAAGAAGATTGGGAATCTTGGAAAATATTAACCGAAAAAATAGGAGACAAAATTCAATTAGTTGGAGATGACTTATTTGTTACAAATATGAAACGATTAAAAAGGGGAATCGATAATAGAGTAGCAAATAGCATTTTAATTAAACCAAATCAAATTGGAACTTTAACCGAAACATTAGATGCAATCGAACTTGCAAAACAGAATGGTTATACAGCAGTTGTATCCCATCGTTCTGGTGAAACAGAAGATACAACTATAGCAGATATTGTTGTGGCAACGAATAGTGGACAAATCAAAACAGGAGCACCATGTAGAACAGACCGTGTTTGCAAATACAATCGATTATTAAATATTGAAGAAGAGCTAGAAGATACAGCAAGTTATTAACAAAAATGGAGGAATTGTTTTTATTAACAATTTCTCCATTTTTATATTAGATAATGTTACTAAAAACTTGACATGTATTAAAAGTAAATATAAAATGTTACTATAAAGTTAAAGAAAAATATAAGAGGGGTAAAACAAATGAATAAAAATAAAATTAAAGGCAGAGAGAATAAATTAAAAGTAGTAAAAGAAGAAGGTATAACATTAGTAGCACTAATAGTTACCATTATTGTATTACTTATTTTAGCAGGGTTAGTAATTTCTTTAACAATAGGTGCAGATGGAGTTATTAATAAAGCACAAATGGCAAGTGTGGAGACAGAACGTGCAGAAATTCAAGAAGCACTAGAGTTGGCTTTAGGAGAATTAAGAATAAAGAGCCAAGAAGAAAAAAGAGAAATAATAGAATATTGTGAAACGAAAGAAA
>JAGAIV010000041.1 GCA_017626365.1 Clostridia bacterium
AAAACGAGCGACCAAACATTACACAGTCGTTATTCAACCGCGAAGTTAGGCTGAAATTTTAGCGTTTTGGAGCGTCCGTTTTGTTCCGCAAACCGTCCGCTCTGAAACGCATCAATGTCCGCTAGGCTTCGCAGAATGCAAGAATAATTCGTTTGCGATAAAGGAGAATAAATTTAAATGAACGGCAATTTAGATTTTATAAAGGGATTAATTTTAAGAATTGACCAACACTCAAGATCACGTAAGGGGGATAAAAAAATCGCTTCCAAAATGCTAAAAAGCCTTAAACAGTATATTAATGCTATTTTTACAGAGAAAAATGATGAAATTTTCAGAAATGATTTTAATGGACTCATATCATCTAGTGCAACCAGCCCGTATATTATTAGTAATTTTTTTCCTTCAAATCCAGACGAATATGGAAAGTATGCTTCCATTTTTACATTTACCAATGATTTTAGATTTGAGCTCCGTTGGATGGTATTCTGTATAAAGTATTATTCAGATGAAATATCTACATTTCTTTCAGCAAGAGAAAAATATGATAACTGTGTATTGTTAAACAAATATGAAGATGCATTGGAAGTAGTCAACACCATTGAAAAAAAATTTGGTGTATCTCTTTGGTCTATGGAATGTAAATTTTATATCTATTCAAAGTTAGATAAAGATATGAATGAACTCTTTAAAGACATTCCTAATACAGCATTTGGAGCCATTGCTAATTTTTATGAATTGAAAAACAGAGAAAATGTAACAAGTGATGAATATTTCTATATTGTTGAAAAGGAAATTAATAACTTAAAAAGAACAGATAACAGAAGATACAATGCAAATATTGAACTTTACAAATACTGCATTGAATCTATAATATATCAGGCAAATCCTTCAAAGATATTAGCATTGTTTGAGTCAATGAGGTACACATCTTTAATTGATAAATATTTATTTTTAATAGATGTCTTTGACTTTGCTATTTTATGCGAGAAAGAAAGTTTTTTTTATAAAACAATTCAGGAATATATCCTAGAGTTATCAGAAATCCATGATGATCATTTAATTGCTCTTAGATTTGTTTTTGATACAAATGATAACAGAAAAAATAATTATGTATTGAAAAATAGGCTTGATAAAGCAAAAACAGAATTCATAGATGGTAATTTAAAAGAAGCACAAAAAAGTGCTGTTGAATTATTAAATCTTTTTCCTAATAACATAGAAGCAATCAATTTATATATTGATACAAACATCCTGCTTGGACAAGATGCCGAAGAGTTTGATGGTACAAATATAGGAATCCTTCTAAAAAAGCTTCTCTCTGTTTATACATTAAGCGAAAACAGGGATGATGATATAGACACAGTAAATAAATTTATAAATAGTTGTTCTCAATCAACATGGGCTAAAAGTGTTCGTAATAGCATTATACACAGATGCCAAGTATATGGTAAAGAAGACTATGGGATTGCAGAAATTCTTACAAATTTACAACATCTAGACGTTGAAACAATGATGACCAGCTTACCTAAAGACGAGTGCATTGAATATATTACGGAAAAAATGGATATGAAAGATGCCTATATCACATTTAGAAAAGCCATTTTAGAGGGAAATTATGAAGTTGCAAAGTCAATCTGCAATATAGAACAAATCAAGGACTTATTGGACGTATATGATGAAAATAAATGTATTAAAGAAAAGATTTCTCATTTAAGAAAAATAAATGGTAAAGATGCCGCCATCGCTATTATGGCAATGAAATATTTCTTAGCAACAGTAAGTTTAGAAGATAATCCAGAAATAATACTACAGATTTCTACGGAACTGATAATTGAAAATATATATACTTCTTTATTCATTCCACTTGAAAAAATAGCAGATTATATTGATGATGCTGATGACGAAATTAGACGTAATATCTGTAGTCCTATTTTGTATTATGTTTACACTTACTATTTCAAAAAAGACAAAATGGATGATTTGGGTATTATTTGTGAAGATTTCTTTAGATTTGAAGGAATTGAATCTCCTAAAAAAATGGATATTTACAAGTACGATAAAGAAAAGCTCATCTATTTCCTACGTTATGTATGCGATGCAAAGGTTATGGATATTTCTGTCACATTTAAAAACACTCAAGAAAGAGATCAAGAGCGTGTAGAAATATGTAATATATTATCGGAAATCGATTCTCCCAACGTCAAGGAATATGAAGAAGAAATACGTACAATAACTCAAAAGTTAATGATCAATAGAGAGCTAAAGACTATTGAAGAAAACAGGATTCATGTAAATATCGATGGAATTAAAGAAAGGCTTACAAAGGCACATAAAAATGATTTTATCAGATATATGTTCTATCAAAATGAACGAATTATTCAATTCACAATGTTGAAAGAAAGTGAAAAGATTGTAAGCGATGAATTACCTACCGTTCCAATTCTTCATAATCATATGAGATAATCTAAACACATGAAGTATATATCCGGATTTTGATATTGAGTTAAAGCGTTTTGCTATAACCACACCCCTTGATCTAGAGTATTTTAC
>JAGAIV010000042.1 GCA_017626365.1 Clostridia bacterium
AAAAATAAAAATAAACAAATAAAAAAAATAAAAATTACATTAAATATTTTTGTAAAAATAAAATTATACATAATTATAATAAAAAGAAGAAAAATAAATATATTATTTTTCTTCTTTTTATTTTTTATTTTTTTATTAATTCAGAACTGCTTTTTGATTTATTTTCTTCTAATATTTTTTCTTTTGATTTTTTTCTTAATTTTAAATTATCTTTTGCAACAGTCATTAATAATTTAATTCTATTTGTTTGGTTAGTTTCACTTGCTCCTGGATCATAATCAACGGGTGAAATATTTGCTTCTGGATATTTGGAACGTATTGTTTTAATAACACCTTTTCCTACAACATGGTTTGGTAAACAAGCAAATGGTTGTACACAAATAATGTTAGGAATATCATTTTCAATATATTCAATCATTTCAGCTGTTAAAAACCATCCTTCACCAGTTTGATTTCCTATTGATAAAACATCTTGTACTTTATCTTCTAAATGCCAAATATCACATGGTGGTAAATAATTCTTTTTCGAACTAGCTAAAGCTAATTTTAAATCTTTTTCTAAAACATCAACTAACTTAATGGCAAGTTTCGATATTTTAGATGATGTTCTATTGATTTTTAATAAATGATTAAATGTAATTTTATGTGTTGCCATAAATTTAACAAATCCCATAAAGTCTGGTAAAATTACTTCTGCACCTTCTTTTTCTAAAAGGTCAGCAACAAAGTTATTTCCAAAAGGATGATATTTAATTAATACTTCTCCAACAATACCTACTTTTGGCTTTAAATTAGAAGTATCTAATTCTATTTTTTCAAAATCATTTACGATGTCATAAATACTTTGCTTAAATTGTTTTGAATTTCCGTTTTTTAAAATATCCTTACATTTTTCCATCCAAGTATCAAATAAGGCTTTGGTTTCACCTTTATTTACTTCATAAGCTCTATTTTTTGTTAACATTTTTTGAAGTAAATCACCATAAATAATACTGCGAAGTAATTTTTCCATTAAAGGTAGTGTTAATTTAAATCCTGGGTTTTTTTCCATTCCTACTAAATTAAACGAAATAACAGGAACATTTTCGAAACCAGCATCTTTTAACGCCTTACGAATAAATCCAATATAATTTGTTGCACGACATCCACCACCAGTTTGAGACATAATTAGAGCAGTTTTATTTACATCATATTTACCAGATTCTAATGCTTCTATAAATTGACCTGTCGTTAAAATAGATGGATAACAAGCATCGTTATTAACATATTTTAATCCAACTTCAACAGTATGAGGGGTGCAGTCTCTTAATAGCTCAACATTGTATCCTTCCGATTTTACAGAATCTGCGATTAATTCAAAATGAATAGGAGCCATCTGAGGTATTAAAATAGTATAATCTTTTCTCATTTCCTCTGTAAAAGAGACTTTATTTACTTCATAATTTCCACAACAATTATATTCTTTTTTCTTAGCTAAACGTTTTTCCATACTTGCAAGTAAGGAACGAATACGAATACGAACAGCACCCAAGTTATTAACTTCATCAATTTTAATTAATGTATACATTTTTTCATAACTTGATAAAATTTCTTCTACTTGGTCTGTTGTAACAGCATCTACACCACATCCAAAAGAATTTAATTGAACAAGTTCTAAATTGTCATGTTTTCCAACAAATTCTGCTGCAGCATACAATCTTGCATGAAACATCCATTGATCAACAACACGCAAAGGACGTTTTGCTTCAGCTAGATTTGCAATACTATCTTCTGTTAAAACACATAATCCAAGGCTTGTAATTAAAGTATCAATACCGTGATTAATTTCGGGATCAACGTGGTATGGACGTCCAGATAAAACAATACCTTTTAAGTTATTTTTTTCCATATATTCTAAAGTTTCTTGCCCTTTATTATGAATATCTTGTCTTGATTTTTGATATTCTTCTTCTGCCTTTGTTGCTGCTTCTAATAATTCTTTTTTGGTAAAATGATATTCTTTAAATTCATCTAATTCTAAAATACGTTTTGTCAAATGTTTAGCTTCAAAAGGTAAAAATGGATTTAAGAATTTGATATCATTTTTATTTAGTTCTTCCACATTATTTTTTAATACTTCAGAATAAGAAATAACAATTGGACAGTTATAATGATTATCCGCCTTTTCATATTCCTTTCTTGAGTATGGAATACAAGGGTAGAAAATTGTTTTAATACCAGCATCTAATAAGCTAATAATATGTCCATGTGCAAGTTTTGCAGGATAGCATACAGATTCTGATGGCATAGATTCCATACCTTTTTCATATGTTTTACGGTTACTTTTTTCAGATAGTACAACACGGAAGCCTAAATTGGTAAAGAAAGTAAACCAAAATGGATAATCTTCATACATATTTAATACTCTTGGAATACCAATTGTTCCACGAGGAGCATCCTTTTCTTCTAAAGGAGTATATCCAAAAATTCTTTCAAATTTGTATTTCATTAAGTTTGGTAATTTTGTATTATCGGAAGTAATTCCGGCACCACGTTCACAACGGTTTCCAGAAATATGTTTTTTACCATTGCTAAATTTGTTGATGGTAAGTAAACAATGATTTTCGCAACCATTACAACGTGTATGAGTAACACTAATATCCAACTTATCTAAATCTTCTAATTTACAAATAGTAGAATGATATTCCATATCAAAATTTGCTTCATACTGTTCTTTAGCAAGTAGTGCAACACCAAAAGCTCCCATTAATCCAGAAATGTCTGGTCTTACTACATTTTTTCCTACAATTAATTCAAAAGCACGAAGAACAGCATCATTATAGAAAGTGCCACCTTGTACAACAATATGTTCTCCTAAGGTCTTGGTATCTCTTACTTTCATAACTTTTTGAATTGCATTTTTGATAACAGAATAAGAAAGTCCAGCAGAAATATCTCCTACCTCATAACCCTCTTTTTGAGCTTGTTTAATTTTTGAATTCATAAAAACAGTACATCTAGAACCAAGGTCAACAGGTCGTCTTGATTTAATTGCTTCTTCTACGAACTCTCCTATTGTAAGATTTAAGCTTTTTGCAAAAGTCTCAATAAAAGAACCACAACCTGAAGAACAAGCTTCGTTTAGCATAATATTATCGATTACACCATTTTTAATTCGAATATATTTCATATCTTGTCCACCAATGTCAACAATACTTGTAACATCTGGCATAAATTGTTTTGCTGCTGTGTAATGAGCAATGGTTTCAATTTCATTTAAATCAACATTTAATGCAGTCTGAATTAATTTTTCACCATAACCTGTTACACCGCTATAACGAATATTAGCACCTTCTGGTAGAACAGCATATAATTGTTTTAACATTTTAATAACACTATTTAAAGGATTACCTTCATTGCTTCCATATAAAGAATAAAGTAATTTTCCATCACGGTCAATTAGTACTAATTTAGTTGTAGTAGAACCAGCATCAATACCAATAAAACAATCACCTTTGTAATTTGCAAGGTCAGCTTTTTCAACCTTATCTCTTTCGTGTCTTTTCTTAAATTCATCATATTCTGCATCGATGGTAAATAATGGTTTTAAAGGCTGAGTTGTGGTATCACGAGAAATACGTAATACTTCAATTTTACTCTTTAACTTTTCTACTGAAATAGGTGTAGCTTCAACAGAATCTAATGCAGCACCTTTTGCAACCAATAAATGAGCTTCTTCCGGAATAATCGTTGTTTCAGGAGTAAGGTGTAAAGTCTCAATAAAACGATTTCTTAATTCTGATAAGTAGTTTAAAGGACCACCTAAAAAAGCAACGGTTCCACGAATTGGTCTACCGCAAGCAAGTCCACTAATCGTTTGATTAACAACTGCTTGAAAAATAGAAGCAGCAATATCTTCTTTTGCAGCACCTTCATTTAATAAAGGTTGAATATCGGTTTTTGCAAAAACACCACAACGAGAGGCGATTGGATAAATGGTTTGATAATGTTTAGCAAGTTCATTTAATCCTTCCGTATCTGTATTTAATAAAGAAGCCATTTGGTCAATAAAAGCACCAGTACCACCAGCACAAGTACCATTCATACGTTGTTCCATAAACTGGTCAAAATAAATAATTTTAGCATCTTCTCCACCAAGTTCAATTACGACATCTGTTTCAGGAATATATTTTTCAACCGCTCTTTTACAAGAAACAACTTCTTGAATAAAAGGAAGTTCCAAAAAGTTTGCAGCACTCATGGCACCTGAACCCGTAAGAGCAACTGTAAATTCGTAATCTTTATATTTACCAGTAAGTTCTGTTAAAACATCACAAACTGTATTTTTCGTATCGGAAAAATGCCTTCTATAAGACATATCAATTGTATTTAAATTTTCGTCCATAACAACAACTTTAACAGTTGTAGAACCAACATCTAAACCAACATGAAGTAAATCACTCATAATCTTCTATCCTCCTTATTTGCGTAAGCAAAAATCAAAATATATTGTATACTTAAAAAGGATATTTGTCAAATATAAAAAAATGTAAAAATATTACAAATATAGCGGTTTTTAAGGAAATATGTGAAATGTAAGTGAATTATAAAAATTGAAATAAAATTATTGAAAGAGAAAAACAATAAATGATAAAATAAATGAGAGGATCGCAAATGATTCAATTTAAGATGTAATAAAAAGAGGTAGTGAATATGAAATTAACTAAAAAGCAAAAGAAACAAATAGTAAAATATGGTTTAGCAATTATTATTATAACAATAGGACTTATTACTGGAAGCATCAAAAAGGAAGAAATATTAAACATTTTTCAAAATGAAACAACAGTACAAACAGAACAAACTAAAGAAATCGAAGGAAAATATTTAATACTAGAAGTAGTAGATGGTGATACCTATAAAATTCAATATAATGGAAAAGAAGAAAAAGTAAGATTAATTGGAGTTGATACACCAGAAAGTGTACATCAAGATAAAAGCAAAAATACAGAGTATGGAAAACAAGCATCTAACTATGTAAAAGAACTAATTGAAAATAAATATGTATCATTAGAATTTGATGTATCACAAACTGATAAATACGGAAGATTGCTTGCCTATGTTTATTTAGAAGATGGAGAAATGCTAAATGAAAAATTATTAAAAGAAGGATATGCCAAAACTGCAACATATGCACCAAATGTAAAATATGTAGACCAATTTAAAGTTTTGCAAGAAGAGGCAAGAAACAACAAAGTTGGATTTTGGAAAGAAGATGTATTTTAATAGTTCTAAAAATAACTTGTCTAACATAAGAATTAAAAAACAGGAGGGATAAGTTATGAAAAACAAAAAAGCTATTATAATACTATTAGTGATTATTCTTATGTTAGCAGGGATAGGATATTATATTTATACCAAAGTAGAAATATCGAAAAATGAACAAGAGATGATAGAATATACACCAGAAGAGGAAATAACACGGTGAACAATTAAGACAAACCATGATATCGTTATATTTTACAAATAAAGACACTAACACATTAGTTCCAGAAGCAAGGAACATTGATGTAAAAGAACTGACAAAGGAACCATATAAAACATTGATGAATCTATTAATAGAAGGGCCAAAAAATGAAAAGCTAGAAAGAACAATACCAGATGAAACTAAAATTAATAAAATAGAGCTAAAAGAAAATATATTATGGATTGATTTATCAAAAGAATTTATAGAAAACCAAAAAGCTGGAGTAGAAGTAGAATCAAGAACAATTTATTCTATTGTAAATACCATGACTCAGCTAAATGAAGTAGAAGCGGTTAAATTTGTTATTGATGGAAAAGAAGATTGTGCATTTTCCGATAATGCCATTTCACTAAAAGATACATTTGTACCAAAAGAAGATCTTACTTAAAGAAGCAATAAAACTTAAAGCACTTTAAAGCTTTTGAGCAATTACACAAAAAATTTTCTACTTGATTAAGAGAACAAAAAATGTTCTCTTTTTTTTGTACTAAATTAAAATTTGGTCTATTGCAATTATTACAACAATTTTTTCTGCAGACATATCGTTTCATAAAATACCACCTTTGCATAAAATCATAATTTATTATATAATATGACAAGTAAAAGAAATGGTGAGGGATTATGGAGAAAGAAGAAAGAATTGATGATTTACAATATAAAGGACTAAAAATAATTCAAAATACAAATGGATTTTGCTTTGGAATTGATAGTATACTCTTATCGAACTTTGCAAGTGAAATAAAAAAAGATAGCAAAGTAATTGATTTAGGAACAGGAACAGGAATTATAGGAATATTATTATGTGCAAAAACCAAAATTTCGAAAATGGTGGGAGTTGAAATTCAAGAAGAAGTATATAAAATGGCAAAAAGAAGCATAGAATTAAATCATTTAGAAAATAAATTTAAAATGATAAATGCTAATATCAAAGAATTAGAAAACAAACTAGAAATGGGGACATTCGATGCAGTTGTTACTAATCCACCATATAAGAAAAACAACACAGGACTTCAAAATGAAAACGAAAAAAAGCTAATTTCAAGACATGAAATAACAGCGAATTTAGAAGATTTTATTAAAATAGCAGCAAAGCTTTTAAAAGATAAAAAAGACTTTTATATAGTGCATCGTCCAGATAGACTAGTAGATATCATAGAACTATTAAGAAAATACAAACTAGAACCAAAAAAACTACAACTTGTTTATCCAAAACCCCAAAAAGAGCCAAACTTATTACTAATAAAAGCAACGAAAAATGCAAAACCATTTTTAAAAATGGAAAAACCATTATATGTTTATAAAGAAAATGGAGAATATACAGATGAAATATTAAAAATATATGGAAAGGAGAACTAAATGAGTGGAATATTATATATTGTTGCAACGCCAATTGGTAATTTAGAAGATATTACTCTAAGAGCAATTCGTATATTAAAAGAAGTAGATATAATAGCAGCAGAAGATACAAGACATACATTAAAATTGCTAAATCATTTAGAAATTACAAAGCCAATGATTAGTTACCATAGGCACAATGAAGAAATAAAAACAGATGAATTAATTCATCAATTATTAGAAGGAAAAAATATAGCATTAGTTTCCGATGCAGGAACCCCTGTTATATCAGACCCAGGAGAAGAAATTGTAAAAGTAGCGTTAGAACAAGATATCAAAGTAACTCCAATTCCAGGACCATGTGCATTAATTACAGCTCTAATTGCTTCCGGAATTGATGCAAAAGAATTTGCATTTTTAGGATTTTTACCATTAAATAAGAAAAATAGAAAAGAAAAATTAATCCAAATAGAAAAACAAGAAATAACAAGTATATTATACGAAGCACCTCATAAGTTAATGCAAACATTAGAAGATCTAGTAGATATCACAAAGCAAAGAAAAATTGTACTAGCAAGAGAACTTACTAAAATTCATGAAGAATGCATATATGGAACAGCAGAAGAATTATTAAATAAAATAAAAGAACCCAAAGGTGAATATGTAATAATAATAGAAAAAAATGAAAAAACAGAAATTCAAGAAGAAAAAGAAATGTTAAGCAAACTAACATTTGAAGAACATTATCATTACTATGAGAAAATAGGATTAAATAAAAAAGAAATTATAAAGCAAATAGCAAAAGATAGAAATGTAAATAAAAATGAAATATATCAAAAATTTATAAATAAAGCGTAATCGATTGATTACGCTTTTAATCACTATACATTTTCAGTTAATTTATTAATTTTTTCAGCACACTTTGTGCAAACTAATTTATCATTATAAGAAACTAATTTTTTAGTAGCTCCACAAAAGATACAATTTGGTTCGTATTTTTTTAAAACAATTGAAGAACCATCTACAAAAATTTCGAGAGGATCTTTTTCATTAATTCCAAATTTATTTCTAAGTTCAATAGGTATAACAACTCTTCCTAGTTCATCTACTCTTCTTATAATTCCAGTTGACTTCATAATATCCCTCCTTTTAAACAAATAACAAAATTCGACAATTTCCTTATAACATAATATCTTAAAAAGAATAGAATTGTCAATAAAAACAAAACAAAACAGGAAAAAATTAGGAAAAATGGAAAACATTGAAAATCAATAGCTACTAGATATAAACAAAGTTCTTTTTTATAAAAAGTAGCATAAAATAGTTAAAAAAATGAGGAGAAAAACATTGTTAAATATTATATGGCCAATTTTTATTATCATTTCCTATTTATATGCCATTTGCGTAGGAAATGTATCGGAAATTAATCAATCTATTTTTGAATCTAGCAAAAGTGCAGTAGATTTAAGTATTACTTTTTTAGGAACTATGTGTCTATGGACTGGAATCATGCGAATTGCCCAAAAAACCAGTCTAACAACCCAATTAACCAATTTATTAAAACCGATTATGAAAATACTATTTCCAGATATAAAAAGAGAAGATATAGCATATAAAGAAATAACAATGAACATAGTAGCCAATATCTTAGGATTAGGAAATGCAGCAACACCACTCGGATTAAAAGCAATGAAAACAATGCAAAAAACAAATCCTAAGAAAGATACACTAACGAATTCTATGGCAATGTTTATTATCATCAATACAGCATCCATTCAAATTATACCAACTACCGTAATTGCCATACGAAGTTCCTTGGGTTCTAACAATCCAACATCTATTATACTTCCTGTATGGATTGCAACCATTTGCGCAGCAGTAGCAGGAACTGTCAGTGCAAAAATATTAATGAAAAAATATTAGGAGATTAGTATGAATATCATAAATTATTTATCTAACATGGCAGTTCCAATGGTAATATTATTTATTATTATATATGGTGTTATAGAAAAAAATAAAGTATATGATACTTTTATAGAAGGAGCAAAAGAAGGAATACAAGTTGTTGTTAATATATTTCCAACTTTAATTGGAATATTCTTAGCAGTAGGAGCATTAAGAAGTTCTGGTTTAGTGGAATTAATTATTAACATTTTAAAACCGATTCTTCAAATATTTGAAATACCAGCGGAAATTATGCCACTTGCTTTATTAAGACCAATATCAGGAAGTGCTTCAATGGCAGTAGCTACTGACATTATTTCAAAACATGGAGCAGATAGCGTAATAGGATTAATTGCCTCTACTATTATGGGATCAACAGAAACTACTTTTTATACAATTGCTTTATATACAAGTGCTGTTGGAATAAAAAAAACACGTTTTGTATTAATATCGGCATTAATTGCAGATATTACTGGAATGCTTGTTTCTGTTGCAATTTGTCGTTTTATGTCGTAATTTTTTTGTTGACATATGTGGAAAAAAGTGGTAATATAAAAAAGTATTAAGTCAGCAGAATATATTCAATTTGATTTAATTTATAACTCAAAAATTTTTCTATCAGAAAAATATCTTAAGAATTCTTAAAAAATCCAGAGAAAGTAGAATTAAATAAAAACTACAAAATAAGATAATTATTATCTTATTATTCTATTAATGTCATTAAACTTGTAGGGGATATTATAATATAATTTGTAAAAACATCTCTCAACAAATAATAGCCCAAAACATTTCATTTAATCACAATAAAAGGTTCCTAAAATGTTTCAAACTCCCAATTGTACGGAAAAATTTTAAAAATCCCCAAAAAAGAAAATATCCCCTACACCCCCAAAAAAGAATATATATATATTTATTTATTTCAATATTAAAGTGCTTTAATTCTAGCAAAAAGCATCTCATTAAACATTCTAACGTTTAAGAGATGCTTTTTTCTTTACACTACAAACCTTTATTGTATGCAATATGGTTCTTATCTAAAAAAGAAATAATAGGATCTTTTTCAGAATCTTCAAGCAAACTTGGAAACTGCAAATCACCAGCAGTATCAATCCAAGCAACAGGTTCATCATTTTCCTTAATGATCTTAATACCGCCAACACAAGAAGTAACAGAAAACATGAATCATACCATAACCTTTCCTCATCTATTATCAATAGATGGCAACGATAAATACTATATATATATATTTAAATATATATGCAGAAAGAAAAAAAATATGACATATTTGAAACAGAAACAAGTAGAAAATTTTGTCAAAAAATCTGTAACAAATAAAATGTAACAGCAGTCATAAGAGATAGATTTATAAAAAAAATCTAAGAATATATTTAGCGTAATATAAGTAAAAAACGAAAAGTGAATAGTTAAGAGTACAAACTTGCCTATTATTTTTCTAATTTGAGCAAGCGATATACTCTTAACTATTCACTTTTCGTTCTTGCCGTAAGGCAAATTTGGTGAGCCAGGAGGGATTCGAACCCCCGACCCCAGGCTTAGAAGGCCTGTGCTCTATCCAACTGAGCTACTGACCCATATAATGCAGTAATTATAATAGCACAAAATTATATCAGTGTCAAGGAATCTAGCAAAAAAAGTGAAAATGAATAGCAATTATTCACAAAATAGTGTAAAATGGTAATAGACTTTTAAGAAAAAGGAGAAAAATGTGGAAAACAAATTCTCATTAAAACAGATATTATGGTATTTTACATTTTTTAGTATTATTGGATTAATAGTAGAAACCCTATTTTGCTATATAACAACTGGAGTATTAGAAAGTAGAAAAGGGTTAATATGGGGACCATTTTGTCCAGTTTATGGAGTAGGAGCAACATTTTTAATTTTAATATTAAATAAATATAAAGATAATTCATTAAAATTATTTTTTATTGGAAGTATTTTAGGAAATGTCATAGAATATTTATTAAGTTTTTTATTAGAAGCATATTATGGAACGAGATTTTGGGATTATTCCTATTTAAATTGGAATTTAAACGGAAGAATTTGTATTCTATATTCTATTTATTGGGGAATACTTTCATTTGTATTAGTAAAATGGATAAAAAAGCCAATAGATAAAATAATAAAAAAAATACCAAATTCAAAAATACTTCATATTGCTGTATTATTATTTTTTATTATAGACGGACTTGCTACAATATGGGCAATTACAGTATATCAAAAAAGAATAGAGTATTATAATGTAGAAAATAATATAAAAGAAAATTTTATTGAAAAAACACTATTTTCAAATGAAATAATGGTAAAAACATTTCCGAATCTTCGCTATATAGAAGCAGACGGAACCGAAAAATATATAAAAGATATTATAAACGCGAATTAATTTATTAATTCGCGTTTAATAATTTATCTAAAATTTTATCAATTTCAACAAAAGAAGAATCACCTGTTAAAACAATATCAAAAGCTTTTTTATAATGCTCTAAATTTTCACTAACACGATTTTCTAAAAAACCAAAAGATATAACATTTTGAACATCTTGTCCTTTTACCATATTTAAATCTTCGATTAAATCTCCAAACAATAAAATATAATCTTTTGATAAAACTTCTTTTTTTAAATGTAAAGGTAAACGGTTGATAGATTTATTTGAAGTATGAATCATGCTATCACTAAAAGGTAACATATTATTATTTTCAAATTGAATAAAATTAGAAGTCACGTGAATATTAGAATAAAAGCAATTATTTTGCTTTAACAATTCAATAATAACATTTCCAATTCCAGCAGATAAAATAATAACGGGGATTTGTAATTCATTTAATTTCTTTAAAAAATCTTTACAACCTCTATGAAATTTAATATGACTATCTTTTACACAATCCAATAAAATAGAATTTGTAAGATTATATTCATATAATAAATCCATGTTTTTGTGATACCATTCATCCATATACTTTGCTTTTGTTTTTTCTGAAATAGAATAATCTAGTTCATAAGGATAATAAGCATCTACTAAAGATTTTGTTTCCTCTTTAAATTTAGGATTCATAAATTTAGGATTTTCTAAAACAGCCCAAGAACCAAGGCTATCACTAGTAGTTATCGTACGGTCAAAATCCATTAATACAATAAAATTATTATATGTTAAAGAAATATTTTTTAATTTTTCTTCTTTTATATATAACATAATTTAATCTCCATATTTTAAGGTAACTGAATTTTCGAATTCTTTTTTCTAGCGCGATATAAAGTGATTTTATTACCAATTACTTGTACTACATCCGAATGAGTAGAAGAAGCAAGCTCTTCTGCTAAAGCGCGATTATCTTCAGGTGCTGTTTCTAACACAGATAATTTAATTAATTCACGAGCCTCCAAAGCATCATCCACTTGTTTAATTAAATTATCATTGATTCCATTTTTCCCAATTTGCAAAATTGCATTCAAAGAATTTGCAAAACTTCGTAAATAAGCTCTTTGTTTACTGGTCATATTTTTCTCCTTTTAACATCATAAATTTGTAAAAACATTATACAACTAAAAATCGAAGGACGCAAGTATAAAACAGTAGAGAAAAGGCCCTTTAATTAAGAGCGATACCGTTGATAGGAGACTGAGGGTTCTTATACTATTTTTATAAAAAATGAAATTAAACCAATTATACCAAAAATTAAAAATAAAATACCAGATAATAAATTCATTGTTTTTTCAGAAACTTTATGGCTTAAAAATTTTCCAAATAAAATTGCAATGGAATCACTAAGAACCATTCCTAAAATAGCGCCAAGAATTAAGAATAATTTAGAATTTGGATGACTAATTCCAAGGCCAAGGGAAGCTAAAAAAGTTTTATCACCCAATTCACCAATAGCAATACTAAAGGCAATCATCAAAACATAACCTATTGGTAAGCTTGAAATAGTATGTAAAAAGCCACTTTTACTAGAAGAGCCAGACTCTCTTTCTTCTCTTTGTAAAATAGTAAAAATACCAAAAAAAATAAAAGAAAGATAAGTAATAAATTGTAATAAAGTATGAATTACAGGATTATTAAAATTACCAATAGCACTACCAAACAAAATAGCAATTCCATGGCTAAAAAAAGAACCTAATGCTACACCAAGTAAAATGCTATAACTTTTTAATTTAGAAGAAAAAGACAAAACTAAAAGTTGTGTCTTATCCCCAAGTTCAGATAAAAAAATTAGAAAAAAAGAAAAGAAAAAAGGGTATAAAAAGTTCATATTAAACACTCCTATCGTGATTAATAACTATTCCCAAAAACAAAAAATATGACGACATACAAAAAACGACAAAGATAGACAGCCGTAAGAATTGTAAATTTTTTGTGAACGTTAAGTGTAAAATATTGAAATTCAAAAATATACGTGATAGTATCAAAAAAAATAAAAAGGAGGAAAAGGATTTGATAGAGCTAAAAAATGTGACCAAAAAATACGGAAACTTTCTTGCTGTTGATGATATCAGCTTTAATATTGAAGAAGGAGAAATAGTTGGATTATTAGGTCCAAATGGTGCAGGAAAAAGTACTACAATGAATATGATAACAGGCTTTATAGAACCAACAAACGGTGAAATTATAATAGGAGGATATGATGTTCTAAAAAATCCTATCAAAGCAAAAAAACAAATAGGCTATATGCCAGAAGGTGTTCCACTATATAATGATTTAACCGTAAAAGAATTTGTTCGTTATATGGCAGATTTAAAAATGGTTTCAAAACAAGAAAAAAAACAAAGAATAAAAGAAGTACTTGAAAAAACAAATCTAACAGAAGTTCAAAACAAATTAATTAAAAATCTATCAAGAGGATATAAACAGCGTGTAAGTCTAGCAGGAGCTTTAGTATCAAATCCTAAAATATTGATTTTAGATGAGCCGACCGTAGGACTTGATCCAAAACAAATTACCGAAATTAGAGAATTAATAAAGTCATTAGGAAAAGAGCATACGGTTATACTAAGTTCACACATATTATCAGAAGTTAGTCAAATTTGCAAAAAAGTAATTATCATTAATAAAGGAAAAATTGTTGCAATTGATACGCCACAAAACTTAGAAAATAAAACAAATAAAGGAAGTATCATAAAACTTATCATAGAAGATGAAACAAATCAGATAGAAAAAATAGCAAAAACAATAACAGGAATTAAACAAATCAACTTTATAAAAGACAATGAAGATGGAACCAAAGAATATACCATCATTACAGAAGAAAAAACAGATATCAGAAAAGAATTATTTGCAAAATGTGCGAAAGAACAAATGACAATCTTTGAACTAAAAAAATCAGAAGCAACCCTAGAAGATGCATTTATGAAACTAATTGGAAACCAAGAAGAGGAGGTAGATAACTAATGTGGGCTATTATTAAAAAAGAAGTAAAAAGTTATTTTTTATCTCCAATAGGATATGTGTTTATAGGCTTATTTTTAGCAATGTGTAGCGTATTTTTTTATTTAGATGTAGTCTATTATGGAAGCTTACAATTTGAAAACATGTTCTATTCTGCTTCAACTATATTAACTTTCATAGTGCCAATCCTAACAATGAGAATGTTTGCAGAAGAAAGAAAAGTAGGAACAGAGCAATTACTATACACCTCTCCAATCAGTGTTACTAAAATTGTGCTTGGAAAATTTATAGCAGCATTGATTGTAATTATAATTACCGAAATCTGTACGCTATTTTATTTAGGCATTTTATACTGTTTCGGAACACCACATATACAAACAATACTTGTAACCTTACTTGGTTTCTTTATGCTTAGTATGGCATATATTTCATTTGGAATGTTTGCTTCTAGCATAACAGAAAATCAAATCATTGCGGGAGTAATAACAATTGGATTTTTTATCATAAGTTGGTTTTTACCAAACTTTAGTGAAATTTTGGCTCCACTTTCATTAATCAATATGTTTAACAAATTTCCATCTGGACTAATTGCAATCGAAGAAATTGCAACATATATAACTTTTACTCTATTTTTTGTAATACTTACCATTATTGTATTACAAAGAAGAAAAAGTGTGAAATAGAAAGGAGTGGAAAAAAGTGAAAAAAATAATAGAAAACATAAAGAAAAAATGGATTAGAGATACTGTTAAAACTACTATTATGATTATTATTCTTTTTGCAGTATTTATTGGGATCAATGTTGTTATTCAAAAGTTAGATTTACAGGATATAGATATTACACAAAATCAATTATTTACTTTATCTGAAATTTCTAAGAAACAAGTGCAAAATATTGAAAAAGAAGTAACAATATATCTAATTGGATTTGATGGAGAAAATTCATTATCAGACCTTGCAAAACAATATACGCAAACAAATGACAAAATTAAAACAGAAACAATTGAAAATATTGAAACAAGAGCAGATTTAAAATCAAAATATAATATTACAGATGAAACTCAAGTTATCATTATTGAAACAGATGAAAATAGTAAAATACTAACAACAGATGATTTATATACGTATGATTATACTACATACCAACAAATAGATATTTCAGAAGAGAAATTAACAAATGCTATAGCAGACCTAACAAAAAACTCGAGACCTAAAATTTATTTTCTAACGGGGCATAACGAATATAACTTAAGCAATGAATTGACTATGCTAAATGCATATTTAATAAATGAGATAAATGATGTGGAAACTTTAGATTTATTAGTAACAGGTAAAATTCCAGATGATACAAGTTTAATTATTATAGGAAGTCCTACAAAAGACTTTATGGATCAAGAAGTAGAAATTCTAACAAACTATATCAATCAAGGCGGAAAAATATTATGGATGAATGATCCAGTATTAAGCGAAGAAAAATTTCCTAATATGCAAAAAATATTAGATTTATTTGGAGCATCTTTCCAAGACGGAATTATATTAGAACAAGATGAAACAAAAATGGCATTACAATCACCAAATTACATCATACCTAATATTGCCACAACAAATGCAACAAAAGATATTGCAACAGATGGAGGAATATTATTAGTAAATGCAACAAAGATAAAATTAGCTAGTGATGAAGAATTAGATAACTTAAATGTTATACCAGAAGTAATATTAACAACATCAGAAGAAGCTTTATTTAGAACAGAAGTAACCAATACAACATCCTCTAAAATAGAAACAGATGAACAGGGAAGTTTTATTTTAGGAGTAAAATTAACAAAAATAATTGAGCAAGACGAAAACGAAAAACAAGCAACGCTATACATGCTTTCAAATAACTTTTTTATATCAGACTATCAAGTAACAATCGGCAATAGTAAAGTATCTCCAATATCATTTTATAATAATAAAGATTATATTTTAAACACAATTGCAGAACTAACTGAAAATGAAGATACTATATCGATCAGAAAAGATACAGGAGTTGTTACATATACTGCAACAGAAGCACAAGACAACATGATAAAAATAGCCATTACTATATTTCCAACAGCTATTATAATAATTGGAATCATAGTATGGGTAATGAGAAGAAAGAAAAAATAATAAATTAAAAAACCTCTCATATTAATTAATATGGGAGGTTTTTATGAAACAAGTACTAAAAGTAGTTTTTGTAATCATTGGGACAATAATAGGTGCAGGATTTGCATCTCGGAAAAGAAATTTATTTATTTTTTGGAAAATACAAATTTTACGGTATAATAGGAATTTTTATATCGTCTATTCTAATGGGAATTATAATATATAAAGTTCTTAAAATAAGCAAAAAAGAGCAAATCGAAAGCTATGACCAATTTATTACTCAATTTCATTTAAATCAAAAAATTCAAAATATCATACAGACGATAATTCAAATATTCTTACTTATTTCTTTTTACATCATGATAGCAGGATTTAGTGCATATTTTTCACAGGAATGGCAACTATCAAACTATGCAGGAACTGCCATAATTGTAATCTTATGTTATATTATTTTTATGGGAAATATAGAAAGATTAATGAAAGTAAATACAGTACTAGTACCAATTCTAATGATATCAATACTAATATTAATTTTCAGAAATGCCGATGCATTTAACTTATTAGAAGAAACAACAAAGCAGACATCAGTGATAAAAGCAATTTGGGATGCAGTAATTTATACAAGCTATAATAGCATTATTTTAATTCCTATTTTATTACCATTACAAAAATGTTTAAAAAATAAGTATTTAATTTTTATAACCGCAACTATATGTACTTTTATATTAATAATACTTGCAATTTCTATTTTTGGATTAATTTTAAAAGTAGATATCGATATAAACAAAGTAGAATTACCAACAGTATATGTAGCAGGAATGATGGAAAAAAAATATAAAGTAATTTATGGAATTATTATTTTAGTTTCTATATATACATCAGCAATATCAGCAGGGTATGGATTTTTAGAAAAATATCATAATAACCCAAAACAATATAAAAGAATAGTAATCATAATGAGCACGATTGCATTTCTAATTTCAAACTTAGGTTTTACAACACTTGTAAACTTGTTATATCCGATATTTGGAATATTAGGATTGGTACAAATAATAATAATCTTAAAAAAGACATAATATATCTTGAAAAAAAGCATAAAAACTGATATAAAAGAAGTAATGAAAGGAGAGAAAAATGCAAATCAATTTGGATAAACGAAAAAAGAAGAAACTAATTATAATAATAAGCTCTATACTCGTAGCATTGATTATAGTATCAATTGCCTTTTATATAGGAAATAAAAGTTTTAGAACATTTTTTGACCGATACATTTTAGGAAAGGAAATTACGGAAAATAAAGCAACAAGCATAGATATTAGCGATCAAGAAAACCCAAGTATATATGCTTTTGATCAATATATTACAATATTAAATAAAAATAAATTAAACCTATATTCTGCCTCAGGGAAAAAAGAATATGAATTGGAAGTAAATATAAGCGATGCTCTATATGCTTCAAATAATCATTTTCTTATGATAGCACAAAAAAATGGACAAAATTTGTATCAAATTTCAGAAGGAAATATTGTATGGCAAAAAGAAATAGAAGGACAAATTCAAAAAGTAAATGTCAATAAAAATGGATATGTATCTATTATTATAGCAGGAAGCAGTTACAAAACAGTAATTGCAACATATAGTCCACAAGGAAAAGAATTATTTAAAACATATTTATCTAGTACAACATGTATCGATACTACGATATCAGCCGATAATAAATACCTTGCAATTGCAGAAATAAATACGAGTGGTACATTAATTCAATCTAGTATTAAAGTCATATCAGTAGAAAAAGCACAAACAGATCCAACCAATTCTGTTATTAACACATATAATGCAGAATCTGATCAGTTAATAAAAAATATAGAATATCAAGATAAAAACTATTTAGTAGCCATGTATGATAACGAAATTAAAAGTATATACAAAGAACAAAACGAACAAATTGTATCATTTACAAATGACAAAATTACATTTGCAAATATCAAACTAAACAACTATGCAGTATATACATTAGAAAAAAGTTCAGGATTATTTAATAGCAATACACAAGTAAGCCTAAAAAATATAACAACAGAAAAAGAAAATATATATGTAGCAGAAGGAATAGCAAAAGACATTAAAACACACGCAAATCATATTGCTTTAAACCTAGGAAGTGAAATCCACTTTATTACAACAAATGGTTGGTTAACAAAAAAATATACATCTGAAAAAGAAGTAAAAGATATAGTATTAGGAGAAAAATTAGCAGGAGTAGTATATAAAGATAAAATAGACATCATAAATTTATAATGTAGGGGTCGACGCCTTCGTCGACCCATAAACAATATAATAAAATAGGAGGAAACAAACAATGGCAATTTTATTAGATTTAATAGTAATTGGAATTATATTATTAAGCACATTTCTTGGCTATAAAAAAGGATTAATAGGCGTAGCATTTAAAATAATATCTTTTATAATTGCAATTATTATCACATTACTACTATATAAACCAGTATCAAACCTAATCATAGAAAACACTTCATGGGATGAAACTATCGAAAATACAATATATACAAAATTAGCAGGAACAAAAGTAGAAGAAGGAGAAAAAATAAATAAAGAAGAAACAGATTTACCAGGAATTGTCGTAAATTACATTAATGAAGGAATTGAAAATACAGTAAAAGAAACACAAAAAAACGTAGCACAAATAGTAGCCCAAAATTTATCGCAAAGTATCATACAAATTGCTACAATGGTTATAATATTTATATTAACAAGACTAATATTGCTATTTGCAAAAGTGATATTAGAAGCAGTGTCAGAACTGCCTCTTATAAAACAATTTAATGAAACGGGAGGAATTATATACGGTATTTTAAGAGGATTTATTATGATATTTGCTATACTTGCAATAGCAAGTTTCATATTACCAGCGATCAATCAAACAGCCATGCTAGGATATATAGACAAAACATTTATCATCAAATTTTTATATAACCATAATATTATATTAATGTTATTTTTCTAAAGACCAATATTGCTATTTTGCTAGATATTTGTTATACTAAAAGTCACATAATAAAATATAGGAGTGAAGTCATGAAAAAACAAGAACAGTTAACCAAAAAAGAAAAAAAACAAAATAAGAAAATAGAAAAGAAAAAAAGAAAGCAAGAAAAAAAGGAAAAAAGAAAAAAGAGCAAAGCGTGGAAGGCATTTAAAATAATTATGATAATATTACTAATTACAATACTTGCTTTTGCAGGAATATTTACATATAAAATGGCAAAAAATGGTTGGGGTTTACAAGGATTTATTGCAACAGCAGTAGGACATGATGAATATACATTAAAAGATTTAAACCCTATTAATTTCTTATTAATAGGAATTAGTGGATATGAAGAAGACTACAAATTAGCAGACACAATCATGGTATGTTCCTATAATCCTAAAACGCAAAAAGCATCTATATTATCTATCCCAAGAGATACTTATGTAGGAAAAAATAAAGAAAAAGCATCGGCAAGTTATAAAATAAATGCTGTTTATAGAAATGGAGAAAATATTAACGGAATGGTAAAATCAATTGAGGGTATCACAGGACTTGAAATAAGTAATTATTTTATTATAGATACAGATGCATTAGTAGAATTAGTAGATGCGATTGGAGGAGTAACCTTTGATGTTCCAATTGATATGAAATATGATGATGAAGGACAAGATTTGCACATAGATTTGAAAGCAGGAGTTCAAAAACTAGATGGTAAGCAAGCGGAAGGACTTGTAAGATTCCGTCACAATAATGATGGAAGCACATATTCACTTGAATATGGAGATAATGATGTAGGAAGAATGAAAACACAAAGAGAATTTATTACAGAATTAATGAAACAAACTTTAAAACCAGAAAATATATTTAAATTAACTAAAATTGCAGAGATCGCATTTAAAAACATAACAACAAACATGACATGGGACAGTATAAAAGATTATATCCCATATGCAGTAAGTTTTAACACAGAAAACTTAAAAACAGGAGTGTTGCCAGGAACACCAGAACTTTGCAATAAAGTATGGATTTACACAGTCAATAAAAAACAAACCAAAACACTTATAGAAGAACTATTTAGCGAGGAAGAAGAAACTATTCCTGAAGAAAACACGAATACAATTGGAAATACGGTATCAAATGAGACAGCATCAAGTACAAATAAAAGTGAAATAACAATAGAATTGCTAAACGGAAGTGGAAAAGCAGAAAATCTTTCAAAAGTTACGAAATTATTAAAACAAAAAGGTTATAATGTTATAAAAACAGGAAATACTACAACTACAGACAAGACAAGTATTACCAATAAAACTAATCAACCAACTGTTACTTCAAATAATTTAAAAGAGATTCTAAAAGTTGGAACAATAACGAAAAAATCCGATAATTCAAAAGTAGATTATACCATTATAATAGGAAAAGACTATAAATAAAGGAGGTTATCATATGGAATTATTAAATAAAATAACACAATTATTAGAAGACAAAAAAGCCATAGATTTAAAAACACTAGATATAAAAGAAAAAAGTACATTAGCAGATTATTTTGTAATTGCAAGTGGAACTTCAAATACACACATAAAAGCACTAGCAGATAATGTTGAAGTAGAATTAAAAAAAGAAAACATTTATCCAAACAAAATAGAAGGATATAATACACAGTGGATTTTAATGGACTATGGAGACGTAGTTGTACACATATTTACTGAACAAGAAAGACAAAATTATGATATAGAACAATTATATGAAAAAAATAAATAAAAAAATGCAGGTCGATGAAAAAATCGACCTGCATTTTTTAATAATCAAATTTATAAAAAGAATAGGTATTCTTAGAAGATTTCTTTTTAGATTTTGATTTTTTACTTTTTTTCTTCTTTTTCTTTCCCTTATTTATAAAATTCAAAACACATTTTAAAATATATAAAGCAAAAATTACCAACGCGATTTTTAATACAAGAGAAAAAATAGAACTTGCTAAAATATCTTGACCTGCTATTAAATTTGTAGTATATTTAATACCATCAATAGTATAAGAAATTTTACCAATTACACTTCCTTTTTTAATAGGAGCCTTTAGTTTTTCATCTAATTCTACTTCTGGAGAAAAATTTCCTAAAGAATTATCCATTTTTACTAATGCATTAATATCATTTTCATATAAGACGTTCAAATTTTTAGTATCACTTGAAGCATTTCTTGGAGTAATTACTTTAAAAACATCATTCGCTTTACAAAGAGTATCGTATTTATAATTTTCAAAGCCATAATCAAATAAAGTAATACAATCATCAAATTTATTAGTATCTGTGGAAATATCAGAACCCGCTCCCATAATCACACAAATTAATTCCATATTATCTTTTTTTGCACTAGCAACAATACAATTTTTTGCAGCATCGGTATAACCTGTTTTAATACCAGTTGCATACTCATAATATTGTCCACTTTTAGGATTCACCAAGCGATTTGTAGTAAGAAAAACACGGTCTTCTTTATCATATTTATTTGTGACAGGCAAAGTGTAGCGAACGGTAGAAACGAGCTTTCTAAAAGTTTCATTATTCATAGCATATTTTCCAATCAAAGCTAAATCGTATGCAGTAGAATAATGGTTTTCATCATGTACTCCATTTGCATTTACAAAATGAGTATTTTCACACCCCAATTCTCTTGCCTTTGTATTCATCATACTAGCAAAACTTTCTACAGATCCAGCTATATCTTCAGCAATAACATTTGCCGCATCATTAGCAGAAGGAATTAATAAAACATGAAGCAATTGTTCATAAGTTAAAGTTTCATCTAATTGTAAATTAGCATTATTATATCCAACAGGAACTGTGAAAATAGCGTTATAACTAACGGTGGCTGTATCTGTAAGCAAACGATTTTCCAAAGCTAAAATTGCTGTCATAATTTTAGTAGTACTAGCAGGATACATTTTTTTATCTGCGTCCTTTTCATATAAAATTTTACCAGTACCGTGAATCCATAAGCAAAGCAACCGGAGCATTCACAACAGGTTCTTTATTACTTGCAAAGCTTGGAATAATAGGCAACAATGCGCTAACAACAATAAAAAAAGTAAGTATATATACTAAATATTTTTTTCGATTCATAAAACACCATCCATAAAATTAAAATGTCATCTAATATCTTATATTAAATCAATACAAATTTCAATGTTTATTATAAAAAAGCAATAAAATTAAGAAATAAAGGAGGAAATCCAAATGATTAAATTTAATCAAAAACAAATAACAATAGGAGCTTTAGTAATAGCTATCATGCTAGGAATTATCGGTTACTACTTTTATACAACATTACAAAATAATGAAGAAGAAACCATACAAATTAGTGAAGAAAACATTGTAGAAAAGGAAATCGAAACAAAAGAAGAAAAAGAAGAGAAAATCATTGTCCATATTGCAGGAGAAGTAAAAAATCCTGGAATAATCAAAATTAATGAAGGAGCAAGAATAGCAGATGTAATTGAAAAAGCAGGAGGATTAAACAAAGAAGCAGACATAAGCAACATTAATCTTGCTTACGCAGTGGAAGATGGACAAAAAATAACTATACCAACGATAGGTAATGAAATACAAGAATATATAACCGAAGACAGTCAAACAAACGTGAAACAAGAAAACTCGAACAAAAAAATAAATCTAAATAAAGCTACAAGCGCGGAACTACAGACACTCCAAGGTATACGGAGAATCCACAGCTGAAAAAATTATCAATTATCGAAAAGAAAATCGGAAACTTTAAACAAATTGAAGACTTAAAAAATGTCCCCGGAATCGGAGACTCAAAATTTGACGCCATTAAGGAAAACATTACGGTAAAATAAAAAAAGAACCATATTAATATGGTTCTAGGTTTGTTGGTTGCGAAGGCAGGACTCGAACCTGCGACCTTCGGGTTATGAGCCCGACGAGCTGCCAACTGCTCCACCTCGCGATGTACTTGTATAGTATAATCTGTTTTATGCATAATGTCAAGGTTTCTGATAAAATTTTCTTAAAATTTCAGAGAATACCTTGTATAATTAAAAAAAAAAGGATAATATATAGTATATGTAGAAACTCGAAAAATATACCAAATTAGGAGGAAGTATCATGGAATTTTATATGAATGAAGGAAAAAGTGTTGAAATAGAAGTAAATGGACAAACTTATTTAAGACATGCAATCAAAACAAGATTTGTAAAACAGGGAGAATCATATATAGATTTATTTAAAGAATATGTATTACCAATTTATGAAGAAGGGGATATTATCTCAAGCAGTGAAAAAATTATTGCATTGTGTCAAAACAGAATCATAAAAAGAGAAGATATCAAAATAGGATTTTGGGCAAAACTTTTATCAAAATTTGCATCACATCCAGATACAGGAGTTGGAGTAGGAGAAACGATTAAAATGCAATATGCTATTGATACAGTAGGACTATTAAAAGTATTATGGGCAAGTATTGCAAGTGCAGTAACAAAACTATTTGGAAAAAAAGGTGTGTTTTACGAGATTGTAGGACAAGAAGTTAGTGGACTAGACGGATTTTATGATCACGTTTGGAAAGAATATGGAGATATCGGAATTCAATTGCCAGAAAATCCAACAGGAGTATGTAATGACATAAAAGAACAATTAGGAATTTCTTGTATGATTGTAGACGCTAATGATTTAGGACAAGAAATACTAGGATATTCAGATGATATCAAACTATCAGAACAAGAATTAAAAGAATTGATTAAAGATAACCCATCAGGACAAGGAAAAGAATTAACACCATTAATTTTAATCAGAAGGAAAAACTAAAAAAAACAGACAAAGGAAAAGAAGCCATTATTTTACTGGAGCGTATGCGACCAGCGCAGGAATTGAGCGAAATTAAAAATAATGGCTTCTCTTCCTTTAAACATTATCTATAAAAATACCTAGCATTATGTGGTCTTTACCCACTTTTGCTAGGTATATAATTTGTATAAAAACGAGGCTAGGTGGTTTTTTTTAGATTTTCTTCAAACTCTTCCCAAGATTTACTAAAAACATGATTTGCAAAAGCCTCTTTTAATCCACTAATTTGTTTTAAGCGAATAATCTCATCTAATTCCATTCCTAAATGTTCTGAAATCTGTTCTTCGCTCCATCCATTATTACTTAAATCAATCACAATCTTAGACATATCAACAATTTGATGAGTACCTCTTGCACGATTATGGCGAATGGTACTTGCCATACGATTACTTAAATCCTTATCAATAGTAACAATGGGAACTTGCTTCAAATGAAAATATTCTTTTGCACAACGATAACGGTGAAATCCATCCACAACAATATAACGGTCATTTTCTTTATCATAATAAGTAACAATTGGCTGTGTATATCCATCTTCTTCAATCGAATGTTTTAAAAGTTTCATTTCTGGAGGAGCAACCTTGTTAGGGTTATAGTCATTTGCCACAACCTTATCAATATCTACCATTTTCACATTTAAGACAGGAAATTCAATTTCTTTCAATTATTTGTCACCTCTAATCATAACAAAATGCTTATAATTATCTAAAACACTTACTTTCAATCCACACTCTTGATATAGATTCTTATATAAATTTGTTACAATACTAGGTTGAATAGTTATGGTTTTTAAAATTTCTTTAAAAATTTCTTTTAAATAAGTTTCATTACTAGAATAAATATTTTTAATAACACCATCACAGACCGAAATAAATCCACAAGCTTTGTCATCTGGATCAACATAGATGTACCAAGATTTGTTATTATCATCATAAATACGGTCTTTTGTTTCTGTTTGAACAATACGAGAACCAAAGAACTTCCCCATATAATTATAAAAATTAGAATCTTTATTCGTCAGTTTTATTATCATCTTTGTTCACCTCTTCTTCTATAAATTTAATTAAATCTTTATCATCCGAAACAGTATCCTCTGTTAATAAATTATCCCATTTATGAATGAGCTTTCGAAGTTCTTCATCATCTGTTTTTGTTTGTGCAAAACAAAGACGTTTCATATAAAAATCATTCTTTTCAATAGCTCTTGCAATTCTTCTCCAAGAAATAACTTTTTTCTGATTTTCCAATTTACTATCTGCCTCATCTGGAATATCGCAAATATCGATGTTATCTCGTTTTTTATACCAATAAGCGAATTTCTTAATTTTTCGATAATAATGAAGCATTAAATCACTATTATAAATTCCAATGCTTTCAAGTAAAAAGATAGCATATTCTTTCCAAGACATAAAATCTGGCTTAGAAGTTCGAAGATTTCCTAAAGCAGTAGTCCTACAATATATATTTCCAAAATTAACACCGATTCACACGATTTACTACCTTAGACCAGGTATCATATTCCAAAGCTTTAAATTGGTCTAGTCCATTTTTTTGGTCATCGCCATAAGGCTGACATAAACGTTGCTCATGAATACTAAGACCATTTTTATACATTAACTCATAAACCTGATTATACTTCAAATCAAACTTACTAACAGCCCCCCAAATATCTTCTGTTCGCCAGTCGTAAATAGGATAAAAATTAAATACATCAATATATCTATCATTACATTTAATTTTAGTTGTCCAACGCTTATTGTCATACACAATTTTTCCATCAAACGTAATAGTTCTAAAACGGTTTAAACTCTCATCACTACGGATTCCAACACCACAAGCAACTAATCCACCATATTTTTTTTGGTACCAATCTGCAAATTCAAGAATAAAATCTTCAAATTCCTCTCCTTTACGAAACCAAGGAAAAGGATTATTATTCATATTAATACTATCACTTGGTAAATCCCTTACCCATAAATCTTTACTTTCCTCTTCCCAACAAATCCATTTTGGCTGTAAAATAGAAACAGCATTTCTAAGAGCCATAGGAAGGGCAATATGATAAAAATCTCGAATTTGAGATAATTGCTTTAATTCATAAACATGGTCAATGGTTAAACGATATTGTGCTTCAAAATCAATATATAAAACATCAAATTTACGGTTCTTTTTCTTAGCAACCATATTAGCTAGCTGAACCATAACACTGCTATCTTTTCCACCACTTACACTAAAATATATATTATCAAAATGATCAAATATAAATTCCAATCGTTCAAAGGCAGCATCTAAAACGTTTTTTTTCAAATATATTTTAGGCAAAATTTACACCCTCTTTAATGATTCACATATCAGTATTATGATATAAACGTAGAAAAAAGTCAATAAAAGCAGAATAGTAGTATTTTATTTAAAAAAAGTGTGATATAATTTATAAAAAAAGGAGAAAAAAGTATGAAAATACTAGTAGCAAGCGGAAATGAGGGAAAAATAAAAGAAATAAAATCAATCCTAAAAGAATTTGATATAATTACACTAAACGACATAAAAAATACTGTAGAAGTAATTGAAGATGGTAAAACTTTTGAGGAAAATGCGAAAAAGAAAGCAAAAGAGATATATGAACAAACTTTAATACCATGTCTTGCCGATGATAGTGGAATTTGTATACAAGAATATAACGGATGGCCAGGAGTAAAAACAGCAAGATTTTTAGGAGAAGACAAAGCTTCTAATAAGAATGCAAAAGAAAGAAATGAATACATATTAAATAAAATGCAAGGACTAGAAAAAGAAAAAAGAAAAGTAGACAATATAACTGTAATTGCGTACTATGATGGAAAAAAATTTAAAATAGGAAGGGGGATTCTTTCAGGTATTATTGCAGAAGAAGCAAAAGGAGAAAACGGATTCGGATTTGATGAGATCTTTGAATTAGAAGATGGAAGAACCCTTGCCCAACTTACCAAAGAAGAAAAAAATAGCATAAGTAGTCGAAAAAAAGCATTGCAAGAAATAAAAAGACAAATTATTAGCTAAATCCCAAGAAAATCGCGAAAAAGTCTTGACATATTAAGGTTTTATCAATATAATGCAAATAGAATCAGCTTAGGAGGTCAAAAGTCACATGACACAAACGCATCAACTTAACAATCCATATGGAGATATGCCAGATGAAAAAGTAATTGAAGTCATTCAATCCGGAGACAATATGGCACTAAACTACATGATGAACAAATACAATGATTTAGTCAACATGAAAGCAAGCAAGTTTTTCATGGCAGGAGCAGAAAGAGACGACATGATTCAAGAAGGACTCATCGGACTCTATAAAGCAACCAAATCTTTTAATGCCGAAAAGCAAAATTCATTTAAGACTTTTGCTAATCTTTGCATTGAAAGACAGTTAATCACGGCCCTAAAAACCTCCAATCGTCAAAAAAACATACCATTAAACTCAGCTTTTTCACTAAATTCTGCTGCATATGAAGAAAATGATGATGTGCCAGTAATTGATATATTAGATACCAAAACCGTAGAAGATCCTGCGGAAATGCTAACCAAAAAGGAATATTATAATTCTATTCAAAATAAAATAGAAGAAAGCTTAAGCGACTTTGAAAAACAAGTATTACACTACTATAAACAAGGAAAATCCTATGCCTCAATTGCTGAAAAACTAGGAGCAAAAGTAAAGTCCGTAGATACTGCAATTCAAAGAATCAGAAAAAAAGCAAATAAAATAAAACAAAACATGGAACAAGAATAAAATCTTGTTCTTTTTATATTCTAAAAAATCTCTAAAAAAATTCGTCCAAATCTTGACAAGCCGTAAGAAAAAATGGTATAATTCATTAGTTATGAGTTATACCATTTTTTATTGGTATCATTTAACAATTCTTTTAAATTTAACAAGAAGAGGAATTAAACTTTGAAAAAGCCTATATTTCAAAGGGAAAAGAGCAGTAACCTTATTGAAAAATAGTGTGGAAACTTAGTTTGAGAAGGACTTCTTGATAAATAGATTTTATTCTTAAAAAGCATTCGATTTTTCCAGAATGCAATTTCAAATTTTCTGCTTAATTTAATATAGAGGTGATTTTTTTGGTAAGAGACGTAAAACACGAAAAATGTGTTAGAAAAACGTTTGCAAAAACAGATGACAGTATTGAAATGCCAAATCTAATCCAAGTACAAAAAGACTCTTATGAATGGTTCGTAAAAGAAGGACTTGGAGAAGTATTAAGAGACATTTCACCAATTATTGACTACACAGGAAATCTAGTGTTAGAATTCTTCGATTACTACATGGAAGAAAAAACAAAATATACACTAGAAGAGGCAAAAGAAAGAGATGCTACATACTCAACAAGATTACACGTAAAAGTACGTTTAATTAACCGTGAAACAGGGGAAATTAAAGAACAAGAAATTTACTTAGGCGATTTTCCACTTATGACAGACAGTGGAACATTCGTAATCAATGGTGCGGAAAGAGTTGTTGTTAGCCAATTAGTACGTTCACCAGGATGTTATTATGCATCAGACTACGACAAAACTGGAAAAAAGGTTTTCACATCAACTGTAATGCCAATTCGTGGAGCATGGATTGAATATGAAACAGATTCAAACGACGTATTCTATGTTCGAATTGATAGAACAAGAAAACTACCAGTAACATGTCTTTTAAGAGCAATTGGACTTGATACTGATGCTAAAATCTTAGAAGTATTCGGAGAAGAAGACAAAATTATTGCAACAATCAATAAAGACCCAGTAAAAACAGCAGATGAAGCTTTAATTGAGATTTATAAAAAATTAAGACCTGGAGAACTTCCATCCGTAGAAGCTGCAAGAAACTTATTTAATGGATTATTCTTTGATAACAGAAGATATGACTTAGCAAAAGTAGGAAGATATAAATTTAATAAAAAACTAGGATTAGCCGGAAGAATTAAAAATCAAGTTGCAGCAAATGACATTATAAATCCAGCAACAGGAGAAGTTTTAGTAGAAAAAGACAATGTTATTACAGAAGAAATTGCAAAAGATATCCAAAACTCAGGAATTAATTCAGTAGAAGTAAAAGTTGGAGAAAAAGCTATAAAAGTAATAGGTAACGGTACAGTAGATATTCATGAATACGTTGATTTAAAAAGTACGATTATAAAAGAAGAAGTAAATTACTCAGTATTACAAAACATATTAGAAAATACAGATCCAAAAGATGTTGAAAAAATGGTAAAAGAAAGAATAGATGAACTAGTTCCAAAACATATTACAACAGAAGATATCATAGCATCTGTTAACTATATTACAAATTTACAACATGGATTAGGATACGTTGACGATATTGACCATTTAGGAAATAGACGTATTCGTTGTGTTGGAGAATTACTACAAAATCAATTCAGAATTGGTTTAGCAAGATTAGAAAGAGTTGTACGTGAAAGAATGACAATTCAGGACTTAGATGTTGTAACACCACAAACATTAATTAACACAAAACCAATCACATCATCTATCCGTGAATTCTTCGGAAGTTCACAATTATCGCAATTCATGGACCAAACAAATCCACTTTCTGAATTAACCCATAAAAGAAGAGTATCAGCCCTAGGACCTGGAGGACTTTCAAGAGAAAGAGCAGGATTCGAAGTAAGAGATGTTCACTATACTCACTATGGAAGACTATGTCCAATCGAATCACCAGAAGGACCAAACATTGGACTTATTTCTGCATTATCTTCATTTGCAATTATCAATGAATATGGATTTGTTGAAACACCATACCGTGTAGTAGACCCAAAAACTCATAAAATAACAGATGAAGTACGATACTTAAGTGCAGAAGATGAAGAAGGAGCAAGAATTGCCCAAGCATCTGAAAAATTTGATAAAGACGGAAATTTTGTTAACAAAAAAGTAAAAGTAAGACATCTAGATGATATAGAAGAAGTTGCACCAGAAATGGTAGATTACGTAGATGTATCACCAAAGCAATTAGTATCAGTTGGTGCTGCTATGATACCATTCTTAGAGCATGACGATGCTCACCGTGCCTTAATGGGTGCAAACATGCAACGTCAAGCAGTTCCATTACTTGTTCCAGAATCACCAATTGTTGGAACTGGAATTGAATACAGAGCAGCAAAAGACTCTGGTATTATGCAAATTGCAAAATCAAATGGAACTATCCAAAAAGTAACTGGTGATGAAATCATTTTAAGAACTGATAAAGGAGAACTTGAAACATATCACTTACGTAAGTTCAAAAGAACTAATGGTGGAACCTGTATTAACCAAAGACCAATTGTCGTAAAAGGAGAAAAGGTAAAAGCAGGAGATGTAATTGCCGATGGACCATCTACCGATAAAGGAGAAATGGCACTTGGTAAAAACGTATTAATCGCATTTGCAACATGGGAAGGTTACAACTACGAGGATGCGGTATTAATCAGTGAAAGATTAGTAAAAGAAGACGTATATACCTCTATCCACATTGAAGAATATGATTGTGAATGTCGTGATACTAAACTTGGACCAGAAGAAATCACAAGAGATATTCCAAATGTAGGAGAAGATAGCTTAAAAGACTTAGATGAAAATGGAATTATCCGTATTGGTGCAGAAGTAAGACCAGGAGATATCCTAGTTGGAAAAGTAACACCAAAAGGAGAAACCGAATTAACAGCAGAAGAAAGATTACTTCGTGCCATCTTTGGAGAAAAAGCAAGAGAAGTAAGAGATACCTCACTTCGAGTACCACATGGAGAGGAAGGAACCATTGTTGATGTTAAAATCTTCACAAGAGAAAATTCAGATGAATTAGCACCAGGAGTAAACCAAGTAATCCGTTGCTACATTGCTCAAAAAAGAAAAATCTCTGTTGGAGATAAAATGGCAGGACGTCACGGAAATAAAGGTGTTGTATCAAGAATTTTACCAGTAGAAGATATGCCATTTATGCCAGATGGAACTCCAGTTGATATTGTACTTAACCCACTTGGTGTACCATCTCGTATGAACTTAGGACAGGTACTAGAAGTACACTTGGGAGCAGCAGCAAGAGAACTAGGATGGAAAGTTGCAACACCAGTATTTGATGGTGCAACTGAAGATGAAATCACTGAATTATTAGAAAAAGCAGGAAGAACACCAGATGGAAAAGTAACATTATATGATGGAAGAACAGGAGAAAAATTTGATCATCCAGTAACAGTTGGTGTTATGTACATGTTAAAGCTACACCACTTAGTAGATGATAAAATTCATGCTCGTTCAACTGGACCATACTCATTAGTAACACAACAACCTCTTGGAGGAAAAGCACAATTTGGTGGACAACGTTTTGGAGAAATGGAAGTTTGGGCTCTAGAAGCATATGGTGCGGCACACACTTTACAAGAAATTTTAACTGTAAAATCCGATGATACAGTAGGACGTGTTAAAACATATGAAGCAATTGTAAAAGGTGAGAACGTACCAGAACCAGGAGTTCCAGAAAGCTTCAAAGTATTAGTAAAAGAATTACAAAGTTTAGGATTAGATGTTCGTTTATATTCAGAAGATGACCAAGAACTAGAACTAAAAGAAAACATCGAAGAAGGAATCGAATATAATCCAGAAAGAGAAAAAGGACAAAATGTTTTAGTAGAAGACGAGCTTTCTGATGGATATATTGAAGAAGACGAAGAAGGAAATGAAATTGTAGATAACGAAGAAAGCGATGAATTATTCGATCCAATCCTTGACGATGAAGATGAAATGTTATTAGACGATACAGATTTAGGAGAAGACAATCTTATGAACGACAACGACATCTTAGATGACGACAATGAATAAATAAGTTTAAGAATCTACAAGTAAAGACCCCTTTATTTAAATGGGATGTCGCTGAAAGCGACTAGGGGTTCTAAAAAACTAATTGAATAGTTCCTCAAATTCCATATTTATAACAAAAGCAAATTGTACAGCAGTGTAAATAAATATGGAATGAAAGGAACCAAAATCCAAACCGGAAGGGAGAAAAAATAAAAAGTGGATGAATTAGAAATATTTGATAAATTAAAAATTGGGCTAGCATCCGACGAGAAAATTAGAGAATGGTCAAAAGGGGAAGTAAAAAAACCAGAAACCATAAACTATAGAACTTTAAAACCAGAAAAAGATGGACTATTCTGTGAAAGAATCTTTGGACCAACAAAAGACTGGGAATGTCATTGTGGTAAATATAAAAGAGTTCGTTATAAAGGAATTGTCTGCGACCGTTGTGGCGTAGAAGTAACAAAAGCAAAAGTAAGAAGAGAAAGAATGGGACATATTGAACTTGCAGCCCCAGTTGCTCATATTTGGTATTTCAAAGGAATTCCAAGTAGAGTAGCTTTAATGCTAGATATTTCACCAAGAAGTCTAGAAAAAGTAATTTATTTTGCGTCATATATTGTAACAGATAAAGGAACATCAGGATTAATGAAAGCACAAATATTAAACGAAAAAGAATATCATGATGCAGAAGAAAAATATGGAAAAGGTTCTTTTAAAGCTGAAATGGGAGCAGAAGCAATCGAAAAATTACTAAAAGAAATAGATGTAGAAAAATTAGCAGCAAAATTAAAGAAGGAGCTAGAGAACGCAAGTGAACAAAAAAGAGCAAAAATAATCAAACGTTTAGATACCGTAGAATCTTTCAGAATATCTGGAAATAGACCAGAATGGATGATTATGAATGTTGTTCCAGTTATTCCACCAGATTTAAGACCAATGGTACAATTAGATGGAGGACGTTTTGCAACCTCAGACTTAAACGATTTATATCGTAGAGTTATCAATCGTAACAACCGTCTAAAAAGATTATTAGAATTAGGAGCACCAGAAATCATAGTAAGAAACGAAAAAAGAATGTTACAAGAATCTGTTGATGCTCTAATCGATAACGGAAGACGTGGAAGACCAGTAACAGGAGCAGGAAATAGACCTTTAAAATCATTATCTGACCTTTTAAAAGGAAAACAAGGACGTTTCCGTCAAAACCTACTTGGAAAACGTGTTGACTACTCAGGACGTTCAGTTATCGTAGTAGGACCAGAACTAAAAATTTATCAATGTGGTTTACCAAAAGAAATGGCAGTAGAGCTATTTAAACCATTTGTTATGAAAGAATTAGTAGGAAGAGGAATTGCCCATAATATCAAAAATGCAAAAAGAATGGTAGAAAGATTAAGACCAGAAGTATGGGATATTCTAGAAGAAGTTATTAAAGACCACCCAGTTATGCTAAACCGTGCTCCAACATTACATAGACTAGGTATCCAAGCATTCGAACCAGTATTAGTAGAAGGAAGAGCCATCAAACTTCACCCATTAGTATGTACAGCATTTAACGCTGACTTTGATGGTGACCAAATGGCAGTTCACGTTCCATTATCACCAGAAGCACAAGCAGAAGCAAGATATTTGATGTTATCTGTAAACAACCTATTAAAACCACAAGATGGTAAACCAGTAACTGTTCCAACTCAAGATATGATTCTAGGAAGTTACTATTTAACAATGGTAGTAGAAGGAGAACCAGGAGAAGGAAGTTATTATAAAGATACAGATGAAGCCCTAATGGCTTATGCAAATGGAGATTTAGGATTACATGCCTTAGTATGGATTCGTATGTTTAAAGAAAATGAGGATGGAACATTACGTTCAAAACGAGTAAAAACAACAGTCGGAAGAGTTATTTATAACCAAGGAATCCCACAAGACTTAGGCTTTGTTGATAGAACAGACCCAGAGCACGAATTTGACTTAGAAATCGATTTCCCAGTTATCAAGAAAAACTTAGGAAAAATTGTAGCAAAATGTATCAGTGTTCATGGATTATCAGAAGCTGCAGAATTATTAGATTATATCAAAGCAACTGGATATAAATATTCTACCAAAGGTGCTATTACTGTTAGTACAAAAGATATTATTATTCCAGAAAAGAAACAAGAAATTCTAGACGCAGCAGAAAATAAAGTAGAACAAATTGCAAAACAATATAAACGTGGTTTAATTACAGAAGACGAACGCTATGAATCAGTTATCAAAGTTTGGGAACAAGCAACTAATGATGTATCTGATGCAATGCAAGATAACTTTGATGAATTAAATCCAATCTATATGATGATTCAATCAGGAGCTCGTGGTAACATGAACCAATTACGCCAAGTAGCAGGTATGCGTGGACTTATGGCAAATACATCTGGTAAAGCCGTTGAGATTCCAATTCGTTCTTCTTTTAGAGAAGGATTAGACCCACTAGAATACTTCGTATCTAGCCACGGTGGAAGAAAAGGACTTGCAGATACTGCCTTAAGAACAGCAGACTCTGGATACTTAACAAGAAGACTTGTTGATGTTTCACAAGATATTATTGTTCGTGAACATGATTGTGGAACACACGAAGGAATTACAATTACTGATATCAAAGATGGAAATCAAGTTATTGAAAAACTACAAGAAAGACTAGAAGGAAGATATCCACTAGAAGATATTATCGATCCAAAAACAAAAGAAGTAATTGTTGATACCAATACAATGATTACAGATAAATTAGCAGAAAAAATTGTAGAAGCAGGATATGATAAAGTAAAAGTACGTTCAGCACTTGGATGTCATTCAAAACATGGTGTTTGTGCAAAATGTTACGGAATGGGACTTGCAACAAGAACAGAAGTTAATATTGGTGAAGCAGTTGGTATCATTGCAGCACAATCAATTGGTGAACCTGGTACACAGCTTACAATGAGAACATTCCACCAAGGTGGTGTTGCAGGAGGAGATATTACACAAGGTCTTCCAAGGGTCGAAGAATTATTTGAAGCTAGAAAACCAAAGGGTCTAGCAATTATTACAGAAATTGCAGGAAAAGTTAAAATTTCAGAAACAAAGAAAAAGAAAGAAGTTATTGTTACTTCAAAAGATGATTCAAAAACATACACAATTCCATTTGGTTCAAAACTACGTGTAAAAGATGGAGATATATTAGAAGCAGGAGATCAAATTACAGAAGGATCTATTAATCCAAACGAAATCCTAACAATCAAAGGTCCAGAAGGCGTATATGAATACTTAATCCAAGAAGTACAAAAAGTATATCGTAACCAAGGTGTTGATATCAACGATAAACACATTGAAGTTATTGGTAGACAAATGCTTAAGAAAGTAAGAGTAGAAGATAATGGTGATACAGACATGTTCCCAGGTTCATTAGTAGATATGTATGAATTTGAAGATAAGAATAAAGAAGCTGAAAGTGAAGGAAAAAGACCAGCAACTGGAAAACGTACTTTACTTGGTATCACAAAAGCTTCTCTTGCAACAGAATCTTTCTTATCAGCGGCATCATTCCAAGAGACAACAAGAGTATTAACAGAAGCAGCAATTAAAGGAAAAGTTGATCCATTAATTGGACTAAAAGAAAATGTTATTATTGGTAAATTAATTCCAGCAGGAACCGGAATGAATAAATATAAAAACATAAAAATTAATACTGAAAAAGAAGACATTCCAGAAGAAGTAGAACCAGAAAATCAACAAGAAACTGAAGCAGAAAATCTAGCAGAAATAACAGAATAATACTCTAGGGGCGAGCATTGCTCGTCCCTTTTATATATAAATAAATTAATTTTTTGCTGTTGTAACTTTCACATTTTGGAACAATTCAATTAGTTTAAATTTAAATTGTATACCACTATCTTCTCGATTTGAAATCAAAGTAAATTCTTCTTCAGATAAATCATTTTTCATAGTTTTTTTTGACTCTTCGGGCACAATTCCAGAACTTACATCCACAAAACATAGAGGAGGAAACATAACACACCACCAATTTTGACCTTTGGCCTCTCCAATTTCAATTCTTAAAGCATCATAATATCCACTAGGCAAGCTAATGTCTCCATATGTTTTAGTAGGAAAAGAAAAATTACCAATTTTAACAGTAACATTATAATCATATCCATTTTCTTGAATTGTATTTAGTGCAATTTGTTTAAATTCATCTAAATGGGCATTTGCAATAGAAATAGCTTCTTCTTTATCTGTTGCATTTTTACAAATAGTATTCATATAAGATAATACAGAATCACGAACCTTTAATTTTAATTCTTGGTCTTCTTTAGTATCACTGTTAGCAATAACATGTAGACGAAATACACTATTAGAAAGATCTTTAGAAACAGCATTTACATAGGAAAAAGCACTAATAAAAATATATAAAATTAACAAAAATAGCAATAAAATGGAATATTTCACTTTTCCTTTACATATAATATTTAGGAATGATTTCATAATAAAACCTCCGTTTAAAAAACTAAGATAATTTGTAAAAAATTTTCTTAAAAAAAAGTATTAACCAAAATAAAAAAAATATACATAAATTTGAAAAAATAGAATAAGCAAATGTCGAAAAAGCAAGAAAAGTTCTTTGTATTTATTATGAAATATAATTGACATATTTCTGTAATAATGGTAAAATTTACCAGTAGAAAACACAAGAAAAAGGTAGGGAAAGTTAATGAACAACAAAGAAAACAATATAAAAAAGGTTTGTGCCTTCTATGTAAATGATTGGCATTTTACCACAATGATACTACCATATATAGCAAATGAAATAAAATCAAAAAATAAAATAATAACTATTCTACAAAATAACATGAAATCAAATATAGAAGAAATATTATCTAAAATGAATTTAAATCAAAAATTAAAAGAAGAAATCTTAGAAATAAATTGGACAAAAAATTTTCCAATAAAATATAGCAATATAAAACAAGAAATACAACAAATAGATGGACAAGTAAAAGATATTAATATCTTTATTAATGGTGATAAAGAATTTATAAAAATGGTAAATCAAAATATAGAAAAGTTAATAGAAAAATTTAATTTACGAACTAGTATAACAATTGTTAATTTTTATGACATTACTAAGTTTACAAATGTAAGTGAAATTACAGATGAGCACCAATATATTTTAAACACTTCAGGAATTAAAAAAATCAAAGAAGTATTCCAAAAAGAAGCTTAAAAAGGATGATTAATACATCTTGACGAATGAAAAAATATAGTATAATATAGAAATACAATCAAACAATAAAATGAAAAAGGAAGTATGCTTATATGGAAGGAAAATATGAAGAAGCAAAAGAAAAACTAAAAAAGTATAAACAAGAACACTTATTAATTTGGTATGACAAATTAATTGAACAAAAAAGAGAAGAACTAATAAATCAAATTTTAAAAATTGACTTTGAACAAATAGATGAATTATACAAGCAAACACAACAAAAAAAAGATTTTAAAGATTGTAAAATTGAACCATTACCATATATCGATAAACAAAAATTAACAGCAGAAGAAAAACAAAAATATGAAACAGATGGTATTTCTATTATAAAAGAGGGAAAATATGCAGTAGTAACCATGGCAGGAGGACAAGGAACAAGACTACGGACATAATGGTCCAAAAGGAACATTTGAATTAGAAGTAGGAGAAAAAACACCATTATTTACATTATTAGCTAATACAATTTTAGAAGCAAGAAAAAAATATAATGCAATTATTCCATGGTATATCATGACAAGCAAAGAAAACAATTATAAAACAACTGATTTTTTTGAAAGACATGACTATTTTGGAATGGGAAAAGAAAATATTAAATTTTTCATTCAAAACGAATTACCAATGGTAGATGTAAAAGGAAAAATTCTTGTGGATGATAAAGGATTAGTAAAAGAAGCAGCAGATGGTCATGGTGGAATTTTCGAAGCAATGAGAAAAGATGGCATCATTGAGGATATGAAAAAAAGAGGAATAGAATGGATTTTTATTGCAGGTGTAGATAATGTATTAGCAAAAATGGTAGATCCAATTTTAACAGGACTTGCAATCGAAAGTAAATGCTTAGCAGCGGGAAAATCTGTTGTAAAAAGTAATCCAAAAGAACGTGTTGGAGTATTCTGTAAAAAGAACAATAGACCAAGCGTAATTGAATATACGGAAATAACTGACGAAATGGCAGAAGCAACTGATGAAAAAGGAGAACTACTATATGGAGAATCTCATATTTTGTGCAATCTATTTAATATAAAAGCTATTGAAGAAATTGCAAAAAACAAATTACCATATCATAGTGCTTTCAAAAAAGCAAAATATATTGATAAAAATGGAGTTATTGTTGTTCCAGAAGTACCAAATGCATATAAGTTTGAATCTTTCATTTTTGATGCTTTTGAAACATTAGATAATATGGCTATTATGAGAGTAAAAAGAGAAGAAGAATTTGCACCAGTAAAAAATGCCGAAGGAGTAGATAGCCCAGAAACTGCTGCAAAATTATATTTAGATTATATAAAAAACAAAAAATAAAATGAAAAACCAAATGTGAAAAATATATTTACATTTGGTTTTTTCTATTATAAAATGTTCATAGTGATAAGGAGGAATAAAAATGGATTATAAAGAAAAATATAATAGTTGGTGTCAAAATCCACTTTTTGATGAAGAGACTAAAAAAGAGTTATTTAGCATAAAAGATGATGAAGAAGAAATTAAAGACCGTTTCTATAAAGACTTAGAATTTGGAACAGGAGGATTAAGAGGAATTATTGGAAATGGAACAAATCGAATGAATCAATATACGGTAACAAAAGCAACACAAGGTCTTGCAAATTATATTATAGAAAAAGGAAAGCAAGAAAAAGGAGTTGCTATTAGTTACGATTCTAGAAACATGTCAAAAGAATTTAGTGAGCAAACAGCCTTATGCCTTAATGCAAACGGAATCAAAACATATGTATTTGAATCTTTAAGACCAGTACCAGAATTATCATTCGCTGTTCGTAAACTCGGATGCACTGCCGGAATCATGATTACAGCAAGTCATAACCCACCAAAATACAATGGATACAAAGTATATTGGGATGATGGAGCACAAATTGTATCACCTGTCGATAAAGAAGTTATAGAAAAAGTAAATGAAATTACCGACTTTGCTATGGTAAAAACCATGGATAAACAGGAAGCAATTCAATCAGGCTTATATCATCAAATTGGAAGTGAAATTGATGATGCCTATATGCAAGAATTAAAAAAACAATGTCTTAATCCAGAAGTCATAAAAGAAGTAGAAAAAGACATTAGTATTGTTTATACACCACTACATGGAACTGGAAATATGCCAGTTACTAGAATACTAAAAGAATTAGGATTTACAAATGTTTATGTAGTTCCAGAACAAGAAAAACCAGATGGAAACTTCCCAACAGTAGATTATCCAAACCCAGAAGATGCAAAAGCCTTCAAATTAGCGCTAGAACTTGCAAAAAAAGTAAATGCAGACGTAGTACTTGCAACAGACCCAGATGCAGACCGACTTGGAGTATATGCAAAGGATTCTAAAACAGGAGAATATATGCCATTTACCGGAAATATGTCTGGAATGTTAATTGCAGAATACCTATTAAGCCAAAGAAGCAAAAAAGGAATATTACCAACAAATGGAGCATTTATCAAAACAATCGTATCCACTAATATGGCAGATGCCATTGCAAAAGAATATGGCATGAAACTAATCGAAGTATTAACAGGCTTCAAATATATTGGAGAAAAAATAAGAGAATTTGAACAAACGAAAGAATATGAATATCAATTTGGATTTGAAGAAAGTTATGGATGCTTAGTAGGAACTCATGCAAGAGATAAAGACGGTATTGCTGCTGTTATGATACTTTGCGAAGCCACAGCATTCTATAAAAAACAAGGATTAACGCTATGGGATCAAATGATAAACCTATATGAAAAATATGGTTACTATAAAGAAGGAATTAGCTCTATCACCATGGAGGGAGCATCAGGTGCCGAAAAAATAAAAGAAATCATGGACAATTTAAGACAAAACCCACCTACTGAATTTGGAAAATATAAAGTATTAGAAATAAAAGATTATAAACTAAGCGAAGCGAAAAACTTACAAACAGGAGAAACATCCGAAATCACATTACCAACATCAAATGTATTATACTATGAACTTGAAAACAACAGTTGGTGTTGTGCTCGTCCATCCGGAACAGAACCAAAAATTAAATTCTATATGGGAATCAAAGCAACTTCAATGGAAGAGGCTAATAAGGAATTAGAAGAACTAAAACAAGCAGTATTAGAGGTTGTAAAATAAGCAAGAAGAACAGGATTATTCCTGTTCTTCTTGTTTCCAGCCTTTTATATTACTTCTCATAATCGCCCCATATAAATTAGCTTTTACATGAGGAATATCTATTTGTAAATCATGAATCATTTTCTTCATATCTTCTCTTTTAGAAACCCCATCCATAGGGCAAGTCTTCGGCATAACGGTAATATTGTTTTTCTTAACAAATCTTTTTGTCTCTTTTTCTGGAGTATAAATTAATGGTCTAATTAGAGTCATTTTGGAACGGTCCATATAGCTTACGGGAGCAAACGTTGAAATACTTCCTGTATAAAATAAGTTTAATAAAAATGTTTCTAAAACATCATCTTCATTATGTCCAAGTGCAATTTTGTTACATCCCTCGCGAATGGCAGTGGTATTTAAGATACCACGACGAAGATTTGCACATAAAGAACATGGATTTTTCTCATTTCTTATATCAAACACAATCTCTTTAATATGGCTTTCCTCACAAAAAAAGGGAACCCCAATTTCCTTACAAACATTCTCCAAAAGACCACGGTCAAAAAACTCAAAACCAGGGTCAACACTAATTGCAATCAAATCAAATTTTTTCGGATAAAAGCGCGCTAAAGCCTTTAATGCAGAAAGTAACGTAATAGAATCCTTACCGCCAGACAAACCAACAGCAATTTTATCTCCTTCTTCAATCATATGAAAATCCTCAATAGCTTTTCTTAAATAACCTAATATTTTTTGCATGATACTCTCTCCTTACATATAAACTATTATACAAGCCAATCATATAAAATTCAACGAAATTTAGTATTTTTTTAAAATTTGCAAAATTAACATAAAAGTAGTATAATGTTATTGTAATTAGCATAAACATTTAAAAGTATAGTTGATTTTGTAACTAAATCTAGCAAAACTGTAAAAAACTGGTTAATTTTTGCAAAAAAGTATTGCAAAATCAAAACAACTCTAGTATAATACAATGTACAGATATGAGAATAAATAAGTCATGTTATTTATTCCTCCTTTATAAATCTGTAAAACGAGTAGTTTAGAAATTTACTCACGTAAATGGAACAAAAAAGACTAGAGCTGGCGGGCTCTAGTCTTTTGCTATATGTATTAATTACAAAAACCTTTAAAGATTTTATAAAGCAATGTCAACACATAGACTTTAACGAATAGTTTAATCCATTTTTTCACGTAATTCACCTCCTTTGCAGACAAACAAAAAAAGGATAAAATGGAATAAAACTATTATATGATGAAAGAGAAAAATAATCAATAAAAAACAAATAAAAAAATAATTTTTTACATTTTTGTAAAAAAATGTAAAAACATTAATAATAATTTATAAAATTTTTAAGGAAAGTTATGTTCTAGGAACATGACTCTATTTTTCTGCTTTAAATAAGTTTTATATTTTATTAAAATAAATATTTAAATAGGATTGATAAAAAAATATATATATTATAAAATAAAAGATGTAAAAAAATATTTAATATAGATAATAGCAAGCAAATTTTTAAATAAAATATGTATCCATAGCTCAGCAGGATAGAGCAGTCGCCTCCTAAGCGACCGATGGGGGTTCGAGTCCCTCTGGGTACACCAGAACTTGCTACGCAAGAGTGAAAAGTGAAAAGGTGGAACCAATGCAAGAAAAAGAAAAATTTATGAAAGAAGCATTAAAAGAAGCTCTAAAAGCATACGATAAATTAGAAGTACCAGTTGGCGCAGTTATTGTAAAAGACTCTAAAATAATTGCAAGAGCTCACAACATAAAAGAAGAAAAAAATGACACAACAAAACATGCAGAAATTTTAGCAATCAGCAAAGCAAGTAAAAAGTTACAAAGTTGGAGATTAACAGATTGTGAAATGTATGTAACCCTAGAACCATGTTCTATGTGCGCTGGAGCATTAATCAATTCAAGAATCAAAAAAGTATACATAGGGACTATGGATTCAAAAACAGGTGCATGCGGTTCAGTATTAAACTTATTAAAAGATTATACCTTCAATCATAAAGTAGAAGTAGAAACAGGAGTATTACAAGAAAATTGTGAAGCATTACTTAAAAAATTCTTCAAAGAATTACGAGCAATTAAGAAAAAATAATGATAAATATGGAGAGATGTCTGAGAGGTTTAAGGTGTATGTCTCGAAAACATATGTAGGGTGATACCCTACCGTGGGTTCGAATCCCACTCTCTCCGCCAAAAGGAGTCCAAAATGGAAAAATCAAAATTCTTAAGAAAAAACCTTGTTATTATTATAATTGCAATCATCGCAATTATTGTTGGAAGTATTATCATGAGGTACAGTGTAGAGGGAGAAGAAAATCTTCCATTTCAAGTATCTAAAATAATGGTAATAAGCAATGCTTCTGGCATACAAAGACAAGAAAGCCAATACAAATGGGATTTAAACGTAGTACAAAACAATGATATCTATATTGATATATTAAAAAACAAAAATTATAACAAAGAAGAAATTATAGATAAAGTTATTTTTAGCAATTTTGAGATAAATGAGAAACCTAAAAAAGGCGAAGTTACTGTATATAGTTCAGCAAGCCTAGAAAATGGAATATATAATAATGAAGAACAATACAAAATAACAGATACGTTAGAATACATAGGAAATGAAGAAAAATCGGATATGAAAAATTTACAAATTTCCAACCAAGGAGGACTTATCCTTTTAAGGGTAGTAAACGAAAACTTGGGAACATATACATCAAATGAAGATGAAGAAATTAGACATGATGGAACATTACTTGGAAAATTAGGATTAACAAATGAAGATGTAACATTTACAATATCATTTGACTTATCCATAGAATTAAAATCAGATAAAAACTATAAAGCAAAAGTAACCTTAGAATTACCAAAAGGAAATTTAGCTACAGAAGGTACAACAAATTATCAAATTTCTGGTACAGAAGAACTTGTATTTAAAAGATACTAAAAATGCATAAAATGAAATATAACTATTGCTAAAACTAAATTTTCATTATATAATTGCAAATGGTATGAGTTCTTATACTTGTATGGAGAACAACTCTGATAAAAAGCTATGAACCTTGTCAGGTCGGAAACGAAGCAGCAATAAGTAGTGGATTATGTGGAAGTTGTTTTCCATAGAGGTATAAGGAAAGCTCACACCATTTTTTAAAAGAGGTGAAAGCAAAATGGAATATACAGCACTATATAGAAAATTTAGACCACTAACATTTAGTGAATTAGTAGGGCAAGACCATATTACAAAAACACTAAAAAATCAGATTAAATCTGGTAGAATTGGACATGCTTACCTTTTTAATGGTGGACGTGGAACTGGTAAAACATCTTCTGCAAAAATATTTGCAAGAGCGATTAACTGCCTAAATCCAAAAGATGGAGAGCCATGTAACGAATGTGAAATTTGTAAAGCAATGTTAGAAGGTTCCTTAACCGATGTAGTAGAAATGGACGCTGCATCAAATAATAGTGTAGAAGATATTCGTTCCATAAGAGATGAAGTAAATTTCTTACCAACACTTGCAAAATATCGTGTATACATTATAGACGAGGTTCATATGTTATCAACAGGAGCATTTAATGCCCTTTTAAAAACATTAGAAGAACCACCAGCACATGTTAAATTCATACTAGCTACAACCGAACCACAAAAATTACCAGCAACCATTCTTTCAAGATGCCAAAGATTTGATTTTAAGCGTATTTCAGATGAAGATATTGTAAAAAGATTAAAAATTGTTTGTGAACAAAGTCAAATACAAATTACAGAAGAAGCATTAAACATTATTGCAGTTCTAGCAGAAGGGGCAGCAAGAGATGCTTTAAGTATATTAGAAAGATGTAGCCAAGAACAAGATGGAACAATTGATGGAGATTTAGTAAAAGCATTAGTAGGAATTCCTAAAATTACATTTGTAAATAAAATAGTAGAGGCTATTATTTCGTATAAGTCAGAAGAGGCATTACAAGCATTAGAAGAAGTGTTACAAGATGGAAAAGATTTAAATAATTTGTTATGGGAAATTATAAAATATGTAAAAGACATTTTAGTATATAAAACAAGTAAAAATTTAAATTTATATAATAAAGAAGAACTAGCTGGAATAGAAAAGTTATCAGCAAATGTTTCAAAAGAGCGTTTAATCAATTTAATTTATGAATTATCAGAAATTGAAAATAATATAAAATGGTCATCACAAAAAGAAATCATGCTACAAACAGGCATTATCAAATTATCTACAAATGTGACTTATGATGGAATAGAAGAGTTAAAAAAGAAAGTACAAGATTTGGAAAATAAAATAAATAGTGGAAATATCACTGTAAAAAGTGCCAATTCAAATAGTTTACCAAAAGAATCAATAACACAAAAGCAAGAAACAAAAAAAGTAGAATCAAAAGCAAACATTGCTAATTTAAAATCAGAAGAATATTGGCCAAAGGTAGTAAATAGTTTAAAAGATTCTGGTAAAATGATATTGTATTCAAATTTAGTAAATACAAAAGCAAAACAAAAAGATGATTTAACCATAGAAGTTATTTTTCCAAATGGATTAACCAAATTTGGAAAAGATTTATTGCAAAGACCAGAGAATATGAAAGAAATTGTAAGACTGGTATCTATGGAATGTGGAAAAGAAATGAGAATTCAATATATTGATGCAGCAAACTATGTTCCAAAGGAAGAAAATAGTATAGAAGACATGGTAAAGAAGTTAGATATACCGGTTAATATTATAGAAGAATAAGGAGGAAAAGAAAATGGCAAAAAGAGGAGGATTCCCAGGAATGGGCGGAGGATTTGGAGGAATGAATCTAAATAACCTTATGAAAGAAGCAAAAAAAATGCAAGCTGACTTAGAAAAAACACAAGAAGAACTAAGTGTAAAAGAATTTGATGCAACAGTAGGTGGAGGAGCAGTATCTGTAAAAGTTACAGGAGATAAACAAGTAAAAGAAATCACAATACAAAAAGATGTAGTAGACCCAGATGATGTAGAAATGTTACAAGATTTAATCTTAACATGCGTAAACGAAGCATTAAGAAAAGTAGATGCTGCAACTGCAGCATCAATGGGAAAATTCAATATACCAGGATTAATGTAATGTAGGGGCGGGCTATATGTCCGCCCAAAACAGCATAAAAAGGAGAAAAAAATAATGTCATATTATTCACCATCAATCGAAAAATTAGTCGAAAGTTTTGAAAAATTACCAAGTATTGGACATAAAACAGCAGTAAGACTTGCATTTCATATGTTAGATGCAAGCGAACAAGAAGTACAAGAATTCATCACATCAATTACCACAGCAAAACAAAACCTAAAATACTGTTCAAAATGCTATAATATATCAGATACGGACCCATGTCCAATATGTGCAAACCCAAAAAGAGATGAAAGTATTATATGCGTAGTAGAAGATGTAAAAGATATAATAGCTATGGAAAAAACACACGAATTTAAAGGCGTATACCATGTATTACATGGTTCTATTTCACCAATGAATGGAGTAGGACCAGACGACATCAAACTAAAAGAGCTACTTTCTAGACTAAATCCAGAAACAGTAAAAGAAATCATACTTGCAACAAACCCAAGAGTAGAGGGAGAAGCAACAGCAATGTACATATCAAAATTAGTAAAACCATTAGGAATAAAAGTAACAAGAATAGCACATGGAATCCCGGTAGGAGGAGACCTAGAATACACAGACGAAATAACTCTAACTAAAGCACTAGAAGGAAGAAGAGAAATATAAGCCTTAAGAAAAAACTACTTTATAAAAAACGGAGGATTTTTTCCTCCGTTTTTTAAATCTTCTTCTTCAGCATCAGCAGCGGCAATTGTACTCAAATTAGAACCTAAAGCAGATAAAAAATTACCTAAAGTATCAATTTCATCAGGAGATAGGCCTTGACTAATAATAATAGCAAGAGCACTTGAAAGAGCAACTAATTCAGCACCAGATAAACTATCTAAGAAATCAATCAAGAACCTCACCTCATATGAAAATATATGAAGTGAGATTGATTTCTATTACTTTTGTCGAAAAATATTGAATTTTATGTAAAATTAATATATAATAAATATATTCCAAATAAGGAGGAGCCGATATGGTAAGAGAATTTAATTGTGAGGAACGGCATATTCATGTAAATGTCGTTGGGGTGGGAGATGTGATTACAATTCCCAAAGGAGTTGCTGTAAATTGGGTACTAAAGGATATTCAATTAGATGGTTTGTATGAAATGAACTTTGATATTGTGATGGCAACTAAACATCACAATATGTTATGCAACAAGTCATGGTACAGAATTTGCAGAAGCTCTAATCAAGCAATACTGAAAAGAATTGTTGGAGCTAGTGTAATAGGAGAGTAATTTCTGTTACATAAAAAGGGTTAGAACTGAAACGTTCTAGCCCTTTTTTAAAATAATTTCACAAATATCTTTACAAGAATTTTTCTTAGCAAGAAGTCTTGCATTTGTTTTCATTTTTTGCATTTTCTCAGGAGAAGAAAATAATTCTTTTAAAATTTCTCCAGCATCATCTTTCTTTTTAATCCAAATAGCTACACCTTTGCTTTCCAAAAAGCTAGCATTTTCTTCTTCTTGGCCAGGAATTGGATTAATCACAATAATTGGTAATCCGTGATGCTAAACTTTCAGAAGTAGTTAGTCCACCAGGTTTTGTTATTACTAGATCAGAAACACTCATTAACTCAGGAACTTTTGTTGTATAATCCAATACTTTAATAGAATCTTCTTTATGTTCTTGTTCTACCAAATACTCAAAGCTACGTTTCATTTTAGGATTTCTTCCAGAAATCGCAACAACTTGAATATTATCAAAATCTTTTGCTAATGTACCTAACAATTCATATGTCTTAGACTTACCAAGGCCAAATTCACCACCTGCAAAAAATAGAACTGTTCTTTTATTGTCTACTAATCCTAATTCATTTAAAATTTCTTTTTTATTATAGCTTTTTAAGAAACGATTTGATAAAGGAATACCAGTAGCAAAAATTTTATTATCATCAATTCCTTTATCAATTAAATCTTGTTTCATTCCATCATGAGCAACAAAAAAATAATCAATCAAATCAGCATTCACAAGCCATTGATCATGTGGTGCATAATCTGTCATAACAGTCGCAATTTTAGCATGAATCTTACCTTTTTGTTTTAAAACAGTACACATTTGTGAACCAAAAGGATGGGTTGAAATAACAAAGTCAGGATTATATTCCTGTAACAATTTATTCAATTTTAAAGCCATTATTCTATTAGAAGAATTACTAACTTTTGCAAAAACGCCTTTTTGTGAATTAGAATAAATTTTTCCCCATGCCCAAGGCATTTTTTTAGCCATTTCATTATAAGCAGTAGTCGTTAACTTATCTAGTGCTTTATTAACATACTTAACACAATCCACTAGATTAATTTCTATATCTTTATAGTGATTCTCAATATATTCTTTTATGGAGCGAGCAGCAGATAAATGTCCTCCCCCATAAGCCGCATAAAAAATTAAAACTTTTTTCATAATATCTCCTAAAAAATGATAATTTATAAATTTATTTTAACATAAACAAATATAAAATAAAAGAAAAAAATAAAAAATATCACCAGACTTGATATTATGTAAATTATAATGTATAATATAAAAATGTGGAGGATAAGGGTATGGAAGAAGAAATTAAAAGTATTAACAGAAACTATAATACATTATTTATAGATAATGAAAATGAACAAGAAAAACTAAATAGTGAAATAATAGCAGCCTTTAATACAAGAGATTGGAATAGATTAGTCAAAATATCAGAAAGAATACCGAGAGCTGTTTTAATGATAAACGAGAATGAGCTTCTTTATCAATTAGGACAATATACATTAGAAAATACACAAGAACAAAGAGAAGATATCATAAATAAAATAAATGTAAACGGTTTAGTAAAACAGATTAATATGGTTAACAAAACTGGACTTAATATTACTTTAAAAGATGATACTATTTTAATATGTATTAAAGCAACCGAACAAATTCCTTTGTTAAAAGAAGATGAGAAGATTACAACAGAAGATAGATATGGAATATGTCATTCTGCTTCAAAACATTATATTGATATTTTTAAAGACAGTAAATTAGTTACCGGATATGTTTGTGGAGTAATAGATACAACACGCTATTTACATAGTTGGATTGAATTTGAAGAAGAACAAATAGAATGGGTATTTGATTATACTATGAATGCTTTAATAAATAAGAATGCATATTATAAAATAAACCATGCTACAAAAATTAATGAAATTAATGAAGAGGAAATATATGATGATAAAAGGAAAAAATTTCAAGACAAACTAAAATTCGAAATCAAAGGAGAAGAGCATGAATTTGATGATAAAACATATTTAACATGTGCCCAAGAAATAAAAAAAGAATTAAAACAAAAAAATCCAGCAATTTATAAAGAAATTTTTGAAGAGGAAAGATAAAATCTTTCTTCTTTTTTTATTTATATTGAAAAATTAAGAATAAAAAATGAAAAAAATAGCAAAATAAAATTAAAACGAAAATGGAGGAGAATAAAATGAAAAAATGTTTAAAGACAATATTTATATGCATATGTATGATTTTAAGTATTATTGCAGTTATTCAAGTATTTAACATAGAAACAAAACAAACAAAAGTATATGCAGCAAGTGGGAACACTTCAGATTTACAACTAATGGCAAGAGCTATCAATGGAGAAGCAAGAGGAGAACCATATGAAGGACAAGTAGCTGTTCGGAGCAGTTATATTAAATAGAGTAAAAAGCTCAAAATTTCCTAATACAATAGCAGGAGTAATTTATGAAAAAGGAGCATTTACAGCAGTATCAGATGGACAAATCAATGTACCAATAAAAGAAGGTTCTACTGTATTAAAAGCAGCGCAAGATGCCATGAATGGTTGGGATCCAACAAACCGGATGTATCTACTATTTTAATCCAAATACAGCAACTAACAAATGGATTTGGTCAAGACCACTTGTAAAAACCATAGGGAAACACAGATTCTGTAAATAAAAAACCGTAAACTTCATTAAAGAGGAACATATAATCATAATTTTAATGGAGTGACCGACGAGCAGTGACATTAGTCAACAAATGGGAGCGAATGCGACCAGCGCAGGAATGGAACAAAATTAAAATTATGATTATATGTTTCTTCAAGCAACTATTAAAATAGAAAGGAAGAAAAATTATGAATTTAAGAGAGAAAGTATACGATTGGAAAAATCGTTTAAAAGATAGACATATGTTAAGTGTAATAGTAGTATTAGGAGCTATTATTATTGGATTAGGTCTATTCACCTATAAAAGAGAAAGAGATTTTAGACAAGCATCAGAAAACTCATATAATTTAGCATTTTTTGAATTAGTTGACTATGTTCAAAATGTAGAAACATATCTTGCAAAATCTTTAATATCAACAACACCGGAACACGGAGCAGAGACTCTAACAAATCTTTGGAGAGAAGCAAACCTTGCACAAAGTAATTTAGCACAACTACCAATAGGTTCTCAAGAATTAGAAAATACTTCAAAATTTTTAAACCAAGTAAGCGAATATAGTTACTCACTATCAAGAAAAAATATATATAATCAGCCACTAACACAAGAAGACTTAAAAAACCTAAAAGACCTACACAATTATAGTGTAGAACTAAATAACACATTAGTACAACTTTCATCAGACATGAATGATGGAAGAATTAGTTGGGGAGAATTAACCAAAAAAGGAACAACCGCATTTGCACAGCAAGTTAGCAATATCTCAAAAGATAGCTTTTCAGGAATAGAAGAAAACTTCCATGAATATGCAGGACTAATATATGATGGAGCATTCTCAGAACATATGACAAATCCAGAAAGAAAAGGATTAACAGGAGAAAATATAGACGAAGAAGCAGCAAAACAAATTGCAAAAAAATTTTATGGAGAAGATAGAGTAGAAGAAATAACATCAAATGGATTATCCGAAAATGGAAACATTCCATCTTACGATTTCTATGTAAGACTAAAAAACACAGATAAAGACCAAAATGCTAATATTTCTATTTCACAAAAAGGTGGACATATAGTATTTTCAAATTTTAATCGAGCGGTAGATGTAGAAACAATTAATCAAGAACAAGCAAATGAAATAGGAAAAAAATTTTTATCTGAAAAAGGATTTCCAAATATGAAAGAAACCTATTTCTTAAAACAAGAAGGGATTGTAACAATTAACTATGCTTACGAACAAAATAATGTAACAATATATCCAGACTTAATAAAATTAAAAATAGCATTAGATAATGGAGAAGTATTAGGAATGGAGACAACGGGATATTTAAACTCACATGAACAAAGAAATTTACCAAGTCCAAAAATAACAAAAGAAGAAGCAAAGAAAACATTAAATAAAGAGCTAGAAATTCTAAGTGAAGGACTAGCAATTATTCCAACGGAATATAAAACGGAAATATTATGTTGGGAATTTAAAGGTAAAGTAGATGGGACTGAATTTTTAGTATATATTAATGCAGAAAACGGAAGAGAAGAAGATATACTAGTTATCCAAAACACACCAAATGGAACTTTAACTATGTAAACTTTATATTGAAAATAAAATATAGTTATATTATAATATAGATAGTAAATAAACAAAGGAAGATAATAATGAAATTAAAAGATTTTTTACTATTTATACCAAGAGGAGCTATTGCTACATTTACTAAAATATATAGAGAAAACATTGAAAGTGAGTTATTAGAATATATCAACCAACAAGGACTATATCATGTGGTACCTAATGAAGAAATAGCACAAAAAATAATAACATCACAAAAAGTAAAAGCAAGTAAAAGTAGAATTAATTCATATGGAAGTCGCGTATGCTGTATGTTTGCGGGTATGCCAGAGGTAGATAATTATATAAAAAATTTAGTATATTCAAGCAGTGACAATATATTACTTCATCCAGAAAAAATTATACATGCAGTAAAATTTCCAATAGAAGAATCTGAATATAATAAATTTAAAATAAGAAGCTTAGCAGATAATGTCATACTTCATGAAGGAGATTGCCAAATTCCAAAAGAAAAAATTGAAGTAAAACAATTAGTGTTAGATATTATAAAGGATGAAAGCGGTAAAGAAATATTAGGATTTAGAGAACGTACACAAGAAGAAATACTACAAAATAAAGATAAACATATACCATCACCACAATGTTTGCAAGAAGTAGAAAAACAACAAGCAGAAAATGGTTATTATAAAAGAGATTTTTTTGGAATAAAAAATACTATAAATGGAGTAATACATCAACAAAAATTAGAAGAAGATTACTATAAAAAAGGAATAGGTAATTTTTTTAGCAGATTGATTAGTAAAATAAAAAATAAAATCCAAATATCGGAAACAAAAGGAATTCCAGAAGTTTCAAGTTATAAAGAAGAAATGAGAAAATTTAAAAACACATTAGAGCAAAATGTTGATCCACTAAATATTGATAAAATTATGTCTGAACCACAAACAACTAAACAAATAACAAGAGAAGAATAAAAAATTACCATGTAAAAAAAACAAAAAAATGTGCATACTAGAATTATGAAAATACAAAAAATTAAAAACCATCAATTTATTTGATATTAGATAAAAAGAATTTTTAAGTATTTTCATAGAATATAAATCCTAAAAATAGGAGGTATGCATTATGTCTAGAAATTCAAAGTTAATCTCAAATGAATTAAGAGAAGAGATTGCAAAAGAATTAGGGGTATATGATACAGTAAAACAAGATGGTGGTAGCTGGGCAAATGTTTCTTCAAAAGATTGTGGAAACATTGTAACAAAAGCTATTGAAATCGCAAACAGAAGCGTGCAAAAATAATAAGTATTAGAAGAAAGCATAATATTATGCTTTCTTCTTTTTATATAAAAATACCTATAATAAACTTTACGAATTGCAAAAATAAGTATATACTATATAAAAATTGAAATAGGTGAAAAATATGAAATACGAAGAAATTGAAAAAATAGTAAAAGAAACATTATCCGAAAAAAGGTACAATCACTCAGTAGGGGTTGCCAAACGTGCCGTAGAGCTTGCTAAAATTTATGGAGAAGATGAAGAAAAAGCAAAAATGATTGGAATTGTACACGACATTGCAAAACAAATGCCAAAAGAAGAAGCACTTCTCTATGCAAAAGAAAATGGAATTGTTTTTGATGAAATTGAAGAAAAAGAACCTAGTTTATGGCATTCTAAACTAGGAGCTGATATTGCAAAAAAGAAATTTGGATTTACAGAGGAGATGGCGCAAGCAATTTTATATCATACTACTGGAAATGTTAATATGAAAATTATGGATAAAATTATTTATCTAGCAGATAAAACAGAAGAAGGTAGAAATTATATAGACTTAGAATTAGCAAGGAATATTAGTAATAGAGATATTGATGAAGGCGTACTATATGTTGCTAAAGTTGCCATAGAATATAGTTTGAAAAAGAATAGCCTAATTCATCCAGATACGATATACTTAATCAATCAGCTAATCGAAGAAAAAGAGAATAAAAAATGATAAAAATAATATATTAAATATAGAGAATCGAGCATATTTTATTGATTTTTTTGTGGTATTATTATAAAATACTAGAAAATGAACAAATAGGGTGAGAATATTGCAAATAGATATAAATGGATATAAAATTAACTATGAAGTAGAAGGCGAAGGAAAAAATGTAATTTTATTACATGGTTGGCTTGCAAGTCTAGAAACAATGAAACCAATCGCAAATCATTTAAAAAAACATTTTAAAGTATATAATATAGATGTGATTGGATTTGGAAAAAGTGATCTACCAAGAGAACCACTACATACAGAAGATTTTGGAAACTTCTTACATGAATTTATCAAAACATTAAAAATAGAAAATCCTATTTTAATAGGACATTCCAATGGAGGAAGAACCATACTAAATTATGCAAGTAGGCAACTTGGAAAAATAAATAAAATTGTTCTAATTGATTCAGCGGGAATTAAACCAAAAAGAAAAATAAGTTATTATATAAAAATATATACATTTAAAGCTTTAAAAAAATTATTGCCAAATACGGAGAAAACAAAGAAACTACGTGAGAAAGTTTTAGGAAAATTTGGTTCAACCGATTATAAAAATTCGCCAGAAGTCTTAAGAAAAACAATGTCTATTATATTAAATGAAGATATAAGAGAACAATTACCTAATATTCAAGCGCCTACGTTATTAATATGGGGAGAAAATGATACAGCAACACCAATACGAGATGCAAAAATTATGGAAAAATTGATACCAAATGCGGGATTAGTAACATATAAGCAAGCAGGTCATTTTTCATATTTAGATTATTTACCAAATTTCTTAACAGTACTAGATGAATTTTTTAAAAATGATTACTAATAGGGGGAAATATGTTAGAATATACACTTATCAATATTTTGTGGGTTATAGGATTTATTTACTTAAACCGTAAACTGCGAAATGGATTTCATATATTACAATTAGAACATTACAAAATAAAAGCATATAAAGAATGGATGAAAAAACATGCTAGCAAAGTATGGGATCTAAAAGAATTAATACTATTTATACCAATTGTTATAGCAATATTTAGTGTAAATATAGGTCTTATAGTAGGAATAATAATATTGATATTATTTAATTTATTATATAAAAAAGACCAAGAAAAAAAAGCATTTGTAATAACAAATAGAATCAAAAGAATGTATGCAACAAATGCAGTATTAAATATTATTATGCTAATATTATTAAACGTATTTTTATCAAACCAATATGGAGTTTTAGTGATTGGCATCATATCTATTTTATATATAATATGTAGTTATTCAATAATTATATTAATCAATACTATAAACCAACCAATAGAAAAATTAATTCAAAAAAAATTCTATAAACAAGCAGAAAAAAAATTACAAAACCACAACAATTTGAAAGTAATTGGCATTACAGGAAGTTATGGAAAAACAAGTACAAAGTATATCGTATCAACAATACTAGAACAAAAATATAATGTACTAATGACACCAGAAAGTTATAATACAACTATGGGGGTTGTTAGAACAATTAATGAAAAATTAAGACCAGAACATCAGATTTTTGTTTGCGAAATGGGAGCAAGGAACATTGGAGATATTAAAGAAATCTGTGACCTTGTAAAACCTAAATATGGAATATTAACATCAATAGGACCACAACACTTAGATACATTTCAAACAATTGAAAATGTAAAAAAGACGAAAATGGAGCTAGTAGATTCGTTACCGAATGAAGGCATAGCATTTGTAAATGAAGAAGATGAAAACATCCAAACCATAACAATCGAGAAAAAGCATATAAAATATGGATTAAATCAAACAAAATGTGATTATTATGCAGACAATATTGAAATCAATGAAAATGGTTGTATTTTTGAAGTACATACCCAAGAAGGAAATACAATTCGAGTAAAAACAAAGTTATTAGGAAGCAATAATATTTTAAATATTGTAGGTGCTATTTGTGTAGCAAAAGAATTAGGATTAACAGATGAAGAGATTAGGCAGGGAGTACGTTTATTAAAACCAATACCACATAGACTAGAACTAATTCAAGGTGCAAACGGACTTATCATGATAGATGATGCTTTTAATTCCAATGTAAAAGGAGCAAAATCTGCATTAGAAATATTAGCTACATTTCAAAATCGTAAAAAAATTCTAGTTACTCCAGGAATGGTAGAACTAGGAGATAAGCAATATGAATACAATAAAAGATTTGGAGAGCAAGCAGCAGATTGTGCAGATTATATTATTTTAGTAGGACAAAAGCAAGCAGAGCCTATTTTTGATGGACTAAAAGAAAAAAAATATCCAGAAAAATGTATTTATATTGCACAAAACTTAGAAGATGCAATTAAAAAAATGAATCAAGAAATTACAAAAGATACCGTGGTTTTATTAGAAAACGATTTACCAGATAATTATTTATAGAAAGGGTGAAAATATGAAAACAAAATTAGGACTTATCTTTGGAGGAAGAAGTGTTGAACACGAGGTTTCCATTATTACAGCGATTGAAACCATCAATCATATGGACCAAGAAAAATATGAAATTATTCCAATATATATTAGCAAACAAGGATTGATGTATACAGGAGAGGAATTATTTGATTTAGAAGCATACAAAAATATGGATGAATTAATGAAAAAAATAACACAAATCAATATGGTAAATGATGGAACAAAAGTAAATATTGTTCGTTATCCAGCAAAAAAATTCGGAGAAAATGTTATCAATCAAATTGATGTAGCATTCCCAGTAATGCATGGAACTAACGGAGAAGATGGAACAATTGCAGGATATTTAGAATTAGTTAATGTACCATATATTGGATGCGATATATTATCTGCTAGTATCGGAATGGACAAAATCATGATGAGAAAAGTGTTAAAAGAATCAGGATTACCATGTTTAGACTATGTATCCTTCTATACAATGGACTACATTAGAAACGAAAACAAATATATCGAAGAAATCAATGAAAAGTTAAGATATCCTGTTATTGTAAAAGCAGGAAACCTTGGGTCTAGTGTAGGAATTAAGAAAGCAAATTCAAAAGAAGATATTGCAGAAGCAATTGAATTTGCAATGCAATTTTCAGACAGAATTATGGTAGAAAATGCTATTGTAAATTTAAGAGAAATTAACTGTTCTGTTATAGGAGATATGACAGATGCTGAAAGCTCAGAATGTGAAGAACCAATTTCTAGTGATGAAATATTAAGTTATACAGATAAATATCTAGGAGGCTCAAAAACTGAAGGAATGGCTGCTTCTGATAAAAAATTACCAGCAGATATCCCAAGCGATATGAGAGATAACATTAGGGAATTAGCAGTAGCTACTTTTAAAACATTAGGATGTAGTGGTGTTGCAAGAGTTGACTTCCTTGTTGATAAAGATACTAACGAGGTATTTATTAACGAAATTAATACCATACCAGGAGCATTATCTTATTACTTATGGGAAGCTACAAATAAACCATTTACAAAAGAAATTGATGAATTAGTAGAATTAGCTTATAAGAGACAAAGACAAAGAGAAAATAGAGTTTATTCCTATGACCAAAATATTTTAGCATTAGTTTCAAATGGTAAATTTAAAGGAAGCAAAGGTGCAAAATGCAAGTAAAAATAGAAACAAAAACAATACAAACAATTGAGGGAAAACAAGAAATTATAAAACAATCAGGAAATGGAACTATTGAAAAATATGAAAAAGGTACCATTTTATCGTGGGATGTTGTAGAAGAAAATTTACATTTTAAAATGACAATCTTAGAAAATAAAATACTACTAAAAAACCAAACTCAAAATATGATTTTTGAATTAGGAAAAACGACAAAATCCCAAATACAAACACAACATGGAAATCTAAACCTAAATATTACAACAAAACATATAGAAATCGTAAAGGACAAACAAATAAAAAAAATTCATTTAATCTATGACATTCAAATAGAAAACATGGATTCATATGAAAATGAAATCGAAATAAATATAAAATAAACAAAGTGGAGCTTTCATATTGAAGTTCCACTTTGTTTATTCTTCTGATTCATCAAGAGGAATGGTGTCCTCCAATGAGTGATAGAACTTTTTACGAATATGACGAAACATTAATAGAAAACGAATTGAAAATATGTGGAAAAATACGAACTTACGCGAAAAGGGTTTAATTTTAATAACTGAAAAGTCTACGCGATAATTAACATATTTTACTTCATCAATTGCTAATTTGATATCTATATCATTAATATCAAATTTTATTTCATCAATGAATAAAATAAAGTTCGTCCTTTCTACTATCTTCCGTTCAATTTTGTTTATGTCTTCGTCTGGTAGTTCTACTATGAAATTCATAGTATTACCTCCTTGTTGTATTCTACTATAGCCAATAGCAGTAATTCTATTATACTATAATTAACATAAAATTTCAAATTATATTTTTTATTCACATATCTATTGAAATATAGCTATAATATTGATATAATAAACCTACCATTTATATGGGAGGATGTTGAAATGATTTTTAAAGACTATTATAAAATACTTCGGACTTGAAACCAATAAAGTAACAGTAGACCAAATTAAGCAAGCTTATCGTGAGCAAGCTAAAAAATATCATCCAGATGTAAACGTTGGAGACCGAGTTTCAGAAGAAAGATTTAAAGATATAAATGAAGCATACCGTGTTTTATCAAATGGAGTTTCAAGAAGAAAATACGATAGAATGTGGGTAAGCCGTATTGGAAATAGAAAAAAGAAACAAGCTTATGAAGAAAGCAAACGTGACAAAAATGCTGTGTTTAGTGATTTCTTTCATATGTTTTTTGGTGGTGAAATAGAAGAAGAGCAAGAAACATCTGTGAAAAAATCTAAAAAAAATCCACCAATAAAAGGAGAAAATATAGAAACAGCAATTTCTATCTCAGTAGAAGAGGCTTTTTACGGATTAAATAAAAAGATATCTTTGCGAACGGTTGATGGGAAAATGAAAACCTTTAATATAAAAGTCCCTGCAGGAATTCGAAATAATGAAAAAATCAGATTAATTGGGCAAGGAAAAGCAGGACAATTTGGTGGCAAAAACGGAGACTTGTTTATTAGAATCGAGATAGAAAAAGATAACAAATTTGAACTAGTAGGATATGATTTATATACATCATTATGTCTAACGCCATGGGAAGCAGCACTTGGAACAAGAGTTAGCCTAGAAGGAATTGATGATACGGTTTCTATTTATATACCAGCAGGAATTGAAAGTGGAGAAAAACTTCGTATTCCAGGAAAAGGCTATAAAGATGGAAAAGGTGGAAGAGGAGATTTAACAGCTACCATCAAAATAATGGTTCCAAAACAATTAAGCGATGAAGAAAAAGAAATATACGAAAAATTAAAAGAAATATCAACATTTAACCCTAGAAGCAGTGTTTATACAAGTAATAAAATAAATAAGGAAGCCTAAACAGATAGTAAACATAAAATAAAAAGCAAAATATATTGACAATTAGCCCGAAAAAGGGTATAATTGAGTATAGTGGTATAAAAAAATGGACTACTATACATAGGATAAAAGTAAAAAGAGGGGTGTAAGGTATGGAAACATGGCAAGGCAAGCATTTTAGCATAACAGACCCAAAAGATGTAAACACAGTAATTTACCAAATTAATAAAACAGGAAAGGAATTTTTAAACGATTCTCCAAAGTATACAGTTCAAAGATTAGACTACACAGAAGAATTAAGAGGAGAACTAAAGCAAAAAACTTTTTTTGTAGATAATCCATCAGATGACTATGATCAGCTGGTTATATTATCGTTTGGTAAAGAAAAGGTTGTTGTAAATATGGCTCTTTTAGAAGGAACCAAAATAACCATATCCAAAAAACCAATGCCACTAAAATTTGACACAATTTATTCGGAAAATGAATCGGTATACAAAGAATTTAAATATACACCGAATTTAGAAAGACCGATATCAATTATAGATCCAGAAACTACAGAAGAAGTCAAGCCAGTTGTTTACCTTGACGAAAAAACCAATGAAGTAAAAGGAAAATGCAAATTAAAAGCAAATAAGCCATATTTTGCATTTGAAATTAGAGATAAAAAAGAAGATTAGAAAAGGGAGAGGTAATTAATGAGTACTACAAATGTAGAGAATAATCCAGGACCAGCATCAATTATTATTGTTAGCGGAGAAAAAAATTTGGAAGTTGCATGTTCAATGATTATGGGAGAAGAAGATGTATTAAAAAATCCTTTAAACATAACAGATGCAGGAATCCATACTTGTGAATTTGATGAAAGCAAAAAAATTGCTAGAAGAAAATATGATGGAAAAGTAGAAAAAGCAAATTTTGATATTATGAAACAAGAATTAGATACTAGAGAAAAACAAGGAAGAAATGTGGAAGTAATATCAGAAGAAGAATTAGCAAAAAAAGGTTCTTATATTGCAGATGATGGAACAATCATAAGAACACAACAAGTAGGTATGGACAGATAATACCAAAGAAGAGGTGAAACCTTATGAATTATAAAGTAGAAGGTGCAATAAGAAGAAATAAAAAGAATTTTATAATATTTATAATACTATGGATAATTTTAGCCATAGTATTAGTTATGCCTATTAGCTATAGCATTGTAAATGCTACAGTAAATGGGCATTTTATGTTTGATAAATTTATAGGTGGAATTGCAGAATCATTTATGAATTTAGGAACGGTAATCGGTAAAACTTTTACAGCAAGCTATCTTGGAACTTATGGCTCTAGCTTATTTAAATTTAGTATAGTATATGCCATATTTGTATTAATAGGGTTAATCAAAACAGCACCAAAAAATGAATATACAGATATAGAGCATGGTTCTAGTGATTGGTCAAAAAATGGAGAACAATATAAAATATTAAGTGATAAAAAAGGAATTATATTAGCCGAAAACAATTATTTACCAGTTGATAAAAGAGGAAACGTAAACGTACTAGTAGTTGGACGGATCAGGTTCTGGTAAGAGTGCATCTTACTCAATACCAAATGCATATCAAATGTTAGGTTCTTATATATTTACAGACCCAAAAGGTGAATTATATGATAAAACAGCAGGATACCTAAAAGAACACGGATATGATATTAAAGTATTAAACCTAGTACGTCCACAACTAAGTGATGGATATAATCCATTAATGCATATTTCTAGTGAATTAGATGTAGATGTTATTGCAAACACAATTGTAAAAGGTCAAAAATCTGAAGGTGGAGCATCTTCAGAACCATATTGGGATGATATGGCAGAAATGCTATTAAAAGCATTAATCTATTATTTAATTGCAACAAGACCAGAAGCAGAACAAAACTTAGCAAGCTGTGCAGAACTTGTAAGAGCTGCTAACTCAAATGGAGGAAGTAACCTATTAACAGAATTAATGAATCAACTTCCATACGACCATCCAGCAAGAACAAACTATAAATCTATTGAAATTGCACCAGAAAAAACATATGGATCAATTTTATCATCATTACAATCAAAACTTGGTAAATTTGATTCAAAAGAAATTGCAGAATTAACCTCAACCGATACTATTGATTTTGAAGAAATTGCAAAAAAGAAAACAGCTGTATATGTTATTTCATCCGATACTCATACAGCATATGACTTTCTATTAACAATATTTTTCTCACAAATGATACAACAATTATATGATTTTGCAGATAAAAATGGAGGAGCATTACCAGTACCAACTTATTTCATATTAGATGAGTTTGCAAACATTGGTAAAGTACCAGATTTTGATAAAAAAATCTCTACCAGTAGAAGTAGAAAAATATCCTTTAGTGTTATCTTGCAAAACTTAGACCAATTAGAAGCTGTATATGAAAAATCATATGAAACCATTATTGGTAACTGTGATACACACGTATTTTTAGGAAGTAACTCACAAAAAACTGTAGAATATTTCTCAAAAGCATTAGGAGAAAAAACAATTGAAAGAGAAAGTATATCAGTTAATAAAGATAAACACAATTGGAGACAAGGACAAAGTGTATCTGACCAAGTTATGGCAAGAGCACTAATGACACCAGATGAATTAAGAAGAATGGACAATGACCTTTGTATTATTTTTGAAAAAGGAGTAAAACCAATTCAAGCTCGTAAATTCTACTATTTTCAAACTCCAATGGCAAAAAAACTAGCAGCATGTGCAATATCACATAATGATATTCCGGAATTTGATAGAGGAGTATGGAGAAAATACAATCCATATAATCCATATGTAGAAGAAGATAAGCAAAAACAAGTAGAAAACCTAAAGGTAGAGTCATTAGATGACTTGTTTGATGATATAGAAGACAAAAAGGAACCAAAAAAAGAAGAAAACGGATTCCAAGAACTAAAAATAGAATCACAAGAGACGCAACCACAAGCACCAATATTGCCACAAGAAGCAGAAGATAATGAACTAGATGCAGACCTACAAAAAGAATTAGAAGCAAAATTTGATGAGTTATTTGGACCACTAGATGATAATTAATAAAAAAGTCAATGATTTGTAAAACATTTGTTTTTATAAATCATTGACTTTTTTTAGTAAATTATATATAATAACAAACAGATAAAGTAAAAATAAAGGAGAAAAACATGAATTTTGTTCATATTGCAGATATGCATTTTGATGTACCGTTTACTACATTAAATAAAAATGATTTAGGAAATAAAAGAAGATTAGACCAAAGAGAAGCTTTCCGTAAGATAATTGAATATATAAAACAAAATGAAATAGAATACTTTTTTATTTGTGGTGATTTATATGAACATGAGTATGTAAAACAAAGTACCATAGAATTTATCAATAACCAATTTAAAGAAATCCCTAGTACAAAAATATATATAGTACCAGGAAATCATGACCCAAAAATAAAGGATTCATACTATTCAAAATTTAATTGGAATGATAATGTGCATATATTTGATTCTGAAATAGAAAAAATTTCAGAAGAAGATGTTGATATTTATGGCTATGGATTTGATAACTTTTATATGAAAAATACAAAAATAAGCGAGCTAAAAATAGAAAATCCAGATAAAATAAATATCTTATTAACACATGGTTCCATTGATGGAGGATATGACGAATTAAGAGAATATAATCCAATGAAAGAACAAGAGTTGAACCAGCTTAATTTTAATTATATTGCACTAGGACACATTCATAAACCATATTATAAAGAAATAGGACAAAAAGTAATATATCCAGGTTCTACAATTGCATTAGGATTTGACGAATTAGGAAATCATGGAATGATTGTAGGAAATATAGATGAAAGCAAAAAACTGGAAATTGCATTTGTACCAGTAGATAAAAAAGAATTTGAAGAAATAAACTTTGAAGTGAGCGAAGTACTTTCAAAAGAAGAGTTAATTGAAATCATAAACAATCAAAACTGGAATGAAAATCATTATTATAAAATCATATTAACAGGAAAAAGAAACTTTGAAATAGAACCTATAGAAATACTAAAATACGTAACAGCAAACAATATCATTAAAATAAAAGATGAAACAAAATTACCGCTAGATTTAGAAAAAATAGCAAAAGAAGAGTCTTTAAGAGGAATATTTGTAAAAAATCTATTAGCACAAAAAACAAGCGAAAATGAGGAGCAGATTTTAAGAGCGATTGAACTTGGATTACAAGCAATGTAAAATTGAAATATTACTATCTAGATAAAATAATATATTTTGTAAAAATTCGGTCTGACAGCCCTTTGAGGCGGGGGAATACCCGTGAGCTTGGAAGACCCAATTTTGGAAAAATATATTATTTTATCGGGACAGAAAGGAAAATATTATGAAAATATTAAACCTAAAAATCAACCAATTCGGAAAATTAAAAAACGAAGAAATCAACTTAAAAGACCACATAAACATTGTTTACGGTAAAAACGAAAGTGGAAAATCAACATTACTAAAATTCATACTTGCAATGTTTTATGGATTGTCTAAAAACAAGAATGGAAAAATATATACAGATTATGAAAAATATACACCATGGCAAGAAGAGGACTTTTCTGGAAAGATAAAGTATAAACTAGAAGATGGAACAAGTTATGAAGTATTTCGCGAGTTTAAGAAGAAATCACCTAAAATATATAATGAAGATTTAGAAGAAATTTCAAAAAATTTTACAATAGACAAAACTAGTGGTAATAAATTCTTTGTAGAACAAACAGGAGTAGAAGAAAACTTATTTACATCTACCATTGTATCAATGCAATCACAAGTAAAACTAGAAGAAAAAGAACAAACCTCATTATTACAAAAACTATCTAATTTAGTAAGTACAGGAGAAGATAATGTATCTTACCAAAAAATCATGAACAAATTAAATAAAAGACAGTTAGAAGAAATAGGTACTTCAAGAAGCCAAGATAGACCAGTAAATGTTATATCAAAAAGATTAAAAGAAATAGAACAAGAAAAAGAATATTTAAGTGAATATTCCCTTAAAAAATATGATATAGAAGAAACAAAACAAAAATTAGAAAACGAAATAAAAGAGCAACAAATCAATTTAGAAATCTTAACACAAAAAAAGCAAGTTCAAGATGAATATGAATTAAAACAAGAAAAAATAAAAATAGCAGACAATACAATTAGGGAATATAACAAAAAAATAGACGAATTAAAAAATACAAAACAAGTAGAAAATAAAAAAGAAAATAAAGATAAAACTATTATTCCAATGATTGGACTAAGCATCCTAATGGTTCTTAGTTTATTACTTGCTTTCATCATGAAAAATGATGTAATTAGTGCAATCGCAATTGTTGTTATTATACTTAGCATGATTTATATAGGTTATACACAATATAAGAAAAAAATAGGAGATTATAACCAACAAACAAATGAAAATGTGGATAACGAAAAAATAAAAAATCAAGTAGAGATAATGTTAGCAACAACAGAAAAATTAGAAAAAGAAAACGCAGAGCAAAAAGAGAAAATAGAAAAACAATATAAAGAAGAGATAGAAAAAATAAGAAATGCATACATTGGAATAGCTCCAATTAAAGTAATAGATGAACTTTTAACCAAAGAAAATACAAAAGTTCAAATAGAAGCAGCTCAAAATAAAATAGGAGAAAATAAGCTAAAAATTCAAAGCATTGGTTTAGACCGTTCTAATATTATACCAAAACTAGAAAATCTAGCAAGTTTAGAAGAAGAACAAGCAAGTTTACAAGAAGAATACGAAAGACTAATGTTTCAAAATGAAGCAATCGAACTTGCAAAACAAGAACTAGAAAAAGCCTATTATCAAATGAAGAAAAGAGTAACTCCAAAATTTACCAATGATTTATCTTCCATTATGAATCATATATCAGATGGAAAATATACAAATGTCAAATTAGACGAAAAAGATGGGTTAATTGTAGAAATACAAAATGGAGATTACATACCAATTGATTATTTAAGTATTGGAACCATAGACCAACTATACTTATCCCTAAGACTAGGAGCAGGAACACAAATTTCAGGTGAAAATTTGCCAATTATTTTAGACGAGGCATTTGCCTATTATGATGATGAAAGACTTGGTAACATATTAGAATTCTTAAATAAAGAATATTCAAATAGGCAGATTATATTATTAACTTGCACAGAAAGAGAAAAAAACATATTGCAAGAAAAAAATATTGATTACAATTATATAGAATTGTAAAGAAAATAAAAAATGGTCGGCGCTATCGCCGACCTATAATAATATTGCAAATAACAGTTGATATCTTGCCCAAAATCGTGTATAATAGATAAGAATTTTAAATAAGGAGAGACGAATTGTATGTTTCAAAAATTAGATGATGTAGAAAAACACTATGAAGAACTAACAAAACAAATTAGTGATCCAGAAGTGATTGCAAGAACTTCTGAATGGCAAAAACTAATGAAAGAACATTCGGATATGACACCAATTGTAGAAAAATATAGAGAATATAAAAAAGTAGAAGCAAATTATAAAGAAGCTAAAGAAATGATGGAAATAGAGCAAGATAAAGAAATGAAAGACTTAGCAGAAATGGAAATGCTAGAAGCAAAGGAAAAATTACCTGTTCTAGAAGAAGAATTAAAAATTCTTTTAATTCCAAAAGACCCAGATGATGATAAAAACGTAATTTGTGAAATCCGTGGTGGAGCAGGAGGCGAAGAAGCAGCTTTATTCGCAGGAACTTTATTTCGTATGTACACTATGTATGCAGAAAGAAAACACTGGAAACTAGAAATACTAAACGAAAATGAAACGGGATTAGGAGGATATAAAGAAGTATCCTTCATGGTAACAGGAAAAGGAGTATACAGTAGACTAAAATTTGAAAGTGGAGTTCATCGTGTACAAAGAGTACCAGATACCGAATCTAGCGGAAGAATCCATACCTCAACTGCAACTGTCGCTGTGCTTCCAGTTGTAGAAGATGTAGAAATCGAAATTAATCCAGCAGATATCAAAATGGACGTATATCGTGCATCCGGTGCAGGTGGACAACACGTAAATAAAACCTCATCTGCTGTACGTTTAACACATATTCCAACAGGAATTGTAGCAGAATGTCAAACGGAACGTTCCCAATTACAAAACCGTGAATACGCTATGAGATTATTACGTTCAAGGCTATATGAAATCGAAAAACAAAAACGTGATTCCGAGCTTGCAAATGAAAGAAAAAGTCAAGTAGGAAGTGGAGACCGCTCTGAAAAAATCAGAACATATAACTACCCACAAGGACGTATTACAGACCATAGAATTGGACTTAGCATTTACCAAATGGAGGATTTCCTAAACGGAAACTTAGATGAAATGATAGATTCTTTAATTGCAGCAGACCATGCAGAGCGATTAAAAGGAGAAGAAGAATAAGAATAAACAAGACTCTTTTATCATAAGCTAATAGTAGCTTGGATAAAGGAGTTTTTTTATGGAATATTTAATCAAAACAACACTAATTGGATTATTCTTCGGAACCTTTGGTACTACAATTGGTGGAATCATAGGGGTTACTTTCAAAAATACCTCTAATAAATTTTTAGGGTTCATTTTATCATTAGCATCACGGGCTTATGATATCGATTGTGTGTTTCGATTTAGTGCCAGAGGCATTAGAAATATCGGGAATTCCACTTATTCTATTAGGAATTTTATTAGGAGTAGTATGTATGATTATGTGTGATATTCTCGTGCAAAAAAGATTTAGCACAAATCTTCATCATACTAAAAATAAAAATACTCTTCTTACGACAGGAATTATTGTAAGCATTGGCTTAGCATTACACAATTTTCCGGAAGGTTTAGCAATTGGCTCTGGATTTGGTGCCTCTATGAAACTAGGCTATTCACTAGCACTTGCTATTCTCTTACACGATATACCAGAAGGAGTTTCAATGGCAGTTCCTATGAAAAATGGAGGAATTAAGGCCACGAAAGTAATTTGCTATGTGATTTTATCAGGAGTAACAACTGGAATAGGAGCTTTCTTTGGAGCTCTGATAGGTAGCATTTCGGAAGGGGTAATAGCCATATGCTTATCTTTTGCAGCAGGAGCAATGCTTTACATCGTATCTGGAGAATTAATTCCTGAATCAAATAAATTATATAAAGGAAGGATGAATAGTATAGGAAATATTCTTGGATTTCTATTAGGAATATTAGCAACAATGATATAATCATTTTATATAGGGAAAACAGGATTTTAGACGAAATATTACAAAAAATCGCATTCATGTCATAAAATTATTACGCAATTTTAATAAAATGTAATAAATCGGAAGAGACCTGAAAATCCGTAAAAAGTAATGATTGTAATATCATCTTTTTTTAAAATAAGTGTGATTGACACTTGTTTTTTTTTATTTATAATTAAGAGCGAAGCCAAAATGAAAGAAAAAAGGAGGCCATATGAAAAGACAGTATTGGAAACAGACAAAACAAATATTAATAACTGGAATCACAGTCACTGCTATTCTATTTTCAAATAGTAATATAGTTATGGCCTCTGACGAAACAGATCCAAATTGTATTACGCCAGAAGAAAATCAATACTTAGAATTAAGAGCAGTAGAAGTAAAAGAAGTAGCAGGACAAAACAAGCAAGTTATGATGGAATTATGGGGTAACAACTTAGATTTTAAACGGATTTGATGTCAGATTTTCATATGATAATACGAAAATACAGCCATCGGATATTACTACAAATGAAACTAGTAATGATATTTCAAAATACTTTAGCTTTGAAAGTGAATTTAGTGATTCTTTAGAGATGTTTACCGTAGATGAGGACCAATCCAATGTAATAAGGGCAGTTACATCTTTCAAACCACCAGTGAGTGAAAGTGAACACATTATTGAAAAAGAAGGAATTGGAAAAGTCATAACTACAACAGACGGTGTATTGTTAGGAAAAATGAGTTTTCAAATGACTGAAGATGTATTTGATGTCTCATGGTTTTCTCTAGTAGAAGGACAGTATAGTCCTGAAACAGGAATTAATATCAGTATTGATGGACAGCAATATTACAGTGCACAATCGACATTTAGATTTACAGACGAGACAGCTTCAAGAGATGCAAGCTTAAGTGGCTTAATATTAAGTAGCCGGAGAAATAGATGAAACCAATCCAGATAACTCAACCTATAAAGAATACGAATTAACACCAACTTTTGATAAAGAGACATTACAATATGAACTTACATTATTAGAATATGTAGATAATATGAACATAACAGCTACGAAAAATGATGAAAAGGCTACAATGAAAATAAAAGTTCCAAAAAGAGATGAGCAAGGAAATTTAAGTTATGATACAGATGAAACAACAATTTTATATGAAGAAAAAGAAATGCAAAGTATGGTTCCAATCGAAATTACATTAAATAAATTAGGGGAACCAGATACCAAAATAACAGTAATAGTAACAGCAGAAGATACCGTAACCATACAAGAATATGAAATCGTAATTAAAAGACCATATGGAACAATAAAAGGAAGCATCAAATTAGGAAACAATATAAGAGAAAGTATGGAAACTTCATATGGAGTACATACAAAATTCGATGCAGATGTATTTATATTTACAGCAAATTCATTTAATTGGGATGGAATTGTTCCAGGTGAATCAACATATGAAGAATTAGATCAAATTCTTCCAAAGGCACAAATAAAAGCAGATGACGAAACGGGAGAATATGAAATAAAAGTAATACCAGGAAATTATGATTTACAACTAGATAAAAGAGGATTCCTAGATAAAGTGGTTAAAAACATAACAGTAAATGAAGGAGAAGAAATAGACTTAGGTTTGAAAACTCTAATTGCGGGAGATGTAAATCGAGATGGAATTATAGGACTACAAGATGTTGTAGCAATAGTAGATAGAATAGATAAAGCACAAGGAGATAGCCAGTATGCAGAACAATACGATTTTGGACAAAAAGGATTTGTTGCTTTAATAGATGTAACTACATTATTAGAAGGTATGGACCAACTAATATCAATAGAAGAATATTAATAGGAGGGAATATGAAAATGAAACAAAAAAAGAAAATTGCATTTCTTACACTTGTAATAATATTGATAAACTTATTTTCACCTTATAGTATATTATTACATAAAGTAAATGCTGCATCTGGAACATTACCTGATCCAGTAGTTGTATTCAATAAAATACAAAACATAACAGAAAAAAATGGAAATAAGTTTTTCAAAGTACAAGTTGCAGTTGTAGGAGATATCAATGTTAAGGGACTTGATCTAAAACTTACATATGATAATACTAAAATACAACCAGCAGTTAAAACAACTGGAGCAAGCAATACAAATATTGCACTAACTAGTGAAACATATCCAGACATGGCTGATGGAATGTATACAATAAAGACATATGATAAAACTTCTGAAGAGTATCGAGTTCAATATGCAAAAAGTGGAGGACATGACTTACCAGACTTATGCTATAGTGCTGGAATGGGATGGGATGCCCTATATGAAGATTATGATACATGGGCATCTGGATTTGATTATTATCTTCCAATTATTACATATACATTTAGACTAGTTGATACAACATTAACAGATGATGATATTACAACAGAATTATTTGATTTAGTTCCAGTAACAGGTTCATTACCAAGTGGAGCACAGATTGTATATGAAAATGCATCAGGAATTGATGTTGCATATGATATACCAGAAATTAAAGGTGTGGGATTTGCAACACCCACAAAAACAGTAAGCATGATTGCAATAAAAAACAATCCAACAAATACAACATATGATCATGGAGAAACAATAGATTTAACTGGTGGTATGATTACAGTAACATATAGCGACGGAAGTACAGAAGACATAAGCATGGAAGATTCAAAAATAGCTATTAAATCAGGATCACCGGCTGATGTGAATAATCCTTCTGTAACAATTGATTATGGAGGAAAACAAACATCATTTAACATAACAGTGAATGATCCAGTAAAATCACTAACAGTAGCAACACCAATGTCAGATGTAGAATATAACCAAAATGAAAGTTTCGATTTTTCTTCACTTGTATTAACGGCAACAAAGAAAAGTGGTGCAACACAAAGTTTAACTACATCTAGTTCAGGGGTACAAGTTAGTGAAAATACAGCAGATGTAAATTCACCTAATTTTACACAGGCTTCAGCAAGTGGAGTAGTTCCTATAAGTGGTACACAAAAAATAGTATTTACTTATGAAGGAAAAACAGCAACACAAACTGTATTAGTTAATGACACCATTGCAAGCGTTGATGTTATAAGTCAACCAACAAAAACAGTATATAAAAGAGGAGAAAGTTTAGAACTTGCAGGAGCAGTTGTAAAACTTACATTAGGAAGTGGAGCAACAGCTAACATTAATCTTCCAGATGGAAGTGTAAGTGTTTCTTCTTACAGTAACACAACAACTGGAAGAAAACAAAACTTAACAGTTAGTGTTGCAGGAATAAATGCAACACAAACAATAGATGTAGAAGCATATAATTATATAACAGGTTCAACATTAACAGCACCAACTAAAAGTTCGTATCAATATAAAGAAGAATTAAATTTAGCAGGTGGACAACTAAAATTTAATTGGCATGATGGAAATATTACTACGATAAGTTTAACAGATGATATGGTTAGTGGATATAATAAAACAACATTAGGTACGCAAACTATCAATGTTAATTATACAGCTACATACACTTTATCAGATTCGAGCATAATAACAGATGCAATAACAGATACATTTGATGTGTTTGTAATAGATACAGTAACAGGAATTACAGTAACAGCACCAACTAAAGATACTTATTATCATGGAGATAGTTTAAATTTAGCAGGTGGAACAATAACTGTAAATTATGCAAGTGGAGCAAGTACAAATGTAACAATGACAGAAAGTATGATAAAAGAATCAGATGGAAGTGCGGTAAATATGAGCCCAGCATCATCTGAATATGCAGCAAACCATACATTAGCAAAAACATTGAAAATTGAATATACAGAAGGTGGAGAAACAGGAAGTACAAATTATCCAATTACAATCATAGATAAAGTAGTAAGTGTTGCAATACATACAACACCAAAAACAAATTACAATGTAAATGAAACATTAGATTTAACAAATGGAGAAATAGCAGTAACAAGAGCATCAACTACAACACAAGAGATAATTTCTATGTCAAATGCAAATGTAACAGTAGAAGGATTTGCAAGCAATGTAGAAGCAAGTAATCTACCATTAACAGTAAAATATACCGAAAATGGAATTACTGAAAGTACAAGTTATAATGTAAATGTTACAGATACAGTAACATCTGTTAGTGTATCAAATGCACCAACAACAGTAAAAGTAGGAGAAGAATTAGACTTAAGTGGAATGACAATCACAGTAACAAAGGGAAGTGGAACAACCACAGTACCAGTATCATCAGCAACAATAACAGGATATGATAAAAACACATTAGGACCACAAACAGTAACAGTAAGCTATGGAGGACAAAGTGATACATTTAATGTAACAGTACAAGATTATGTAACAGGAATCACAGTAAATCCAAGTAGCGTAACAGGAAATTATAATGATGAATTATCAAGTATTATTAACAATAACAACATTACGTACACTGTAACCTATGCAAGTGCAGGAGCAAAATCCCCAGTAGCTCTAGCAGAAAGTATGGTAACAGGATATAGTAAAACTACAACAAGTGCTCAAAACTTAACAGTAACTTATACAGATAATGATA
>JAGAIV010000002.1 GCA_017626365.1 Clostridia bacterium
ACGGGGCTGCTTTTCTTAAAAAAGAATGCTTTGCATTCCTTTTTCTTTTTAATTTAATTATTTTTAAATATATCATTAGTCAATTAATCATTTATAAAGATATTTACTTCATTATGTCAGAATTTATTAGATCCTTTCAAAATAATTTATATATAGATAAAAAAGAAGCAGAGCTTATTACTCTGCTTCTTTTTCTATATCATCCAAATATCTTATTGTAAATATCAAATTTCTATTATGTAAAGTATCATTTTTCATATATTCAACACGCATTGTTATAAATGAAAAAAATTCATCATTAGTTTCGCTTAAATTTGTGGCTATAATTAAATCCTTTGAAATAATTTCATCATAATCGTTATCATTAAGTTTTATAAGTGATAAATCAAAATCATCATAAATATCACAATAATAATGTTTTTGTTTATATTCTTCATAAATACCATCATAATTTTTCTTATCTAATCGTGCATTTATAAATGAAGATTCGTCAATGCCATAATTATTCATAACTATAAATATCAAATCAAATACGTTTTTAGCATTTAAAATATTTTTATTAAAATATTCTTCTATGTTAACTATATGCTTATTTACTATTTCATTCCAATTTGAATAATCTTCTTTTAAATTTTCATCATTATAAATTGCCAAAGTATCAAATGCAGTGTTTGTATTTGTTAAATTATTCATTTTATATTCTATACGTTCTAAACAAACATTATCTACTATAAGTCCAGATGAATCAAATGTAACATCATCTATTTCTTTAACAATTGCACCAATTTGAAATTCTGACATAAATTTTTTGATTTCATCAAAGTTTTCTTCGGTTAATGTAAGGTTTACGCCATCTTCACTAACAAGTGGAAGTTCTTCTGTTGAAGAACTTTCTACTTGTTCTTCGTCAGAGACGGCTATGTCGTTTTCATTTTTTGAACTACCTATCCAAGTTCCAATTCCAATTGTTGCGGCTATTGCTAAAATTGCGCCACTAAGTGCAATTATTTTCTTTTTATTTTTCATAATGCTTCGCATCTCCTTTAATTAATTATTTTTTATTATATCAATTTAAGTATGACAGAAAAACAATTAAAAGTAAAAAAAACAGTTCAAGAACTGTTTTTTACTTTTCTTATACAAATAAATTTCTTAATAAATTATTCTTTGCATATGGACTAAATAGCGATACAAATTATCTTGAAGTTGAATATTCTGCTGATTTATTCAGTTCATATAGTCGTGTGTTTGATTTAGAATGGTAAAAAGCTGCTTATGCAGCTTTTTCTTATTTTAGAATTATATATAATTCATTCTAATATAAAATAAAAATATCTAAAAGATAATTTTTTAGGCAAATAATTAAGGGGGGAATTAAAAAATGAGGAAAGGAAAATTAATTAAAGGGTTATGTTATACCTTAATAAGTTCATTGATTTTAGGGAATATAAGTCCAGTACTAGCAAAAACATCAGTTGCTAGCGTAGATGAAACGATAGATATTAAAGAATCTGGTTCTTCAGAAACTTCTGTATATGCAGAATTAGGTTCTGAATTTTTAGTAACAATACCAAAGTCATTAACCCTTTCAGGGTTATCAAAAACAGGAACTTATACAGTATCCGTTGAAGGCGATATTGCAGGTTACGAAAAAATTAATATAATACCAGATGAAACGTTTACATTAAATTCGCAAGGATTAAATGGTATTACAGCATCTATTAGTCAAGATAAAACAAGCTGGTTGTTTAATGAAATTTTAGAATCTAATAAAATTATCGGAAATGGTGAAATTAGTGCAAATTTAACAGCTGGTAAGTGGGAAGGTAGTTTTAATTTTAATATTAATCTAGGCGGTTTGATATCAGTAGATGCAAAAGACAAATCTGGAAATAATTTAAATGCCCGTGCAAGTGAAATTACTGGAACTGAAAAAGAAACTTTATTAACTAGTCTAGAAGAAACTGGAATGATTACATCAAAAGATGAAGTAGATGCATTAATAGAAGTAGAATCAGATGAATTTGATGGAATAGCAGATACAACATTTGATGTTAGTTCAATCGCAAATAAAGGAGATAAAGTAGCAATACTTCATTTTGATGAAACAAAACAAGAATGGGAATATATTGGAACTGAAACAGTAGATGCTAATGGATTAATTAGTAGTAATTTTACATCTTACAGTCCAGTAGCATTTGTGAAAATTACTAACAATGGTAATTTCGAAAACATAAAAATTCCTGGTTTATATGATGCAAATGGAAATTTACTTTGTACTTGGGCAAAAAGTGGAATTAACGTAACTGCAAATTATACAGGTTCAAATTATAATACGACAACAACATCTGGTTATTACATATTAACAAATAAATATCCTACGACAACAAAGGTAGTACTTCCAGAAGGAATAACAAAAATAGGTGATTGGACATTTGCCCGTTGTGAAAATTTAACTAGTGTAACTATACCAGACGGAGTAACAAGCATAGGTGAATTTGCATTTGGACAAAGTAAAAAACTTTCTTATATAAACATTCCAGATGGTGTAACTAGTCTTGGTGGTTATTCGCTTTACTTTTGTCAAGGACTAACAAGCATAGTGCTTCCAGATAGCATAAAAAATATAGGTGCAAACACATTTACTGCTTGTACTTATTTAAAAACAATAAATTATACTGGAACACAAACACAATGGAATGCGATATCAAAAGGTAGTTACTGGAAAGATCAATGTCCTGCAACTGTTGTTTGTAATTATAAACAATAAAACAAAAATCACATCCTTTAGGGTGTGATTTTTTATATAATATTTTTTGAAAAGAAAACCAAGAAATTCTTTATTTTAAGACAAATAATAGTGCTAGCACCATATAATTTTATATTTAATTACATAATAATTTAATGAAATTTGAAAGTGTCGCAAGACACTTTTTTCTACTATCCAACTCCCAAATATTGCATATTTATTTTGATAATTTATATAGAAGGGAAGACAAGCTATGAAAAAAAATTATTACTTAGAAAATTTTAAAAGGAAGGGGGAACAAGGAAAATGAAAAAATGGCATAGCCATTCAGTAAAAAAAGCCAATAGGCTTTATTTTTTTTGTGTAGATGCGTTCTAAATATCGTGTGAGGAATTTGCTTTTTACCCCGTCAGCTTATGTGTTCACAAGGAACCCAACGCTGCCACCCCGATTTCAAGCGGGGCACACTGTATCAGGGGTTAAAATGAATGTCCGTAACAGGCGGTGCCCGCACTATAATTTTATATTTTGATCCAAAAAGGCTGTATAGAAAATTCATTTTTCTATACAGCCTTTTTGTCGAATAAATTTGATTTAATAGTATGTACTGTTAATATTATTAACTGATAACTATGCACCTATTTATGCGCGTGCGTATTGTGCGTGCAGTAAAAGCGTGCTACAATAAGAAAAAAGTTATTTCGGGGGTAAGTACAAATGAAAACAGTAACAGATGAATACCTTGAACAGAACAGGGAACAAATTGATGCTTGGTATGAAGAATATAGTGGATATGTGGAAAGTGCTAAAACTGCCGCTATCAAATCTATAAAATTCTATGCAATAGGGTTTGGTTCATTTTTATTATTTACTTGGTTATATACATTACTGGAATGGAAACTTTTAGCAAATTTATGTGTATTAATTATGCTTATCACACTATGTGGCGGTATAATTATTGGTTTCTATTTTAAAGGTGTTAAACCTGTCTTCAAGATGTATAAATATTATTGGTCATCAATTATGTCGGTGGCAAAAAAGATTAATATTTTAGGCAATCTTCCATTTATAGGTTGGATAATTACCTTATTTGTATTATCGTTTGATTTATGGGTAGTTTGTTTTTCAATCGCGTGTTGGATGATGTGTCCGCCGTTATTGTACTTCTTAGCGCATTGCTTTTTCAAAAAAGCAACCAAGGGATATAAGCAGGGTATTGAATGGCACGATAGAAGAAAAGCCAATAATTATGAAAGTCCTGTGGACGAAGTAGAAGAAAGAAGGTAATTTTATTAAAGCATTAAGTAAAGTTAAAGTTCTGTGTATTAATTTGGTGGTTATTTTATTAATAAATTTAATTGGAATACCTGCTATGACTGTTTTTGCAGAAGAAAATATAAATATCGAATTTATAGTAGTTATTGATGGTATAGAACAATCAGTAGATGAATTAAATCTTAGACCAGGTGAAATCTTTAATGTAACTGCAAAAATAACCCCAGAAACAAATGAAACTGTAAAATGGTCGCAAACAGCAATAGGTGGATTTAATTTAAGAAAAAACGGAAATACAGTAACAATTTATATTGCAGATGATATGCCAGTAGGTCGGGTATATGATTTAATTGCCAGTTATGGTGATTTTTCAAAATTATTAAGGGTTAATATAGTAGCAAGTCATACGTGTAGTTATACAGAAGAAATCACAAAGGAATCAACCTGTGCTGAAACTGGTATTAAAACTTTTACTTGTTCTTGTGGAAATTCCTATACAGAAGAAATTCCATTAAATACCGAATTACACAATTACAATAGTGAATGGACAACAATTAAAGAACCAAATTGTATAGAAACAGGATTAAGTGTACAATATTGTTCAATTTGTGCAAATGCATTAAATGAAATGGAACTTCCTGCTGGTAACCATACAGAAGTAATAGATGCTGCAAAAGCAGCAACTTGTACTGAAACAGGTTTAACCGAAGGAAAGCACTGCTTGGTATGTAATGAAATTTTAGTAGCACAAGAAGAAATTCCTATTACTGGACATAACTACATTGAAACAGTAACAGATGCAACTTGTATAGCAAACGGAAATAAACATTATGAATGTAATGTTTGTGGTGATTCATATGATGAAACTATAACATCAACAGGACATACATATACAGAAGGAAAATATATAGTAGATATAGAACCAACACCCCAAAAGAATGGTTCAAAATCAATTCATTGTGATATTTGTGATGAAATTATAGAAGGTACTTCTGTTGAAATAGAATATGTAGAACCTGATGTAATTAAAGAAGTTACTGTAACTTTTGACCCCGATTGTAGTTCTTTAAAAACTGAAACAATTACAGTTAACAAAGGTGATAAAGTTAATAAAATCCCAACCATAAAGCGAACAGATTACAAATTCCTTGGCTGGTATACAAAAGATAATTCAAAATTAACGTCTGAAACCATTATATTGGAAGATGTCACTTATTTTGCAAAATGGGAAAAGATAAAAGAATCAGAAGAAAAACCAGTAGACAAGCCAGTGGATAAACCAAGTGATAATCCACCATCTGAAGACATCAAAGATAAAACAGATGATTCTTCTAATACTAAACCAGAAGATAACACAAATAATTCATCAAATGATACTTCAAAAGATGATAACCCTTCTGATAATAAATCAGAAGATACTACCAATAAATTACCTATCAATAATCCAAAAGAAAATATGGATAATTCTTCGGATAATAAGCAGAAAGAAAATACAAGTGATTTATCTGGTAATGGTTTGAAAAATAATTCAGATAATTCATCAGATGATTATTCGGGAAATGATACAGAAATTTCATCTGACAATAGTAAGGGAAGCGGTATAGGCAATTCAACTAACAGTAATTCTGGAAGTAAGTCCAATAATTCAAACAGCAGTATAAGAACTACGCCATCTAAATCAAGTGGAAATACAACCGTCAAAAAGCGTATGTTTTTTATTAGTTTTAACTGTACTGGTGGAACAACCGAAAGTCGTGAATATAGGAATATAGATAATAATATAAGCTGTGGATTTTATGTTGAAGAAGGAATGCCGCTTGGCAAATTGCCATTTCCGAACAAAAATGGTTATATTTTTGATTGTTGGCAAGATATTAAAAACAATAGAATAGATGAAAATACAATTCCAGTAAGAAATACAACTTATTATGCTAAATGGATAAAAGAATAAATTATTTTTTGCACATTAAGTTGTTATTTGATCGAAAAGGCTATATAGAAGCCCCCCTTTTTCTATATAGCCTTTTTTGTCGGATAAATTTATATTTTGGCGGCAAGTCAGTTGAAGCATTTTCAAGGCTATGCCTTTACAATGTGTTGCCCCGATGTGACGGGGCTGGCAAGACGCGCACAGCGTCGCAGACTGGGGATAGTACAAACAAGCCCTTATAAAAAGTGCTTGGCAGCCTTGCCAACACGCAATTTTACCAGCCATCCTGCCAGCCGCAAACCCGCATAAATGCTGGCTTTGCAGGCATTTGGCAAGATGGTAAGATGAAAATAAAATAAATAACAATAAATTATTTTTTTTATTATTATA
>JAGAIV010000003.1 GCA_017626365.1 Clostridia bacterium
ATATTTGAAAAATACTGGCATTGAAGGATTTATTCCCAATGCCACACAATCACGGGAAAATAAAGATGCTTTAAAAATAAATCCTGTCAGTAAAGATAATGTATATATTGATTACACTAATAAATTTATCGTTTGCTTTGCCGGATATCTTTTCACCTTAAAATACCAATACGAAGAAGAAAAGATTAAAAAAACAAGTATTGGCAAAATACAATATCCTAACAAAATCAAAAGTATTTATTCTAATTCTGAAGCTTGTAGAAATTGTTTTTATAAAGATCAATGCTTAACTGAAAAAATGACAAATAGGCAATATACAGTTTATGGATCAGAAGATATGATTGAAATGCTGCTTAAAATGGAAACACCAGAAGCAAAAGAAAAGTACAGTTTAAGACCGGTTGTAGAATCACCTTACGGAATATTAAAACAATTCTATGAATTGAATTATTTGCCATATGTTGGCAAATATAAGATTCAAGGCATCGTGAATTTAAAATCCATAGCCTACAACCTAATTAGAATATCAAATCTAATCTTGCATGATTTGTTATTTGAAAATGAAACCTATATTAATTTCGTTAAAAAAACAATAGACAAATACACGGTTAAAACCTAAAATTTAATCACAATTCAAACAAAAAACTCACATTCCGCAAAAACAAAATCATCACCAAAATTGTAATTTAATACCACATTAATATAACATTGTTATTTTAGATTGAGGTTTATTTAAATTTCCAATGAGCCAATCAAATTTTTTTAAAAATCTCAAAAAAATAGTAAAATCAATCAAAATATTAAAAACCATTTAAAAAAGCATATATTCAAAAATAATGAATCATATACAATAATACGCCATAACAAGAAATTAAATAATTTTGCCACTCACTCACGTAAAACAAGAAAAGACACTTATATTACAGATGCAACACCTGTCGAATGCGATATCAACATTTTAAGGAAGTACATCTCCCCACAACATTTGAAAAAATTAAGATTAAAATTCGGATATTCAAACTCCAAAGGCTATTTTGTAGGATATAAAGTAACAATGGTCCTAGAAAAGAACACACGAACACCAGTTTCCATTTTAATACATCCTGGCGCACCTAACGATTCCAAAATTTTCGACGAAGTTTTAAAAGAACTCAAAAGAAGAGGCCTAATCAAAACAAAAGACTTAATCTACTTCGACCGAGGATATTTCTCCTATGAAAACTATAAAATAGGAATTAACAAGTACAAAATCATTCCAGTAATATTTCCAAAAGAAATATTCAAAATAAACAAATTTAAAGACCAAATGTCTTACTCCTTAATGATTTACAAGAATAAAAAAGAGATCAATGACAATAAAAAATTAACAAAGCACCTACAGAAGTTATTGCTCATAAAACTCGAAAATTGGAAAGATTACAAACCTATAAGAGGAATAATTGAAGATTTCTTTAAAGCAGCCAAAGGAGCATTCGGATTAGGAAAATTCCACAGCTTCACAGACAAATCCATGTACAAAAACATCTACCTATGCCTATTATTAACTGCAATAGTCGTACAAACCGGATTCAAAACAAAAACACAACTGCAACAACTTGCTGAAGGAAAAATAGAATTTCAACCACCAAAAAAGAAAAACAATAAACAATAAAAATACCAAAGAAACTAGACAAAAATCTAAAACCCCATCTGAAACAGAGCAACAAAAACTAGAAATTGAAGAAAAACAAAGCAGTACAACACTAGATTTCTTCCAATAAATCTAGCACCCTATATTAATAAAATTACAATTTGTTACATCACCATTACGATAGAAGTAAACTGCACCACCATCCTTAAAATCAGAGTTATTAGTAAAATTACAATATGTTACATTACCCGCCCAAGTGAAGTAAACTGCACCACCATAACGAA
>JAGAIV010000004.1 GCA_017626365.1 Clostridia bacterium
ACAAGTATTTAATGTCCCTGTGTTCCATCCTGATACACTTCCTGTATTACTTCCTCCTTTTATTGTTCCTGTATTCATAATTACATTTTGTATAATACCATTATTATATCCGAATAAACCTTGATAGGCTGATGTTGTACTAATATAAATATTATTTATTTTATGGTAATTTCCATCAAATGTACCAGCAAAATACGTAGCACTTGTTCCGATAGGTATCCAAGATTCCAATGTACTAGAGCACACTGTACTCAAATCTATATCATCCATCAAATACACAGTTTTTCCACTATAATTATCTCCTGCATTTACTGCGTCTCGAAATGCTACTAAATCTGATGCATCGTAAATATATGTCACTGTTTCCGTATTTGGTAATCTATTTATCGTTGTTGCACTTGTTTTATTGTCACTTTCCAATAAGCTTAGCGTATTAACAGGCATAGAAATATCCGCTAGCTTTAATGCAGCTAACGTTGTGGTAACTAACGCAATACTCGTAAGCGCTATTGTAGTATTCTTTTTTAGTTTTGTCTTTAGTTTCTTGCTTAGTTTCATTTCTACTCCTTCGTTAAATTTTTCGCTTTTGCCTTTATATAATATATATTATTAATATTTATATAATTAATATATATATATATAATTAAATATAGTTTTTTATATATTTGCAATACTGTTATTTTTTATATTACAACCCAAAAATCCTTTGAAACATACGGAAAAAAGCACTTTCTTGAAAAAGTGCTTTTTTTGACATTTTATTTGTTTTTGTATTACATTTTTAATGAAAAATCCACTGTATCATACGGAGAGCTTATTTCCATCATCAGATTTCGACAATGATTTTCTAGTTATTCCATCACTAAATATACTGATTTTCATATTATGTAAATGAGGTGAAAAGTTATGCTTATTAGTAATATTGTTTTAGCTCTTTCGGTTAGTATGGATTCTCTTGGAATTGGTATTACATATGGCATACGAAATACAAAGATTTGTCGAACTTCTAAAGTTATTTTATTTGTCATTTCTATTTTGATTACAACGTTATCGATTCGTCTTGGTGCATTCTTAAATGAATTCTTTTCGGCTACGTTTACAAAATGGATTGGTGCTTGTTTTTTAATTTTAATGGGATTATGGATTATTTATCAGGCTCTTAGCCCAAAAAATGAAAAAACTTTCGTAGAAACGCCTTCTCCTACTGTTTATCAGTTTATGATTCGTTTTTTAGGAATTACAGTTCAGATTATTCGTGACCCTATTTTTTCAGATTTAGACCATTCAAAAAAAATTGACTGGAAAGAAGCAATTTACTTAGGTGTATGTCTTTCCATTGATTCTGTTTGTATTGGCATTTGTAGTAGTATGATTGGTTATCATTCTTTTTTATTTCCAATTTTGGTTGCTACTTTCCAACTTTTTTTCCTTTCTATTGGTAGATTACTAGGAGAAAAAATTGCTTCTATTTCTCGTATTCCAGAGAATATATGGAATGTTTTATCTGGTGTTCTTTTGATTTGTATTGGAGTTAGTCGTTTTCTTATCTAGCAAAGTAATTAAAAAAAGAAGAAGTTTTTAATAATATACTTCTTCTTTTTTGACATTCATTTCATCTTCAATCTTTGATTTTAAATTTTCTACTACCGTGCTAATAAAAAGTTTTGGTGTTATTTTTTCTCTTGCTTCTACATGAAAATAAGATTTTATAGTGCTAGTACTTGTATATCTCTTCGTTGATTTTACACATTTTTCAATTGCCCATTTGATATTGGATACATTTACATTATTATTTTTTATGGATACACTTTTATATAGGGCATTTTGCATATCTTTTAGTAATGTTTCATCCTCTAAAGAAAAGGTAATTGCATCTACAATGTAGGCGTAACCTATTGTTGTAATATTCATTTCGAATTTGCGTAATTCTTCTTTTACTAATTCTTCATAGCATTTTTGATCTGTTTCATATGTAATGTCTTCTATGATATCTACGATTCTATTAAATGCAAATGGTTTCTCAATTGCTGCGTATATGTATGGAGTATAGTCTTTTAATTTTTGAAATAATTCCATATCCCCACTCATCACAATAATATATGGCATTTGTCCTTTCTTTTGTTTTAACTTATCAATAACTTCTAATCCATTAATTTTAGGCAATCCTAGATCTAATAACAAAATATCTCCTTTTCCTAAATAATGAACAGATTCCATAATTTCTTCACCATTAATTGCTAAGCTTGATAAACGAATCTTTTTATTTCTACTAACAATATAGTTTAATAAATTTCTCGAAAATTCTAAATTATCCTCCAAAATCGCTAAACGATTCATCTTTTTTCTCCCCTCACATTTTTGCTTCTACTATATAAGAGACCGTTTTTTAAATTTTGTTACAATTTTTTTCAAATTTAGACATTTTTTTCCACTTAATTCCACTTTAATTGCATGTTTTCTTTACTGGTAGTAAACTAAATTTAACTTCTGAGAACAAATGCAGAAGAACAATTTCCAGACAAAAGGGTATTGAGTATCAATACCCTTTTGTTGTGGAAAAAGATATGAAGCACATGTAACCAAAAAACTCTACTTACATCACAAGGAGGTCATTTTTATGAAAAAAGTAAAAAATTTTTTGATCACAATGCTTGCTATTACTTGTCTTTTAATGTCCAGTATGACTGTTGTGGCAGCAGCACCTGAGGATACGGTTGAAAATCGGGTAGTAGAAACAATTGATGCAGATGTTACTTCTATATCAGAGGAACTCTCAGAAGAAGCTCCATCAGCATCTGCGCGGAGTATCTATGGGTACGCAGCACAATATACAAATCCATTAAGGGGGTCTTTTACTGTCAATGCACCTGGAAGTGGTAATTCTACTGGAACTTTCCAAATAACAACACACGATTTTTCTGGTAGTCCCACTATTAATGCTGTGCTTTACCGTCCTGATGGCTCTTATGCAACTCAGATATACATTTCCGGTAATGGAACAAAAACTGCAACTTTTTCAAATGCAGTTGCTGGTACTTATGAAATCGTATATGCTGTTGGAGGAACTAACGCTGGTTGGATTAGCGCATGGGTTTCTTCATAAAATAATATTTTATTGTGCTTCATATTGAAATTACTGGAGTTTTAAATGTCTTACATTTAAAACTCCTCCACTTATTATACCTTTATTATATTTCTTCCAATTTATCAATTGTATAATTTTCATCCCAATATTTTTTTAGTTCTTCTTTAGTAAGTCCATTCCATATATTAGTATTATAATGTAGTTCATTATTAATAATCATAACATTTGTATAAAAGTCTGCATATCTTCCAATTAATTTCATTTGTTCTTGTAAACTACCTTCTTTATATCCTTCTTCTACTCCTCTTACACTTTTACAAATACCATTTTCGTCTATTACAGCTATTAATGTACCATATAGATTTCCATCTTTAGTTCCTTCTTGATTTTCTACTACATAACTAGCTCTTAAAAAAGTATAATTATTCACCTGTATTTGGGATTTATTATACACATATCCCACCACACAAGTAGCAATAATAATAATTAATAGAGAAACAATAGCAATGGTTCTTTTTACTCTTCTTCGAATTGCCTTTAAATACTTAATCTCCTTATCTTGATTAATTTGTTCTAACTTAATTTCTCCATTCATATCCTTTAACACTTGCGCACATTCTGGACATTTTGCAATATGTTCTTCTATAAATTCATTTGTTACTTCATCTGTTAAATTCTCTATATAATTTGGTAATAAATCTTGTACTATTTTACAATCTCTGTTATTTTGTTTCATTTTATTGTTCCTCCTTTCGATTCATTTCCCTTAGTTTCTCTTTCCACCTATAAAATGTGACTCGCGCCCATGTTTCGGACTTTCCGAGTAGTTGTGCAACATCTTTAAATGTTAACTCAGTTGTTAATCTTAAATATATAAGTTCCCTAGTTCGACCATCTAAATTTTTCAATTGCTTATACAACTCTGCTCTTTCTTCACTTTCTATGAATTCATCTTCTAAGTTCAAATCGGATTTAATTTCTCCAATTTCTGTATCCATAGAAACGACCGTTAACTTTTTAATTCTCTTTAGTTCTTTAAACCATAGGTTCTTCGCTATTTGACACAACCATACTTGTATCTTACATTCATTTCTGAATTGATTGATATTTTTAGTTGCCAAGTAAAATGTTTCTTGTGTCAATTCTTCGGCCAAAGATTCATTGTGACATAAGCAGAATAGATAACGATACACTGTTTTCGAGTGTGCTTGATAGATTTCTTCTATATTCTGCTCCAAGCTGTTTCCTTCCTTTCAACTAGTATGAGTTCTAAACATCTTAAAATGTTACAAAATATTACAAAAAAAGACAATATTTTCATATTGCCTTTATTATATTCTATTGTTTATCATTTTTTCAATAATTTTATCATAAATTGGGTACATACTTTTTTGTTTTACATATTGTTTATAATCTTTAATTGGAATCCACATTACTCCTTGGTTTTCATCTTCTTTTTTATGTAGTATTTCTCCTTCATCTACTTGTAACAAATAAGTAAGATTTAGATGTTGGTGAGAAACAACATATTTTCCATTTTTATAGTGTCCCCATGCAGGAACAATATCTAGTGCAATTGGGGTATCTCCTAATGCAATTACTTTTTTTACTCCTGTTTCTTCTTTGGTCTCCCTTATTGCTACTTTTAGGAAATCCTCTTCTCCGTCTACATGTCCTCCTGTCCAGCACCAATCTTGCCATATGTTATGATACACCATTAATATCTTATCTCTTGATTCATTTACCACAACACTAGATGCAGTAAAATGAGCAATGGTATTATCTCTTGTTAATAAATCTGGTGTTAATCTACTATATTGCAAAATTTGCTCTTTTTCCTTTTCTTCTTGCTCATTATATGGAATATAATTCTTGATTACTTTTAAATAATTCATTGAGTCCCCCTTATTTAAATAAGGACGAGCAATGCTCGCCCCATACAATATATTTTTATTTTCCAAGCTTCATTGATAGTAGTTTTGAAATACCATTTTCTTGCATTGTGATACCATATACCGTATCTGCTGCTTCCATGGTTCCTTTTCTGTGTGTGATAACTAAGAATTGTGTTTCGTCAGAGAATTTTTTTAGGTAGTCTGCAAAACGATATACATTTACATCATCTAGTGCTGCTTCAATTTCGTCTAGCACACAGAATGGAGCTGGATTGATTTTTAGTATAGCAAATAGTAGCGCTATTGCTGTAAATGCTTTTTCTCCTCCTGATAGAAGTGTCATGTTTTGTAGTTTCTTTCCTGGTGGTTGTACTTGTATTTCGATGCCACATTCTAGGATATTTTCTGGGTCTGCTAGAATTAATTCTGCTTTTCCTCCACCAAATAGTTCTCTAAATACTTCTCCAAAGTTTTGGTTGATTATATTAAATTGTTTTTCAAATTGTTCTTTCATGATAACTGTCATATCTTGTATTACTTTTTTAAGTTTCGCAATTGAATTTTCAAGGTCTAGACGTTGCTCACACATGAAATCATAACGCTGTTTCGTTTGTTTATATTCCTCGATAGAATCGATGTTAATACTTCCCAAGTTACGAATACTGTTTCTTAAAGAATTTACCCTTTTTGTGGTTTCTGCTACATTGGTTGGTTTTTCGTATTCATTTGCAGCATTTGGTGTAATTTCGTATTCCTCCCACATTTTGTTAATAATTTCTTCTATATCTTGTTCTAGTTTTGTTTTCTTTACATCAATTTTTACAATTTGTGCTTTTAAGTCTTCAATTACACTAAATTGAGCTGTAATTTCATTTTCTACTTCAGATAGTTTTGTATTTTTTGTGGTTCTTTCTTGTTTTAGGCTTTCTACTTTTTCACCACTAGTATTGACTTGCTTTTTAATTTCTTCTATTTGGTTATTACATTCTAGTATTTGATTTTCTAGAGCAATATTATCTTGCTTTATGGTTTCCATTTGTGTTTTCTTATTTTGAATACTTGTATTGCAATTTTCAATATCTAGATTAATTCTTTCTACCATTTCATCAATAGATGCTTCACTTTCATCAAAAGAAGATACACTAATACGAAGATTTGTAATATCAAAGTTTAAGTCATCAATATATTTTTGATTATCTTTATTTAAAGCTGCATATTGTTCAATCTCAGAAGTTAAACTTTCTATTTCAGAGGTTAAGTTCTCTATTTCCTTTTTAGCCTCTTCTTGCAAAGCAAGATTTTCTTCTTTTTGAACCTTAATTTCATTTTGTTCATTTTTTAATTTTTCTAATCTTTGCTCAAGTTTTGCAATGTTTTCTTCTACCGCTACCAATTTTTGTTTATCGGTTGCGTATACAATATCGATATCTTTTAACTTTGTTTCTAATGCTTCTACTTCTTCTAAAACATTTTCACAACTTGCTTCATATTCCTCTTTTGCTGTTTGTTCTTTTTCAATTTTTTGTCTTATCTTTTTTAGTTCTTTTTCTAAATCTTCAATTTCTCTTGCTCTTCCTAAGATGTTTACTGTTTTTTGTTGTACACTACCACCAGTAATTCCTCCAGATGGATTGATGATATCTCCTTTTAGAGTTACTATTTTAAAGGTATAGTGGTTTTGTTTTGCAAGCTTGATTGCATTATCCATATCGTCTACAATAACGGTTCTTCCAAGTAGGCTTATAATAATATTTTCATATTTTTTATCTATTTTTATTAAGTCTGAAGCAATTCCAACTACTCCGTCTACGCCTTTATCATTTAGTTTCTCTAATTTTTTACCAGAAACAGAAGCAATTGGTAGAAAAGTTGCTCTTCCTAAGTTATTTTTTCTTAAATGTTCTACTAATTTTTTAGCATCTTCTTCGTTTTCGGTTACGATATTTTGAAGGCTTGCTCCTAATGCCATTTCAATTGCTGTTTCGTATTCTTTAGGTGAACGAATTAAGCTACTTAATGCTCCGGTACATTCCTTTTCTTAATTCTGCATTGGAATCGCAATCCAATAATAAAGATTTAACGCTTCTTGTATATCCTTCTTTTTCTTTTTCGGTTTCTTGTAAGAATTTTAGGCGAGAAGTTTTCATTCTTTCTTCTTGTTCTAAATTTTGAATAATCGTTTCATATTGTTTTATCTTTTTGTTTGCTTCTTCTTTGTTTTCATTGATTTCGGATAACGATTTTGTAATGCCATTTCTTTGGCTTTCAATTTCGTGGAAAGTTTTTGCAATTTCTTCTTTCGTAATACGAGTACTATCTAATTCAGAAATTGTTACTTGTATTTCACTTTTTAAGGATTGTTCTCTTTTTCTATAGTTTTCAAAGTTTGCTTCTAATGTACTAATTTCTGAATTTTTTTCGTATCTTTTATCCACATTTTGCTCTTGTTTTTGTTTCTTTTGTTCCATTTCAAGCTCTTTTGTGGATAATTTTGCTGTTAATTTGTTAAGTTCTAATTCTTTTTCTTCTAATTCTTTTTGAAACTTTTCTTTATTATCAAATAGATTATTTTTCTTTTCTAGTTTTTGTACTTTTTCTTCTTCTAGTTCTTTTTTTCTTGTTTCGTTTTCTAAAATCTCTTTTTCATATCTTGCATAATTTTCTTTATTGTTGCTAATTCTTTCATTTGCAACATTTATATCGGAATTAATTTTTTCAATTTGTTTACTACTTTCAAAACCAATATTTTGCATAGATTCGATTTCTTCTGTAATAGAATTAATTTGCTCTTTTAATTGTTCTTTTAGTTCATTGATATGTGCCATTTTTTCTTCGGCTTCTTTATTATGATTTACTAAAATATCTTCATCAATTTTAATTTGTTCTAGTTTTTCTTTGTATGTATCTATATTATGAAGAAATAGTCCTATTTCAATGCTTTTTAATTCTTCTCTTAAATCTAAAAACTTCTTTGCTTTTTCAGATTGTGCTTTTAATGGTTCAATATTTGCTTCAATTTCAGATAGAATATCATTAATCCTTAATAGATTTAACTTTGTGCTTTCTAATTTTTTCTCAGATTCTAATTTTCTAGTTCTATATTTTACAATTCCTGCTGCTTCTTCAAAAATGTGACGTCTATCTTCTGATTTGTTACTTAAAATTTCATCAATTTTTCCTTGTCCAATAATGCTATAGCCATCTTTTCCAATTCCAGTATCCATGAATAATTCTAATACATCTTTTAAACGGCAAGGTGTTTTATTAATAAAATAGCCAGATTCACCAGTTCTATATATTTTTCTTGTAACTGTTACTTCTTGATATTCAATAGGAAGTTTTCCATCTGTATTATCAAATACAATAGATGCTTCTGCAAATCCTAAAGATTTTCTATTTTGTGTTCCTGCAAATATAACATCTTCAGATTTTGAACCCCTTAAAGACTTCATGCTTTGCTCACCTAATACCCAACGAATAGCATCTGATATATTGCTTTTTCCAGAACCATTTGGTCCAATAACAGATGTAATACCTGGCATAAATTCTAATACAGTTTTATCAGCAAAGGATTTAAATCCTTGTAATTCTAATCTTTTTAAATGCATTTTTACCACCTTATTTTGTTTTTCAAAATTCACCTTATTATCATATCTTAATTTCGACGAAATAGCAAGATTTTCGTAAGAATTTTGTTTACATTTCCTATTGTTTCGTGATATGATAGTTTTATAAGAAAAGAGGAGAAACCATGAAAGAAGAAAAATTTGATTTTTATAGTAAAACCAGTTTAAAATCATATAACCTAGATGATGCTATGCGTTATCAATTAAGTATGTTAGATAGCTTAGATGTGTTTACTAGGAGGCATTCTGAAAATGTAGCAAATTTAACTTGTCGTATTTGTGAATATATGAATGCTTCTAATAAATTTACTGTGTATTGTACGACATGTGCTTATTTACATGATATTGGAAAGTTGTTTATTCCTTCTAAAATTTTACAAAAGGATTCTGCTTTAACAGATGAAGAATTTAAAATCATGAAAACACATACTACTATTGGATATAATATGTGCATGAAAGATTTAAAATTAAGACCATATGCTGCAGGAGCTCTTTATCATCATGAAGCGTTAGACGGTTCTGGGTATCCAAATGGAATTACTAAAAAAGATATCCCTATTGAAGGACAAATTATTCGTGTAGCAGATGAATATGACGCTATCGTTAGTAAACGTCAATATAAATCACACATTGATATTTCTGAAACGCTTGCTATACTATTTGAAGATGCTACTCCTAAAAAAGGTAACAAAGATGGAAAAATTAACTCTAAAATTTTAAAAGCATTAATTAAAGTCGTAATTGATGATGTTGAGTATGAAAAATATTGTGTTCAAGAATATTTAGAGTATTTAGAAGAAAATATTTCAAGATTAAATGAAATCGATAAATATGTTAGAAAAATGAATGAATCTAAAAAAGAAAAAGATAAAGCTTATTACGAAAATGGTATAAAGATATTATTAGCTGATGGAGAAACAATTTCAAATTATTATGATGTATTAGAAGAATACAACCAAGCAAAACAAGTTCGTAGCGATATGTTAAAGAAATTAGATTCTGAAATAAAGAAGATTAAGAAAATGAAAATATAAATATTTATTGACTTTTTAGAAAAATGCCTGTATAATAAAAATAGAAAATGAGAACCACAAAGTGGTTGCCATGGCTGATTTTAATAAACCATTCCCTAGCAAAGCAGAATGGTTTATTTTTTTATTTGCACAAAACTATTACCAATGCAATAATTAAGGCAATTGCTATGAGGGTAACTGTTACTAAACCAAAGTATAGTAACCATACTAATTGTATTAAAACTATTTCCATAGCACCACCTCACTTTCCTACAGATGAATCTGTATAATATGTAAGATGGCAACACACTCTGCTTATTCTCATTTTCTTATTTGATAGTTTATAATATTTTTACAAAAAAGCAAGTTTTTACGTCAAAATTTATAAAATTTTTGTTTTGTTTTTGTAGTCTATATAATCTTCTATTATCATTTTTAATACAGCAAATACTGGTACTGCTAAGAACATTCCTAACATTCCAAAATATGCCCCTCCTATTGTTACAGCAAATATTACAAGAAGTGGACTGATCTTTAATGAGTTTCCTACAATTTTTGGATTGATGATGTTTGCGTCAATTTGTTGTAATATGATTACAATGATTGCCATCCAAATTGCTTTTCCAATTCCACCTGTAAAAATAGTAATGATAATTGATATTCCAACTCCTACAATTGCTCCAAAATATGGTATTAAGTTTGAAAGTCCAATAAAAAATCCTAAAAGTACTGCATATTTTACACCTAATAGGCTCATTGCAATTGATGTTAATATTCCTACTACAATAGCATCTAGAATTTGACTAGATAAAAATTTAAAAAATATTGTATTTGTGTTATTAAAATATTTTCCAATTGCTTGATATGTCTTTTCTTTAAATATTGCACCTGCTAGTTTTCTTAAAAATCCTAATATTTGTGTTCTTTCTAATAAAATGTATACTGATACAATTAATGATACAAAAAAATCAAATATTCCTCCTGCAAATCCAATGATGCCTTTCGCATATTCTAAAATTGTATTCATATTAATATATTCTGAAATATTTATCTGTTTTAAAGCGTCTCCAATTGCTTGCACATCAATTTGTCTTAATATGGAATCTTCTGGTATGTTATTTAGACTATTAATCGTATTCTGATAATATGTACCAATATTGGTTGCTAAATCTGTTATACTTTGTGCTAGATTTGGTATGATAAATTGTATGGCAAGTATTATAAGAAGTAACACTATTAAATATACAGTAAATACACTAATTGGTCTTGCTTTTTTCCTAATGAATTTTAGTTTCGATTTTTGATAGAATTTTTCTATGTTTTTGCAAGGTATATAAAATAGATATGCTAATAGAATACCAATTAAAAATGGCATTATTACATCGAATATTCCCTTTATCCAATTTGTAATATCACTAAAATTATCTAATGTTTTATATACTACAATAACTGCTACAGCAAAAATAAACCAATATAGCCATTTTCCCCATATGTTTGTTTTCTTTTCCATGTTTGTTCTCCTTTATATTTCTATCTCTAATCCAATTGGACAATGATCACTTCCATATATATCTTTATAAATATAAGCATCCTTTATGTTGTCTTTTGCATCATCCGATACGATAAAATAATCAATTCTCCAGCCAATGTCTTTTGCTCTTGCTTGTCCCATATACGACCACCAAGTATAGGCAATACGTTCTGGATAGATATATCGAAATGAATCTGTAAAATGTGCATTTAATAATTCTGTCATTTTTCCACGTTCTTCATCGGTAAATCCTGCATTTCTTCTGTTTGTTTTTGGGTTTTTTAAATCAATTTCTTCATGTGCTACATTTAAATCTCCACACATAATCACTGGTTTTTCTTTGTTTAACCTTGTTAAATAACTGCGAATTTCATCTTCCCATATCATTCTATAGTCTAATCTTTCTAGCTCTCTTTTGGAATTTGGAGTATAGATATTTACTAAATAGAATTTATCAAATTCTAAGGTAATAACTCTTCCTTCTTGGTCGTGTTCTTCAATTCCAATACCATAGGTTACATTTTTGGGCTTTATTTTAGTAAATATCGCTGTTCCAGAATATCCTTTTTTTACAGCACTATTCCAATATTGTGTATATCCTTTTAATTCAAAGTTTTCAATCTGTCCTTCTTGCATTTTTGTTTCTTGAATACAAAAAATATCAGCATCTTCCTCATGAAAAAAATCTTCAAATCCTTTTTTTAATACTGCTCTTAAACCATTTACATTCCATGAAATTAGTTTCATATCTTCTTCCTCCATTCAATGTTTGAATTATATCATGATTTACAAAAAAAGCAAATAGATTACTCTATTTGCCTTTTATTTTACATATAATATACATAGCATTCTAAGTTTCTTCTACCAAATTGTAATGCTTGTGAATGTGTTCCCATATATACATCTAATCTATTATTAGAAATTGCTCCACCTCTATCTTGTACAATAAACCATCCACCATTTGGTTTGTTTTTAAAATATGGTATATAGATGATAGTTCCTATAGGATAAGCTTTTCCTGCAGCTAATGTACACCACGATGATGCTTTTGCTCCAGATGATGTAATTCCATTTGTTTTTCCACAACATTTCATACATGCACAATATGCAGATGTATTAAAATTTTTAACAGTTGGTGTAATTCCTGCTACTTTTTGTGCTAAACTACTTGTAGCCGTACTAGCAGGGTTTACTGAGGCTGTTCTTTCAGAACTTGATCTTGATGTAACTGCTTTTTTGTTTACTTGAACTACTTGGTTAACAGGCTCTGTTATAATAGTTTCTGATAAAACAGTTCTTTCTATTTCGATATCATTTTTAAATTTAGCACGATACGTAATTTCTTTTAGTCCATTTTTTCCTTTTGTTAAAATCTTGTTGGTTCCATCTGTTCCATTTGAAGAATCTTTAGTGATTGTCTCAAATGGTATTTCTACTTGCTCTGTTATTATTTTTTCAATAACTGGAACATAATCTCCTAATAATTGTTCCATCGAAACTTCACTATTAGCTTCTGCAAGTTTAATTACATCTTGCCCTTCTTCTAATGACTTGGTAATTGTGATTGTTCTATTTTCAGAAATTTGCGAATCCATATTTGGCATAACATTTTCTTCTGGTAAAACCACAATATGATTCTCTTCTAATATATCGGATACTTTCGTTTTAGTTGTTAACACATTCATTTCATAATTGTTTGATAAAACAATTTTTACATTATTTAATTTAATATTGGTCGCCATAACGCCCACGCCACATAAGAATATAAGTAATATCGTAATAGCAGCAATTTTTCTTACGGACAGCGATGCTTTCTCGTTTTTTATCATTTGAATATATTCCCTCCTTCAAGTGATACACATATTATATCGAATTGTAATATATTTGTCAAATTTTTATGCTGTATCTTAAAACCGGCTCTATATCTATATTATATGCTGCTTGTACATAATATATGACTACTTTTTCCCAGAAAATGAAGGATTTGTTTTTTTACTTCCATAGGTCTTAAAATTTTGACACTTTGATTTTATTTTAACATTTTCCAGCCCCCATACTCTTTGATACACTTTGACATACTTATTGTTTTATACTTTACTAATATATCATAATACTAAATATGCAAAGCAAGTTATATTTTGACTTGTTGCAGCCCAACTACTATATCCACTACTATTTTTATGTATTTGAACAGTTTGTGAAGTACCTGATAATGTCAATATTCCTGTAGTATTATTATAATTTTTTTGAATAGAAAACCCTCTAGCTGCTGCTCTATCTTCTACATTTCCTGCTCCAGTAGTATATCTACTAGTTAAAGTATCAGGAGCAGATAAACCTCCAACAATAAAATTTTCACTAGTAAAATTTTCGAATCCTGTATAAGAACTTACATCGAAAGATGTTCCTGTACCCAAATAAACTATCTGATTAGCTGTTTTTCCTACATCATATCCAGCATTATATCCAGCATTATATCCATTTGTATAGTTGGCATCATATTGTGCTTTTGTATAATATCCTACTCTTCCATCTGTCACTCCCTTGCTATAAGCGCCTGCACTATTTAATGTTCCCCCGCTATAATATCCTGCTGGTACTGTATATGTGGTAGAACTTGTTGGATTCCAATTTAATGCGCCTCGATTTGCCATTGTTCCTGTTATTTTATTTCCATTTACCCATGCTGTTTTTTCACTTAATATATCTTCTGCAGTAGCCGTTCCTTCTGTCTTTTTAAACTCTTGGTACTCTTCATTTAATTTGACTAATGCTTCTTCTAATCTTGTATTCTCTGCTGTTAATTCTTCTTTTTCGCTTGTTAATGTTGCTACTTGTTCTTCTAATAGTCTCTTTTGTTCCTCTAGTTCTGCAATTCGCTTATTTAAATCGTTTAATACATCTACATTCCCTTCATTTAGCTTTTCTAATTCTTCATACTGTTTTCTTAAATCCGCCAATTCTCTTTCTAATATTTCTATTTGCTCTACCTTATCTGTATAACTTCCTGAATCTGATAATACTCCATACCATATCTCTTTTAAGCTTATTTCAAATTTATCTTCTTTAGTAATAATCGTATCTCCATCTTCTTGCAATTCTCCATATTTTGCAACAATGTCATTTAATTGCGCTTTTTCCAATGCCTCTCCTCGGATTTTTGCTTCTGTTTCTGCTGTTAATATATCTAGCTTCATAGTATCTTTTATTTCTGCTTTTTTCATTTCTTTGGCTGCTTGCTGTGCTTTTGTTATGATTCCATCTTGTCCTACTGTTAAATTTATTGTGATTCCTGCTAGTATTAATACTACTATGGTTGTTATCACTAATGCTGTGAGTGTTACTCCTTTTTCTCTTCTCATTTTTCTTTTGCTCCTATCTATTTTTTGTTTTATTATATCTTTGCAACATTTATAAAACAATAAAATAGATGGTTTTTAAATATTACTTTTTTACATAAAATAGAGTTACATATAACATGTAGCTCTATTTTTTTATCTTAGTAATTAACAGCATTTATTAATTGTTTATTCTTCATTTGTAAAAATAATTACTGAAAAATATCCGGTTGAAGTAGATTGTACAGTTAAAGTTGATGATATAGAAATTTCTTCTCCTGCGTTTGCTTTTCCATTACCTATATATATTTTTCCATCGTTTATTACTTGTGTTGCTGTAGTAGTAACAGATAAATCCGTAATGTATGAGGTTTCCACTGCTGGAATACACATAACAATATAGTCACAATTAGTGGTAGGAACATAAGTAGCAGAGGCAGTTCTAGTTGAATTATAAGTAGAATAAGTCCTTTCTAGTCTTTTATGAGAAAATCCATTTAATGGACTATTTTCTGTTGTTCCTCCTTGTGAAATCTTTCCTATATTTGCAATAATCGTCTCATCTGTATCTTCTTCTGATGTTTTTACTCCCGCTTCTGTTATAGCCTTTACAACTGATTTTCTAAATTCACTTCCATTGTATGGATTTCTTTCTCCTGCCATACCATTTATTATATTTTCTGTTTGATTTGTAAATTCTGCTAATTGTTGTTGTTCATATTCTTGTGCATTTAAATAATTTTTTCCTGCTTGCTGTGCTTTTGTTATAATTCCATCTTGTCCTAGTGTTAAGCTTATTGTTACTGCTGCTAAGATTAAAAGTATAATAATTGTAACTACTAATGCCACTAATGTTACACCTTTTTCTTCTCTCATTTTTTTCTTCTCCTTTTTCGTTAGTATTTCCTTTTCTTCCATATGTATACATCTTATATCTACTAATGTTACTTTGTCAAGATTTAAATAAAAGATATGGTTAACTTTCCATATCTTCTTTAAAATTACTTTTACTTGGTGATTTTTTCCCCCGTCCCTAAAATCACCTATCTTTTTACTTTAATTCAAAATGCTAAACATATTATTCTAAATAATGCAATTGCACTAACTATAATTATATCTATTGTAAACCTATATTTGTTTCGTTTTATTTAAATATATCTTATATTTGTGACTATTTTTTCTATTATTTAAGATATTATGATTTTGAATAAAAATATGGTATGAACTATTTTACATACCATATTTTTACTTTTTACAAATATTTTTGTATAATATAAATATTATCTTAATTATTATATTCTATATAAATATTAAAATCTACTGGTACATTTATTGTGCTATTATCTCTTGGTCTAACTGAAATAACTTGTACATTGGAAGGTATAATAGAAACATCTAATTCATAAGTTCCTAGTATTGAGCTTGTCAAATTTAAGCACCCTGTATCATATCTGAACGTATCATATAATTCTATCATTAAAGGTGATTCTAAATTATTTGTAACAATCATTTTCTTTACATTTTGTGCAGGCAAATAACTTACAGCAGAAGAATAATATTTATTTCCTTTATAATGCAATGTAACTCCATTGTTTTTTGTTCCTGTTACTTTACTTCCATTTACATATGCCGTTTTTCCTTCTGTTATATTGTCTGCTGTTGCTGTTGCATCTTTAGTTCTTTCTTGAAATATTTTTCCTATATTTGTAATAATTGTTTCGTCTGTATCTTCTTCTGATGTTTCTACTCCTGCTTCTGTTATTGCAGCTGCAATTGATTTCCTGAATTTGCTTCCATCATATGGATTTCTTCCTCCGGTTGCATTATTTATTATGTTTTCTGTTTGGTTTGTAAATTCTGCTAGTTGTTGTTGCTCATATTCTTGTGCTTCCAAATAATTCTTTCCTGCTTGTTGCGCTTTTGTTATGATTCCATCTTGTCCTAGTGTTAAGCTTATTGTTACTGCTGCTAAGATTAACAATATAATAATTGTAACTACTAATGCCACTAATGTTACACCTTTTTTACTTCTCATTTTCTTCTTCTCCTTTTTCGTTAGTATTTCCTTTTCTTCCATATGTATACATCTTATATCTACTAATGTTACTTTGTCAAGATTTAAATAAAAGATATGGTTAACTTTCCATATCTTCTTTAAAATTACTTACTAGTTTTTATATAAACTTATTTTATCAGCCAGTCTATTACATTTATTTTCTTTATTCCGTCAAAATCTGTATCTAAATCATCGTCAAGTGTCAATATATATTTTGGATAATTATCATTTATCTTTTTTAATGGTGCTAATTCTCTTTGTAATGTACTTTCTTCTCTTGTAGTTAATGCAACTTGATAATATATTGTGTCTTCTGAATTTTGTGCAACAAAATCAACCTCTAGCTCATCTATTTTTCCTATATATACTTTATATCCTCTTCTTAATAATTCTAAATATACAACATTTTCTAGTATATGTCCCATGTCTTGATTCGCTTTTTGTCCTAACAGGTGATATCTTAATCCTATATCAATTGCATAATATTTTTCTTGTGTTTTTAGTAATTCTTTTCCTTTTACATCATATCTACTAGCTTTGTATAGCATAAAACTATCCACTAATGCATTTACATAGTTTTCTACTGTATGGTTTGATGTATTTCTTCCATTTGAAGTTAATGTATCACTTATTTTTTTTATTGAGCATAAGTTTCCTATATTGTCATAGAGAAATTCAACTACGCTTTCTAATATTCCTTTATCCATTATTCCTTTTCTATTGATAACATCTTTATATAATACTGATGTATATACACCATCTAAATACGTATCTATCTCTTCTGGAATATCATATAACTCCAAAGTTTGTGGAAACGAACCATATCTTAAATAATCTCTAAACTTTCTTGATAATTCATTTTTTTCTTCGAATGCAGATATATACTCTTTAAATGATAATGGTAACATTTTTATTTCTACATATCTTCCTGTTAATAATGTTGCAAGTTCTGAAGATAATAAATATGCATTTGAACCTGTTATATATAAATCTACATTTTTATTTATATATAGACCATCTACTGCTATTTCAAATTTATCTACATTTTGAACTTCATCTAAAAATATATAGTTCATTTTTCCTTTTATGATTTTGGATTTTATATAATCATATAAAGCATCACTTGTTTTTAAGTCTTTAAAGTCTGGATTTTCAAAATTTATCGTTATGATTTGTTTTTCTTCTACTCCATTTTCTTTTAGATATTTTTGAAATAATTCTAATAAAGTAGATTTACCACATCTTCTTATTCCAGTTATTACTTTTATTAAGTGCTTATCTTGAAAGCTTTTTAATTTATTTAAATATTTTTCTCTTTCTATTATCTTCACTAACTTTCACCACCTAAATATAGTATACCACTTTTTTATATTATATTCAAGTTTTGGAAAAAATATTCCAAAACTTGCTTTGTTTCGAAAGTTTTGGAATTTTTCTCAAACATCATGCTATTGCTATTCTTTGTAATATTTGTTTTATTATATGTTTGTGATTTTTCTAAAACAATAAAATAAATGTTTTTTGCTTATTGCTTTTTACATAAAATAAGTGGGAGCATTTTAGTCTGCTCCCATTTACATTGTTATATTTTAATGTCAACAGTTTTTACCTTTAATATAATAATTATTCAGCAAATTCAACCTTAGAAATACCAATATTAGCATATGGCATTCCATTTCCTTGTGATGAATTGTAAGTACAGTCAATAGAATTTGAACCAGATATTTGTTTTATAGAAAATACACCATTTTCACATTTTATTTGATAAACAGGCGTTGCAGTGCTAAAATTTGCTGTACTTGCTGAATTCTTAAAGTTCATTACGGCTGTAACATTTATACAAAAATTGGTTTGTTGCGTTCCAGTAATCAATTCTCCATTAACCCATGCTGTTTTCCCTTCTACTATATCTTCTGCAGTAGCTGTTGCATCTTTAGTTCTTGCTTGCAATATTTTTCCTATATTTGCAATAATTGTTTCGTCTGTATCTTCTTCTGATGTTTCTACTCCTTCATCACTAATAGCTTTGGCTATTGATTTTCTGAATTCACTTCCATCATATGGATTTCTTCCTCCTGTTGTATTGTTTATGATATTTTCTGTTTGATTCGTAAATTCAGCTAGTTGTTGTTGCTCATATTCTTGTGCATTTAAATAATTTTTTCCTGCTTGTTGTGCTTTTGTAATTATTCCATCTTGTCCTACTGTTAAGCTTATTGTTACTGCTGCTAGAATTAGTAGTATTATTATAGTAACTACCAATGCTACTAATGTTACACCTTTTTTACTTCTCATTTTCTTCTTCTCCTTTTTTCGTTAGTATTTCCTTTTCTTCCATATGTATACATCTTATATCTACTAATGTTACTTTGTCAAGATTTAAATAAAAGATATGGTTAACTTTCCATATCTTCTTTAAAATTACTTACTAACTATTTTATTCTATTACAATATCAGTAAATGATATATGTCGTGCACGATCATTACAAAATGCAGTAGCTATTAGTTCTATATACTCATATCCAGATATATCAACTGAATATTCTTTATTAAAAGTTTGATATTCTCTAATGTAAGATTCATTATATACTGTAGTTCTATTTCCTTCTGCATCATATCCATATACATCTAATATAACAAGATTAGCTAACACATTCATTGTAAAAGTTAATTTTTCATAGTTTTTACTATATACCTTTAAACTTAATGGAGATTGTACAGAGCTATTTGTTCCATCATTTACATTGTAATAACCATATACACTTGGAATTATTATTTTATCTACTTTTTGCAAATTTTCATTTTGAAGTTTTAATTCTTCTAATTCTTTTTTTAATTTTGCTATTTCTTCTGCCTGTTCCGTATAACTTCCTGAATTTGCTAAGTTTCCATGCCATATTTCTTCTAAACTTATTTTATATCCACCTTCATGCATAACAATAGTATCACCATCTTCTTGTAGTTCTCCATATCTTGCTATAATATCATCTAATTGTGCTTTTTCTAATGATTCTCCTCTTATGGCAGCATCTGTTTCTGCATTTAATATATCTAGCTTCATTTTATCTTTTATTTCTGCTATTTTCGTTTCGATTCCTGCTTGTTGTGCTTTTGTTATAATTCCATCTTGCCCTATTGTTAAACTGATTGTTACTGCTGCTAAGATTAACACTATAATAATTGTAACTACTAATGCCACTAATGTTACACCTTTTTTATTTCTCATTTTCTTCTTTTGCTCCCATCTATTTTTTTGTTTTATTATATCTTTGTAATATTTCTAAAACAATAAAATAGACAGTTTTTGAATATAATGTTTTTACATAAATATATATCATAGTATGTCAAAAAACTCTCTATTTACATATTAACCCCACATTTGTATTTCTATAGCATCCATTCTTGTATTTTCCTTAGCTGATCCTTCCAAATATATTCTCCAATATCTATAACTAGATTTTGTATTTGTTTCTAAATAATTTACATAATATCTGTTAATAGAGTTATAATCAAATGAAGCTATGTCTATCCACGTATTATTATCATTTGAAGCTTGTACTTTTGGATAACATGTACTTGATAAACTTGTATATGGTAATACAAATGTATACTCTACTAATTTTACACATACTGGAATAGAAAAATCATAACCTATATAAAGATTTTCTCCTTTACTATATTGTTCAAACCAGTCTAGATAGTTCATAGATGTATTAAATACACATCGATTAAATGCATAATAAGTATAGCCACTATTAACTGTTCCATTATATAAAATTTTAGATGAAACTTCTGTAAGTTTTGGAATTAATGGAGAAATACTTGATGAACCCATTCCAGTTATTTTATTTCCATCTACATATGCCGTTTTTCCTTCTGTTATATCTTCTGCAGTAGCTGTTGCATCTTTAGTTCTTTCTTGTAATATTCTTCCTATATTTGCAATAATTGTTTCGTCTGTATCATTTTCTGATGTTGCTACCCCCGCTTCTGTTACAGCCTTTACAACTGATTTTCTAAATTCACTTCCATTGTATGGATTTCTTCCTCCTGGCATACCATTTATTATATTTTCTGTTTGATTCGTAAATTCTGCTAATTGTTGTTGCTCATATTCTTGTGCTTCCAAATAATTCTTTCCTGCTTGTTGTGCTTTTGTTATAATTCCATCTTGTCCTACTGTTAAGCTTATTGTTACTGCTGCTAAGATTAACAGTATAATAATTGTAACTACTAATGCCACTAATGTTACACCTTTTTTATTTCTCATTTTCTTCTTCTCCTTTTTCGTTAGTATTTCCTTTTATTCCATATGTATACATCTTATATCTACTAATGTTACTTTGTCAAGATTCAAATAAAAGATATGGTTAACTTTCCATATCTTCTTTAAAATTACTTTTACTTACTAATAGTAAGTCCATAACAACCGGCTACTCTTCTATTTCTATCTGTCTTATATTCTATAACTGTTTGAGCAGGAACATTATAAGCATATACAATTAAAAAACCATTTGTAGTATTATCAACAAAATAATTCATTTTCTTACTTATTTCAACCATATTAGGTAATTCAGAAATTGATAAATTACTACTATTAATACTTCCTGCTGTGGCATATGAAATATTTGCAATTAAAAAATCGCAATCACAAGGGGTAGTATAAGATATATTCCCTTCATCTGTGTTCGTAAAGTTGAAAGAGAGTTCCAAACTAGAGGTAGAATTATTCATTCCTAAATTATAAAATAAATTATTATCCGCACCAGTCCCTGTTACCAACTCTCCATTTACGTATGCAGTCTTTCCTTCTGTTATATTATCCGCTGTTGCTGTTGCATCTTTCGTTCTTTCTTGAAATATTTTTCCTATATTTTCAATAATAATCTCGTCTGTATCTTTTTCTGACGTCTCTATTCCTTGTTCACTAATAGCTTTGGCAATTGATTTTCTGAATTTATTTCCATCGTATGGATTTCTTTCTTCTGCTATACCATTTATTATATTTTCTGTTTGATTCGTAAATTCTGCTAGTTGTTGTTGCTCATATTCTTGTGCATTTAAATAATTTTTTCCTGCTTGTTGCGCTTTTGTGATTATTCCATCTTGTCCTACTGTTAAGCTTATTGTTACTGCTGCTAGAATTAGTAGTATTATTATAGTAACTACCAATGCTACTAATGTTACACCTTTTTCTTCTCTCATTTTTTCTTTTGCTCCCATCTATTTTTTTGTTTTATTATATCTTTGTAATATTTCTAAAACAATAAAATAGACAGTTTTTGAATATAATGTTTTTACATAAAAATATTATATTGGTAACAAAGTTTTTTGACACATTCTTTTTATAATGTTGTCAAAGATCTCCGTCCCTATCAACATAGTATAGTTAAGGGCGGAAATGAATTCCGCCCTACAGTTTTTACATTATTATTTCTATTTCGTTTATTTTGCCATTATCGATTAGTTTTATTTTCTTTTCTGGAATTTCTTCTCCATTTACAATGAATTTATCAACTCCTGTGTTTTTTCCATTTGGATTTTTTACTTTGATGTTGTATATGCTTGTTTTGTATTCATATCTGATAGAGTATTCTTTCCATTCTGATGAAATGGCTGGGTTTATTGATAGTACTCCTTCCATTATCTTTAGTCCTAGTATATATTCGATTCCTGCCTTATAAAGCCAACTTGAGGAGCCTGTATACCATGTCCAACCACCACGTCCTGCTAGGTTTCCTACTCCGTATACATCTGCTGCTACTACATAAGGTTCTACTTTATAACGCGCCATAGCTTCTTTGGTTCTGGCATGTTCGATTGGGTTTATCATTCTAAAATATTCGGTTGCTTTATCTCCAAAACCTAAAATGGCTTCTGCAATGATAGTCCATATTGCAGCATGTGTATATTGTCCACCATTTTCTCTTACTCCTGGCAAGTATGCTTTTATATAGCCTGGTTCTAATGAACTTTTTTCAAAAGCTGGGTCTAGAAGTTTTATGATTCCATTTTGCTTATCAACTAAATAATTTTCCAAACTTTCCATAGATATATATTTTTTATCGTTGTCTCCTGCTCCTGAAATGACCGACCAAGTTTGTGCGATACTATCGATTTTACATTCTTCATTTTGTATGCTTCCTAATATATTTCCATCATCGGTGTATGCTCTTCTAAACCATCTTCCATCCCAACCTTGATTATTTAAGTTTCTTTTTAATTCATGTTGCAGTTTTTCGTATTTTTCTTTTGATTCTTGATCACCTTTTAATTCACAAATCGGGATAAATCGGTTTAATACCTCATATAAGAAAAAGCCTAGCCATATGCTTTCGCCTCTTCCCTTGTTTCCTACGGTGCTAAATCCATCGTTCCAATCTCCTGAACCAATTTTAGGAATTCCGTGTTCTCCTAGGTTTATAGATTTTTCAATTGCTCGAATACAGTGTTCGTATATGGTTTCTTCTATTTCTGCTTTCGGGTGAAAATCATAGTGTTCATCTGTATTTTCGTCTAATATTGGTCCTGTAATATAGCTTACTTTCTCTTCTAATAAACTGGTATCTTTTGTAAATCTTACATATTCTGCTGTTACATAGGCAATCCATAATAGGTCATCTGAAAATTTGGTACGAATTCCTCTTTTTGTTTCTTCATGCCACCAATGCTCTACGTCTCCTTCTATAAATTGATGGGCAGCGTGTTTTAATACTTGTTGTTTCATGAATTCTGGATTAATATATTTGATTCCCATTGTATCTTGTAGTTGGTCTCTAAATCCATAAGCTCCTCCAGATTGATAAAATCCCGATTTTGCCCATAAACGGCTCGTTATAGTCTGGTATACAAGCCATCCGTTTAGTAAAATATTCATGGATTCTACTGGCGTTTTTACTTGTACCGTTCTTAATAAAGAACTCCAGTATTCTTTTGTTTTTTCTAGCTCGTTTTTGGCATTTTCTAAAATTGTATATTTGTATGCTATTTCTTGCATTTTGGTTTGCTCTTCTTCTGAGCCTAATAAAAGTACAATTTCTTTATCTTCAAAAGCTTTTAGTTCTATTTCCATTTCAATGGCAATACATGGTGAATTTCCAAATGAATCTTCATTGTTTAGCTTCGTCATTTTCATCATCTCTGGTGAACTAAGATTTCCGCTTCCAATAAACTTTCTTTTATTTCCGGTATAAGATTTAATATTCAAACTAGATGATACATAGCAACAAGATTTTTCTAAATCGTGCATATATTGATTTTTTGCATAAATGATATTTTTATCTTGGTCAAAACTTAAATGAATGTATCCATCACTTTTTACAGAATCTTCTCCTAATACTGGTTTTAAATAATATACTAATTTTAAGTTTCTTTTTTCTGGTAGAATATTTTTAAATCTTAATATTGAAATTTTCACATTATCTTCTAATGGTATAAATGTCTCTTGTTCTTGTAATAGTCCTAATCTTAAATTGCTGAATTTGCTGTATCCAAATCCATATGTGATATAATATTCTTCCTCATCTTGGTTTAGATTTGGTGAAAGTGTCCATGTTTGATTGTATTTTCTATCCTTTACATATACAATTTCGGATGGAATATCTAGCATAACATTATTGGTCCATTCTGTGATACGGTTTAATCTACAGTTTTTATACCAAGTATAGCCTGAATTATTTGTCGTAATAACCGTTCCAAAATTAGGGTTAGCAAGTACATGGCTCCATGCAACTTCGGGTTTTGTATCTTTTGTTATTTTTATAACATATTCTTTTCCCTCATTTTTAAACCCACCATATTCATTGTAATATGCTAGTTCTTGCATATTGATTAAGTTATTTTTCTTTTCAAAATTTGGTGGTAATATATCTTGTACCTCTTCTTGTGGTTGTTTTTTTATAGTATCTAAATAATCCTCTTCTAAATCTTTTATAATGGTTTTTAGGTTTCCTTTATGCGTATCTATGATAAAGTTTGCTCTCAATTCTAATATACCAATATCTTCTATTTCATTAGCATTTAAGATATAAATTCCTGCTCTTTGATTTAACAAATACATTAAATGGCGGTTTAATATTTCGGTTTCAATCATTTCTTTTACATATCGTTCATATACATTTTCCTCTTCATTTAAAATGACCAAATCGATATCGATGTTTTTTACTTTGAAATATTCAAATGCTTTTAATATTTCCTCCATAACATAGGAATCGTTTACATCTTTTATTTTAACGAGTAATATTGGTAAGTCCCCTGAAATTCCATATTGCCATAAATCTTTTACATAGTAAGTGTTAGAATTGTCTATTTTTTGTAGTTTCTTTAATGGATTTTGTACGATTAAATAGGATAATAATTTTTGATAAACTTCAATATCTTTTCCTTTGATACTTAAATATCTTGCCTCTTCTTCTACTCTTATTTTGGATAACTCAAATGCTCTTTTTACATTTTCTTGATTAACATATTTTTGCAAATTTTCTTCTACCATTTTTCTTTCTTCTGACATAGTAATAATTAAATTCATTGTCACTTTTTCATGTGGTTCTATTTTAATTGTTCTTTTTAATGCCACAACAGAATCTACTGCTAATCCAAGATTTTTAGAAAATGGAATTGAATTTGCAATCATTTTTGGAATGCCTAATGATACTCCACCATTTAAATTTTCTTCATCTATTTCATATTCGAGCTCTCCAATCGTTTCGTGGTTGGCAGAAAGATTTACCCCTAAAAAAACTTCTGGTGTTTCTCCTCTTTTATTTCGTCTTACTAAAATGGAATTGGTATCTTCTAAAAATTCATATTTTAAGAACAGGTTGTTAAATGCCATATGAGAATAATCTTGTTCTTTAGTTGATAACACTGGTTCAAAAACACTTGATATTTCTAATGTTTCTGCTGTGCTTGCTGTATTTTCTAATGTTAAACTTCTTATTTCTACTGGGTCATCTGGTGCAGTAATCACTTTACAAGTAGTGATAATATTTTCATCATTTCTTACTAGCTTATCTTGGTCAGGTAGAAAGCTTACTTCTAACTTATCTGGCTTTACCATATCGCTTCTTGTAATTGTACTCCAAATTCGTTTTGTTCTGATATTTTTAATATAAAAAGCAATTCCTTCTGGATAATCATTGGTAGACTTATATCGGTTTACAAATAAATTTTTATATTTACTAAATCCTTCTCCTCTTTCATTCATACAAATAGTGTAGTTTTCATTTGAAATCGTATTGAAATTGTTTAAGTTTTTGTTTAATTTTGTATATACCCTTTGCGTATAGTTTTCGTAATCGATATTTTTTAGTTTTTCAATTTTCTCTTTTTTCTCTTTTGTTATAATCACATCTTCTGGCATACGTTCTTGCAATAAAATATCTACTGCTTTTATTTCTGGATTTTCCATAAAGCGTTCTTGTAATATATTGTTATTAATTAAGTTATTGATAGAAAGTAAAATTAATGCTTGATGATGTGCCATATAGGTTTTTACTACTTCATATTTTTGGTTAGCTCTTAACCTTATTGGTGTATAATCAATTGCTTCATAAAAGCCATATTTTCCAACCATTTTGTTTTTCTCTAATTTTTTCATGTTTTCTAAAACTTCTTTTGGTTCATCTTGTAATGCTAAAATGCTACCATAAGAACTTACTACCATTTCATCGGCAAGCCCTCTTTTTAGCCCAAGCCATGGAATTCCAAAGGCTTTATATTGATAGTTTGAATTTAAATCTTTTAAGTTAAAAGCAGATTCTGAAATTCCCCAAGGAATACCTAATTTTTCCGCATATTCTTTTTGGCTCATTATCATAAAATCACAAGATTCAGAAAGCAGGCTTCCTTCATATTTTCTCATATTGATATTTGGCATTAAATATTCAAATGCTGTTCCAGACCACGATACAAGACCTTTAAAACCTTTATTTACAGTTAATGTTCTACTTAAGTTTTGCCAATGTTTCGATGGAATATCATGTTTTGCAATGGCAACAAAACTTGCCTGCCTTGCTTCTGATGCTAATAAGTCGTAGTAGGAATCTGTTAATTTGTTTTCTTCTACATTAAAACCAATTGAGAAAAGTCGTTTTTCTTTATCGTATAAATAGCTAAAGTCTGTTTGGTCAATGAAGTTTGTTACCATTCGAATTAGATTTTGAACTTGGTTTATATCTATTTTTTCTTCTTGATGCTGTACGATATTTTCTAAGAAATCTTTTAATAAATAGAGATATCCTATAAAATTTCCGCTATCGACTGTGGAAATATACCTTGGTAGTAATGGTTGTAGTGTTGCAGTGTTATACCAATTGTATAAATGCCCATTCCATTTTGTTAGTTTGTGAATGGTTTGCAAGGTGTTTTCAATCATGGTAATTGCTTTTTCCAGATTAATATAGCCTAAATCATAAGCAGATACAATTGTAATTAACCCTAACCCTATATTGGTAGAAGATGTTCTTTGTACAACTTTTGGTATTCTATCTTGTTGGTAGTTATCTGGCGGAAGATAGTTATTGTTATCGTTCATATAGGTTTCAAAATAATCCCACGTTTTTTTACCAATTTCTAAAATATATTCTATCTGCTTTTTCGTTAATTGTTTTACTTTTGCAACTGGTATTTCTTCTTTACTAATATACCAACAAATTGCAGGCGCTATTAGCCATAGAATAGATAGTGCACCAAGTACAATTCTTGCAAATGATGTGGGAACAAACAGAATGAAAAATGCTGTAACTATTGCTACTACTACATTTATCCACATTTGTTTATAATAAGAAAAAAGGTCTGTTTTCCCGTTTTTTTCTGCTTCTTCAGCTGTTGTCCATTCTAGTAAATTTTGTTTTGATACTTTCATTCTATAAATTGTTTTGATAATAGCATTTGCTGAAATATATGCTTTATGTGGTAAAAAGCTAAGTTCTAAGATTCCTCTTAATATACTTGCTCTTAGGGCTGGTATTGTTTTTGCAAAGTATTTATAATAATGATTTCCTGCTTTATTTTCACATGCATAGCTAAATAAGTCTAATATCGTTGGTAGGAATATTAGAAGAAACAATAACGTTACCGCTGGCCATATGGTTAACTTCGTCGTTATTTTTAGTAAAATCAATACTGCAAAACTAATTATTGTCATCACTTCTACTAAACTTCGCCTTAAATTATCGAATATCTTAAATTTTGATAATTTATTTAATGGGTTTTCTTTTTGTTTTCCGGATTTGTTTATGATATTTTTTGAAATCCACGAAATAATTTGCCAATCTCCGCGGATCCACCTGTGTAACCTCATCATATAGGCATTATATTTAAATGGATATCCATCTAAAAGCAAAATATCTGAAGAAAGTGCACATCTTAAATAACATCCTTCTAATAGATCATGGCTTAATACCGTATTTTCTGGAATTTCGTTTTTAAATATGGTATGAAATACTTCTAAATCGTAAATTCCTTTTCCTGTGAAAATTCCTTCGTCAAAGTTATCTTGGTACGTATCCGAAATGGCATTTGCATAGGAATCCACTCCCCCTGAACCTGCAAATATTTTTGTAAATAAGCTCTTTCTTGCTGAAACTAAATCGATTCCAATTCGTGGTTGTATTAGGGCATGCCCTGATGTGACTACGTCTTTTTTCTTGTTTAATTCTGGTTTATTTAATATATGAGATGCTGCACCTATTAATTCTAGTCCAGAGTTTAGAACTAAGTTCGTATCGGCATCAAGTGTAATGATATATTTTATTTTTGGTATTTCTTCTCCTTGTTCCTCCATGGTATTTACTTTAAAAAGATTTGGAGTCTTCTCACATAAAAATTCGTTAAGCTCGCATATCATCCCTCTTTTTCGTTCCCAACCCAAGTAGCATTTTTCTTTGTCGTTCCAAGTTCTTTTTCGATAGATAAATTGAAACTTTCCTAGTCCAGTTTGTTTGTATTTTTCATTGAGTCTTTTTACTTCTTCTATTCCAGCTTTTGCTACTTCTTCATCAAAAGGTTCTTTTTCTTTGCTAGAGGAGGTTACATCTGCAAGAAGAGTGAAGTAAATATTTTCGGATTTGTTAGCTAAGTAAAAGACTTCTAGCTTTTTCATTAAATCAATTACTTTTTCTTTGCTTGAAACAATGGTTGGAATAATAACCATTGTTGTACATTCTTTTGGTACTCCATATGCATAATCCATTTTTGGTATTAATTTTGGTTTTACGAATTTACTTAAAACATATTGTAAAACTTGTGTTACGATTTGGGATATTGGGATAAGTAATAAGATTGCTATTATTATAGATACCCATGTAGTTACTTGTTTTTCAAAATATCTTTCCATTCCAAATGAAATAAGAAGGGTTAGGATTGTGATGGTTAGGATATATAAATTTACATTTTGTTTTGGAATGTGTGGTTTTTTATTAGTTTGTAATGACCTATAAAGTTCTATTTCTCCTTTATCTATTAAATAATATCCAATATGAGATTGTTTTTCGTTGTTTTCTTCTTCAATAGCTAACTCTAAGGCTTTTTTCGTAATATATATTTCCGATATTTTGGTTCTTTTTGAAATTTCTTTAATTTTGTTTCTGTAATATGCTTTTGTTTTGTAATCCATTTTTTCATAAACGCCTGCTGGGTCTTTTTTTAGTACCTCTTCTACACCATTGATATTTTCGAATATCTCCAGGAAATTAATTCTTCCTATTTCTTTCATACTTTTAATGCAATTTCCCATTATTACTTTTCGAACGGCAATATCATAATGTTCTTTTTTGATTACCTCAGAGACACTCGTTCCCATTTTCATTACTTCGGTTTCTAAAGCATCTAAGTATTGATATGCTTTTTTTCCATATCTTTTTAAACGATATGACATGTATTCAATAAAGGGATATTTCATTTCTCCCGATTTTTCAATGATTTTGTGCTTTTCTTTTTTATTTACTTCAAACTTTAATTCCTCTTTTTTCTTGAATTCTACTAATCTTTCAATGATATTTTCTACTTTGTACTTTTGCATTTGTACAGAGTAAATTTTTTCACATACATTTCTAATTGTTTCGATAATCGCAATTTGAAGAAATGTTCCAATGTTCCATATTTCCTCCATATTGAGAGTCTTTTTTCTTTGATAAGCGGCAAGTAGCTTTTGTAAATTATGGGTATTAATTTTTCCTTCTGTATATGCCACAATTTCGGATGCCAATACGTAAATTCTTGCAAAGCCTTTATATGGACCGGTTGCTAGTGCTACAAAGTTTTTATATTTTTTAAGGGTTAGTTCTTTTTGTATCATTTTTACCGTTTCTTCAATCATATAGTAATTATCTAATAGCCACTCACCTGCTGGGTGAATATTGATTTTCATTTTTAAATGCATGTTTAGAAGCTCGTAGGTTTTCGTTATAAAATCAAAATTATCCTCTAGCCTTGGTATAGGATAAGTATCTTTTTCAGATTTATCTTGTAAAATATGGTCGGAGGCTATTTTTTCTAGGTAATTTTCTAGTTGATATTCATCTAATAGAGCTCCTTTTATATTTAATATTTTTACTAATTTCAAAAAACTCCACTCCTTGGTATGTATTTTTTGAAATTAGTTTTTCCTTTTTTTCTAAATTTATGCAAAAACGAATTGATGGCTTATCAATTCGTTTTTTGTTTGGCTTTGCCAAATATAATCGTCGACACGAAATCAAGATTTCGACGACGATTTAATTTTTTCAATTAATTTATCTAAACATTGATCAATTTCTGCAGCACAATATCGGTACACCGCTAGCCCATATCCCCATGGGTCTTTTATATCGATTTCATCGATTCCTACATATTCTTTTAGTGTGTAAATTTTGTCTGCTAGATTTGGATATGTGCTAATGAGATTTTGTCTATGTGATGATGTCATACATAAAATTAAATCCATTTCTTCTATATTGGATTTGTAGGTAGGTGTTGCTCTATGCTTTTTTAAATCTACCCCATATTCCTCCATCACTTCTGTTGCTTCCTGGGTTGGAATATCTCCTTGCATTGCATATATTCCTGATGAAAACACTTCTATGTTTTGTATGTTTTTATCTTCTAATTTCTTTTTCATTAACCAATGTGCCATCGCACTTCGGCAAATGTTTCCCGTACAAATAAACATGATTTTCATTTTGATTACACTTCCTTATTTTCATATATGACTAGTATATCAAAAAATATCATTTTTATCTATACATTTAGTATATTATGTGTGGTTAGATTGACATAATGTTTTAAATGTAATATAATGTATTGGCATTATATTAGCTTTTCGTAATGCTGTCCGAGACCTATTACCTAAAAGGAGGTATAATATGGAACCAAAAGTAGCAATTGTTATGGGAAGCAAATCCGACTTTCCAAAAGTAAAAGCAGCAACAGATATGTTAGATGAGTTTGAAATTCCTTATACTTTAAAAATATTTTCAGCTCATCGGACGCCAAATGCACTAGCAGACTTCATTTATGAAGTTGACGACAGTAGTAACTACAAGGTAATTATCGCTGCTGCAGGTATGAGCGCAGCTTTAGCAGGTGCTATTGCGGCACATACAATAAAACCTGTTATTGGCATTCCTATATCTGGAAGCAAACTTGATGGAATTGATGCGCTTTTATCAACAGTGCAGATGCCGCCTGGACTTCCTGTTGCTTGTGTAGGAATTGATGCAGCAAAGAATGCTGCTTTACAGGCAATATCTATCATTGCTTTAAGTGATGAAGACATTGCAAATGCTTTATGGAATTTTAGAACTGCACAGAGCCAAAAGGTTCTTAAATCTAACGATGAGCCTTTTGATGCAGAACTTAAATTTCGTGTGTAACTTAATAACCTTTCTCGGACAAAACAGGTCTACGATTTTCGTAGTCCTGTTTTTATATGTTATTAAACTTCAATAATTTTCTTCCACTTATTTCTTCTTTTTTATACTTAAATATGTTTTTGTGTTATTCTACTTAAGTTACAAAAGAGAAAAGGAGGATAAAATTATGGAAAAATTGGGAACTGTAACTATTGAGGTTTACAAGAACGAATCGAACGAATACTCATTTTCGATCAATGAAGACAACGATGATTTATGCTGCGTTGTTGATGTATTAGAAGATACTTTAAAATATTATTAAAAAAATAACCACGTGTTTTTACGTGGTTATTTTTTTAATACATTGAAGCTTCTACAATTTTAAATGTAGCTTTTTTCATTGTTTCTAATTTATCAGAAGATACATATGTAAATATCTCGAAATCTTGACTTTGTCCTGCATTTAAGTTATTTGCATATACATAATCATTTGTTATTCTTGAACCATCTGCATTAACAGCTTCAATTTGGATATTAAAAGATTTTGTTTGAGAAGTTTTGTTCTTAACTTTAACAACAAGTTTTGTATCTGTTGAATACTTACCTTCTTTAACCTCAAATTTTCCTAATGAAACTTCAACATCATTAGCTAATACTTCTTCCGTACTATTTCCAGATGCTTTATCTAAATCATTACTCATTGCCTCAAATGAATCTGATAAAGCCTTTTGTGAATTGATAGTTATAACAACTGCAAGTATACCTAATATAATTGAAGCGATGATTTTTCCTTTACCAGATTTTTTTACAAGCGCAACTATTCCAAAAATAACTGCTAAAATTCCCATTACAAACGATAAGTTATTTATAATGGGAATAAAAGAAGTACATACTCCTATAATTCCTAATACTAATCCGGCAGTACTAAATCCACTTTTCTTTGTTTCTTCCATATTTAATTCCTCCTTTTATTTTTATAAAAAAAGTATAACATATTAAATTGTCGAATATTGTCATAGTTTGTCGAGCATTTTAGATATTTCAACTTTTCTTCTTCTTTTTTATTTTTAGCACTACTCATATATACAATTATATTATTTAAAGTGTCTTGTTTTCAATTAGTACCATTTTATTCCAGAGTTGTATTGATATTTCATTATAACCAATATTTACAATTTCATCATCTATTGCTTTTATTATTTTTTCTTCACTAACATCAATTGGTATTTTCTGAGGATATATAACTAGGCAATATTTATCAAATTTTTGATTAGCTTCTTCCATTCTCTTTTTATAATCTTCATATTTATTTACTTTGGCCTTAATGGCATTAATAATACTCTTTACATATTCATCTTCATTTTCCCACCATATATAAGTATCCGATATTTTTCTTCCGTCAAACATTGACGAATAATGCAACTTTAAATTCACATTATACTTATACTTTTTATTTAGAGTTACATTTAAAATACTATTTTCTTCTAAAGTGTCTTCTAAAAATGTTTTTAATTTATAACTATCTTTAAATCTTTTATTCCAGAACTTATTTTTATATAAAATACTTAAAATATATTCTTCCCCTTCTAATAAATCATTTATCATATTTTCTTTATTACCATACCTTATGGTAACTTTTTGAACTTTTCTCTTACCAATATGTTCAAAAACAAAGCTTAAATATATTGTTCTTATTCTCATTGTATTTGTTTAAATTTGCTCTTAATATCTGTGAATTTTTTTCTTTATCATCCATAAAATATGATACTGCCTCTACTGCCCAATATTGTCCATTTATAATAAAATATCCATCGGGTATATCAATTTTGGGATTTATATACTTTGGTATTATTCCATGAAATTCTTTCATATATTTAGTTATGTATGTATGTTCTATATTTTTTTGTTCAATAATACTCACCATTTACCTCACTATTTATTTTTAAATTAAAAATTTTGATAATATGATTTATTTTATATTTATTACATCCTATATCTTTTCAAATCTACTTTATAATCTATCACTTCAATTCCATCTGCAATTAGTCTCTTTTTTTGTACCTCAATTCCTCCATCTCCAAAATTCTTTGATAATTCACCTTTGTTATTTACAACTTTATAGCATGGATATTTTATTGGGTCTGGATTATTATGAAGAATATTTCCTACAACTCTACACAAATTTTTATTTCCTAAATATTCTGCTATTTGAGAATATGTAACTACTTTTCCCTTTGGGATTGTTTTTAAGAATTCATAAACTTTCTCTTTCATATTGGCTCCTCTAAATCAGCATTTGTTTATAGTATTTTCCACAATTATATCATTTCTTGTGAGTTATTTAAATATGTTTCTTGGTAATGTTAATTAAACCTTCGGGTTATGAGAATTTAATTGTGATTTTTGAGAAATTTTGTTAACTTGAGTTTTTATTAGTTTTAATAGGGTTATGCCAAATTGGCGAGATTATGAAAATGGTTAAAATATATATTTTTTTGCAATGATTGTCCCCAATTTGTCCCCAAAAATTTTTAATAAAAATGGAGGTTTTAACAATGAAAATTTGTGATATTTTAAACAATAATGAAAGTGAAAATTTATTAAAGGAATGGTTAGAATTTAGAGAGGAAGAATTATCTCGTATGGATGAAAATGATCAAAAGCATTTAATTAATTTTGATGATTATTCTGAAAAGATTTTAAATAATGTTTCTAGTGAGAATTACAACTATGTTTCTAAAAAATTAGATTTAATCTATGAGGATTTTATGGAATATTGTGCTTATTGGAATGATAAGTATTATATGAGTGGATTTAGTAATGCAATTAAGTTAATTGTTAGTGGGTTGAAGTTGTAACTAGTAAAAGGCGAGTTAATTCTCGCCTTTTAATTTTTAATATTCTTTTCTATAAGTAGTATTAGAACACTTTGGACATGGTGGTAAAGTATCAGTATTATCATCTAAAGTCACGTTTTGACCACATTTTGTACAATAGTATTCGCCTTTTCCTGGTTTTTCACCTGTTTTATACATAATATATATCCCCCTTTCATTTTCTATCATTAATTGCTGTTTCTATCCAATCTTCTATATTTTCAGCAATATAGTTATAATTTGCTTTACTATCAGATCCATATGGTGGATCATATACTTTTATTTTACTAGATAATTTATCTCCAGTTGTTAAAGTGAATTGTTCAAATGGATTTTTACCTTTTTTACTTCTTTCTCCATCTTGATTTTTTAAATTATGTATATAAATTCCTAAAACACCTTTTCCATCTTCCCAGCTCTTTTTTATTTCATATTTTACCCATTTTCTCTCTGATGTTTCTTCACCTATTAAAACTATTGTGCAACTTCTATATTTTAATTGGTCGTTTATCCATTTTTTTATATTATCGTCACCTTTTCTTTTTACTTCTTCCCAATCATTTTCTGAAACAGGTTTATTGCCTTCAATAACTCCTATGTTCCTGACTTGGCTTGTTCTCCAACAATCATTTTTAAAATGAAAACTATAAAATACTTGTCTTTTCATAATTACCTCCTAAAATTTTATAAAATAAATTATTAATGTAGTTACAAGGCATACTAAATAAAATGGCAATATCGTTTTTGAAACTGCAACTTTTATCAAGCAATAATTGCTTATATTACCCATATTTACTTTTATTGAATTAAAATTCATATTAAAATCAATATTTTTTTCTTCTTTCTTTCTTACTTCATCGTATAAACATCTAAATTTACGTTCAGTCATTAAGTAATATGAATCTAATATCCAAAAAACCACCAATGGAATTGTTGTTACTATTACAGCTTTATGAGAGTTTTCTCCTGCAAAAGCATATATAGCAATCATTATGCCAACTGCCCATTGCTTTAAGGAAAATGAATTATTCCCCATTCTGGTAATTATTTCCTGAATCATATTTAAGTGCCCAATTTTGTTTGGTTGATCTTTCACAAATATCCTCCTTCTTGTCTAACTACTTTGTTTATTATATCAATTCATTTCTAAATTTTACATACCTAAAATGCGACAAAATAGATATTTTAAAACTATTTTGTCGCATTTTGTGTCATTTTATAATTTTCATAAAATTCATCCACATTATTTTTCTTTAAACATTCTCGAAGTGATTCTATAACTCTAACTTTCTCTTCTAAAGTAATATTTTTGCCTTTTAAAAATTTATCAGATATTTTTACGTATTCTTCTTCTGTTATTCTGTTTATTTCGAACAAATTATCTAAGCTTACTTCATATATATTAGCTAATTCTATTGCTTCTGTTATACTCATATCTCTTCTATTTGTTTCCCAACTTGAAACCTTCGAACGACTTATATCTAATTTTTCAGCTAACTGTTCTTGTGTAATTTTTTTACTTTTTCTTAATTCTTTTAATTTTTCTATTATTGCATAGTCCATATATTTCATCCCTCTGGCTACTTATAACACATCTTTTATGCATTTCTTGTCGAAAGTTGTCAGTTAATATAAAAAAACAAAATAATTCTGTAAAACTAATTACATTATTATTTTGCTTTTTCAAATTAATCTTTTTCTTTAATCAACCAGTCCAATACATTTATCTTCTTTATTCCGTCAAAATCAACATCTAGGTCATCATCTAGTGTTAATATATATTTAGGATAATTATCGCTTATCTTCTTTAATGGAGCTAATTCTCTTTCTAATACGATATTATTACCATAAGCAGATTCCCTTGTAGTTAATGCTACTTGATAATAAATTGTATTTTCTGAATTTTTTGCTACAAAATCAACTTCTAAGTCATCATATTTTCCAATATAAACTTCATATCCACGTCTTAATAATTCAAGGTAAACTACATTTTCTAATATATGTCCCATATCTTTACCAGAACCTTGACCTAACATATAATATCTAAGTCCTATATCTACTGCATAATATTTTTCTTGTGTTTTTAAAAATTCTTTTCCTTTTATATCATATCTATTTGCTTTATACACAATATAACTATCAATAAGTGCTTGAACATATGTTGAAACAGTATTATATGAATTATTTTTTTCAAGACCTTCAATATTGTCACTTATGTTTTTCATGCTTGTTCTATTTCCTATGTTATCATATAAATATTTAGTTACTCTTTCTAAAGTGTTTTTATCTGTTATTCCTTTTCTTTGCATTACGTCCTTAAATAAAATTGTATTGTATATTCCATCTAAAAACAAGTTAATATTTTCTGGATTAATTTTAAATAATTCGATTGCTTGTGGAAATGAACTATATCGTAAATAATCTCTAAATTTTCTTGATAGATCTGTTTTATCTTCGAAAGCTGATAAATATTCTTTAAATGACAATGGCAACATTTTAATTTCTATATATCTTCCTGTAAGTAATGTTGCAAGTTCTGATGATAACAGCCAAGCATTTGATCCAGTTATATATAAATCAACATCTTTATTAATAAAAAGACTATCTACTGTTTTTTCAAATTCACCAACTTTTTGAATCTCATCTAAAAATATATATGTTTTTTTACCCTTTACCAATTTTGATTTTAAATATTCATATAACTTTTTTCTATCTTGTAATTCTTCATAATCTGCATCTTCAAAATTGATTGATATGATTTGATTCTCTTCTACTCCATTTTCTTTCAAATAATCTTGAAATAACTCTAATAAAGTAGATTTACCGCATCTTCTAATTCCCGTTATTACTTTTATTATTTGTTGATCTTTGAAATTTCTTAATATAGATAAATAATCTTCTCTTTTTATTCTCTCCATAAAATCTCCTCCAACTATTTTTATTATACTCTTTTTTATTATTATAGTCAAGTTTTTTCAAAATTATGAAAAAACTTTCAGATTTTATTAAGTTTTTTCATGTCAAAAGTATAATAATATTATTTTTATCTACCAAAAACACTAAAACGACTATCAATAATAGCCGTTTTTTATTAAAAAATACTTTTAAATTCTAATGGAACTATATCTTCATATAATAAAGTAAACTGTGAATTAACTTGTCTATAATCATGATAATGTCCAAAATACCATTTTTTGAATTTACACTTTTCTGATATTTCTTGCAAATAGTCTGCTAAAACATCTCTTTTGTATGATGGGTTTAATAATGTTTGTATACTTGTTGGGCAACAATGCGTAATTATATAATCTACTTTATAATTTACTTTTTCTAAATTTTTTATTCCGTTTTGCATTTCTTCTTCAGTTGGAAGTTCTAAATCCCACCATGAATAATCTCTTATTCTAAAATATGCACCTCTTTTTCTATATTCATATATTTTCTCTTCTTCATCTAGATTTAATATTCCATCTTGTATGTCATGTGATTTTGCACCACCAAATGTAAAAATTTTTTTATTATTTATATCAAATATTTCTCCACGCATTAGATGTAATACTGAATCTCTTATTTTATGTACTTTACCACCATGCCACTCTTCTACAGGATATTTATATAATCTTGTAAAATTTTCGTGATTTCCATCTACAAATAATGTTGTAAAATTCTTTTCATTTAGATAATCCAACCAATACTTTTCTTGTATGTTTTCTTTTTCAAATGTCCAAACTCCACCAAAGTCGCCACATATTATTACATAATCATCTTTGGTCATTTCATTTTGAATTGGGAAGTTTTCAATTAAAAATCTGCTAAAATCAGCATGTGTATCTCCTGTAATGTAAATCATAACGACTCCTTTCTATTATGAATTTATTATATTATACTATATACCCTCCTTTTTAAATTTATAATTACTATCCATATTGTTAAATTGACTATAAAAGATATCAATATAATATAAATCAAATTGAGTTTATTAAAATTATAACATAAAAAACTAATTAAAGCGGTATTAAAAATATAATTTATGCAATATAATGCACATCCTAGCCAACTTGGGTGTCTTCCCTTTTCATAAATACTTGACGTTAGAAAAAAAGAAAGCATATGTAATATAGTCCCTCCAATAATTATGTTAAAAATATCTGCATATACACTTGATTCAAAATACATTGCATATGGATTTGATAAGCAAAACTGTCTTATAAATACACTTAGTATATTAAATACCTTATACATATACAACCTCCTTTATAAATTTTTAGGCATCTAGATAAAAGATGCCTATATTATTTCATTTTTTGAATAACTGCTTAATTCGTTCAAATAGTCCTTTTTTATTATTTTTTTGTTGATAGTTTTCTAACCATTCAACATTATTATCTGTTATATAATAATGTGACCTACATGGTATACTAAAGTTACCTATTGATGGTCTAAGTGTAATTGCTTGTCCATCATATTTCATTACCCATCCATATTTTTTATCGATAGGAGTTACAGTTCTTTCACCACATCCGCATGCACATCTATGTACAATAACATTACAACTAATGCACACATACAATATACCATCCTTTAAGTTTGAAGGAATTTTATCAACAAACTCAACTTTAAATTTATTAGTTTTCATGTACTATTTCTCCCATCTCAATTGAATAAACATTTTGGCATTGACTATCAGCATTTTCATATATTTTAAAATATTTTTTCCATTCTATAACTGCTATTGTTGCATTTAAAGCATTACATTCTGCAATTTGAATATTTGTATTATATACATCATTACCATCTTCATCAAAATCAAGATATATAGGAATTCTGTCGTAATTAGTTTTGTTAAATACAGTAGTTCTTACCTGGCCATTTATAGTGTCATTTATATTTTGTAGCCCTATTCCTGTATCTATAAATGGTATTTCTTCTAGGACAAGATAATCTGTAATTAATTTTCTTGCTATTCCTGAATCAATACATATAAATACAAAATCCATATCTTTTAATACACTAACATTTTCTTCTTTAATAAACATGTTATGTTCTATTAAATTTTTATGCATATTTTGATAATTTGCTTTAAAATAGCTTACCTTTGACATACTTTTTTGAAATATTTCTTTACTCGCTGCTCCAGGACTTCTAAAAGCATTATGCTGACAAAATACATCTCCATCAATCAAATGTATTTCTTTGACATTAGTTTTCGAAACTAAATCAAGTATATATGCTCCAGTTCCTCCAAGTCCAATAATTGCTATTTTTTTGTCCAACATTTTTCTATTGCAGTTGTCAATTCCTGCTCTTGATGAATTTGTATCAATATATTGAAATACTGATTCTTCTTCTGTTACCACTTTTTTAAATGTTTTTGCAGTTACTGAATTATCTTTATCTATTGCTCTAGAAGAAATTATATTAATATAATTTACAAATTTTTCATAATAATCTTTATAATTTTCATCTGGTTTATTTGAAAATGAGCGTTTCACATTTATTCCAGCTAAAATTGAATTGCTGGCACTATGCTTTATTTGTGTAATTTCTGTTCCATCTGCATTACAAGGTTGATCTCCTGAAAAATATATAACATGGTCTCCATTATACTTAGCCTTATCACCTTCAAAAGCAATGCTTGACACTAATGTACCATAATCTATTTCTCCATTTGCTTTCAAGTATGGGATATGGGAAACAATCCCATATCCATTATTTACATCTAATTCATATCCTTCATTTTGAAGTTTTTTCAAATCATCACTATGATTTATTAGTTCTTGTGACATTTATCCTCATTCCTTTCTTAACCATAACTACTTGTCCCTTTAATAAAAAACCATTTGGTTTTTCATTATTTCCTTTAAAATAAATTACGGTATAATTTATAGAATCATTATCTTCATAATGTCCAAAAGCTAATCTTATAACTTCCTCATATGAAGTTTTTTCTTTTGCTACCTCTTTTTCTTCACCATTTATAAAAATAGTGATTTCATGTTTATTTTTTGTTAACATTTTATCGTTAATTGTTTCTTGCATTTCTATTACCTTCTTTCTTTAAATTTTCCATCGATTTTGTTTTTGGCATAGAAAAAGACCTCCTCTCTTTAAAAAATTTTAGAAAAGGTCTTTACATTTTATCCGATAAATGTTAAAATTAATTTAATCGATGGTTCATTATCACTTTTAGCGGAGTAAAATGAGCCTTTTCTAATTAGTTAGGTTTTGCCGAACCTGACTTTTTTTATGTTATTTTATAACACACTATTTATTAAATTTTTGATAATTGATAATTAGCAGCATCCCATGAAACACCACATTCTTTCATTACTTGTTCTACATCCATATTTTTTATCTTATTTGCAGGCATCATCAATTCTCCAGCTAAACATTTTGCTTGCCACTCTGGATCGCAGTATGTAGGTATTCTTTCTTCATCAAAACTTCTAGCTAATGTAAAGTTTAATTCGCAAAGAGTTAAATAATGAGCAATTTCATGTAATATTGTCATCCTATCTCTTCCATTACCTTTACATGCATTATCATATACATTTTCTTTTACTTTTATGGTCTTAGCTCTAATATCTGTAATTGCATGTACATTTATAGGTAACTCAAAATCATTTACAATTTGACATTCAAGATCTTGATAAATGTCTGGTAATCTCTCAAATAACTCTACTACTGGAAAATATAATTGATCTTCTATTCCTAAATTCTTTCTTATTTGCCTTGCAAGCATTCTTAATTCTTTACGTGATTTTGGTTCTACAGAATACTTATTCATTATTACCCCCTAATCCTGATGTCTTTTCATGAAATCCATCAATTTTTTAGCAAACTCATCATCAATATTATCAAACTTTCTAGCAAATTCTAATGCTAAGTCTCTTTTTTGATTTGACATTTCTGAAAGAGCATTAATTTCTATTTTGCTAATAGATTTTTGTTTTGCTTCTTGTAACTCTAATACCATTCTATTATCAAGATTATATATTTTCTCCAATCTAGGTATTAAATTGTTAGGAATATTACGCTTTCCACACTCAATTGCTGATAAATATGATGATGTCATTTCTAATTTATCTGCCATATCTTTGAGTATCTCGCCATTATCAATTCGAATTTTTCTTAATAACTTTCCAAATTCATTTACCATATTCCTTACCTCCATTCATATATTAACACATTGTGTTGATTTTGTCAACAGTTTTTTGTTGATTTTTAAAAATTATTTTTTATATCTATTCATATCTGTATTCCTCGCCATCTTCAGCAACTTTTAACCATCCTATTTCATCTTCATCCTCATTTATTTCGTATTGTATGCCTTTGTAACTACATTGTTTTAAATGTTCTCTTAGTTCATCATCACATGCATATATATATAATCCGTTAACTCCACGTGTCATAAGAATTCTAACTTCATGTTTTAAAAGTTTTTCTCCAAATTTCTTTGAAGTACCATCAGATAATGTTCTGTTTCTAGTAGCTTTTTCATTACAACTTTCATTTGTATCAAAAACTATGCGACCATTTCTATACTTTACAGATGGTCCAAGAATTACTCCTGCATAATTCAAGTCAAACCCTTGAATTGTAAATGTTGAACCAACTTCTTTAATTGTTTGTAGCTGTTCAGCCCATGAAAGTTTTTTTATTTCTCTTTTTTGCTTTCTATCTAAATCTTGTTCTAATTCTCTATTCCATGGTTTATGCCATTTTCCTATTTTTACTTCCCAATATTTAAAATCCTTTTTTGAATTTTTATTTGAATTATATGGCCAATCATAAGTTGCAATTAGTCTTGACAATTTTGTTTCATCTTTTAATGATTTTTTCACAATTTCTCTTTCTAATTCTTCCGGTGTATCAAAAATTTGTATATCGTAATCACCTAAATCATAAGGTAATTGTTTTACAATTCCTTCTTTAGTAAATGAGTTTATCCACTCTATTACATCTTCATTAGCATGCATTCTAAGTTGATTTTCTAATTTAATATAATTTTCATTATTTATTGCTTTACTTTTATATTCTTCTAATAGCTCATCTTCCCAGTATTGTTCTGTAGTTAAAATCTGATCTTCATCGAACATTACAACCACAACTCTAGCCCTATTTAGTATATCTTCTAATTGATTATTACCCCTATAGGATTGTTTGCCTTGTGTCAATAATAGATGTGCTTCATCAACAAAAACGACATCAACTGGATTATCAATAGAATACTTGTTTATAAAAGGGGTTGGTTTATATACTACCTGTCCATACTTATCAGTTAATCCTAATTTATCAACAATTTGGTTATATACTGTAATTTGTTCATCGTGATTTACTAATAAGAAACAATTTGAAGTTTCATATTTCAAATCTTCATTATTATTCTTTGCTTCTTCATACCTACAGAACAATTCATAAAAAGTACTACTATTTAATACTGTTTTTCCGGTTCCAGCTTCACCCTCAACAAATATTAATTGACCTCTTTCATCATTTTTTAATGCATTAACTACTTTTTCTATAATCATTTCTTTGGCTTTTTGTTGTTCCTCTGTAAGTTTATGTAATGGTGATGCTTTAAAGATAGCAGAATCTTTAATAGAAGTTTCTAATGGAAATACTTCTTTATTGGCTTTTCTAAGTTTTTTCCATATCTTTGCGAAAATATCATCTAACTCTTCTATTGGATAATAACGATTTTGTGGGTTATTTCTTCCATTATGTACTTTTTTTATATTTTCAACACTCATCAAATAATGAATCAATCTATTTTCTATATCTAGTGTCATCGACTTATTAAAATGTTCATGTCCTATTACATATAAATTAGCATTTCCATCTGATAAGTTGTGTTGCCACTCATTTTCATCTGACATTTTACTATAATGTTGTCTTGTTCTTTGAAAAATATTATTTGATTCACCAACATATACTTCATAATCATTTTTACTTTTCCAATTATGTATATATACTATAGGAAAATTCAATATAGTATCTTTAAATTTTTCGTTGTTTGATTCTAAAATTTCTTTTTCAAATACTTTTAATGCACTTATATTGTCTTGTACTTTTTCAACAATTGGTTCTGCTACTCTCATAATTACATTCCTCTTTTTACATTTATTTCTTCATTAAATACTATAATTTATTATACTTTGTACTTACTCCTTTTGCCTTCTCAACAGGATATTTTTTCTTTGTCTTTTCTAATTTTCTTAATATTATTTCTTTAGGATTTACATCCAGTTTCATAGCCATTTGAATACAATATGTAAATACATCTGCTAATTCTTCACATACTTCTTCTTTATTATAATTTTGACCATCCCATTGAAAACATTCTAAAAGTTCACCTGCTTCAATTGATATTGATTTTGCTAAATTTTCTGGAGAATGAAATTGATCCCAATCTCTTTCCTTATTAAATTGTTTTATCTCGTTCATTAATTTTTGCATCATTCTTCCTCCTATCTTTGTCTGTTAGATAAATTTATTTTACCACAAGATAAATTTGTATACAATAAAATTTACATTTTTTAGCAATTTTTGTCTGTAGGTTTGTCAAACATATGTCACACTTTCTTAGAAATAACTATTGTTGAAATACCAACTATTACTTCTCTGAACTTTAACCTTTTATATATTCTAAATATTTTTCGTTTGGGCTTAGCCATTTTAATGGTTTAATTGGA
>JAGAIV010000005.1 GCA_017626365.1 Clostridia bacterium
AAGCTTTAACAGCTACAATTTTCTGGTGATGATAACATAGAGGAAACACCTGTACCCATACCGAACACAGAAGTTAAGCTCTATTGTGCCGAAGATACTTGCGGGTTACCCTGCTGGAAAAATAGGTTGTCGCCAGGTTTTTTATTTATTTTAAGAAACCATACATTAGAAATGAAAAACATTTTTAATGTATGGTTTCTTTACATTTTCCTAGTAGAGTGCTATAATCAATTTATTAATATAGGAAAGGAAAAGGTTATGGAAGAAAATAAAATAAATTTAGAGTCAAATCAAGAAGAACAATCTAACCAAAATGGAAAAATGAAAATATATCAACTAGCAGAAAGAATTATTACCCAAACGATGAATAAAGTAATACGTGAAAACCCAAATATGAAAGATAGAGAAGATATAAGAATAGCAACAGAAACAGCAATTTTATTACCACTAACAAAAGTAAATGTTAGCGAAGAAATAGAAAAAGAAATAGAGAGCATTATGCAAGTATATAACACAGTATTTAATAGAGTCTATACAAAATATATATCATTGTGCGAGGAAAATAGATTAAAAAGCAATAGAGATACTAGTGAAATGGGAGAAAGATAAATATGAGTAAAGTAATGTGGAAACCAGGGACATTTTTATATCCTATACCTGCTGTTATGGTATCTTGTGGAACAATGGAAGAATCGAATATTATAACAGTTGCATGGACAGGAATTTTAAATACAAATCCTGCAATGGTATATATTAGTGTAAGACCAACAAGGCATTCTTATGAAATAATTAAAGAATCAAGAGAATTTGTAATTAATTTAACAAATAAAGAATTAGCATATGCAACTGATTGGTGTGGAGTAAAATCCGGTAAAGATGTAGATAAATTTGAAAGTATGCACTTAACAAAAGAAAAAGCAAATTTTGTGAAATGTCCGTTAATAAAAGAAAGTCCTGTATCAGTAGAGTGCAAAGTAAAAGAAATAAGAGAATTGGGAAGTCATCATATGTTTATAGCAGAAGTATTATCTATAGATGCAGATGAAAAATATATAGATGAAAAAGGTGCATTTGATATTAGTAAATGCAATTTAATTGCTTATAGTAATGGAGGATATTATCCGTTAGGTAAGAAGATAGGAAAATTTGGTTTTTCCGTAGAAAAGAAAAAACATAAGAAAATAAGATAAGGTATTAAGTAAATAAAAAAAACATAAAAAAAGTCAAGGAAAAATAAAGGTTTTTCTTGACTTTTTTTTACATATGTGATAAACTATTTTAGCATATTGCTTAAAAGCTATGCTCACATCGTTTTAAAAGGAAAGCTAAAAGATTACGGAGGTGTATTTAAATGGCTGCAAAAGGACCAAGAGAACATATCACATTAGAATGTACGGAATGTAAAAGAAGAAATTATGTGACTTCAAAAAATAAAAGAAATAATACAGACAGATTAGAATTAGTGAAGTATTGTAAATTCTGTAAAACACGTACAACACATAAAGAAACAAAATAGGATAAGCTATTTTTAGGAGGAATAAAATGGCGAAAGTAGAAAAAGAAAAAAAAGAAAAGAAACACTTTTTTAAAGATTTTAAAGCAGAACTTAAAAAAGTTATTTGGCCAACACCAAAACAAGTTGTAAATAATACAACGGCTGTTATTACGATTGTGCTAATTACAGCACTTATTGTTTTTGTGTTAGATTTAACTTTTGAAACATTAAATACACATGGAGTAGATAAATTAAAAAGCATTGTTCGTACAGAAGAAAATAATGTAGTTGAAGACACATTATCAAATACAACAGAACAAAATGTTGTAGATACGAATGCTGTAGAAGAAAATACTATTTCAGAATAACTTTAAAAAGTTGTTTAAAATAAGGAGGCTACAAAAATATGTCTCAAGAAGATAAAACAGAAGCTAGATGGTATGTTGTACATACCTATTCAGGATATGAAAATAAAGTAAAAACAGACCTTGAAAAAACAATTAAAAACAGAGAATTAGAAGACTACTTCTTTGAAATTGTTGTTCCAATGGAGGAACAAATTGAAATCAAAGACGGAAAAAGAAAAACAAATTTACGAAAAGTTTTTCCAGGATATGTTTTAATAAAAATGATTGTAACTGAAGAATCTTGGTATATCGTAAGAAATACAAGAGGTGTTACTGGATTTGTTGGTTCAGGAGCAGATCCCATTCCATTAACAGATGAAGAAATTCGTAATATGGGATTTGATACAGCACCAGTTAATGTAGACTACGATGTAAATGATTCTGTAAAAGTAATTAATGGACCATTAATTGATTTTATTGGTGTAGTTCAAGAAATCAACAAAGAAAAGCATAAAGTAAAAGTATTAATTTCTATGTTTGGAAGAGAAACACCGGTAGAATTAGAATTCGCACAGGTTCAAAAAATAAATTAAGCTTAAAACATAAAAAATATAAAGTTTTTAATTTGAAGGTAGGTGAAAAAAATGGCAGAGAAAGAAATATCAAATGTAATTAAATTACAAATTGAAGCAGGAAAAGCAACTCCAGCTCCACCAGTAGGACCAGCATTAGGTTCAAGTGGTGTTAACATTATGCAATTTGTTAAAGAATTTAATGATAGAACAGCTAACCAACCAGGAATGATTATACCAGTAGTTATCACTGTATATAAAGATAAATCATTTGAATTTATTACAAAAGTTCCACCAGTTGCTGTATTAATTAAAAAAGCATTAAAAATTGAAAAAGGTTCTGGAAAACCAAACAAAGAAAAAGTTGCAAAAATTACAAAGGAACAAGTAAAACAAATTGCAGAAACAAAAATGGAAGACTTAAATGCAGCTTCATTAGAAGCAGCAATGAGTATGGTAGCAGGAACAGCTCGTTCAATGGGTGTTGTTGTTACAGACTAACAAAATTATTGGGAGAACTAAAAGGTTCGTTATTACCAAAGGAGGATTAAAATGAAACAAGGAAAAAGATACGAAGAAGCTGCAAAGCTTGTAGATTCTTCAAAATTGTATGAAGCAAAAGAAGCTTTGGAATTAGTAGAAAAATTCCCAAAAGCAAAATTCGACGAAACAGTTGAATTACATGTTAAATTAGGTGTAGATTCAAAACATGCAGACCAACAAGTTAGAGGTACAGTAGTACTTCCAAACGGAACAGGTAAAACTTTAAGAGTTTTAGTATTTGCAAAAGGAGATAAAGCAAAAGAAGCTGAAGCTGCCGGAGCAGATTTTGTTGGAGCAGAAGAATTAATTCCTAAAATTGAAAAAGAGAACTGGTTTGAATATGATGTTATAGTTGCAACTCCAGATATGATGGGTGTTGTAGGAAGACTTGGTAAAGTATTAGGACCAAAGGGATTAATGCCAAACCCTAAATCAGGAACAGTAACCATGGATGTTACAAAAGCAATTAGCGAAATTAAATCTGGTAAAGTTGAATATCGTTTAGATAAAACAAACATTATTCACTTAGGATTTGGAAAAGTATCATTTGGTGCAGAAAAATTACTAGAAAACTATGAAACAGTAATTGATGCTATTATCAAAGCAAAACCAGCTGCAGCAAAAGGTCAATATATTAGAAGTGTAGCAATCACTACTACAATGGGACCAAGTATTTATATTAATCAAAAATAATGAATAAAAGCCAAAGACAGTAGGCAGAAGGTAAGTCCTACCGAGGTATTAAATAGGATCGGGTAAAACGATTCATGATATGCCTCGTGTAAGGATATTATGAATCGTTTTTAAATTTTAAAAATATATAACAATTTTGGGGAGGTGAAAATACAATGGCAAATGAAAAAATCATTAACCAAAAGAAAGAAGAAGTAAAGGCATTAGCTAGCGAAATGAAAGAAGCAAAACTAGTACTTTTAACAGATTACAGAGGAATTAATGTTACAGATGTAACAGATTTAAGAAAAACATTAAGACAAAGTTCATCAGACTATAAAGTTATAAAAAATAATATTACAAGAAGAGCATTAGCAGAGTGTGGTTTTGAAGGTCTTGATGAAGCATTACTTGGACCAACAGCAGTAATTATAGGAAAAGAAGATTATCTAGAACCTGCAAAAGCAATCTATGAATTCACAAAGAAAAATGAATATTATAAAATTAAAGGTGGAATCGTAGAAGGTAAAGTAATGAGTGCTGAAGAAATTATCACTTTAGCAAAACTTCCATCAAGAGAAACATTACTATCTATGCTTGCTGGAGCTTTACTTGGAAATATTTCAAAACTTGCAGTTGCACTTGACCAAGTTAGAGTTCAAAAAGAAGCACAAGCTTAATAAAAAAACAGAGCAAACTTTAGGCTCAAAAAAGAACGAAAATAAAGTTCAAAAATAAAAAAATTAGGAGGATTAAAAAATGAGTAAAGAAGAAATGATTGAAGAAATCAAAAAAATGACAGTAGTTGAATTAGCTGACTTAGTAAAAGCTATCGAAGAAGAATTTGGAGTATCTGCAGTAGCAGCAGCTGCACCAGCAGCTGGAGGAGCAGCAGCTGGAGCTGCAGCTGAAGAAAAATCTTCATTTGACGTTGTATTAAAAGATGCTGGAGCAAACAAAATCCAAGTTATCAAAGTTGTTAGAGATGCAACAGGATTAGGATTAAAAGAAGCAAAAGACCTAGTTGATGGAGCACCAAAAACAGTTAAAGAAGGAGCTTCAAAAGAAGAAGCTGAAGAATTAAAAGCTAAATTCACAGAAGTTGGAGCAGTTGTAGAACTTGCTTAATTTCAAAAAATAGTCATTTAAAAAGGATTTTCTTTTATAAGAAAATCCTTTTTGTGTTTATGGAATAATAGTACTAAAATTAAATTTGCTAATATTATGTAAATGTGGTATAATACATAATATACAAACTTTGTAAAAAACAGAAATGGCCATATCAAATGGCAAGTCCCAAAGGGCGGAAAGGATACGAATGGAAAAGCAGGAAAATGAACAATTAAGAAAATTGGGACCTATTCTTGATGAAAATTTTAAAATGATACGGCATAAATATATCTTACCGAAAGAAAAACAAATAGGAAAATCAGGACATGTTATTCTTGATGAAAAGTTTGCAAAAGTGCAACAACAATATTTGTTATTACAAGATATGATAAATAATTGTCAGTTTTCATTTTATGAAGAATGGGATCAAGAAAAAAGTATAGTAAAAGAGATAAATGATATTAATGCTAAATGGAAAACATTGAGCGAAAACATGCTAACAGAAGGTACCATAGAATATATGATTCTGTGTGACTTATCAGAAAAAGTTGCATCTAATTCTATAGAAGAAATATCTTTTATTTGGCATGATGGAGAACAGAAATTTAATGTGCTTCATAAACTTATGGAAAAAAATTCTTTTATTATTCTTAATACCCCAAGAGAATATAGCGTTATAAGAAAATACAAAAAAACAGTAAAAGTTCATTTCTGTAAATGAAAAAACTATTCTACAAAACAGCACAGATGTGTTTTTATCTGTGTTGTTTTTCTATTTTTACGACTATTTGGTCAAAAGTATTGCATTTCATAAAAATAAATAATAAAATAGCATTGTTTAATTGACTTTAAAAAGTATAAGTTATAAAATATTGAAATAGAAATATAATTGAAATAATATGAAAAGGAATGGAGAAATAGACATGATTATATTATTAGATGCAATGGGTGGAGATAATGCACCAGATGCAACAATAAAAGGAGCAGTAAAGGCAATCAACGACATAAAAGCGGAAGTTATGCTAATAGGAAATAAGGATGTCATTAATGCAAAAATTAAAGAGTTTTATGGAAAAAAGGATATTAAGGAAATATCCGATAGATTAAGTATTTATCATACATCAGAAACAATTGAAATGTGCGATATTCCAACACAAGCCATTAAGCATAAAAAAGATTCTTCTATGGTAGTTGGATTTAATCTACTAAAAGAAGGAAAAGGAGATGTATTTATTTCAGCAGGAAATAGTGGGGCGTTACTTACAGGTGCTACTCTTTTAGTTGGAAGAATTAAAGGAATTGATAGACCAGCACTTGCAGGAATCCTTCCTGCTTATAAAGGAAAATTGATGCTTATGGATTGTGGGTCAAATACAAATTGTAAGCCAATTAATTTATTGCAATTCGCACAAATGGCAACTATTTATAATAGAAATACATTTGGAATTGAACGTCCTACAGTAGGATTACTAAATATAGGAACAGAAGAAACAAAAGGAAATGATTTAGTAAAAGAATCCTATCAATTATTAAAAGAGAAAGCAGAAGAATTGAATTTGAATTTTGTTGGAAATGTAGAAGGTAGAGATGCTTTTTCTGGCAAGTTAGATATTTTAATTGCGGATGGATATACAGGAAATGTATTCTTGAAAACAGTAGAAGGTGTTGGAAAATTAGTAAAAAGAACACTAACTGAAAATATTAAAAAGAATATATTTACTATGCTCGGAGCACTTCCAGCAATGCCATCTATTAAAGGTCTTTCAAAAGCAATGGATTACAAAGAATATGGTGGAGCACTATTTTTAGGAGTAAAGAAACCAGTTGTAAAAGCCCATGGAAGTAGTGATGAAAAACTATTTGAATTTACGATTAAGCAAGCAGAAAAATTCGTAGAAAATAAAGCAGTTGAAAAGATGATTGAACATTTTGAAAAATAAAATGAAAAACACTTGACAATTGTAGAAACATATATTATTGTTTAGATAATAAATCTTAAAATATATTGGGAGGGGGTGAACTTAAAAGATGAGTTCAGAAGAAATTTTTGATAAAGTAAAAGAAATTATAGTAGAACAATTAGGTGTAGCTGAAAACACAGTTACAATGGAAGCTTCATTTATAGATGATTTAGGAGCAGATTCATTAGACATTGTTGAATTAATTATGGCATTAGAAGAAGAATTTGATTTAGAAATTCCAGATGCAGATGCAGAAAAAATCGTTTCTGTAAGTGATGTTGTTGACTACATAAAAGAAAACGTATAAGAAAAAGAAGGGGTATACCTTTCTTTTTTTTATTTTTTATTGTATAATATGAAATATGAAAAGAGGTGAAAATATGGAACTTGCACAATTTGAAGATGATATCGGTTATTGTTTTAAAGATATAGAAAAACTTAAGACAGCTCTTACACATACATCATATGCCAATGAAAGAAATATATCGAGTAATGAAAAATTAGAGTTTTTAGGAGATGCTATACTAGAATTTGTAACAAGCCAGTATTTGTACGAGAATTATAAACATCTAAAAGAGGGAGAAATGACTAAAGTTAGAGCTAGTGTCGTATGTGAAGAAAGTTTATTTAAAATAGCTGAAAAGCTTAATTTTAGTGATTTCTTATATTTAGGAAAAAGTGAAAGACTAAATCGGTGGAAATAAAAGACCGGCCATTTTAGCAGATAGCGTAGAAGCAGTGATTGCAGCAATGTATTTAGATGGCGGATTAGAGCCAGTAAATAAATTTATATTAAATAATTTAACAGAGTCCATAGAAATTGCAAGTAAAAGTGTTGGATTAAAAGATTACAAAACAGTATTACAAGAAAAATTACAAGCAAAAGGAGAAGTACATATTGAATATAGTATTATTCGCGAGACAGGACCAGACCACGATAAACATTTTACAGCAGAAGTAAAGTGTAATGGAAAGGTATTAGCAACAGGTGAAGGTCATTCAAAAAAGACAGCAGAAATGGAAGCTGCTCGTATAGCAATGCAAAAAAACTAGAAAAGGAGGATATACGAAATGAAAAAAGTAAGACAGTACATTATTCCAATATTTGTACCACATTTAGGATGCCCAAATGATTGTATATTTTGCAATCAAAAAGCAATTAGTGGACAATTAAAAAAAGTTACAAAAGAAGATGTTAAAAAAACAGTAGAAGAGTATTTAAAAAGTTTCAAAGACGAAGATGGAAGAAAAGAAATTGCATTTTTTGGAGGTAGCTTTACAGGAATTGATGTAAATATCCAAAATGAGCTATTAGAAGCGGCATATGAATACATAGCGCAAGGAAAGATCGATTCTATCCGTATTTCAACAAGACCAGATTACATAGATAAAGAAACATTAAAACGATTAAAAAAATATAAAGTAAAAACAATTGAACTAGGGGTACAATCAACCAATGATTACATTCTAAAAAGAAGTGGTAGAGGTCACACATTTGAAGATGTAAAAAAAGCATCTAGATTAATAAGATTTTATGGCTTTAAGCTAGGACATCAAATAATGGTAGGACTCCCAGAAAGTACTAGATTAGATGAACTAAATACAGCTAAAGATTTAATCAAATTAAAGCCAAAAATGGTAAGAATCTATCCTGTTTTAGTAATCAAAAATACAAAATTAGAAGAAGAATATAATAATGGAAGTTATGAGCCAATTACAGTAGGACAAGCAGTAGAAAGATGCAAAGAGTTAGTATACTTATTTAATAAAAGTAAAGTAGAAGTGATTCGTATTGGACTTCAAAATACAGATATTATTTCAGAGCCAACTAATATTGGAAGTGATGTTGTAGCAGGCCCATTCCACCCAGCATTTGGACAATTGGTAGAAGATAGTATTTGGTATGATAGTATCGTAGATAAAATTAAAAAATTCAATGTAAAAGTTAAAGAAGTTGAAGTAAAAGTAAATCCACAAGATGTAAACAGTGTAATAGGACATAAGAAAGAAAATATAAAAAAATTAAAAGATTTATATGAAGTTGATATTGTAGTAAAGCAAGATGAAAATATTAAGCCTGGAAAATCAGAAATTACGATATTAAAAACATATACTGATTTTAAAGAAGAGGAAAAGATAACAAAGTAAAAAATGGTATAAAAACCCTGTATTTGTAAACAATACAAATATAGGGTTTTATTAATTTGAGGAGAGAAAAAATGAATTTAAAAACGAAACGAAAAGAATTGATTTTAAAAAAGTATTCATTTGAGCTATTTCAAATCATACTAGGAACATTTTTGATGGCAGTTGCTGTTTCTTTATTTTTGCTTCCGAATCAATTATCTTCTGGTGGATTTACTGGTATTGCAACTATTACGTATTATCTTTTAAAATTACCAATGGGAATCACAATACTAGCATTAAATATACCACTATTTATTTTGTCCTTAATAAAAAAAGGAAAAAGTTTTGTGACAAGAGGTATCATAGGAACGATACTATTATCTATTTTTATTGATATATTAGATAAATATCAACCATTAACACGGAGACCCATTTTTAGCTTGTATTTATGGTGGTATTATTATGGGATTGGGAACATCTATTATATTAAAAGCAAATGCCTCTACGGGAGGAACAGATATGCTTGCTTATGTAATTAAAGAATATAAGCCAGACTATCGAACAGGAAATTTAATTGTTATGATTGATACTGTCATTATTATTTTAAATGCAATCTTTTTTAGAAAAATTGAAATAGGTTTATATTCAGCAATTACTATTTACTTAATGGGAAAAGTAATTGATATTGTATTTGAAGGAATTAATTTTACAAAGCTGATTTATATTATATCAGATAAGTATTTAGATATTTCTGAGGAAATTATAAAAGAAATAGAAAGAGGTATTACAGGAATTTATGCTAAAGGAATGTACACCAATGAAGAAAAAATGATGTTATTATGTGTAGCATCAAGAAACCAAGCAATGAGAATTAAACAAATTAGTAAAAAAATTGACCCACGTTCTTTTGTGATTATTTCTAATGCAAGAGAGGCCTTCGGATTAGGATTTAAAAGATAATAAAAGACATCTTTTTTAGATGTCTTTTAAAGTTCTAAATCTTCATTATTTTCTTTTTTCTTTTCAGATATTTTTTCATTATGAAGTGCTTGGTGAGAGATTAAACTAGAGAAAATATTTGTAAGAAAAGCATTTTTCTTTACAATATTATCGGAATCTGGAACATTTTCTTTATAATATTTAGCACAGTCATACATAGTCTTTTTTAAAGAGTTAAAATTATCGATTCCAGAAAGTAATTGTAGTTTTAATGTTGATTTATTTTCATTAGCGATATCTTTGATACGTCGTACATCTGTGAAGAAATCTTCTACATTTGTTCTATCTATTTTATCCGTTTTACTAGATGATATGAAAAAACTAGAATTAGTTTTTTGCATATCTACATAAGAGTTTGTTTTGGTTACAAATTTAAAAATTTCTCTTTGATCCATTGCTTTATTTTGAGGAATTAAAATTACGTAATTTCCTCCGCCTTGATCAATCAAATGACAATCTTCTTCAGAAAAAGAAAAAGCAGTTTGATTACATTCTCTAAATTGTGAAAGAACATGCTGTATAATCTTGGAGGTTTTACTAATACGCATATCAGTATATAAATGACCATAAGCAGTGTTAGAGTCCCTAATACCAATATCACTTAGATAGATTGCTTGATAGTCATTATTGGCTTTACAGATTTGATCTGCTAAAAAGGTTTTTAAATAAGGTTTAGCGAGTAAACCACTATGAGGATCTCTTATAAAGTACTGAATTAAACTAGAAATGTTATCTTTTAAAGTGAATAATTCCTCGTCAGATAGGCATTCCAACATTTTTTTCGGTTCAGAGGAATGTAGTAAATCTAGTATAAATTGTGAGGCATCAGTTCCTAAACTTTTAGGAGCATTCGGCATATAGTGGTTATCCTTTTCATCGAAATCTTTTGAGATAAAAGGCTCTTCATTTTTTTCAATAAAACGACTAATGGTTGATACTATAGCAAAGGCATCTTGTTTAATAGCTTTTTCATCAAATTCATAATTTTTATTAAAGCGCAAATCGCGCAAATGATTATTAGTAGAACTACTGATTATGTTATTCAAAGTATCCCATACATTATTTCCATCTTTATCTTTATCGTCAAACGTTTTTAAAACTAAAGGATCAAAAAAGATATCACTATTAAAGGCTTCTTGATTACGTTTTAATTGTTTTTTAACGGCACAACTTTCTTCTGCAACAGTTTCTAAAGTATCGATATTACTATGAGAAAGAGAACTTGAAACAGAAGATGTAATGGTTAGACCGCAAATAAAGGTAGATAGAGACTCAATTGCTCTATGAATTTGAGCTTCTATGTTTTTGGCCTTTTCTTCTGAAGTATTAGGAAGAATAATACCGAATTCATCTCCCGCTATTCTAGAAAAAATAGCGTTAGTAGGTAAATTCTTTTTAATAATACGTAATAGATTGATTAACGCTTTGTCTGCAAGATGCCTATCAATATCATTTAATATACTTAATTTATCCACATCAAAATATAGGTAGGAAAGATTTTTTCTACCACGAAAAGCTTCAGAAACGATAGTTCGATAAGATTGTTTCGAATAGATTTCTGAAGATGGAAAATCAAGAAATGTAATCTTTTTTAATGTCCCTAAATCATTAAAAATGCTATTTTTTAAAGTTTGTTCCATAATAATTGCTCCCAACATAAATATTTTATCACTTGTTTACAAAGATGACAACAAAAAATGACTTTTTATTAAAACTATTTTATTGATAAGATGGTAGCTTTATGCTAAAATTAATATATAAAATTTTGAGAAGGAAAAAAATTATGAATGGTAAAGAACAAATATATAAATTAAATATAAAAGAATCCTTTTTACTAAGTCACATTTTTGAATGTGGACAGTGCTTCAGATGGCAAAAGAGGGAAGATGAAAGTTATACAGGTGTATTTCAAAATAATGTATTAAATGTAAAACAAGAAAATGAAATGATTACATTTAAGGGAATTTGTGATAAACCGATAAAAGAAGTAGTAGATGATTATTTTGATATGCAAACAGATTATAAGGACATTAAAAATAAACTATCCCAAATAGATAATTATCTAGCACAAAGTATAGAGTATGGTAGTGGAATTAGAATACTAAACCAAGATTTATGGGAGGTCATTATTTCATTTATCATATCTGCTAATAATAATATTCCACGAATTCAAAAAATTATAGAAAGACTTTCAAAAGAATATGGAAATAAAATTATATATAATGAAGAAGAATATTTTACTTTTCCAACAAAAGAACAGCTATCGAAAGCAAGTATAGAGGATTTAAGAAGATTAGGACTAGGATTTCGTGATAAATATGTATATGAGACAACCAAAAAAATCATCCAAAAAGAAGTAGATTTAGAAAGTTTAAAAAGAATAGAGGATACTAATAAAATAAGAGAAATACTCTTAACTTTGCCAGGAATAGGACCTAAAGTTGCAGATTGTATTATGCTATTCGGAATGCATAAGTTTGAAGTATTTCCAATTGATGTATGGGTAAGAAGAGTAATGAATGAACTCTATATTAAAAACAAAGATGAAACAAAAGTAAATAAAAAAGAAATTGAAAAATTAGCAAAAGAAAAATATGCTAATTTGGCAGGAATTGCACAACAATATTTATTCTATTGGAAGAGAGAAACTGCATAAAATAAGAATTAAAATCTAAATAAAAAAGGGGAAAATATGAAAAAGAAAATTTTAAAATATATAGTAACAAGTATATTGTTTTTTTTAGCAATATTTACTTTTAATGAAGTTCAAGCCAAGAGCTATAGTGTAGAAGACATGGATATACAAGCAAAAATATTGGACAATGGAAACCTATCAGTAAAGCAAAAACTAACTTATGATTTTAATGGAAGTTATAATGGGATTTACGTAGATATTCCAGATTCATTAGAAAGCGAAGAATATGATAGATTCCGCAAACAAACCACTTCATTAAATGACAGTTTATATAATGCTACTGGTGTTGAAATAAAAAGTGTAGTAGAAGTAACAGAAGAAACAACACAAAATTATAAACAAGTAACAAGTGCAACAAATGGGCAAAAGGGGGTATATACAATTGAATCCTCTAATGGAATAAAACGTATAAAAGTTTATTGTCCTGCAAATAGCACAAAAAAAACATTTGAAATTAACTTTATTTTAAAGAATGTATGTGTTAAACATAATGATATTGGCGAGTTGTATTATAATTTCATTGGTGGTGGTTGGCAAACAACAATCAAAAAATTAAATATAGATATTTACTTACCAAACAATACAAATGAAGAAGAATTAAAAATATTTGCCCATGGACCATACCAAGGAAAATGTGAAATTATTTCAAAAAATCAAGTTAATTTGAAAGTACAGAATGTAAAACCGGGACAGTATGTAGCAGCAAGAGTAGTGTTTGATAATAAAAATATAATAAATGGAACAAAAAAATCAAACCAAAATGCATTATCTATTATTATGCAAGATGAACAAGAGATATATGATAATAAAACAAAAAAAGAAAGTTTTACCAATAAAATTCTTATCTTAGCAGGAATTCTATTGATTTATTGGGTTATACTATTAATTTTATTTGAAAAAGATAAAAAATACGAAGTATCGAATGTAAGTGAAGAAGAAATTATGAAAAAATATAATCCACTTTTAGCGGGTTGTATTAAAGAGAGCAGGACGATTTTAGCAAGAGATATTATTGCTGTGTTGGTAAATTTAGTTAATAAAAATGTAGTAGAATTGAAAGCATTTCCAAAAACAAAAGGCAAAGAAGAATATGTTTACGAATTTGAGAAAAAAGAAGAAAATGAAAACAAGATGGACCCTACGGAAAAATACGTGTATGATTGGTTTTTTAATGGCGTAAGAACAAGAAGTTTAGTTGACCGTTTAAAAGAAATGCCAAAAGAAAAAGAAGCTAAAAAGAAATTTAGAGAATTAAATGATATGGCACAAAAAAACTTGCAATCATTTGGAGCAAATAAGCAGATGCCAAAAACTTTAAGAATTTTTAACACATTTATATTAGGTATTTGTATTATTTTAATTTTAATACATATTCAATTTAATGGATTTAGCATTTATACAGCAGGTGGTATTGGCGCAGGATTTATGCTATTCATCTATATGGGAATTGTTTTATTTCCATTGTTAATGACATTAATTTATATACCAATAAAAATCCTATCAATTCTAAGACATGGAATTAACCGTGTTACAAAACAATTTTCTGGAAAAAGAATTGTTTCTACTGCAATTGCTATTATTATTATCGATATTGCAGTTATTATATTAACATACTTTGTTATGCCAAATACTTATTTAATAGCAGACGAAATTTTATTAGGAATAGCACTACTTATTGTGCTAACAGATAATCTAATGCTAAAAAATTCATCTGTTATGATAGAAGATTTTAGTAGAATTAACCAAATGGCAGAAAAATTAGAAAACACATTAATGAGCGAGCGTGATGTAGAAGAAGTATTTTTATGGGAACAATATTTAGCATATGCTATTTCTTTTGGAATAGCAAAAAAGATTTCAAATAAAATGAAAGACATCCCACTAGATGATGACCTAATGAAATTAGTAGAAAATAAAGAATTTTCAGATTTCTTAACATCAGACTATTATATGTTCTACCGTTATTCAAGCTTAGATTATGTATTTTTAAAAAGCTACCAAAAATCTATGGGAGATATATGGAAATCTTATGGAAGCAGTTCCGGAGGCGGAGGATACTCTGGCGGACATGGCGGAGGTTTCTCAGGAGGCGGAGGCTTTTCCGGAGGTGGTGGCCGTGGCGGAGGCGGAGGTGCCTTCTAGAATTATTAAAAAATGCTAAAAGTAGCCAATTGCCAGCAAGATTTGGCGGATTCACATTTGTAATTTAAGAAAGGAGGATTGTTATGGGATTACGATTTATATATGGAAGAGCAGGAACAGGAAAGAGTGAATTTTGTTTTAACGAAATAAAAAAAAATATAGATAAACCAAATAAAATATATATGATTACACCAGAACAATTCTCTTATATGCAAGAAAGAAAAATGTTAGATATCCTTACCCAAAATGCAGTGATTAATGCAGAAGTATTAACATTTGCCCGTATGGCATATCGTGTTTTTGCAGAAGAAGGAGTAGATTCAAAAGTAAATCTTTCCAAAACCGGAAAAGCAATGCTTGTTTCGCATATATTACAAGAACAAAAAAAGAATTTAACATTTTTAAATAGGTCAGAAGAAAATGTAGAATTAGTAGCAAACCAAATAAAAGAACTAAAAAAACATATGATTACAAAAGAAATGTTAAATGATGTGATTTCTAAAACAGAAAACCAATATATGAAAGCTAAATTAGAAGATATTGATATCTTATATGAAAACTACGAAGAAAAAATTCAAAACTCATATATTGATGAAGATGATGTATTAACCATATTATCCCAAAAATTAGAAGAAAGTGACTTATTTAATGATACGATTATTTATATAGACGAGTTTTCGGGCTTTACAAAACAAGAATATGAAATTATAAGAAAATTACTAAAAAAGGTAAAACAGGTAAATATTACTGTTTGTACAGATAGTTTAAAGCAAAATGAAGATTTAAACGATATTTTTTATACCAACAAAAAAACAGTAGAAAAGTTAATACAGATTGCAAAAGAAGAAAAAGTAGTAATTGAAAAAGAAACATATTTAGAAGAATTAAAACGATTTAAAAATGAAGAATTAGTTTACTTAGAGAAAAACATGTGCAGGAAAGAAAATAAAAAATATGACCAAAATACAAATCAAATTCAATTATTTTTAGCACAAAATCCTTTCTCTGAAATAGAGCAAGTAGCAAAAACAATTATAGACTTGGTTGCAAATTATGATTATCGCTATAAAGATATATCGGTCATTACAAAAGATACTGAAAAATATGCAAGTATCATTTCAGCTATATTTGCAAGATATAATATTCCAGTATTCATAGACCAAAAAAAAGACTTTAGCCAAAACATTTTAGTAAAATACATTTTAGCATTAGTAGAAATTTTTGCAAAAAATTGGTCTTATGAAGCAATGTTTAATTATTTAAAAACAGGGCTATCACCACTTACCAAAGAGGAGATATTTCTATTAGAAAATTATTGTATTTCATACGGAATAAAAGGAAGTAAATGGTATAAAGAGCCTTGGAAAATTGCTAAAAATGATGAAGAATTAGAAACTCTAAATCAGATTAGAGAAAAAATAGTTACACCATTATTAGAATTCAAAAACAAACTTTCAAGAACTAAAACAGTAAAGGATTTATCAAAAGCTGTATATGAATTTTTAGATGAAAACGGTATTTACGAAAAACTACAACAAAAAGCGAAAAACTTAAGGGATATGAAAGAAATTGAACTAAGTAACATTTATGAAACAACTTGGAATACCGTAATAGGCGTATTAGATGAATTGGTAATGGTATTGCAAGATGAAAAACTTTCATTTGAAGAATATACAAAATTATTAAAAATAGGACTTTTAGAAGCAGGGCTTGGAACTATTCCTGCAAGCTTAGACCAAGTCATGATTGCAGATGTAGAAAGAAGTAGAACTCATACAGTAAAAGCTGCTTTTATTATAGGAATGAATGACGGAGTATTCCCATCAAACTATAAAGAAGAGGGATTTTTAAATGATAATGATAGGGAATACTTAAAACAAAATAAGATAGAGCTTGCAAAAAACACAAAAGAACAATTATATGAAGAAAACTTTAATATATATAAGGCATTTACAATTCCAGAAGAAAAACTATATATTTCCTATACATCAACAGATAATGATGGAAAAACCTTAAGACCATCTGTGCTAATTTCGAAAATAAAAAGAATATATCCTAATATAGAAGAAAAAAGTGATATGATTGAAAATATAAGCAGTATCACAACAAAAGAGGCAACTTTTTATGAATTATTATCTAATATCAGAAGTTTTGAAGATGGAAATGAAATAGATGATATATGGTTTGAACTATATAAAATTTATGCCAATGATGTAGAATATAAAGGAAAGTTAGAAGAGGCATTAAAAGGCATTTACTATAAAAATGAGCCAGAAAAAATTAGTAAAGAAAACATAGAAAACTTATATGGGAACACATTGAAGACAAGTATCTCCAGGTTAGAACAATATAAAAGATGTGCTTTTTCCTTCTACTTAAAATACGGTTTAGGATTAAATGAAAAAAGCTTATTTGAAGTAAAGAGTATCGATACCGGAAACTTTATGCATGATATCATTGATGAGTTTTTTACGCAAGTATTAGCAAGAGATTTAAAACTAAAAGAAATGACAGAAGAAGAGATTTATGAAATTGTAAAAAGTATTATCAATGAAAAGCTAACACAAAATAGAAACTATATTTTAGGTGCAACCAAAAAATATCAAGTTTTAACGAAACGATTAGAAAAACTAATTTTACAAGCTATGAAATATATTATTGCAACGATAACTAATAGTGATTTTGAAATAATAGGAAATGAGGTAGAATTTAACAAGAATAAACAATACCCACCAATTGTTGTACCATTAGAAGACGGAAAAAAAGTAGAAATCACAGGGAAAATTGACCGTATCGATTTAGCAAAAGGAAAAGATGGAAATTATATTAGAATTATAGACTATAAATCTTCTGTAAAAAATATCGATTTAAATGAAGTAGTAGCAGGATTACAAATTCAGTTATTAACCTATTTAGATGCTGTAACAAAAACAAAAGAAGATTTAATTCCCGCAGGAGTTTTATATTTTAATGTAATAGACCCAATCATAAAAGCTGATCAAAATAAAACAAATGAAGAAATTGAACAAGAAATTAAAAAGCAATTTAAAATGCAAGGACTTATTTTAGCAGATGTTAATGTAGTAAGAATGATGGATAAAACCTTAGAAAAGGGAGCATCAAACGTAATTCCAGCATACTTAGACCAAAATCAAAATATAAGTGAAGCAAGGTCTAGTGTAATAAAAAAAGAAGAATTTGAGTCTCTACAAAAACATATAGATAAAGTAATAAAAGAAATTGCAAAAGAAATTTACTCTGGTGAAATTGGAATAAGACCATATTATAACCAAAAAAAGAAAAAGACACCATGTGATTATTGTGAATATAAATCAATTTGCAATTTTGATGCAAATTGCAATTCTTATTACTATATACAAAACAAGCCGAAAGAACAAATTTTAGAGGAGATAAGAACCCCCAGTCGCTCTTCGAGCGACAGCCCCCTTAAGTAAAGGGGCCTTTACTCTACTGTTTTAATTCAGCATTAGCGTCAAGTGGTATTTAATAAGAGTAGACAAAAGCCTCCTTTATCTAAGGGAGGTGGCAGAGCGTAGCTCTGACGGAGGGTTCTGGAAGGAGAATAAATGGATTTATCTAATGAAAATATTGTACATCAAAAGAAAAACGGCATTGAGTATCTACAATTTCGAAAATTATTGCAATATCCAGAACTAGTTCATTGCTATACATTAAAAGCAAACGATTTTGATATAGCAGGAAATGACACCTATCAAGGAAAAGAAGAGATAGCTGATTGGAATTATGAAATATTAGCAAATGCATTGGAAATAAAAAAAGAAACTATAATAAGGCCATATCAAGATCATACCAACATCGTAAAAAATGTAGGAGCAGATTCTATATCTGCCCAGCAAAATAAAATATCAATATTCCCACAAGAATTTAGAAATGTGGATGGATTGATAACTGACCAACCCAATATCACATTTTCCTTAAGCTATGCAGACTGTACACCACTATATATATATGACCCGGTAAAAAAGGTAATACGGAGATATCCATTCTGGTTGGAAAGGAACCTTGCAGAGAATTGGACAAATAGCGGTAAAAAAAATGATAGACGAATATCATTGCAATTCACAAGATATCATCTGTTGCATTGGACCATGTATTAAACAATGTCATTTTGAAGTTTCAAAAGACGTTAAAGACCTATTTGAAAACGAATTTAAAGAAATGGATTTATCCGAAATCATAAAAAATAAAAATGATTCGAAATATGTAATCGATACAACAAAAATCAATGAAAATATGATGAAACAAATGGGATTAAAAAAAGAAAATATCATTGATAGTGAAATTTGTACGGTATGTAATCAAGAATATATGCATTCCTACCGAGCACAAAAAGAAAAAGCAGGAAGAAATACAGCTATTCTAGGAATGAGAAAATAAGGAGGAAAAATATGCGTTATCCAGAAAAACTAAAAATAGGAGATACGATTGGAATCTGTGCACCATCTGCTGGAATTACAGAGCCAGAAAAGGTAGAAAAGTTAAACCAAGCAATTCAAAGTTTGGAAAAAATGGGATATAAAGTAATCGAGACTGAAAGTGTAAGAAAAGACGAAAAAGGAAGAAGTACTACTGCCTCAAAAAGAGCAGAAGAATTTATGGAGCTTTGGAAAAACGAAGAAGTAAAACTGATTCTATACGCTGGTGGAGGAGATTTTTTAATGGAAATGCTAGATGAGCTAGATTTTAAAGAATTAAAAAAACTTCCACCAAAATGGACACAAGGTTTTTCCGATATTACCACAATTAGTTTCTTACTAAATACTATTTGTGATATACCAAGCATGTATTGTGATGCTATTAAAGATTATGCTATGACCCCATTATATCGTAATTTATCCGATAGCTTAAAACTAATATCAGGAGAAGATATAATCCAAGAATCTTTTGAAAAACATATAGATGGAGAAGAGTATAATACAGACTATACCTATAACCTAACCTTAGATACAAAATGGAGAAATATAACAGGACAAAAAGAAATCTTTATGCAAGGTAGAGCAATAGGGGGATGTTTAGACTGTGTGGATACTTTAATTGGAACAAAATTTGATACCGTAAAAGAATATATCGAAAAATATAAGCAAGACGGAATCTTATGGTTTTTAGAATGCTACGAAACCAACACACCACAGCTAGAAAGAACACTTTGGAAAATGAAAAACGCAGGCTATTTCGAACATTGTAAGGGAATCATCTTCGGAAGACCATATATCTTAAGAGAAGATTATGAAATCGACGAAGATGAGGCAATATTAGATGTTATTCGGAAAATTAAACATCCCAATTATAACAGGAGCAGATATAGGGCATATACCACCACAACTTGCCATCATGCAAGGAGCAATTTTAAAAATTACATCAAAAAACGGAAAAGGAACCGTAGAAACATATAGAAAATAAAGGAATGATAATATATATGTACGAAACATGGGAAGAACTAGAAAAATCAATCGTAGGATGCAATAAATGTAAGCTATGTAATGGAAGAAAAAATATCGTATTTGGAACAGGAAATAAAAATGCAGACCTTATGTTTATAGGGGAAGGCCCAGGAGCAGATGAAGATATCCAGGGCGAACCATTTGTAGGAAAAGCAGGAAAACTAATGGATATGGCATTTTGTGGAATTGGAATAGAAAGAGAAGAGGTATATATTGCAAACATTGTAAAATGTAGGCCACCACAAAATCGTAACCCAGAAGAAGACGAAGCAAAAGCTTGTATGGACTATTTACGCAACCAAGTAATGTTAGTAAAACCAAAAATCATTGTACTACTTGGAAGTGTAGCATTAAAAAACATTTTAGGAGAAGAATATGGAATAACAGCATCAAGAGGAAATTGGATTGAAAGAAAAGGAATATTATACATGCCAACATGGCACCCGGCAGCATTACTTCGTGATGACAACAAAAAAATAGAATTTTGGAAAGACCTAAAAGAAGTAATGAAAAAAATGGAAGAAATAACAAAATAAAGGAAGTAAGAAATATGTTAAAAAATCTGTGTGGACATTTCTCAAACGTAATACACCACAAATGGTTAGTATTTTGTCTATGTTGTAAGGCGGGAATCCCATTTCGAGGATTCATACACGACCTATCAAAATTCTCACCAACTGAATTCTGGCAGGGAGTAAAATATTATCGGAGATGGTAAAAGAAGTCCAATTCAATATGCAAAACAAGATTATGGCTATTCCAAAGCATGGTTACACCATAAAGAAAGAAACAAACACCATCCAGAATATTGGTATGACCAAAATGCACCTGAGCCTTTACCAATCATACCATATAAGTACATGTGTGAAATGATATGTGACCAATTAGCAGCAGGTAAAGTATATCAAGGAAAGAACTGGACAAAAGAATACCAATTAAGCTATTGGAATCGAACACAAGATACCTTTCCATTAAATGAAAACTTAAAACCATTTGTAACTCAAATGTTGACAATAATTGCACAAGAGGGAATTAACAAAGGACTTACCAAGAAAAATTTAAAAGAATGTTACAACAAGTGTATAGCAGAAAAGAATGTGTGAAAAAAATTGAGTATAATATAAATAGATAAAAAAGAGAAAAAGGGTAAGCCCTTTACTCTGTGTTCTTAGAGTTGAAGTTTGAATTGTTAGGTCGTACTTCAATTCTTTTTCTATGTATGGGTGGTCGAAAGAATTGACTTTCTTTTTTTTTCATAATAAAATAATGACAATAAGATTTTTTATGGAGAAATGATATGGGATTTAGTAAAGAAGAAATAAGTGATAAAGCCAATTATTGTTTGGGTTGTAAAGTGAAGATGTGTAGAAAGGGATGTCCATTGGAAAATGATATTACACAGTTTATTGCCTATATAAAAGAAGAAAAATATGAAGAGGCATACCATACCTTATGCGAGACAACTGTGCTTTCACCAATTTGTGGTAGAATTTGTCCACATAAGAGCCAATGTGAAGGAAGTTGTGTACGAGGAATTAAGGGAGAATCCGTAAGCATTGGAAATTTAGAAGCCTATGTAGGAGATTTAGCCATTGAAAATGGGTATCAGATTCCTAAATTTAGTGAAGAAAAGAAAAATAAAAAAGTGGCAGTTATAGGAGGAGGACCAGCAGGGTTAACAGCCGCTGCTAATCTTGCAAGACATGGTTATGATGTTACTATTTATGAAAAATATGATAAATTAGGTGGAATTTTAAGACATGGAATTCCAGAGTTTCGCTTAGGAAAAGATATATTAGATAAGCAAATAGAAAAAATATTAGAATTAGGAATTAAAGTAAAATCTGGAGTAGCTTTAGGAAAAGACTATTCATTAGAAGACCTAGAAAAAAAGTATGATGCTATATTACTTGCCTTTGGTGCTAATATATCTTCCAAAATGGGGATATTAGGAGAAGACTTACAAGGAGTATATGGAGGAAATGAATTATTAGAAAAAAATACACATCCAGATTATACAAATAAAAAAGTAGCAGTAATTGGTGGCGGAAATGTTGCTATGGATACTTCAAGAACCATAAAAAGACTAGGAGCAAAAGAAGTAACTGTTATCTATAGAAGAGCCGAAAAACAAATGCCAGCAGAGAAAAAAGAAATAGAAGATGCAAAAGAAGAAGGAATTAATTTCTTATTCCAAACGAATTTAGTAAAAGTAATGGGAAAAGAAAAAGTAGAAAAAATAGAGTGCATTAAAACCGAACTTGTAAAAAAAGAAGGAGAGACAAGAGAAGTTCCAGTAGATGTAGTAGGAAGTAACTTCGAACTTCCTATGGACTATGTCGTAATGGCAGTAGGTTCTAAAGTAGAAGAAAAGATAGTAAATCTATTAGAATTAGAACTAACATCAAGAGGAAATATAAAAATAGATGAAAACTATATGACATCAAAGAAAAAAATATTTGCAGCAGGAGACCTAAGCGGAACAAAAGCGACTGTTGCTTGGGCAAGCCGTTCCGGAAGAGAAGCTTCCAATGCGATTATGCAATATTTAGAAAATTAAAAAAACAATCATTAAATGATTGTTTTTTTAATTTATTACCTTTTCATATTTATTTGAGTAACCAAATAATTTCTTTAATTTCCTAAAGAATGTGATAACCAAATTTTGTTTCTTAGGAACTAACAATAAAGCAGGATTTGTTTGGAATGCATTATTTTCAATCTCATTTCGTTTCCATTCCAAATCAGCCATTTTTTGTACATAATACTCATTATAAAAAGAATAGTCATTAGTATAACCAATATAATCTTTAAAATTATATAGTTTTTTACGATAATCTTCTGCTTGTACCAAAGTAGAAATAGCATTAAACTTTTTATCAAAATAACTAGTTAAAATCAAATTCTGTGTATCTAAAAATAAACTTTGAATCTGTGAACGTAGCTTTGAAATCTTATTTGTAATTTTCGCTATATTTTTGGAGTTCTCTTCAATATCTGCAAGAAGAGAAACTTGAAAACTTAAATTATCTTCTAAATCCATTATCTTATCAAGATTAGATTGAACACTATAAAAAGTACTTTTACTAGTAAGCAAAATGAATTTATCCATAAATAAGTCATTACTATAAAGAGTACTATTAAATAAATCATAATTTCCTGTAAGATAAGCCATTTGATTTAACAATGTACACTCTAATGCGTAATGAGATGGACTATAAGTAGGAAGTGTGATATCAAAATACTTTACTGTATCTAAAGTAGCACCAATGGCATACGAGCTCATAAGTTGAACTGCTGCTTCATTTAAAGCCATACCAGGAAGACTACTGCTGGTAAAATTGCAAAAACCTAAACGAAGTAAATTATCCTTTTCATCACGATATTCTTGTAAAGCATGAATACATTCATGAATTGCACATACATCAATATTAGTTAAATCCAAATCTTTATTAAAATAAATCGAATGATTTTTGTAATAATATTTTGCACTAGACAAATTTCCAGACATTTTAGTAATGTACATATTTAGTTTTGATAATCGGATAAATAAGTCCTTTGTATCTAAACCTTGATTGGGAAATGCTTTTACTAACTTAGTAGCAACTGCTTTTGCAATAATATTAATGTTAAGTTGGTCTAAAGGTTTGATAACTTCAATTCCTTCCTTTTTTAATTCTTGATCTATATTCATTTTTATTAATTTCTCCTTTGTAAACTCGTATACATATTATACAACAATTTTGGGCTAAATGTGTTTCGGAAAGGTTAAGAATATATTACGTTTATATGACAGACTTACAATATAGGTTTACAATAGATATGTCACACCTAATATGAAAAAATAAAAATAGGAAATACCAAAAATATGATAAAATGATTTTAACCACAAAATCTATATCGAAAGAAGGTATTTCCTATGAATAGTATAACACAAGATATATT
>JAGAIV010000006.1 GCA_017626365.1 Clostridia bacterium
TAATTCAAATAAATTGATTAAAACAAGAACCAATGATTTAGAATTCTATGAAGTGACTGTTCCATTAATGGAAAATGTTTTAGGAGACAATGGCCCTATTTTTCATTTCGATTTAAATAATGGAGACATTCTGATAAATATGGAATCATCATTGATAAATGAGCTTAGCAATAACAATACAGATTTTATATTAATTCGATTATATGGAATAATAAGCAATTTAATACTTCAAAATCTTTTTTTAGAAAATTCATATTATATTCCTGCTGAAAGATCGGAAATCATAATCGATAAAAAAATTATTAGGGGTCTAGTATTTTAAACTTTTCTATCTCACTATTTCGCACTTGTTTTTTCCATTTAACTATTATTTTTTTCTTCCTTATTGATAGTACGAATGAAAATTATAGAATTTAATAAAAAAAAGTCCCATTCACAGTAATATTTAAATAGTAGTCCATACATACATAATATTGGCGATAAAATGATACATGGACTAAATTACAATGAACAAGACTCTAAATATATGTTGTTGAACGAGATATTTAAAATTATCGATTCTAAATTTTCCAGAATGATAATGACTAGAAATGGTATTAAACCTTTATCTAAGGTCATTCCATTAGTTAAAACTATTTTTATATCTATTTATTTTGAATGTGATATTTCTTTTGTCGTAGAGGAATTAAAATCTAAATCTGAGTTGCGTGAAGGTTTGAATTTTTCTTTGGTTTTAGAAGCGCACGAAATTTATGATAGGTTGTCTCGTGTTGATCCGGATAAATTAGAAAATACCGTTAATAGTATTTTGAATAGGCTCAGAAATGATTATAGGCGAGGAAAACGGACTTTTATCATGGATGCTACTCCAGCGGACTTGAATATAAATTTTCGTTCTAAAAAAGTTTCCAAAGAATCTTTGGAAGATAAAGATTATGCTTGGGCTTGGGGAACATCAATAGGCTTTTATATAGGCTATAAAGTAACATTAGTATTGGATTACAATACTAAAATGCCCGTTTACTTTACAATAGATAGAGGATCTCCAAATGACACAACCATGGTTGAAAAGATATTACCAATCTTGCAAAAAAAGCAAATAATACGAAAAGGAGACCGGATTTTAATGGACAGAGGATATTACTCCTATGACAATTACAAAATTGCTTTACAAAAATTCCACATAATACCATTAATCCTAACAAGAACCAAATTCAACAAATTAAAGCTAGAAAACATTTTAGACTTCCCATTACACTTATTTCATGCAAAATCTAATCTAAAAAAAGTTAAAAAACAATATATGAGATTAGTAAACGAATTATTAGAATCATTAGATAAAAGAAATGAAATAAAATTTCACCGAGGATACATTGAGGATTTTTTCAAATTACTGAAAGAAGGATTAGGCTTCAAGAATTTAAACAGATATACACTCAAATCAATACGAAAATACACATCTTTAACTGTACTATTAGCAGGGATTATCGTACACTTAAGAATAAATACAAAAACCGATTTTCAGAAGTTTGCTGAAGGTAAATTTTACTAGACCCCTAAAA
>JAGAIV010000007.1 GCA_017626365.1 Clostridia bacterium
AAGCTTTAACAGCTACAATTTTCTGGTGATGATAACATAGAGGAAACACCTGTACCCATACCGAACACAGAAGTTAAGCTCTATTGTGCCGAAGATACTTGCGGGTTACCCTGCTGGAAAAATAGGTTGTCGCCAGGTTTTATATTCCTCTTTAGCTCAGTTGGTAGAGCGCTCGGCTGTTGAATGTTAGCAGCACTACTAGAGAAATCAGTAGTTGATAAGGTGGCTAAGTCGGTGAAACTCGTAAGTAACAAAAGTTACACGACAATACCGAGCAAGGTTTAAACCGTGTGTAGAGACTTTACACCACCTACCTAAGTCGAAAGATATGGTAAAGATAAAGTCCAGACTACAAACTATTTTAAAATAGTGTTAATGAAAATTAATGTGGTAAAGTAACCGATAGGTCGTTGGTTCGAGTCCAACAAGAGGAGCCAAGAAAAGAACTTCACATTTCGTGAAGTTCTTTTTAGTTAATATTGAAGAGTGAAAAATAAAAAGAAGCAGATATGTTTTTATTAGATATCTGTTTTTTTTCAATTTGTTTGCTTGTTTTATATAGTGATTTTATATATAATAAGTAAACAAAGGTTGTGATTATATGATAAAAGTTTGTGAAATATGTGAGAGTAACTTCGATACGGATAGTGCAAGCAGGATATATTGCTACAAATGTAGTGGTGAATCAACAAGAAGTGATAATAAAACACGAAAACATCAAAAAACAATCTTAAGAAGGAGTATGAAGTTACAGGCAATTAAATTATTAGGCGGAAAATGTAGCATATGTGGATATGATAAATGTATTGATGCATTAGAATTTCACCACGAAAATCCAAATGAGAAAGAGTTTAAATTGGGTTCTGGAAATACCATGTCATGGAAAGAATATAGAGCAGAAGCAATGAAATGTATTCTGGTGTGTTCTAACTGTCATAAGGAAATACATAGTGAAATTGGCTATAAGTAAGAGAAAGGAGAAAAATATGAATATTTTACTAACCTCAAACGGATTTCATAATAAATCAAAAAGAAGCAAAGAAATAGATGAAGTGTTTGAAAAAGTAGCAAAAGATAAACGAGTAGTCATTATTTTAAATGCTACGAAAGAAGGTTCTAATATTCAAAATATAGAGGATGTAAGACAAAATTTTGAAAAAATAGGAGCCCAAAAGGTTGATTTACTTATGCTAGATAGAGAAAATGCAGAAGATATTTTTAAGTATGATGTTATTTATGCTATGGGAGGAGATCCAAGACTTTTATTAGATGATTTTTGGAATTACAATTTTAAACAATATTTAATTAAATTTCTAGAAAAAGGAATTTATATTGGTGAAAGCGCCGGTTCTATGGTACTTTGCGATAATTTAAAATGGGTGTGGGATATCAAGAAAGGAACAAAGCCTAAATACGATATTTTACCAAAAACATTTGAAGGATTAAACTTAGTAAAACAAAGGATATATCCGCATTATAATAGAGTTAGCGAAGAACAAAAAAGAAAAACAGATGATTATGAAAAAGAACATCATATTGAAATTACAAGGCTAAATGACGGAGAATTCATATGGGTATAAATCAAATTGACATAATCCTAAAAATGCAGTATAATAGAGATAACTTTTTTAAGTTGGAGGTAATATATGCTAAAGGGTATAATGGAATTTGCATACCTTTTAGAAGTAGATTTATTTTGGATGTTCCTGATATTAGCACTTCTTTTATTATTAGGAATTGTAAAATGCCTATATCCATGGCAACCAAAATGGAAATCTAAGAAAACAAAAGATAAATCTGGTAATGAAGTTACAATATATTACCGTATAGAAGAATAAAGAAAAATGGTGCTTACGAAAGTAAGCACCATAAATTTTGTAAAAAAATGAAAAAATGTATTTACAAAAAAGAATAGGAATGCTATGATATGGATATAATAAATAAATATTCCTCTTTAGCTCAGTTGGTAGAGCGCTCGACTGTTAATCGATAGGTCGTTGGTTCGAGTCCAACAAGAGGAGCCAAAAAAGGTTCATCAAGAGATGAACCTTTTTTATAATCTGAAAGGATGAATGAAAAATTATGCAATTAGTAAAAGTGAATATGGATGAATTTAAAATAGATATATATCCAGAATATTTAAAACTATTTCCAGAAGATGAGCAAAAGCCATATCTATTGATAGAAAAGTCTGTTAATAACAATATTATGAATATATTTAAAATAGTAGTAGACAACAGAATGGTGGGATTTATTATAACAAATACTTTAAAAGAAAATGGATGTGTTCAGTTAGATTATTTTGCTATTCTACCGGAATATCAAAGTAAAGGGTATGGCAGTAAAGCGATGGAGTTGTTAAAAGAAGAAAGTAAAGAGTACTATGGTATATTTATCGAAATAGAAAAACCAGGATTGGCAAGTAGTGAAGAAGAGAATAAAATACGACAAAAAAGAGCAAAATTTTATGAAAGATTAGGATTTATAAAGCTAAAATTTGGATTGAATTTATTTAATGTTATCTATTCCACATATTTGTTACCATGCTCTAAAGAAAATATTTTGGAAGAAAAGGTAATTGAAGATATTTTTGAAATATATAATGCCATATCAGGAGAAAAAAGAATTAAAGAAAATTGCAAACTTATTTTAGGGTGAAAAAGATAATATACTTTTTGGTAGAAATATGATACAATAGTACCAGTTATAAAATAAAAGGGGGAAATAAACATGGATGCAAAAGTAATAGGTGATATGTTACCAGCAGTTGTTTGTAAACTTGCAAAAGGGGAATCTGTTATTACAGAAAATGGTGGAATGAGTTGGATGGATGACGGAATTGAAATGAAAACAACCACTAATGGTGGAATTATGAAAGGAATTGGAAGAGCATTTGCTGGAGAATCTATTTTTATGAATATGTATACAGCTCAAAAAGATGATGTAGAAATAGGATTTTCATCTTGCTTTCCTGGACAGATTTTAGAATTTGATTTAAAAGAAGGAGAAAGTATTATTGCACAAAAACGTTCTTTCTTATGTTCTGAAAAAACAGTAGATATAAGAATGCAATTTCGTAAAAAATTAGGTGCAGGTTTCTTTGGAGGAGAAGGGTTCATCATGCAAAAAATAACAGGTCCTGGTAAGGTTTATCTTGAAATTGATGGAAATGTAATAAAAAGAGAATTAGCAGAAGGAGAAAAATTGAAAGTAGATAATGGGTATGTTGCAGCCATGACTCAAAATGTAAAATTAGATATTGAAACAGTAAAAGGAGTAAAAAATATTTTATTTGGTGGAGAAGGATTATTTATTACAACATTACAAGGACCAGGAACAGTATATTTACAAACAATGCCAGTTTCAAAATTAGCAAGCTTATTATATGTAGGGCCACAAAGATAAATAAAATAATATAAAGTCAATGGAGTACTAGATATTTCCATTGACTTTTTCTATATTTTTGATATAATAGTTGAGATATTATACGGAGTGGTATCGAAGTGGTCATAACGAGCTACACTGGAACTGTAGTAGTCGGGAAACCGGCCCGTGGGTTCGAATCCCACTCACTCCGCCAGTAATTTGCAAGCCGTTTTTTAAAAACGGTTTTTTTGATATAAAGTAAAGAAAACCTTTCAAAATTAGTTGTAAAATATGCAAAAAAATGATAAGATTTAAATATAATTTTAATGAAGGAGGTTATTATGAAATCTCAAAAAGGAATTACGATGGTCAGCTTAGTTATAACAGTTATCATTTTAATAATTTTATCTTCAATAGGTATAACAATAGGAACAAATTCAATAAGTAGTTCTAATGATAGTAAACTTACATCAGAACTACTTATGGTGCAACATGCTGTGCTAGAGCAATATACTAAATTTCAAACAGTAAAAGATAAAGGTATATTAGTTGGAAATAAAATGCAATTAACAGAAGTTCAAGCAATAGCACAAGAGTTAGGAATAACCTTAGTAAGCATTCCAGATAATTATTCAAATAAAGATTATTATAGATTAGATAAAGCAGCTTTATTAGAGATAGGGATAAAAGATACTAATGATGAATACATTATAAACTATGTTTCGGGAGAAGTAATGAATATCACACAAAAGACCACAAGCAATAATAATGCTTTATATGTAAAAGGAAATAGTTTTTATCAATAAAGGAGAAGCTATGGATAGAAGTAATATCGTTCAAAACTTAAGAAATATTTGTAAAACATCTACTGTTTTACAAGATGAACCAATGAAAAAACACACGAGTTTTAAAGTAGGTGGAATAGCAGATATATATGTAAAAGCAGACCAGATAGAAGATATTAAAACAATTGTAAACTTTGCAGAAGAAAATAATATTCCTCTTACTGTTATTGGAAATGGTAGCAATATTTTAGTAACAGATAAAGGGATTAGAGGAATTGTTTTAGAAGTAAACTTACAAAAACAATTATTTGAAAAACAAGCAGATGGAATTTTAGTATTAGTAGGTGCAGGTGTTAAACTTACAGCTCTTGCAGTAGAATGTAAAAAACAATCTCTTACTGGGTTTGAGTTTGCTTATGGGATTCCAGGGACTATTGGTGGAGCAGTTCGTATGAATGCAGGAGCACATGGGGCTCAAATGCAAGATGTTGTTATTTCTACGACATATCTTGATTTTGATGGAAATATAAAAATATTAGAAAATAAAGACCAAGAATTTGGATATAGACAAAGTATATTTTCTAAAAATAATATGGGGATTATAATAGAATCAAAATTAAAATTTAAGTTTGGTGATAAAGTTGAAATAGAACAAAAAATGAATGAATATTCTACATACCGAAAAGAAAAACAACCAATTTCATATCCAAGTGCTGGAAGTACATTTAAAAGAGGAAATGACTTTATTACTGCAAAATTAATTGATGAATGCGGACTAAAGGGATACCAAATTGGAGGAGCAAGAATTTCAGATTTACATGCAGGATTTATTATTAATATAGGAAATGCAACAGCAACAGACATATTACAATTAATTGATTATACAAAGCAAAAAGTATATGAGAAATTTGAAAAAAACATCGAACTAGAAATAGAAATAATTGGTGAAAAATAAAGAAGAAGGGAAGATATCAAGATGAAAGGATTTTTTTCGTGGTTTAAAAATAGCACAAAAATGAAGAGATGGTTTCTAATGATTTTAGTAGGAATTGTTCTACTATGTTATGGAATTGCTGGTATATTAGTAGCAAAAGAAATGACATTTTTAGAATTAGGAAAAGTTGCAGTTCTTTTTGTTTTAGGATTTACTCTTACAATAATAGGAATTATATTTGCACAAAAAAGAACATTAGAAGTATTAGTAGAAGCAAGTGATTTACGTTTAGAAAAAGGAAATAAAAACGTAAATATTAATTCTTTAATTTTTAATAAAAAAGTATATGACAAAGGACCTAATATTGTAGTAATTGGTGGAGGAAGCGGACTAAATACTGTATTAAAAGGATTAAAAAATTATACGAGCAATATAACAGCAATTGTTACTGTTTCAGATTATGGAAAATTACCTTCTAATTCAAGAAAACAATTAGATTTATTACCACTAGAAGATATAAAAGAATCGTTAATAGCACTTTCTTATAATGAACCAGTAATGGAACAAATTTTAAATTTTAAATTTCAAAGAGATAATTTAAAAGATTTATCTTTTGGTGATATTTATTTATATGCTATGAAAGAAGTATATGGTGATTTTACACAATCAATAGAAGCAAGTAAAGATGTATTAAATATAACAGGAAGAGTATTACCAGTAACATTAGATGAAATAAAAATTTGTGCAGAACTTGAAAATGGAATGATAGTAGAAGAAAAAGAAAAAATACCAGATATTGTTTTTGATAAGGTTACAAAAATTAATAGAATTTACATTAATCCAACTAACTGCGTACCCGCACCAGGGGTACTAGAAGCAATTAAAAATGCAGATGCTATCGTAATAGGACCAGGAAGTTTATATACAAACGTAATACCAAATTTATTAGTAAAGAATGTTTCAAGAACAATTAAAGAAAGTAAAGCAATTAAAATATATGTAAATAATATTATGACAGAACCAGGACAAACAGATAACTTTTCAATAGCAGATCATTTACAAGCAATAATTGACCATGCTGGAAATGTCATTGATTACTGTATTTATGATACTGGAGAAATTGTACCTGAATATGTAAGAAAATATAATAGACAAGGACAAGACTTAGTAGAGCAAGATATACAAAAGGCAAAAGAAAAAGGAATTAAATTATTACAAAGAAATTTATCTACCATTATCGATGATAATATAAGACATAGTCCGAAAGCAGTTGCAGAAGCTATTATACAAATAATTTGCGATGATTTAAAATATCGTGATATGCAAAATGATCCACAATACATTATGCTAAATTCAAGATTAAAAGAAGAAAAGAAATTTAAGAAACATACAAGACCAATTCAAAAAACGAAACAAGAAAAAACAAAAACAAAATCAAAAGCAAAACACGAAAAAAGAACTAGTAAATTTGCAGCAAAATATCAAGAAAGAATAAAGTCAATACAAGAAAGTGATGAACAAAAAATAAAAAATCAAATGAGAATGAAAAAGAATAATACGGAGGAATACAAATGAAATTTGGAAAAAAGCAGATGAATCTAGAAGAGGGATTAACCAAAGAGTGGATTATAACTAATGGAATAGGAGGATTTGCTTCTTCTACAATATTAAACTGTAATACAAGAAAATATCATGGATTATTAATTGCACCATTAACCCCTCCTGCTAGAAGATTTTTGATTTTATCCAAAATAGATGAAAGTATTATAATAGATAATAAAAAATATAATCTTTATACTAATATGGGAAAAGATTACATATCAGATGGATATCAGTATCAAGAAAGTTTTGAAAAAGATTATATTCCTATTTTTACATACAAAATAGAAGATGTAACAATCAAAAAATTAATTTGTATGGAGTATGGAAAAAATACAGTAGCAATACTTTATAAAATAAAGAATGGAAAAAAACAATCAAAACTAACACTTGCACCAATTATGAATTATAGGGATTTTCATCAAATGAATGTAGACCACGAATACAAACTAAAACAAGAAATAAGAGGAAGAAAAGTAAAAATTATTATTGACGATAATAGAGACAATCCGATTTATTTACATGCAAGTGAAGGAAATTATATAGAGCATATTGATGATACTTTTAAAAATATGTTTTATATAGAAGAGGAAAAAAGAGGATTTTATCCAGAAGAAAACCATGCAGTGGTAGGAAGATATGAAATTGATTTCATGCCAAAAGAAGAAAAAGAAATTTCTATTGTTTGTTCCTTAGAAGAAAACATAGAAGAAGTAAACGCAAAAGAGCTTATTAGTAGAGAAGTTGTTAGAATAAATCAGCTAATGTTAGAATCTGGATTAGTTGATGTAAAGAACAAAACAATGACACAAGAAGAAAAAGATAGAATAAGAGATTATATGATAGCAACTGATAATTTTGTTGTGTATAGACCATCTTTTAGCTTACATACATTAATTGCTGGCTATCCATGGTTTTTAGATTGGGGAAGAGATGCATTAATTTCTTTTGAAGGCTTATTATTAATGACAAGACGTTTTGATATAGCAAGAGAAGTATTACTTACTTTCACAAAAAATATAAAATTTGGGCTTGTTCCAAATGGATATTCAGGATTCGATAATAGACCACTATATAATAGTGCAGATGCATCACTATTATTATTTGAACAAGTAAAAAAATATATATCCTATACAAATGATATAGAATTTATAGAAGAAAGAATATATCCATATCTAGAAGAAATAATAAATGCATATCAAACAGGAATCGATGTAGACGATAATAACATTTACTTAGATAAAGATTATTTGTTAGTATGTGGAACGCCGAAAACACAAAATACGTGGATGGATGCTAAATATGGTGATTTTGCTGTTACTCCAAGAAATGGAAAAACAGTAGAAATGAATAGCTTATGGTATAATGCCTTAAAAATTATGGAAGAACTTACTAAAAAATTCAAAACTGCGAAAGAAGCAAAAAAATATGCAGAACTTGCAGAAAAATGCAAAAATACTTTTGAAGAAAAGTTCTATAATCCAAAAAGAAAATGCTTATATGATGTATTAGGAGATAAGAAAATAAGACCAAATCAATTATTTGCTTTAGCATTATCGTATCCGGTTTTAGAACCAACTTCAAAAATAGCAGAAGAAATGATGGAAACAGTTACGAAGAAATTATTAAATCCATATGGATTAAAAACATTAGCAAAAGGTGAAGAAAACTATATAGAAGTATATGAAGGAGAACCTTTCAAACGAGATATGAGCTATCATCAAGGAATTACATGGCCATGGTTACTAGGTCTTTATGCAAATAGCAAAAAAGCAATGATAAAAGCATGTAAAGATAGCAAAAAGAAAAAACAATGGCAAAAAGAATATGATGATTTTAAAGAAAGTATCAATAAGATATATAAAAAAGCATTCTATGAAGAAGGAATGGTTGGAAGCATAGCAGAATTACACGATTCCAAAACACCATACCTACCAAAAGGAGCCCTAGCACAAGGTTGGAGTGTGGCAGAAGTATTTAGAATAATATTTGAAAAATAAATTATTAAAATAAAATTGTAGGGGGTCGACGTCCTCGTCGAACCGAAAGGACATAAAAAAATGCGTATATTAGGAATAGACCCAGGTTTTGCAATCACAGGGTATAGTATTATAGATTATATAGGAAATAAATTTAAACTAATTACATCAGGTGCAGTATTAACAAATGCAGGAGAATCATTTCCACTAAGGCTTTTAAAACTAAACAACGACCTAGAACAAATTATTGATGAATACAAGCCAGATGCTATTTCAGTAGAAGAATTATTCTTTAATAACAACGTAAAAACAGCAATAAATGTAGCACAAGCAAGGGGAGTTATCTTAGTTGTAGGGTGTAGAAAAGGAGTTCCCACTTTTGAATATACACCACTTCAAATTAAGCAGGCAGTAACTGGCTATGGAAGAGCAGATAAAATACAAGTACAAAAAATGGTTAAAACAATTTTAAATGTAGATAAATTACCAAAATTAGATGATACAACAGATAGTATGGCAGCAGCCATATGCCATGCACATTCAGCAAAATTTTCACAAAAACTATAAGAACCCCCAGTCGGCTCTGCCGACAGCCCCCTTAGGTAAAGGGGCCTTTACTCTACTAATTTAATCTAGCACTAGCGTGTAGTCGTATTTATGAAATATAGAGAAAAGCTTCCTTTATTTAAGGGAGGGTTCTAAGGAAGGACTTAGAATGACAGTAGAAGAATTAGAAAAAAAGTTAAAAAATGAAGAATTAGAATCAATTTATCTTTTCTATGGAGAAGAAACATATTTAATGGATACTTGTGTAAAGAGAATAAAAAAATTATTTGGAGAATTGGTAAAGGGAATTAATTATATAGAAATTGATGATACAAATTTAGAACAATTAATTTCAGATTTACAAACTCCAGCTTTTGGCTATCCTAAAAAAATAGTGATTGTGAAAAATACAGGTATTTTTAAAAGAGAGCTTAAGAAAAAAGGTGCTTCTTTTCAAGAATTACGCGACAAAATAATAGATTATTTAAAAGAAAATCAGGATATATTAAAACAAGATAATCTTGTAATATTTATAGAAGAATCTGTAGATAAAGGAAAAATGCTATCTACATTAGAAGAAATAGGGGCAAGTATTTGCAATTTCGAATATCAAAAAATGCCTAATATTGTAGCAAGGTTAAAGGCTATTTGTAAAGCATATAAGGTTAATATAGATGATGCCACATTAAAATATTTTATAGAATGTATACGGAAGCAGTATGCAGGATTTAATAAATGAAATAAGAAAGCAAATTGAATATGCAGGAGAAAATGGGACTATTACAAAAGAATCAGTAGATTTACTTGCGGTAAAACAAATGGAAAGTGTGATATTCGATTTAACAGATAGCTTAGGAAAAAAAGATATTAAACAAGCAATGACTGTTTTAAAAAATTTGATTTACGCAAAAGAGCCAATTCAAAAAATATTAATTACTTTGTATAATCATTTTAAAAAGCTATATTTAACCAAACTTGCAATAAAACAAAATCGAAATATAGCGGAAAGTCTAGAGTTAAAACCAAATCAAGCATTTTTGGTAGGGAAATATAGAACACAAGCAAATTATTTTGATGAAACAGAATTAAGAAAAATGATAGATGCACTTATTGAATTAGATACCAATTATAAATCTGGAATGATTGATTTGAATGTGGGTTTAGAGGCAATTCTTTGTAGGTATTGTTCGTAAATAAAACATATTGTCTGATTCTGAAAGAGGAATGAATAAAATCACTTATTTTTCAAATACTATGAAAAAGGAGTGGTTTTTTTATGTCTAATATAAATTTTAGAACGGATTTGGCGCTAGAAAGAAGAGATTTATATAGAAAAGCAAATGCTTTGGATAAAGAAATTGATGGGATTGAAACCCAAGAAGAGGAGAATGGACCAAGGATTCGAATAGCGAGGGTTAAAGTTCTAGATGAAAATGGGGCAAAAGCTATAGGAAAGCCTATAGGAAATTATATAACGATTGATATTCAAAAACTGAAAATTGCAACGGAGGAGGATATACAAGAATCTGCAGAAGTTCTTGCAAAAGAATTAAAAGAATTACTTAAAAAACATGCTAATCCAAAAGATGAAATTCTAGTAGTAGGCTTGGGAAATCAATATGTGACCCCAGATTCTTTAGGACCAAAGGTAATAAACGATATAGATGTAACAAGACATATTTTAACCTATATGCCACAAGTTTTATCACAAGATACAAGACCTGTTAGTGCTATTTCACCGGGAGTGCTAGGAACAACAGGAATTGAAACTTTGGAAATATTAAAAGGTATAGTAGATAATATTAATCCAAAACTTTTAATTGTAATTGATGCGCTAGCTTCTAGAAGCATCGAAAGAATTAGTAGCACAATTCAGCTTGCTGATACAGGAATAACTCCAGGAGCAGGTGTTGGAAATACAAGAAAAGATTTAAGTAAGGAAACCTTAGGAATACCAGTAATTGCTCTTGGAATTCCAACAGTAGTAGATGCTGCAACAATTGCAGCAGACAGTTTGGAATTATTTATTGGTAAACTACAACAAGAAGCAAATTCAAATGAGTTTTTAAATAATTTACAAGAAGAAGATAAATATGAAATGATAAAACAAGTATTAGTGCCGGAAGATTATAATTTTATTGTAACACCAAAAGAAATAGACGATTTAATCAAAAATATGAGTTCTATTGTAGCAAGGGGAATTAATATGGCAACACAGCCAGAGAATATAAATGGATAAAATGTAGGGGGCGACGATTTCGTCGACCCCTATAAAATATCTATATAAATATAATATGAAACACATACAATAAAACCAAATGAATAGGATAAAAACCATATAAAAGGTATTTTGTATTTGGACCTTTTTCTCCATTGTAGAAATGAATGAAAATTAGTGGAAGTAAAATCCATATAAACAGTAAACTGTATTCTACATAAAAACCACTTGAAATGGCAAGTACTAAATATCTAACTAAGCATAAAGCAATATAAGATAAGTTCATAAGCCATTTTTTATCTTTGAAAATATGAAAGATAAAAATCATTAAAACACCAAAATAGCCATAATCTGCTTTAATAAGATCTGCAGTACTTGCAAGGCAAGCAACTAATAAAATACCAATAGCTTTATTTTCACATTGTTCATAACCAATAATAGAGATTAACCCAATAAGTAAAGTGAAAAATATATTTAAACTAAATTCGGTTTTGAATATAGAATTAAACCACATAAAAGGGACTTGGGAAATAATTCCAAACATTAACAAACGCATACAGTAATTTTTTTTGCTTTTTGTATGAAGATATCCTTCACTAATGCCAAAAGCAAAAAGAGGAAAACTAAGGCGACCAATATAATTAAAATATGAAAACTTTCCATATAAGGCATATCCTAAATGGTCACAAAACATAGTAACCATTGCAATCATTTTTAGTACAAAACTTGACATAGTAATTACTCCTAATTTTTATTTAATCTTTCATTTGTTTCTTTTTCATCATTATAGCGGTCTACAAAATAAATTGGACGCTGCTTTGATTCATTGAAAGTTCTTCCTAAATATTCACCAATTACCCCTAAGAATATTAGTTGAATTCCTCCTAAGAAAAGAATAACAACCATCGTTGATGAATAACCAGGAACATCTACTCCATAAAATAATGTTTTAAAAATAATTCCAAGCATATAAATAAATCCTGCTAAAGAAACTAATATACCAATAACAGCAGCCCAGCGAAGAGGGGCAGTTGTAAATGAAGTTAGCCCATCAATTGATAAATTGATTAATTTTCCATAGTTCCATTTTGTTTGACCAGCAGCACGAGGGTCACGGTCAAATAAAATTTCTTTCTTATTGTAGCCAATCCAACTAAATAAGCCTTTTGTATATCTTTGTGATTCACGAATTGATTTTAAAGCTTCTACACAACGTCTATCAAGTAATCTAAAGTCTCCAGTATCTTTTTGAATTTCAATATTAGTAACACTTTGTAACATTTTATAATACATTTTAGAAGTAAATTTCTTTAAGAAACTTTCACCTTTTCTAGATTTTCTTTTTGCATAAACATCATCATAACCTTGTTCCCAGTATTCAAGCATTTGGGGGATTAATTCAGGAGGATCTTGAAGGTCAGCATCAATAATAATGACACAATCACCTTTTGAATAATCTAAACCAGCAATCATAGCGGTTTCCTTACCATAATTTCTAGAAAGATTTAAATAGCATATTCGATTATCTATTTTTCTTAAATCTTTCATAATTTTTAAAGTATCATCTTTACTTCCATCATTTACAAATAGAACTTCAAAATTATATTTTGAAAGCTTATCCATAATAGTTTTTAATCTATCGTACAACATATTTAATACATCTTGTTCATTGTATGCAGGAACAAGGATAGTAACTAATTTTTTGTTTTCTTCCATAAAAAAACCTCCACGTAAATTATTATATATCATAAATTACGTAGAGTAAAGAGAAATTTTAAAGATTATCCTTAGATATGACATGATTCGTCAAACGGTATACATGACAGATATCACAATCTGTACATATACAAACTCGAGAATCGAAAATTAATTTTAAAGTAGTAATAAATTCGTCTTCATAACCATTAATTAAATGAATATATAGTTTATTAGGTAAAATATTAAGTAGTGTATTTAAACAGTAATCATTCGAAGAAAAAGAAATATCAGATAAATATGTTGCATTTAAAAGGCTGGTATCAATTGAGATTAAATCTTTATTATTATCTAATAAAATAGAATCTTTATTAGCATATACAAGATGAACTGTATCGATTCCGCTTTGTTTTGAATTTACATATAAATGCAAAACATCAATAAATTCATGATATTCACGCTCAATTAAAAAATTACTAACAGCTATGTCTATTGTGTAGTCTAAAATTTCACGATAATTTTTTAATCTAAAATTAACAAAACCATTTAAAACAAGTGAATGATGTTCTTCAAAATAGGAATCTAAAGAAGAAAAAATGGCATTATACTTTTCATTATAAGATTCCAATTCATTAAATAAATCTGTGCAAGCTTCTAATATTTTTTGCTTTTCTATATCACTAAAATAAAAATAATTATATTCGATTAAATTTTTTATTATATTTTTTTCATAAAAGAATATAATACATTTTGTTACAATATCACATAAATAATTTTGAAATCTATCAATATCATCACCTGTATAGTGAACAATAACATTATCATAAATTTTAAAAGTATGGCTTGACAAATAAATGCTTTCTAAATCAAGTTTTGAAAATTCTTTTAGTAGATAATCTATAATATATTTATTATTGCTTTTAACACAGATAGATTTCATGTTCAAAAAATCTCCTTTCATTTATATGTAAATAGTATCTACCAAAAAAAGTTTTGCTATACATTATTTTATGCAATTTACATTAGAAAGGAAACTTGTTTTAAATTAATAAAAGGTGATTTGAAATCACCTTAATAATATATCATATAATCAATTTCTGGAAAAATTGGGTCTTTTTTTGAAATATCTTTTAAAAACTCTTCATCAATAGAATCTGATTTTATTTGTTCGTATAATTTTGTAAATCTTCCAATGTGATCTTTAATTCGTTTTTTGGCGTAATCTACCATAGTTCCGTTTGTAATAATGAATAACCAATCACTACTTTGAGCAAGAAGTAATTCTCTTGCACATTGGTTTAGAGCAAGCTTACGAAGTTTATTTTTTTCATTTGGGTAAGATCTCGCAAGTTCTACCATTCTATCTCCTGCAACATGTAAATGACGATGTGCGTAATCGTTAGTTGGGTTTAACCAAACACCACTATAACCATTTGCACCCCAACTAGAACGGCAAGGAGTAGAAATCTGAATTTCTGGGTAACGGTTAATATATTCACTTGGTGTGATTAGTTTAAAATCACATTTGTCATAATAAATCTTTTTAAATAAAACATATAACCAATCTGGACCTTCATACCACCAATGTCCATAAAGTTCGGCATCATAAGGGCATAAGATAATAGGTGGTTTATCCATGTAACTGGCAAGATTTGTAATTTGTGCTTGTCTACAATCAAAGAAATGACCTGCTTGTTTTTCTACACTGTCCATAGCCCAAGTAGGATTATAATAATCTTTTTCGCCAGTATCACCAGTAATACGATAGTACTTAATTCCAGTAGGAACTCGAATTCCATCATAGGTAATATATGGTTTAATGTAATCATAATCTACATCATAGCCAATATCACGATAAAACTCGCGATAATTGTAATCTCCAGGATAACCATTAATTGAACTCCAAACTTGACGAGAAGACTCAATATCACGACCAAAAGCAACCACTCCATTTGGAGAAACAATAGGTGCATAAGTACCATATACAGGAGTGGGGTCAGCATACAAAATTCCATGAGATTCTGTAATAATATATTCAATACCAAATTCTCTTAAATATTTATCTGCTTCTGGTACATAACCACATTCTGGAAGCCAAATACCACGTGGCTTTCTTCCAAAATACTTTTCATAAGTTTGAACACCGACACCAATTTGAGCTCGTATGGTATTTTCATTTACGTATAAAATAGGAAAATATCCATGTGTTGCACCACATGTAATAATTTCTAATACGCCAATATCTTGAAAATGCTTGAAACCTTCAATTAAATTACAGTTATAGATATCTTTAAAAATGTGTAAATCATTTGAATAACGATTAAAGTAATAATAAGATAAATCATTCAAACGTTTATCATAGGCAGTTCGTTTTATTTCTTTTTTTGAAAGCTCAATATGTTTTTTTAAATATTTAATATATCTTCTTTGTAATAATTTATTATCTAACATATTAAGAAGAGGGGGAGTCATAGACATGGTAATCCTAAAATCAACACCTTCATCTACTAATTTTTTGAAATTGGTAAGTAAAGGAATATAAGTTTCAGAAATTGCTTCAAAGAGCCATTGTTCTTCTAAATAGTTTTCACTTTCGGGATGATGCACAAAAGGTAGATGTGCATGTAGTACAAAGCTAACATATCCTTTTTCTTGTTTATTCATAAATTTCTCCTTCGTAAAAAATAAAAATAGGTAGGGGCAGATTTCATATCTGCCCTTAAATTTTATTTGAATTGTGAAGAGGAAAGAGAAGAGGAATTTGATAAATTACCATCTACTATTTCATCAAATAATTCATTTTTATAAATTTTTTTATATAAATCATAAATACCATAAATTTCTTGCATATTCTTAAACTTAGATAAATGTGAAAAATCTTTTTTGGACAATTCACCAGTTTTAACATTTCTATATGAAACATTAGGATTAAATTTTTCAAATAAAATATGGTCATTTGGAGCATCCATTTCGTTAGAAGAAGTTACATATATATAACTTTCCTTTACTGTATCTTGATATAAATTTGGACGTCTACCAAGTTCAATTACATATTTGCAATTGGCATCGTTAACATGCAAATACCAACTATTTGCAAAATCATTTATTTCAACTTCAAAAGTATAATTCATGGTTTCATTATGAACCAATAAAACAGGTTTTGTTTTATTAAAAAAGTCATCACCAAATTTTGTAGTAAAAGCTAATCTATCTTCATCAGAAATATCCCAATATACAAATAACATTTGTGGAGTTTGAGCAAGAACTTTAACAGTTGTTTGGTTATATCGATAAGGTAAATCATAATACTCTACAAAATCGACTTTTTTATTAGTAGATTTTTTAACAGAAGAGGTTTTCTTCTTAGCACTAGAAGAGGTTCTTTTAGTGGTAGTAGCTTTCTTTTTAGTAGTAACTGAAGTATCTTTTTTTGTTGCAGTTTTTTTAGTTGCAACAGATTTCGATTTCGTTACAGAATTACTCTTCTTAGTTGTTTTTTTTGTTGAATTTTTAGAATTTGTGGTTTCTTTTTTTGCAGTTTTTTTCGTTACATCTTTTGTTGTTTTAGGCATCTAAAATTTCCTCCTTAGTACAAATAAAAATTTCTTATATTATACTATAATAAAAGTAAAATAAATTCAAGTAAAATGTCAAAAGAAATATGAAAAAAATGTAAAAAGGAATGGATAATTTTGATATGAGAAACAGTAAATATCGACAAAATGCGACTTTTGATGAAAAATAAATTATATAATTTTTATGAAAACATATTTACACGTAAGCACGAGATGTGATATAACAAGATTATTCTGTTAGCACATCTCGTGCTTTTCTAATAAAAATTTATATCAAAAGAATTTTAATCTAAAATAAAATTCCAAAAAGCAAAGAAAATAAAAAGAAACGGAGGAGAGAAAAATAGAAGACAAGAATAATTTTAAAGAAAATATTGACAAAGAGACAGATATTTATTATTATATACTTAGTAGGGATGATATAGTTAAGTATATATATGATGAAGAAAAAGATATATTTGTATTACGAGAAGATGAAGAAGAATATGTAGTAATAAGAGAGAAAAAGATAAATCATAAACATGATAAAACATACA
>JAGAIV010000008.1 GCA_017626365.1 Clostridia bacterium
ATGCACACTTATCCGAAATTGATGTAACAGTAGGACAAAGCATAACACAAGGAGAAGTAATAGGAAAAGAGGGAGGAGATCCGGAGACCGACCCAAATCCAGGAAACAGTACAGGACATCACTTACACTTTGAATTAAGAACAGCATCTGGTTCAGGACATAGTATAGACCCAAATACCTATATTGCATTTTAGATAATTTGGTAGTAGTAATAATTTAGAAGGTGACTCATATAGAGATATATGAGTCACTGTCTTTTTGTAATCTAAATAAAGTAAAAGGATAAATAACAATTATAATCATAAAAATCTCGTACAAGCATATAGATATAAAAAACGAACAAAGGAGAGGATTTTATGTGGCATACATTGCGTGTCGATGAAGTGGAAAGAAACTTAAAGACGAATATTCATAAGGGATTAAGTGAGGAGGAAGTAAAAAAGAGGATTACAAAAGATGGAAAAAATAAATTGCAAGAGAAAAAGAAAGAAAATATCGTGATTAAATTCTTAAAACAATTTAATGATTTTATGATTATCATTTTAATTGTTGCATCCGTTATTTCTGCTGTTATGGCATATATAGAAGGAACAAACGATTACATGGATTCCATTATTATTATTGCTATTGTAGTGTTCAATGCGATTATGGGATTAGTACAAGAAGCAAAAGCAGAAAAATCGTTAGAAGCGTTAAAGAAAATGGCGGCTCCTATTGCTAAAGTAAGAAGAAATGGAAAAGTAATGAAAGTTAAAAGTGAGGAACTGGTAAGAGGAGATATTGTAATATTAGAGGCCGGGAATTTTGTGCCGGCAGATTGTAGACTTATCAAAGCATTTCAATTAAAAGTAGAAGAATCAGCATTAACGGGAGAAAATTTGCCAGTTGAAAAAGATGCGACTGTTTTACTGAAAAATGACGTATCCCTTGCAGATAAAATGAATATGGTTTTTGCAACTAGTATTGTTGTAAAAGGACATGCAGAGGCAATTGTAGTAGAGACAGGAATGAATACAAGTGTTGGAAAAATTGCAAAAATGATTATGAAAGATGTTGCTCCGCAAACACCAATTCAGAAGAAATTAGATGCAGTAGGAAAAAACTTAGGAATTGCTTGCTTGTTAATTTGCTTTGCCATTTTTATCATTGGTATTATCAAAAAAATTCCAATAGGAGAAATGTTTATGACATCAGTGGGACTTGCTGTTGCAGCAATTCCAGAAGGACTACCTGCTATTGTTACCATTATGCTATCCATTGGAGTTACTAAAATGGCGAAAAACAATGCCATCATCCGAAAGCTACCAGCAGTAGAAACATTAGGGAGCAGTAGTGTTATTTGTTCCGATAAAACAGGAACTTTAACGCAAAATAAGATGAAAGTAGTAGATGTAGAAGACGTGAATGGTAGAGTAGCAATTGAGAGAGAATACAAATACATATTAGGACTTAGCAGTATGTGTACCGATTGCGAAATTCAAAACCAAAAAGGAAAACAAGAGGCATCGGGAGAGGCAACCGAAATTGCGATTACCAATGAAGCTTTGCGAGTAGGTGAAAACAAAGTTGAATGGGAAAAACGTTACCCAAGAATTAATGAAATTCCATTTGATTCCGAAAGAAAATTAATGACAACCATTCATAAATATGGGGGAAAATATCGCATAATTACCAAAGGAGCACCAGATGTTTTATTGGAGCGTTGTAGGAACTATTATTATAATGGACAAGAAAGTGTATTAACAGGGAAAGAAAGTGAACAAATTACAAAAGCCAACAGGCAAATGGCAGAAAAAGCACTAAGAGTATTGGCAGTGGCGTATCGAGATTTTGATGTTTTACCAGAACAAATCGATTCCCAAATCATTGAAAAAGACCTTACCTTTATGCGGACTAATTGGTATGATGGACCCACCTAGAGTTGGAGTAAAGGAGGCAGTAGCAACTTGTAAAAAAGCAGGAATTAAGACAGTTATGATTACAGGAGATCATGTGGTAACAGCAACTGCCATTGCAAAAGAACTAGGAATTTTAAGAATTCATGACCTTGCGATCACAGGAAGTGAGTTAGATAAACTATCGGATCAAGAATTAGAAAAAAACATTATGCGTTATTCCGTTTTTGCTAGAGTTTCACCAGAACATAAAGTAAGAATTGTAAAAGCATTTAGAAGCACTGGTGCTGTTGTTGCTATGACAGGAGATGGGGTAAACGATGCTCCAGCTCTAAAAAATGCAGACATTGGAATTGCTATGGGAAAAAATGGAACCGATGTTGCTAAAAATGCTTCCGATATGATTTTAACTGATGATAATTTTGTTACCATTGTAAAAGCAGTAAAACAAGGAAGAAATATATTTGATAATATACGAAAAGCAATTCACTTTTTGATTTCTACTAATGTTGGAGAAATCGTAACTATATTTATGGGATTAGTGTTAGGATTAGAATCGCCACTACTTGCTATTCAATTATTATGGATTAATCTAGTAACCGACTCTATTCCAGCAATTGCCTTAGGTTTAGAAAGACCAGACCATGATATTATGAACCGAAAACCACAAAATGCTAAAAAAGGAATTTTTGCAGATGGCTTATGGGGAAAAATTTTTGTAGAAGGAACTATGCTTGGTATGCTTACTTTACTTGCCTTTAGCATTGGAAATCATTTATACGGGTTAGAAACAGGAAGAACAATGGCATTTTTATCGTTAGGATTATTAGAACTAGTACATAGTTTCAATATTAAAAGTGAAGAATCTATCTTTAAAACCGGATTTTTAGAAAATCGCTATTTAGTAGGAGCCTTTATCATTGGAACTATTTTACAAATTGGTGTGGTATGTATTCCAACACTAGCAAGTATATTTAATTTAGCACCATTAGATATGAAAGGTTGGTTATATGTAGGAGCAATTTCGATTTCACCACTTATCATCATTGAAATACAAAAGAAATTCAATGAAATCAAATTTGGAAAAGTAGTGTATGGGTATAAGGATAAAATGGACTATTAAGAAAAACTTGCCAAAAAACAAAAATTATGTTAACATATATATGGTAAAATAGTATGTAGTAATTACTTTATAAAGTGATGAAAGGAGAGAAGAATATGCCAAAAATATTTCATATTATATTAAGATGGGAGCGGGGAAGCTTAGAGGAAGATAAGGAATATACTGAATTATTTGGTGATTCTTTGGTAGCAGTATATGATGGATACTTTATCTATCAGGATAACCATAGAATTATTGGATACACGGATAATGGGATTCTTGTAGGTGCACCAAATCAAATTATGGAAACAGCATGTAAGTGGGCATATATATTTCCAATCGAAAAAGAGGAGTACATAGTCCATGGAGCAAGAATTACGTTTTACAAACAGACAGGTCATATTGTTATGCAGTTAGAGGAGAGAACATATAGCCATAAAACTGAAAGCTTAATTATGCAAAGAACATATAACAGAAGTAAGAGTCTTTCATCTGAAGTACAGCAGGCATTGAAGAAATTTTACCAAACATAGAAAGAGCAAACACATGTTGTTTGCTCTTTCGTCTAATAAATTAAAGTTTAAAATTTTTGTTAAAGGAAATTAAGAAAAACTATTGAAAAGAAGGAAATAATCGAATAGAATGTATAATAAGATGAGGGGGAGAATATATGAGAAAAACAATGAACAAATTAATCGTTGCATTCATCGCATTCTTTAGTATTTTAATCATATCTAATATATCAAATGCAGGTGACTTAAAACTAAAAGTATTAGATTATCAAGTACAATTAAATGCAGATGGAACAGCAGATGTCGTAGAAACTTGGAGAATTTATATAGAAGATACCAATACATTATTTAAAACATTTGAAATTGATTCTAGTAAATACAAAGAAATTAATAATGTAAAAGTGCAAGAAGTGAAAAGTTCCGGAAATGTAGACTTTACTAAAATTTATCAAGAAAAATATCATGTAGATAAAAACTGTTTTTATGCCTTAAAAAATAAAAAAGGACAGTTTGAAATTGCATGGGGTGTTCATGCAGAAGATACAACGAGAACCTATAAAATTAGTTATACGATTGTAGATGCAGTCAAGAATTATGCAGATTGTTCTGAATTTTATTGGCAATTTATAAGCACAGAATCAGAAATTCCAGCTAATCTAGTAACGGGAACAATAAAATTACCATATGCAGTTACAAATAAAGAAGATTTAAAAACATGGGCACATGGACCATTAAATGGGAATATTACCATTACTTCATATGATACGATAAACTTTGAAGTAGAAGATTTAGAAGAAAATACAATGCTAGAAGCAAGAGTAGTAACACCTACTTATGTATTCTCGACTAATCAAAATATAAGTAATCAAAACAAACTACAAAGTATTCTTTTGCAAGAGCAAGAATGGGCAGATGAAGCAAATCGTAGAAGAGAAGAAATGATACAAAGACAAGAAAATATAAAAGCAGCAATAAAAATATTTTTTATTGTTTCAAATGTTATTGGAATTATTTTAGCAATTATCATTATTAAAAAAATTATAAAATATCACAAAGAATTAAAACAGCATCCAATTATAAAACCAGAAATGGAAACAAAATATTTTAGAGACATACCAGATGAAAAAGCAACACCAGCGCAGGCAGGATTTTTATATTACTTCAAAAGCACAGGGTTACAATATAATATGAGTAAAGTATTGTCAGCTACAATGCTAGACCTATGCTTAAAAGGATATATTAGTTTTGAACCAATCGACGGAAAGAAGGATGAAATAAAAGTTACATTAAAACAAAAAGATATAGTGACTCTTACAGAAGATGAAAAAATAGTTTATGAATTATTGGAAAAAGTAGCAAATAACGAAACAAAATCTTTTACTATGAAAGAATTTGAAAAATATGCAAAAAATCATTCAAGTACAGTATTAAGTAAAATTAATAAAATAGAAGAACAAGCAAAGAATATAGAAGAAGAAAAAGGAAACTACGATAAACAATCTATTAAAACATTTGAAAAATGGATAGCAAAAGGAATTGGATATACGTTCTTAACAATATTTAGTATTGGAATGATGCAAATTTTATTTATACCATCATTAATTGCAGCAATTTACAGCTATATAATTAGTTCACGATATAACCAATTAACTCAAAAACGGAGTAAATGAAAAAGAGCAATGGTTAGGATTAAAACGCTATATGGAAGAATTTTCACTAATGAAAGAAAAAGAAGTTCCAGAATTAGTGCTATGGGAAAAATACTTAGTTTATGCAACTGCTTTTGGGATTAGTGAAAAAGTATTAAAACAACTAAAAGTGGTATATCCACAAATATCAGATGAAGAATATATGACTTCACATGGATATGCATATATGTATTTAATGTACTCAGGAAGTTACAGAAATTCATTCCTATCAAGTTTAAACTCATCAATTGGTAGTTCTTATACAGCATTAACGAACTATTCTTCAGGTTCTGGTTCAGGAGGAGGCTTCTCCGGTGGCGGAGGCTTCGGTGGAGGCGGAGGCCGGAATGGGCGGAAGATAAGGTATTGCTTCACAAAAGTGAAGAATGAATGGTGAAGAATTAAGAGTAAAAAATATATTTGAGCAGACGATTATTGTCTGCTCTTTTTGCTATATGTTTAACCATTTTTTCTAAATACGAATATACTAAAATAGATAGGTGTAAAAGGAGGAAAAAATGGAAGAGATATTAAAAATAAAAGATGTAACAAAAAAATATCAGGCGAAAAATGGAGAGTTAGAAGCAATAAAAAATGTTAGTTTTTCGGTAAAAGAGGGAGAATTTATTAGTATCATTGGACCTAGTGGATGTGGAAAATCAACTCTTTTATCTTTGATAGCAGGCTTAGAAGAAAAGACATCGGGTAAAATATGGATAGAACAAGAAGAGACGAATGGAATATCAGAAAAAGTAGGATATATGTTGCAAAAAGACAGTTTACTAGAATGGAGAACGATTTACGATAATGTCCTATTTGGACTAGAAATAAGACGGAAATAAAAACGAAGAGAACAAAGCCTATGTAAATATGTTACTAAAGAAATATCATTTATATGAATTTAAAGATAAACTACCTTCGCAACTATCCGGAGGAATGAGACAAAGAGTTGCTCTCATTAGAACATTAGCAGTAAAACCAAAAATATTACTATTAGATGAGGCATTTTCTGCACTTGATTATCAAACAAGACTCATGGTAACTAAAGATGTATACCAGATTTTAAAAAATGAAAACATGACGATGTTGATGGTTACCCATGATATTTCAGAAGCAATTAGTATGTCAGACAAGGTAGTAGTACTAAGCCATAGACCAGCCCATGTAAAAAACATATATACAATTGATTTTGAAATGGAAAATAGGGATCCATTGAATTGCAGAAAAAGCCCTAAGTTTAGTCAATATTTTGACTGCTTATGGAAGGAGCTTGATGTACATGGATAAGAAAACCATATCGCAAGATAGGCTAAAATACTTAAGAAAACAAAAAAGAAACAAAATAGCAATACTTATGGTACAGATTATGATTGTGGTAGGATTTATAGCAGCATGGGAAATATTAGCAAATATCGGTGTAATTGATAGCTTTATTGCAAGCCAGCCTAGTCGTATTGTAAAAACATTTATGAACTTATCTGGGAATGATTTATTAACCCATTTAGGAGTAACTTGTTTTGAAACTATCATTGGATTTGCTTCCGGTGCAATATTAGGCGTTTTGATTGCCATTATCTTATGGTGGTCAAAATTTTTATCCAGTGTTGCAGACCCATTTTTAGTTGTGTTAAACAGCTTACCTAAAATTGCTTTAGGTCCAGTTATTATTATATGGGTAGGAGCAGGAATGGGAGCAATTATTGTAATGGCACTTGCGATTTCTTTAATTGTAACCGTACTTGAAATTTTGAATGGATTTTTAAATACCGATAAAGAGTTATTAAAAATGGCAAGAACTTTTAATGCTAGTAAATTTCAAGTTTTAACTAAAATTGTTATTCCTGCTAACATTTCCACTTTTATTAATTCTCTAAAAGTAAACATTGGACTTTCTCTAGTAGGTGTTATTTCAGGAGAATTTTTAGTATCAAAAGCAGGATTAGGATACTTAATTGTCTATGGAGGGCAAGTATTCCAACTAGACCTCGTTATGACAAGTGTTATCATTTTAGCAGTTGTTGCAGGGGTCATGTACCAAGGTGTTGTTCTATTAGGAAAAATCGTCCAAAAAGGACAAAAATAAAAGAACCCCCAGTCAGCTACGCTGACAGCCCCCTTAAGTAAAGGGGCCTTTACTCTACGAATTAAGATATAATGCTAGTAGGGGCTTTTCATTGCTCGTCCGAGTAAGCCTCCTTTATTTAAAGGAGGTGGCTTGCGAAGCAAGACGGAGGATTCTAAAAGGAGGAAAAAATGAAAAAAATTATCATCACAGCAGTAATATGTGTTTTAGTTATTTCGATAGCAATTACAACTGTTGTGCTAAAAAATAAGAAAAGTAATGATGCTTTAAAAATAATTCGTGTAAATGAAGTAACTCGTTCTGTTTTTTATGCACCACAATATGTTGCCATAGCAAATGGATATTTTGCAGAACAGGGCTTAGAAATTGAACTAACAACAGGCCAAGGAGCAGATAAAGTAATGACTGCAGTGCTTGCTGGTCAAAGTGACATAGGTTTTGCAGGACCGGAAGCATCCATATACGTATATAACGAAGGAAAAGAAGATTATACAGAAGTTTTTGCACAATTAACAAAAAAAGATGGTTCTTTCTTAGTTAGTAGAACCAATGATAAAGAATTCAAATGGGCAGATTTAAAAGGCAGTACCGTTATTCCTGGAAGAAAAGGCGGAGTTCCATATATGACACTAGAATACGTCTTAAGAAAAAACGGATTAGACCCACAAAAAGATTTAACACTAGATGATAGCATTAAATTTGATTTAATGGCAGGAGCATTTACCGGAGGAACAGCAGACTATGTTACACTATTTGAACCAACAGCAACTATGACGCAAAATGCAGGTAAAGGATATGTTGTAGCATCGGTTGGAGAAGAAGCAGGAGAAATTCCATATACAGCATATTTTGCAAAAAAGAGTTATATTGAACAAAATTCTGATATTATTCAAAAATTTACAGACGCAATCTACAAAGGTCAAGTATGGGTAAAAGAACATTCTGCAACAGAAATTGCAGAAAAAATACAAAGCTTTTTCCCAGACACAGATGTAGAATTACTAGCAAATGTTCTACAAAGCTATATTGATATTGATGCATGGAACGAAAATCCTATTCTAAAAGAAGAATCATTTGATAGGTTACAAACAGTCATGGAAGAAGCCGGAGAATTAAAACAAAGAGCACCATATGAAAAAATTGTAAACAATTCTTATGCAGAAAATAGCATTAAAAAATAATGTAAAAGCAATCTCTTATCATCTTAATTAATAAATATGTAAAATTTGCATATACTTTAAGATGATGGGAGGTTTTTTTATGGTTAAAATGATACCACTGCCTTATAATTTAAATGCATTAGAGCCATATTATAGCAAAGAAACACTAGATATTCACTATAATATATTGTATAAGGGATATGTTGATAATACCAATAAAACAGAAGAAAAGTTAGCACGTGCGAGGTTAGAAAATAATTTTGAAAATATAAAATGCCTAGAGCGAGACTTAAGTTTCTTTGGTTCAGGAGCAATTTTACATGAAATGTTTTTTGAAAACATGGGAGTTCCCGTTCCAACAATGCCAAGTAACAAACTAATGGAACAAATCATAAAAGACTTTGGAAGTTTCGATAAGTTTCAAAATCAATTTATAGAAGCAGCAAAAGTAGTAGAAGCTTCTCGGTTGGTGCATAGTTGCTTGGGTACCAAATTTTCAAAAATTAGAAATTCTACAATGCGAAAAACATCAGAATTTAACCCTATGGGGATGTAAACCAATATTGGTTTTAGATATGTGGGAACATTCTTACTTTTTACAATACAAAGCAAACCGAGCAGAATATATCAATGCATTTAAAAATATTATAAATTGGAAAGTAATTAATAAGAGATTTGAGGAAATATAAGTAAATTGACAAAAAGGTATTTACAAATTATAAAATTGTGTTATAATAAAAATAGAAAATAAGGAGCCACAAAAGTGGTTACCAATATGATAGAATTAAAAGTCACATCTCTATTGGTCAGCAGAGATGTGATTTTCTTTGAAAAGTTTAAATATTAAGATTAAACTTAAAATAAAAGAAATAATAGCAAGAAGTATATTTGATGTAACAACGAATAGCAATAATTTTAATAATATTTCTTCTAGCATGTTCACCACCTCACTTTCTTATGTAAGTGAAATGGTAACCACAATCTGCTTTTCCTTATTTTCTTTTAAGATAGTATAATAAAATTAACAAAAAGTCAATATAAAATTGGCAAAAAGGAGAAAGAATGAAATTACATGTTGTATTAGTAGAACCAGAAATACCACAAAATACAGGAAATATTGCTAGAACCTGTGCAGCAACAGGAGCAAAATTACATTTAGTAAGACCACTTGGTTTTAGTTTGGAAGATAAGTATGTAAAAAGAGCAGGGCTTGATTATTGGGATAAATTAGAAATAGAAGAACACGATTCTTTTGAAAAGTTCTTGCAAAGTTACCCACCAGAAAAGAATAATATGTTTTTTGTAACAACAAAAGGAAAACAAGTCTATTCACAAGATATATATTCATCTCTAGAAGAAGTATTTGTTGTATTTGGAAAAGAAACCAAAGGATTACCGGAAGATATCTTAAAAAAATATATAGAAAAGACAATCAGAATTCCAATGAAACCACATTTACGTTCTTTAAATTTATCAAATTCAGTAGCAATTGTAGTTTATGAAGTATTGAGACAAGGAGAGTTTAAAGAGTTAGAAGAAATTAGTAGTTATTTTGATGTTTCTATATAAATAAGTTTCGTAAGAACCCTAGTCGTATTAACGATTAGGGTTCTCTTATATAAAAATAAAAGAAAAAGTAAGAAAATAAGAGAAAAACAAAGGAAATATAATACAAAATTGGAATATAAAAGAAAAAAATTAACAAAAAATGATAAATTCAACAAAATTAAGTATACATAAGTTGAAAAAGGGCAAAATATTGTGTATAATGGAAAGATATTCTTTGTAAAAAAATCAAAAGGAGAGTGAATTTATATTTTTAGTAAGCAAATAAAATACTATACAAAAGAGGCAATCAAACTTACAAATATAATAGCAATTGGTGCTCTTATTCTAATTACGATGGTATTAATAAAGATGAAACCAGTTTATCAAATCTCAATTGATGGAGAATTTGTAGGATATATAGGAGATAAAAATAAATTTGAACAAACAATATATGAAACTTTTAATAACAACGAAGAAGAAAATATCGCTTTTGCAGATTTTGATGCATATACAAGTTATGAATTTAAACTAATAGAAAGACAACAAGAACTAAATGAAGAAGAAATAATACTAGCATTAAAAGAAAAAGCAGATATCACATATTTTGAGTATACAGTTTGTATAAATGGAGAAGAAAAAGAAAATTTTAAATCAATAGAACAAGCAAATGAAGTGGTAGAAAAACTAAACGAAGAATTTGGTGAAGAAATAGATATTAGCATAAAAACAGCTTATACAAGAAAATTAGAAATAGAAGAAAATGTAGACATAGCAACTATTTATGAAAATTTAGCAATAGAAGTGGATAAACAAATACAAGAAGAGCAAAAGAAAGAAAAAGCAACAATTGATGGAGTCTATATTGCAGTTGTTCCGGTTCAAGGAAATATCACATCACGTTATGGTTCAAAAGAAGCAGTTAGAGACCATGAACATAAAGGTTTAGATATTGCAACAAAAACAGGAACACCAATAAAAGCAGCAGCAAGTGGAACTGTCATTTTTTCCGGAACGATGGGTGGGTATGGAAATCTAATTATTATTGACCATGGAAATGGAATTACTACTTATTATGGACATTGTAGTAAGTTATATAAAGAAAAAGGAGAAAACGTTACAGCAGGAGATGTAATTGCAGCGGTAGGAAGTACTGGAAATTCTACCGGTTCACACTTACACTTTGAAATTCGTAAAAACGGAGTATATGTTGACCCAGCTCAATATTTATTTGTATAAAAAAACATAAAAAGATTCATACTAGTTTTAGGTGATGAGTATGAAAGAAAATGATATATTAGATGCTTTTTTTAACTTAAGGCAAGAAGATATGCTAGAAGATGGAAAAGAGGATATCAAAGTTTTAGAAAAAACATTAAAAGATATAACAACCCAGCAATTACAAAATACTATTCAAGATTTACCAGAAGAATGTAAAGAAATAAAGGAAAAGCTAAGTGAACAATTAGATGATTTAGTGATTAATTATCAAATTAAAATGGCGTATTATGATAAAAAGTATTATAAGCAAGGTTTTAACGATGCAATTATGATAAATTGCTGTTGTAAAGAAAAATAATTATAAAAAAGAATCTCGAGGTAGAAACATAATCTATCGCGGGATTCTCTTTTTCTTGGAATCTGTTACTTACTGGTCACAAACACGTTTTAAAATTTCTTCATACCCTTTGCTGACGTCCCCCAAATCTTCGCGGAATCGATCCTTATCCAAACTTTCGCCGGTTTTCAAATCAATCAAGCGGCAAGTATCAGGTGAAATTTCATCACAAAGAATAATTTCGCCAGACGGCAGACGACCAAACTCAAGCTTAAAGTCAATCAAATTGACACCGAGTTTTATATAAAACTCACGCATCAGTTCTCCTACTCTTGCCGTATAGTACTCGATTAAAGCAACTTCCCGTTCATCACTGACCAAAGTTAATTCTGATAAGAGCGGAATGGTCTTACGGTCAATTGGCGGATCACTTAAAGCTGGTGCATCCGGATTATCGTGCTTGAAGGTAAATTCTACAAAAGGAGTATCAAATTTTTTTCCCTTTTCGCATCCATAGCGTTTGCAGAAACTACCGACAGCGTAAAAGCGGCAGATGACTTCCAAAGGAATCATTGTTGCTTTTTTTACGATCTTAGAAGCAGGATTGCTGCCTTCGCATACATAGTGAGTAGGAATTCCATGGCTTTCCAGATACTGAAATAATGCAGAAGAAATCTGGTTGTTTGCAATACCTTTGTTGCTTACAATGTCTTTCTTGGCACCATTTCCCGCAGAAATCCGATCAGAAGATTCAAGCTCCAGATAATCGGGTGAAGTTGTGGCATAAACATTATTTGCTTTGCCTGCATGAATTAAAGTTGTCCGTGTAATTTGTTCCATAAACAAATTCTCCTTTCTATTTTTTGGAGATATCTCCATGCACAATATTATATCATAGCAATTAACATAATTCAAGAAAAACAAAAAATCAAATATTTTATCAAAAAATGTTTGATTTTTTTTGTAGTTATGGTAAGATAGACGTTAGGAAAATTTTAAAAGGAGGTCCTAAATGAAAGGCTATTTAGTATTAGAAAATGGCAGTGTTTATGAAGGCGAAAGAATAGGGGCAAATAAGGATATTATTTGCGAAGTTGTTTTTAATACTTCTATGACAGGATATTTAGAAATCTTTACTGACCCATCTTATGCAGGTCAGGGTGTAGTAATGACTTACCCGTTAATTGGAAATTATGGATTAACTAAAGAAGACCAAGAATCTAAGAAACCTTGGGTAGAAGCAGTATTTGTTCATGAAATTGCAGAGATGGAAAGTAATTTTAGAAGTAAAATGCATATTTTAGATTTTCTAAAAGAGTATGATGTTCCAGGGTTAGAAGGAATTAATACTAGAAAATTAACAAAAGAATTACGAAATGCAGGTACAATGAAAGGAAAATTGACATCTGATATTTCTAATATAGACGAAATTATTCGTGAAATAAAAGAATTTAAAATTTCTAATTTAGTAGAAAGAGTTAGTTCAAAAGAAGTATACACCTGTGGTAGTGGCAAAACAAAAATTGCATTATTTGATTTTGGTGCAAAACAAAATATTATCAATTCATTATTAAATAGAGACTGTGAAGTAACCGTATTTCCTTACGATACTTCTTATAAAGAATTCTTAACTGGTGAATATGAAGGAATTGTTCTTTCCAATGGACCAGGAAATCCAGAAGATTGTAAAATATCAATTGAAAATATTAAAAAATTGTATGAAGAAGCAAATGTACCAATTTTGGGAATTTGTTTAGGACATCAATTAATGGGATTAGCAACAGGGGCAAAAACATATAAACTAAAATACGGACACCGTGGACCAAATCACCCAGTAAAAGATTTATCAACAGGAAGAGTATGTATTACATCACAAAACCATGGTTATGCAATCGATGATTCAAGCATCAATCCAAACATTGCTGAGATTTCGCACGTAAATATAAATGATGGTACAGTAGAAGGATTAAGATATAAAGGTCATGACATTGTAACCGTACAATATCACCCAGAAGCATGCCCAGGCCCAGAAGATTCAAGTTATTTATTTGATGAATTTATTGCAAAAATAAAGAAATAAGGAGGAAATTATGCCAAAGAATCCAGAGATTAAAAAAGTATTAGTAATTGGTTCAGGACCGATTGTAATTCGGACAAGCAGCAGAATTTGATTATGCAGGAACACAAGCTTGCCGTGAACTAAAAAAAGAAGGAATTGAAGTAGTACTTGTAAACTCAAACCCAGCAACTATTATGACAGATAAAAATATGGCAGATAAAATCTATATTGAACCACTAACCAAAAAAACAGTGGAAAAAATTCTAGAAATCGAAAAACCAGATAGTATTTTACCAAACCTAGGAGGACAAACTGGTTTAAATATTGCAATGGAATTATATGAAGACGGATTTTTATCTTCTCATGGAATTAAACTTCTAGGAACTTCACCAGAAGGAATCAAAAAAGCAGAAGATAGACAAGCTTTTAAAGATACCATGGAGGAAATAGGAGAACCATGTATTGCAAGTAAAGTGGTAAACACATACGAAGATGCAGAAGAGTTTGCTTCAAAAATAGGACTTCCTGTTATCGTAAGACCTGCCTACACTCTAGGAGGAACCGGTGGAGGAATCTGCTATACCATGGAAGAACTAGAGGAAACAGCCAAAAGTGGACTTCATCTATCAAGAGTACATCAAGTTTTAATTGAAAAATGTATTTCCGGTTGGAAAGAAGTAGAATATGAAGTAATGAGAGATAAAAATGGAAGCTGTATTACTATTTGTAACATGGAAAACATTGACCCAGTTGGAGTTCACACAGGAGATAGTATAGTTGTTGCACCATCTCAAACACTAGCAGATAAAGAATACCAAATGTTAAGAACATCAGCAATTAAAATTATATCTGCACTAAAAATTGAAGGTGGATGTAACGTACAATTTGCTTTAAATCCAAATAGTTTTGAATATGCAGTAATTGAGGTAAACCCAAGAGTAAGCCGTTCGTCTGCTCTTGCTTCAAAAGCAACAGGATACCCAATTGCAAAAGTATCTGCAAAAATCGCCATTGGTTATACGTTAGATGAAATTAAGAACGAAGTAACTGGAAAAACATATGCGTGCTTTGAACCAGTATTAGACTACACCATCGTAAAAATACCAAAATGGCCATTTAATAAGTTTCTAACAGCCTCAAGACAATTAGGAACTCAAATGAAAGCAACAGGAGAAGTTATGGCAATTGCGCCATCGATTGAACAAGCGTTAATGAAAGCAATTCGCTCATTAGAGGAAAATGTAGATAGCTTAGAGTTAGAAAAACTAAAAGGACTAACGAATGAAGAAATTCGTGAAGACTTAAAAAATGTAGATAATGAGAGAATTTTTGTGATTGCAGAAGCACTAAGAAGAGGAATTAGTGTAGATGCTATTCATGAAATTACAACAATTGATAAATTCTTTATAAACAAAATTCAAAGAATTGTAAGAGTAGAAAAACGCCTAAAAAATGAAGAATTAACCAAAGAATTATTAACAATTGCTAAAAAAATGGGATATACCGATAAAGTAATTGCAAGACTTTGTGGAAAACAAGAAAGTGAAATTAAGAATTTAAGAAAAGAAAATGGTATCCTTGCAAACTTTAAAATGGTAGATACTTGTGCTGCCGAATTTGATGCAAGTACTCCATATTATTATTCAAGTTATGATGAAGAAAATGAATCAAATACTAAAACCGATAAAAAGAAAATTCTAGTATTAGGTTCAGGGCCAATCCGTATTGGACAAGGAATTGAATTTGATTATTGTAGTGTACACTGCGTATGGGCATTGAAAGAAAAAGGATATGAAACGATTATTGTAAATAACAACCCAGAAACTGTTAGTACGGATTTTGATATTGCAGATAAACTATATTTTGAACCACTAACTCCAGAAGACGTAGAAAATATTGTGGAAACCGAAAAACCATATGGTGCAATAGTACAATTTGGTGGTCAAACTGCAATCAAATTAACAAAAGCTTTAACACAGATGGGTGTTAAAATATTAGGAACTTCGGAAGCTGATATGGACCGAGCAGAAGATAGAGAGTTATTTGATGAAGCACTAGAAAAATGCGGAATTCCAAGACCAAAGGGACAAACAGTATTTACAGTAGATGAAGGAATTAAAGTGGCAAATGAATTAAAATATCCAGTATTAGTTCGTCCATCTTATGTACTTGGTGGACAAGGCATGGCAATTGCATATAACGATAATGAAGTAAAAGACTTTATTAATGAGATTAATAAAATTGAACAAGAACATCCAATTTTAGTAGATAAATATATGCTTGGAAAAGAACTAGAAGTAGATGCTATTTTCGATGGAGAAGATATCTTAATTCCAGGAATTATGGAGCATTTGGAAAGAGCAGGAATTCACTCAGGAGATAGTATTTCCGTTTATCCAACACAACATATTAACATCGAAAATCAAAAAACAATTATTGAATATACCAAGAAGATTGCAAAAGAGTTAAATATTATTGGTGTATTAAATATTCAATTTATTATTAACCGTGGAAATGTATATATTATCGAAGTAAATCCTCGTTCTAGTAGAACAGTTCCATATATTAGTAAAGTAACGAATTTACCAGTAATTGATATTGCAACACATGTTATTTTAGGAGAAAAGCTAAAAGACATGCCATATGGAACAGGAGTGTACAAACAAAGCGAATATGTTGCTGTAAAAATGCCAATTTTCTCTTTTGAAAAAATCAAAAATGCAGATACAAGTTTAGGTCCTGAAATGAAATCAACAGGAGAAGTACTAGGAGTATCAAAGGTATTTTCAGAAGCAATTTTAAAAGCCTTTATTGCAAGTGGTGTTAACATTCCATACAAAGGAAATGTATTAATTACCGTTCGAGATAAAGACAAAATTGAAATGTTGCCAATTGCTCAAAAATTGGACGGATTAGGTTTCCATATTTTTGCAACTTCTGGTACAGCAGCTTTCTTAAATGAAAATGGAGTAGAGTCAGAAGTCGTTCAGAAAATTTGGGAAGGAGAAAATAGTATTCCAGATTTAATTGGTTCCGGTAAATTATCATTTATTATTAATACCCCAACCAAAGGAAAACATGAATCAAGAGATGGATTTAAAATAAGAAGATTGGCAGTAGAGTCTAAGATTCCTTGTTTTACAGCATTAGATACGGTGGAAGCATTATATGAAGCATTAGAAAAGGGAACCAAAGAAGAAGACTTAATTCCAGTAGATATTGGAATGATATAAAAAAATAAAAATAAAACAACTTTCGACAATTTTTTTAAAAGATATTTGCTAAAATAAATTTCTATGTATTTTACATAGAAATTTATTTTTTATAGGAGAGATACAAATGAATCATTTTAAAAAAGAGTTAAGACAGATAACAACTAAAAGGATTGATGAACGAATATGTTCTAGTATTATTGATGAATTAAAGGAATTAGAGGAAAAAGCAGAGATTGAGGAATACAAGACACAAATTCAGCAAAGAAGCAAAGGAATACAACAAATTTTTGTTAATTTTGATCATGATATGGAAATTATTGATAGAGTAAATCGCTTTAGAGTAATACCTAGTGTACCATTAACTTTTGATAGAGTAGTATGTTTAGACCGTATTATAGGAAAAAGAATATCAGAAAAATTAGAAAGCATGTATCAAATAGCACAAAGTGAAAACTTTGAAAATAAAGAGGATAAATTAAAAGAGTTAAGTCAAATTTTAGATAGACAATTAAGAGTAAATAACTTACTACAACAATATGATGAAAATATGGAGATATTATCAAGACATCGTCAATCCTATGCACCAAACAAAGAATTAATACAAGGAAAATAAATCGTATACAAAAGAGAAGAATTGTGGTACAATAACATACAATAAAGGAGAAAAAATGGAACCACAATATATTCTAATTCGAAATAACATTAAAAATCTATATATTCAAATTAAAGATAGTAGTGTGATTGTAAAAGCACCAAAACGATTTTCTGAAAAACAAATTGAGACTATTTTAAAAGAAAAACAAAAATGGATTGAAAAAAATTTGCAAAATTCAATAAAGAAACAAGAAAGAGAAGAGAAATATACAATTGAAGAGTTTACTTCAATAGTAGAACAAAATGTGAAAGAATTGATAATTCTTACAGGGCTAAAGCCAAATCGTGTAAGAATAAAACAAATAAAATATGCTTGGGGAAGTTGCTCAAGTAGTAAAAATATTACAATTAATCGAAAACTAATATGTTATAGTCAAAATGCAATTCGATATGTTATTTTACACGAACTATGTCATTTAAAATATATGAATCACTCCAAAGATTTTTGGAACTTGGTAGCAACATATATGCCAAATTATAAAGAAGCAAAAAAAGAATTAAAAGACTAAAGTATAAAAAGAAACTTTTAAGTTCATACTAATAACAAAAGAAAGTGAGGTTATTTCGTATGAATTTAGAACAAAGTTTAAATGAGTTGTTATCGGATTTAAATGTATTTTACCGAAAATTACAAAATTATCATTGGAATGTGGAAGGAGTAGATTTCTTTGAGGTTCATGCAAAGTTAGAAGAGTATTATAATCAAATAAATGAATCGATTGATGAAATTGCAGAGCATATTTTAATGCTAGGAGGAGAACCTTTTGGAACAATGGAGGACTATCTAAATACAGCAACAATTGTAGAAGCAAAAAATCAAAAAATCAAATCAGATGCTATTTTTCATAATTTAGTGAATGATTTTGGAATGTTATTAAAAAAGGTAATTCAAATAAAAGAAGAGGCAGACAAACAAAAGGAATATGGAACCTCGAGTTTGATGGATGAATATATTTTAAATTATAGTAAAATTATATGGATGTTAAAACAAACAATAGCATAATAAAAGGAAGCTACTTATATTAAGAAGTAGCTTCCTTTTTTGATATATTATAAAATGTAATTAACTAATTAGGCTTGTCCTTTTTGAAAAGAATTATAGTCAAAATACCTTCTTAATAAAGAAAAATATTTCGACAAAAAATTACAAAATTTGTAAATATAAAAAAGGAAAATTTTAGAAAAAGCATTGACAAAGTAAAAGAGGATTGCTAATATATGGGTATTGATTCAAAAATTTTTAAATCCCATTTTCATTCTGAAAATGAAAGGTTTTCCAATCAAAATTTATAAAAAGTAAAGAGGTAATAAGTATGTTATCGATTGTAAAAAGTATGTCCTTACATGGGTTAGAAGGATATTTAATTGATGTGCAAGTAGATGCTTCTGCTCGGTATGCCAAGTTGGGAAGTGGTAGGACTTCCAGATGCAAGTGTAAAAGAATCTAGAGAAAGGGTAAGAACGGCAATTAAAAATTCTGGGTACGAATTCCAAAGTAGAAGAATTGTGGTAAATCTTGCACCAGCGGATACGAAAAAAGAAGGTTCGTTTTTTGATTTGCCAATTGCAGCTGGGATTTTGATTAATTTTGAAGAGATAAAAAATCAAAATTTAGAAGATACGGTATTTATTGGAGAACTATCGTTAGACGGAAAAGTAAATCAGATAAATGGGGTACTTCCTATGTGCATTGAGGCAAGAAACCTTGGAATGAAACGAATTATTTTACCAGAAGAAAATGCTAAAGAAGCTTCTATTGTAGAAGGTATTAAAGTAATTGGGGTAAGAAATTTAAAGCAAGTAGTAAACTATTTAAATGGGAAAGAAAACATTATTCCTGAGCAAGCAAATCTAGAAGAATTTTTTCATAATCAAAAACAATATCCGTTTGATTTTTCAGAAGTAAAAGGACAAGAAAATATAAAAAGAGCATTAGAAGTAGCAGCAGCTCGGTCGGACACAACCTGCTTTTGATCCGGGAGTCCCCGGCTCTCGGAAAAACAATGATGGTAAGGCGTATTCCATCAATACTACCAGATTTAACCTTTGAAGAAGCGTTAGAAGTAACCAAAATTCATAGTATTGCAGGTACACTTTCAAAAGATACACCGATTTTAACAACAAGACCATATAGAGCACCACACCATACGGTATCTGCTAATTCCTTAATAGGAGGAGGAAGAATTCCAAAACCGCGGGGAAATCAGCCTTGCTCATTTTGGTGTGTTGTTTTTAGATGAGCTTCCGGAATTTAATAAAGATACCTTAGAAGTATTAAGAGGACCATTAGAAGATAGAATAGTAACAATTAGTAGAGTAAATGCTACCTTAACATATCCATGTAATTTTATGTTTGTTGCTTCTATGAATCCATGTCCATGTGGATTTTATGGCTCGAAGGAAAAAGAATGTAATTGTACTCCTCAAGCGATATCTAAATATATGGGAAAAATTAGTGGACCATTATTAGATAGAATTGATATCCAAATTGAAGTAACACCGGTAAAATATCAAAAACTAGAAACAGATACTGCACAAGAGACATCAGAAGAAATTAAGAAAAGAGTAAATAAAGCAAGAAAGATACAACAAGAGAGATATTCAAAATATGGTATTTTTTCAAATTCAGAATTAACTCCTGCTTTAATAGATAAATATTGTAAATTGGATACCAAATGTAAGAAATTATTGCAGAATGCTTTTGAAAAATTAGGACTTAGTGCAAGGGCTCATGCCAGAATTTTAAAAGTAGCAAGAACGATTGCCGATTTAGACCAGAAAGAAAATATTGAAGTGAGTCACTTAGCAGAAGCGATTGGCTATCGTAGTTTAGATAGAAAGTATTGGAAGAACTAAGGAGGAAACATGGAAATTATCGAGATAAGCTATAAAGGTGCTTCATATCCAAAACAATTATTAGAAATACAAGATTATCCCAAAACATTGTATGCATTGGGTGATATCAGCTTATTAAATAAAAAAGAAATACTTGGTATTGTAGGGTCTAGAAATTGTTCGGAATATGGAAGAAAAATTGCAAAAACTTTTGCAGAAGAACTTTCAAAAGAAGATATTTGCATTATTAGTGGACTTGCTATTGGAATTGATGCAGCAGCACATATAGGTTCTATGGAGCAAAAACGGAAGGACAATAGCTGTATTAGGAAGCGGATTTAACCATATTTATCCCGAAGAAAATGAATGGGTATTCCACAAAATCTTATTAAATTGTGGATGTATTATTAGTGAATATCCACCAAATGTGGAACCAAACACCAAAAATTTTCCAAAGCGAAATCGCATTATTAGTGGAATTGCTAGTAGCATATTAGTGGTAGAAGCAGAGTATAGAAGTGGTAGTACCATTACAGCAAAATATGCCAAAGAGCAGTCAAAAAAAGTATATGCTATACCAAGTAATATTGATTCAAGCCAAGGAATTGGCACAAATAAATTAATTAGGGATGGAGCAATTCTTATTACAAAACCATCTCAAATCAAAAAAGATTTTTTAAAAAAATCAATCCAAAAAGAAGAACAAGGCACTCATTTAAATCTAGAGCTCAAAATTCCAGAAGAATATATATCAATTTATAAAATTTTAGAAAAAGGTCCAATGCATATTAATGAAATTGCAAAAATAGAGAAAAAGTCAATGCAAGAATTAAATTCCGTGATGACAATGATGGAAATAGAAGGTTATATTACAAGACTTGATTACAATCTGTATAAAAGAAAGGAGTAATCTATGTACCAAAGACACGAAACTGGAAAATTAGGAGAAGATTTAGCATGCAGATATTTGCAAAATCAAGGATATAAAATACTAGAAAGAAACTTTAAAGCAAGGCAAGGGGAAATTGACATTATTGCTATGGATAAAAAGGAACTTGTCTTTATTGAAGTAAAAACTAGAACCAATATAAATTACGGAAAACCAGTAGAAGCAGTAGGCAGTAAAAAACAAAAACATCTTATAAAAACTGTAGAATATTATCTATATTCTAGAAACTTAGAAAATGAATTTATTAGAATTGATGTAATAGAGATTTATCTATATCACAATAAATACAGAGTGAACCATATTAAGCAGATTATATAAGAGGAAGAATGCATATGCAATATGTTGGAAAATTGGAATGAATAAATATAAACAATATATAAGAAACAGAGAAATTATTTATACAAGACTAGACACAAATGAATAAAAATGGTAAAATATATATACAATAGGATAGATATATGAGGTGGTAAATTTCGTGGCAACCACACGCCGAAGGTAACGACAGGGAAATCCCGAGAGATGCAGGAGAAGGCCACGCCTGCCATATATCGAATGTGCGAACAAAAAGTCATGGAAACATGGCTTTTTTCTTTTGAACATAAGCTAACCAATAAATCTAGTTTTTCTTATTGTTTTATGGTATAGTAGTAATATAAAAAAGCAAGATGGGAGAATAAAATGAAAGATAAGGAGTTAGATATCGAAAATGATATTATAAAACAATACTTTAAAATACTAAGTGATGAATTTCCAGAATTCTTATATGATTATATTAATACACCAGAAATGCAAAGGCTGAAAGGAACAGGATGTGCTTGTGGAACGGACCATACAAACATATTCTATAATAAATTTTTCTATTCGAATTATGAACATAGTATAGGAGTTGCACTAATTGTTTGGCATTTTACAAAAAACAAAAAACAAACATTAGCAGGTTTGTTTCATGATATTGCAACACCAGCATTTAAGCACTGTATCGATTTCATGAATGGAGATAGTAAAACACAAGAATCAACAGAGGCAGAAACAGAAAACATTATTAGGAATTCAAAAGAAATTATGAATCTATTAACAAGAGATGGTATTTTATTAGAAGAAGTAAAAGATTATCATATATATCCAATTGCCGATAACGATACACCGAAACTTTCTGCAGATAGATTAGAATATACTTTTACCAATGGAATTTATTTTAAAGAAGTTTGGAATTTAGAAAAAATCAAGGAAATTTATGATAATATTGAAATTTTAAAAAATGAAGAAGGTATAGAAGAATTAGGATTTAAGAGTCAAGAAATAGCAGAAGAATTTACTGTTTGTGCAAGTAAACTTTGGCCTTTATGGATTAGTAAAGAAGATAAATTAACGATGCAATTTTATGCGGATGTATTAAAAGAAATGAGTAATAAGAAAATGATTTGTAAACAAGATTTATATAAACTATCAGAGTTAGAAATCATTGAGAAAATAAAGCATTGTGGAGATAAGAGAATAGAAGATACTTTTTACAAATTCCAGAATGCAACACAAGTGTATGAAAGTGATGAAAAAGTACAAGGAAAATATTGTATTAGTGTAGAAGGAAAAAGAAGATATATCATTCCATTAGTGAAGTGCGAAGATGGAACAAAACGAATTAATGAGATATCAAAAACAGCAAAAGAAAATATCGAAAATTTCTTGAATTTTGATACAAAGAAGTATTTATATTTTGATTTTAATTTTTAAACAAAAAAATAAACGGAAAGCAAATGCTTTCCGTTTATTAAAACCATAAATGGGGATTATTAAATCCCTGCTCCTTTGCATATTCTGCAACGGAGTTGTATACTTCCATGAAGTATACTTCAGAAACTTGAGGGTCAATACCACCGTCATCGTATAAAAAGACGCTTCCAATACTTTCTTTGGCATTGATTGTTGATACCTTAAAAGTTGCAGACCTCTCATTTAACAAACAGATTAATTCTAAATGTTCTGTCCGTAAATTCTTTTTTTGCATAATAGTACCTCGCTTTCTTGCATATTTATGTTAATTATACTACTCTTGAAGAAAATCGTCAATTTTATATACTTGCTTTACAAAATGAAGTGTCTTAGGTATAATAAATACAATGAAAAGGTGGGGAAATATGGATAGAATTTATGAAGATACCAAATTTTTAATGAAAAAGTATGGCATTACAGCTAATAAAAAATTAGGACAGAATTTTTTAATTGATGAAAATGTAATAGATACAATTGCAAATGCTTCTGAAATTAGTAAAGAAGATTTCGTAATTGAAATTGGTCCAGGACTTGGAACATTAACAGACAAGCTGTTGCAAAAAGCGGGAAAAGTGGTGGCTATTGAGTTAGACGAAAGAATGATAACCATTTTAAAAGATAGATTCTTTATGTATGATAATTTTGAAATTATTAATGAAGATGTATTAAAAGTAGATTTAGAAAAATTAATTAAAGAAAATAAAGAAAACTTAAAACTAAAAAATGCAAAAATAGTGGCTAATCTTCCATACTATATTACAACACCAATCATTATGAAATTATTGGAAGAAAAACTAGATATTGAAAGCATTACAGTAATGATTCAAAGAGAAGTAGCAGACCGCTTAACTGCAATTCCAGGAGAAAAGGAATCCGGAGCTATTACCTATACAGTTTATTACTATGCTACATCAGAAGAAGTGCTAACCGTACCAAATAACTCATTCATTCCAGAACCAGAAGTAGAATCAGAAGTAATAAGGCTAGACTTAAGAAAAGAGCCACCAATTAAAATAAAAGATGAAAAGAAATTTTTTGCTTTAATAAAAGCAGCTTTTATGCAAAGAAGAAAAACATTTTTAAATGCAATAGGAAATTCAGGACTAGATATTAGTAAAGAAAAAATGGAGCAGATTTTACAAGAATTAAACATAGATACAAAAATAAGAGGAGAAGCATTAACAATTGAGCAATTTGCAAAAATAGTAGAAAGGATATAAGAATAAATAGTAAATAAAAAAGGAGTTTATCATTTACGATGAGCTCCTTTTTATATTACAGAAATATTACAAAAAATAGTATTAATTCATTGACTTTTCACAAAAAAGAAGATAAGATATAAGTGTTAAAAATATAGAGAATAAATTACGAATAAAAACGTAGTTTGAGGAGGTATTTATGGGAGAAGTAATTGTTATTACATCAGGAAAAGGTGGTGTTGGAAAAACCACTACAACAGCAAACTTAGGGGCAGCTCTTGCTATGCAAGGGAAAAAAGTAGCCTTAGTTGATACCGATATTGGACTTAGAAACTTAGATGTTGTTATGGGATTAGAAAATAGAATCGTATATGATATCGTAGATGTTGTTGAAGAAAAGTGTAAATTAAGACAAGCTCTAATTAAGGACAAGCGTTTTACCGAACTTTTCTTACTTCCTGCTGCTCAAACCAGAGATAAAAGTGCTGTAAATGAAGAACAAATGAAAGAATTAACTAGTAAATTAAAAGAAGAATTTGATTATATTTTAATAGACTGCCCAGCAGGAATTGAACAAGGATTTAAAAATGCAATTGCAGGAGCTGACCGTGCTATTGTTGTTACAACAGCAGAAATTTCAGCAATCCGTGATGCAGATAGAATTATAGGATTATTAGAATCATCTGAAATTAAAAACCCTGAATTAATTGTTAACCGTCTAAAACCGAATATGGTAAGAAGAGGAGAAATGATGGATGTTGACGATATTGTTGACTTACTATCAATTGAACTTATAGGAGTAGTACCAGATGATGAATATGTAGTAACTCAAACCAATAAAGGAGAGCCAGTTGTATCTAACCGTAAAGCTCCTTCTGGAAAAGCATATTTAGAAATAGCAAGACGAGTTTTAGGAGAAAATATTGAAGTAACGATTCCGGGTAGAGAGAAAGGATTTTTAGCTAAATTAAAAAGATTATTCGGAATAAAATAATAGGAAATGGGGGAAAATAAGAATGTTTGAAAGCATTATAAACTTTTTTAAAAAAATAGGAAAACAGGATAAAGAGCAAGTAAAATCAAAAGATGCAGCAAAAGAAAGATTACACTTAGTTCTTATGCAAGACCGTGCTAATGTATCAGCAGATTTCCTAGATTTAATGAAACAAGAAATAATTGAAGTTATAAAAAAATACATAGACGTTGATGAAAATGCTATTGATGTAAGACTTACAAACAAAGCAAATGGAGATGGAACTACTGGAGCCCCAGCATTATATGCAAATATTCCTATTGTTAGCATTAAAGAAGAAGTAAAAACAGGAATGGCAAGACAAAAACATTCTTCTGAAGAAAAGAAAGAAGAAAATAAAGAAGAAAGCAAAAAAGAAAATAGTGAAGAACAAGAGAATAAAGAAATAAAAAATGAACCAAAAAAGACACCCAAAACAGAAAATAAGAAAAAAGAAAATATAGAGGCAGCCCCTGTATCTGTACCAACGGAAGTAAAACAAGAAAATAAAGAGACCAAAACAAATCAAAAGAAAGAAATGAAATCAGAAGAAAAAACAAAAGAGAAGGAAGAAACAAAACAAGAACCTAAAAAGGAAGAGACAGCCAAAAAATAGAAGGTGAAAGATGAAAGGAAGAATTTTAAGAAATATAGAATGGGGAATACTAATTTGTTGCATTGCACTATTTGTAATAGGCTGTATTTCTTTATATTCAGCAACACAAGAAACAAATTATGATGAATTAAAAAGACAAATTATATGGTTTGTTATTAGTATACCAATTATGGTTGTTGTAATATGTATTGATTATAATACAATTGCAAAAATCTCTCCAATTCTTTATGGGATTTTTATCATCCTATTAATAGCTGTTTTATTTACAAAGCCAGTAAATGGAGCATCTAGTTGGTTTACTATTACAGAAAGTATTCGATTTCAACCAAGTGAATTTGCAAAAATATTTGTTATTATTACACTTGCTTATTTGATTTCAATATTTCAAAAAAGAGACAAAAATGAAATTAATAAACCGCTAAAATTACTAGCAATATTAGCAGTAGTAGCAATTCCAGTATTATTAATAATAAAGCAACCAGATTATGGAACAGCAATTGCTTTTATGATAGCAACTATATTAATATTATTTTCAGCAGGTTTAGACAAAAGATATATTATTGGAGTAATAGCAATAATTGCGATTGCACTACCACTTGTATATAACTTCGTATTACCAGAACATGCTAAAACAAGAATAGATGTATTTTTAAATCCCAATTTAGATCCAAGAGGTTCTGGTTATAATGTAATACAATCAAAGCTTGCAATTGGTGCAGGTGGATTATTTGGAATGGGATTACTAAAAGGAAACCAAACACAACTTGGATTTTTACACCCAAAAACAACAGATTTCATTTTTTCAGTAATAGGAGAAGAAATGGGATTTATTGTAGCAGGAGCGGTTATCATTCTATATGTTATATTAATTACAAAAGCAATATATGTTGCTAAAACTGCAAAAGATGATTTGGGCTCATACATTGCAATGGGAATTGTAGGAATTTTTCTATTTCATATGATAGAAAACATTGGAATGACAATGGGGTTACTTCCTATCACAGGAGTACCACTTCCATTTGTTAGTTATGGAGGAAGTTCACTTATTACAAACTTTATTTGTATAGGATTGTTACTAAATATTAGTGGAAGAAGGCAAAAAACAATATTTATTAATTAGGAGTTAAAATGTATTTAAAACCATTAGAAATTGGAAATGTAAGATTAGAAAATAATATATTATTAGCACCAATGGCAGGTATTACAGACCTGCCATTTCGAATGATAGCTAAAGAATATGGAGTAGGACTTACCTTTACTGAAATGGCAAGTGCTAAAGCGATTTTTTATAAAGACGAAAAAACAAATCAATTACTAAATAAACAAGGAGAAAATGGAAAATTACGGAGTCCAAATATTTGGAAGTGATATAGAATCATTAAGCTTTGCTGCTGAAAAAGTAAGTAAAGATTTTGATATTCTGGATATTAATATGGGATGTCCTGCACCTAAAGTTGTAAAAAATGGAGATGGAAGTAAACTATTACAAAATTTGGATTTAGTAGGTAGCATTGTAGAAGAAGTAGTTAGAGCATCATCAACTCCAGTAAGTGTTAAAATTAGAAAAGGATGGAGCAAATCAAATGACGTATCTATAGAAGCGGCTAAAATTATTGAACAAGCAGGTGCAAGTATGATTACCATTCATGGAAGAACAAGAGATGAATTTTTTGCAGGAGAAGTCGATTTAGAAGCAATCAAAAAAGTAAAGGAAGCAGTACATATTCCGGTTATAGGTAATGGAAATATAGTAGATGAAAAAAGTGCATTAAAAATGTTTGAATACACTGGAGTAGACGGAATTATGATAGGAAGAGCAAGCATTGGAAATCCATGGATATTTAAGCAAATTATACATTACCTACAAACAGGTGAAAAATTGCCAAGTATTTCAAACCAAGAAAAATTAGAAACGATGATAAAACATATTGAACTAGAGGTAGAACAAAAAGGCGAAAGAGTAGGAATTCCAGAACTAAGAAAACATATGGCATGTTACATTAAAAATTTACCAAATGCAAGTAAAATACGAGTAAGAATAAATCAAATAAACACAAAAGGAGAGTTGATTAGTTTCTTAAAAGAATGTTTTTAAAATATGGGAATATAAATAAAAAAGAATAGCTTTAAGCTATTCTTTTTTATTTAGGGGTGAAGTGGTATGAAAAGAAAAATATTTATTATTACATTAATTATTCTTGTTTTATGTGTAGGCTTATTTTGTTTTTTTACAAAAAACAATTATAAAACAGTTGAATTTGGAAATACTAATATTAAATCAGCTGAAGGTATAAAAGAATATATTTTAAACTTAGACTCATACGAGGCAAACATAGAAATAGAAGCCAATAGTAATAAAACTCAAAATAAATATACAGCAAAACAAACTTATAAAGCACCAAATTTAGCTCGTCAAGAAATAATAGAGCCACAATCTGTAAAAGGATTAATTACTTCATATGATGGAAATAACCTAAAAATAGAAAACACAAAATTAAATCTTAGTAAGTTATATGAAAATTATCCATATGTAGCAGATAATAACTTATGGTTATCTGATTTTATTAATGACTATAAGAATAGTAAGACAAATAATTTAAAAGAAGAAGAAAATATTGTTATTATGCAAGTAAAAATACAAAAAGAAGCAAAAAAAGAAATAACCAAAACTCTATATATAGACAAAAACACATTAAAACCGACAAAATTAACCATAGAAGATGAGCACAAAAAAATGCTAGTTTACATACAATATAATGAGATTAAAATAAATAGTAGTCGGTAAAGAAGAAGTACTAGCATTTAAACTAAAATTTTTACAAGATAATATCTAGCTTTATTAGACTACAATATTTTGCACTTAAAACAAGTTTAAAATATATCAAATAAAAAACAATAAAAAACACTAATAATAGGAGTGAAGAAAATGGTAGTCAGAAGAGGAGATATGTTTTATGCAGATTTAAGCCCAGTTGTAGGTTCTGAACAAGGAGGAATTAGACCAGTTATTATTATACAAAATGATATGGGTAATAAATATAGTCCAACAGTAATTGCAGCAGCAATCACATCACAAACCGGAAAAAACAAGCTACCAACACATATAGAATTAGACTCGCGGAATGAGTGGATTAAAATCAGATTCAGTAGTATTAACAGAGCAAATAAGAACGATAGATAAAAGCAGATTAAAAGAAAAAATAGGACATATAGATGATAATCAAATTATAGATAAAATTAATAATGCATTAGGAGTTAGCTTTGGACTAGGAGAATAAAAAAGAAAAAAGTTTAAAAAATTTTTATAATTTTTTAAACTTTTTTTTAAAAAGTATTGCAAATTCCCAAAAGTTATATTAAAATTTAAGTGAAGTGGTGAAAAGTGGTACAAAGTGGTTTAAAAAGGAAGTGAGGTGAGCCTAAGTGTTTATAGGTGAATATGAGCATAATGTAGATGCAAAAGGTAGAATTATTATGCCAGCAAAACTTCGTGAAGACATCGGTGATAAGTTCATTATTACAAAAGGACTTGACGGATGTTTATTTGCGTATTCACAAACAGAATGGGCTAACTTCGAAGAAAAATTAAAAGCATTACCACTAGCACAAAAAAATGCAAGAAATTTTGTAAGATTCTTCTTATCAGGAGCAGTTGAATGCGAAATAGATAAACAAGGAAGATTCTTAATTCCTGCAAATTTAAGAGAACATGCAAAACTTGATAAAGAAATTGTTATTATTGGTGTAGGAACAAGACTTGAAATTTGGAATAGAGAAATTTGGAAAACATATAGTAGTGACGAAAATATTTCCGCAGACGAAATTGCAGAAAATATGACAATGCTTGGTATATAACTTTTAAAAAAAGTTTATATAGAAGTACATAAGATAAAAATATAGTATACAAAAGATAAAATTTATATAAATTACAAAAGATAAAATTACAAAAGAATATTAAAATACAAAAGATAAATTTTACAAAAGATAATTAAATTATTTTGATATTCAAAAGAAAAAAATAGATGATACAAAAGATTAGGATTTACAAAAGATGACTTATACAAAAGAAAGATGAGTCACAAAAGAAATAGAGAAAAAACAAAAGACGAAAATAATCTGCAACAGTTGGTATCTTTTATAGTACCAACTGTTTGTGGATATAGCGAAATGTTTTAGCAAGATAGGAGTAAAATAATTGGAATTCAATCATAAATCAGTTTTACTAGAAGAATGTATAACAGGATTAAATATAAAACCAGATGGAATATATGTAGATGGAACAATGGGAGGAGCAGGACACAGCAAAAAGATAGTAGAGCAATTATCTGATAAAGGAAGATTAATTGGAATAGATAGAGATACCGATGCGTTACAAACGGCAAAAGAAAGATTAAAATATTATAAAAATGTTACATATGTTCATGGAAATCATGATGATATAAAAGAAATTTTAGAAAATTTAAAAATAGATAAAGTTGATGGTATTTTATTAGATTTAGGCGTGTCATCTTATCAAATAGATGAAAAAGAAAGAGGATTTAGCTATATGCAAGATGGCGCTTTAGATATGAGAATGGATCAAACTCAAATTCTAACTGCAGAAGAAGTAGTAAATACTTATTCAGAAGAAGCACTTTCTAAAATAATATATGAATATGGGGAAGAAAGATTTTCAAGGCAAATTGCAAAAAAAATTTGTGAAGAAAGAAAGAAAAAACAGATTCATACGACACAGGAATTAGCAGAAATTATAAAAAAAGCGGTTCCTTTTTATGATAAAAATGCAGGACATCCTGCAAAGCGTACATTTCAAGCAATTCGAATAGAAGTAAATGATGAAATAAGACCATTAAAAGATACAGTAAAACATGCAATTGAATGTTTAAAGCCACAAGGGAGACTATGTATTATAACATTTCATTCTTTAGAAGATAGAGCGGTGAAAATGGCATATGGAGAAGCTCTTCGGAAAATGTAGTTGTCCAAGTGATTTTCCAAAATGTGTATGTGGTGCTGTGAAGTTGGGAAAAATTATTACAAAAAAACCGATTGAGCCGACCGTGGAAGAGCAAGAAGCAAATTCGAGGTCTAGGAGTGCAAAATTGAGGATTTTTGAAAGAATTTAAAGAGTGAATGGTGAAGAGTATAAAAGCTTCATTTTTGGAGGAGGTGATAATGATGGCATACAATAGATATCAATATGAAACAAGTCCTAGAAAATTACAACCAGAATATGAACCAATAGTAAAAAAATATCCTAAAAAAAGTACAGCAAAAAAAGTAAAGCAAGAACCAGCAAAGAAGGCAAATATAAAAGCAAAAAGACAATTAAAAATGGAAGTAAAAGTAATGATATATCTTGCAATAGGATTTGCAATTTTATTTGCCATTAGTTATCGAAACTCCGTGATAAATGAAAAATTCGCACAAAATAAAACTTTAAAATCCAATTTAGCTGCAATTGAAAAAGAAAATGAGCAATTAGAAGTAAACATAGAAAATAGTCTGAATTTGAAAACAATAGAACAGTCTGCAAAAGAATTATTAGGAATGCAAAAACTAGAAAATTCACAAAGTGTATACATTAATCTGCCAAAACAAGACTATGTAGAACCAGCATCAGAAGAAATTATGACAGAAGACAATACAAGTATTTGGGAAAAGATTATTAATTTTATTACAGGAAAATAATAAAGCATAAAATCACCTTTTTTCTATATAATGATAAAAGATATAGAAGAAAAAAGGTGATTTTTTATGCTGAGCAATTTAAATATGAGTAGAAGAAAAAGAATTATGTATATGATGTTTGTGGCATTTACCATATTAGTATTATTAACGGTTCGAATTAGCTTTATTCAGTTTGTACAAGGACCGTGGCTTTCGGAGATGGCATATAATCAACAATCTTTAGATAGGCAAATAAATCCAAAACGTGGAACTATTTATGATGCAACAGGAAAGAATATTTTGGCTGTTAGTGCTACTGTAGAAACAGTTACAATTAATCCAGTGAATATCCCAGAAGAGCATAAAGAAAAAGTAGCAAAAACATTTTCAGATATATTTGAACTTGATTACGAAAAAACGTTAAAAAAAGTAAAAAAAAGAAGCTCTATTGAAACAATAGCAAAAAAGGTAGATAAAGAAAAGACAGACCAATTACGTTTATGGATGAATCAAAACAATATAACTTCTGGAATTAATATAGACGAAGATACAAAACGATATTATCCTAATAATGAATTAGGTTCTCATTTTATTGGGTTTTGTGGAAGTGATAATCAAGGATTAGATGGAATCGAAGCAAAATACGAAGATATTTTAAAAGGGAGTAAAGGAAGAATTATAAGAGTAACAGATGCGAAAGGAGGAGAAATAGGAAAAGAAGGAGAAGACTATATTGCAGCAATAGATGGAAAAGATATCGTAGTATCATTAGATATGACAATACAATCTATATGTGAAAAATATTTAAAAGAAGCTTGTATAGATAATGTATGTACAGATGGTGGAAATGTGATTGCTATGGATCCAGAAACAGGAGATATTTTAGCAATGGTAACATATCCAAGCTATAATTTAAACTCTCCATATGAAATAACGAATGAAGAAATAAAAGCAGATTGGCAAAATTTAACTGCTACTGAAAGAAATAATAATTTACAAGCAATGTGGAGAAATAAGGCAATTGCAGATACATATGAACCAGGTTCTACTTTTAAAACCATTACGACATCTGCAGCATTACAAGAAGGAATAACTCAGACAGATAAAGAAGGAGAATTTTGCTGTACTGGTGGAATTGAGATTGCAGGAGTTAGAATAAAATGTTGGAGATATTATCGCCCACATGGTTCAGAATCACTAAGGCAAGCACTTATGAATTCATGCAACCCAGTATTTATAGGATTAGGACAAAAAATAGGAGTTGAAAAATATTATAGCTATTTAAAAAAATTCGGTTTCCTAGATAAAACAGGAATCAATCTTCCAGGAGAAGCAAAAGGAATCTTTTTAGCACAAAATAAAGTAGGACCAGTAGAACTTGCAACAATTAGTTTTGGGCAGAGATTTGAAGTAACACCACTTCAAATGGTAACAGCAGTATCTGCAATTGCAAACGGTGGTGTAAGAATGAAACCAAGAGTTGTAAAACAAATAATTGATACTGCGACAGGAGAAGTAGAAGAAATAGCACCCGAAGAAGTAGAAAGAGTAATTGATGAAAAAACAGCTAACGATGTATTAAGTATGATGGAATCTGTTGTAGCAGAAGGAACAGGAAAAAATGCAAAGGTAAAAGGTTTTAGAGTAGGTGGAAAAACAGGAACTTCAGAAGATGGTGTAAATACTAATAAATATGTTACTTCATTTATAGGAGTTGCTCCAATATCAGATCCCAAAATAGTAGTGTTAGTAACTCTATATAACCCAACAGGAGAAGGTGGACACCAAGGAGGTGCTGTTGCAGCACCAGTAGGTGGGCAAATACTGGGAGATGTGCTTCCATATTTAGAACTAGCAAAGGATAATCAAGAACAAGAAGAGATAATAGAAGAGGTAGAAATTCCAGAAATTCGTAATTTAAATCTAAAAGAAGCAAAGAAAATTTTAAAAGAATTAGGACTAGAAATAGCTCTAAGTACGGAATTAGACAAAAATGCAAAAGAAGAGGAAATTATGATAAAAGAACAATTACCGAAACCAGGGATTAAAGTAAATAAAGGTTCAAAAATAAGTGTAGAAATTTAAATGAAAACCTATACAAATTTTGGATTTAGTTATATAATAAAATCGAAAAATTATAAATGGGAGGAAATACCATGAACTTAAAAGAGATTTTAGTAGGTTTAGATGGAATAAAAGCAAAAGGAGATATAGATTTAGATATCACAAATGTAGATTCAGATTCAAGAAATATAAAAGAAAACGGAATGTTTATAGCAATTCACGGTTTTGAAACCGATGGAAATAATTATATACCAGATGCTATAAAAAATGGAGCTAAAGTTATCATGGTGGATAATAGTACGAATTTAAAAGAACTAAATTTACCACAAGAGATAACCTTATTAGTAGTTCCAGATACAAGACTTGCACTTAGTATATGTGCTTGCAATTTCTATGATAATCCATCCAGAAAATTTAAATTAATTGGTGTAACAGGAACAAAAGGAAAAACAACAACAACCTTTATGATTAAAAAAATATTAGAAAAAGCAGGTCATAAAGTAGGACTAATTGGAACCATTGCAATATATATAGGAGATAAAAAAATAAAAGATAGCTCTAGAACAACACCAGAAAGTATTGAACTACAAAAAATATTTGCTGATATGGTAAATGAAAATGTAGATGTTGTTGTAATGGAAGTATCATCACAAAGTTTAAAACTAAATCGTGTTTATGGATGCGATTTTGATATAGGAGTATTTACAAACTTCTCTCATGAACATATTAGTGAAAAAGAACATCCTGATATGGAAGATTATTTTGAATCAAAATTAAAATTATTTGATATGTGTAAAGTAGGATATTTTAATGCCGATGATATTTATGCTGCAAAAGCAGGAAAAATTGCAAAAACACCAGAAATTACCACATATGGAATTGATAACTTCTGCCATGTTTTGGCAAAAGACATTACTATTACAAATTCATATGTAGATTTCAAAGTAAAAATAGATAACAAGAATGAAAGAGTAAAAACTTGTATACCAGGTAGATTTAGTGTATATAACTCACTTGCTGCTATCTGTGTTGCAACAAAATTAGGAGCAAATGCTGAACAAATAAAAGAAGCATTAGTAGAAGTAAGGGTCCCAGGAAGAAGTGAACTTGTTGATAATAAAAGAGATCTAACAATTATGATAGATTATGCACATACTCCAGAAAGTTTAGAGAGCATTTTAAGAGCAGTAAAATCATATACAAAAGGAAGAGTTATTAGTGTGTTTGGTTGTGGTGGAGATAGAGATAAAATAAAAAGACCATTAATGGGAGAGGTTTCTGGTAGAATTGCAACAAATACTATCATTACAAGTGATAACCCAAGAACAGAAGATCCAGAAGAAATTGTAAAAGAAATTGAAGTAGGTATAAAAAAGACAACAGGTCAATATACATGTATAGTAGATAGAAGAGAAGCAATCAAAGCTGCTATCAAAATGGCTTGTAAAAATGATATGATTGTACTTGCTGGTAAAGGACATGAACCATATCAAGAGATTAATCATGAAAAATTTCCATTTGATGAAAGAATCATTGTAAAAGAAGTGATAGAAGAATTAGATGAAGAAGCAGATAAAAAGAAGAAAAAATAGAAATACAAAAGCAACAATTTCAAACGAAGGGTGAGAAAATTGAATTTTGGGATAAAGATATTACTACTGTCATTCTTTGTAACAGTAGTGCTAGGAACGTGTATTGTTCCTATTTTAAAGAAACTAAAAGTGGGTCAAATAGAAAGAGAAGATGGACCAGAGAGTCATTTAAATAAACAAGGAACCCCAACAATGGGTGGAATCATAATAGCGATTGCTATTATAATATTGATTGTTTTCATATTTATTAGTTATGCGAGTGACCAACTAGAAATAGCAAAAAAACTAATACCATTAGCTATTATGTCGATAGGCTTTGGTTTTATTGGATTTATTGATGATATAAAAAAATTAGTTTTCAAAAATACAAAAGGATTAAAACCTGCTTATAAAATGATAGGACTTCTAGCAATAGCAGTAACATATGTTATTTATTTAATGAAAGTTATTGATTTAGGAACAGATACATATATACCAATTTTAAAAATATATATTAATTTACCGATTTGGATTTACATACCATTTGCAATATTTGTTATATTAGGTACAACCAATGCAATTAACTTAACAGATGGAGTTGATGGTTTGTGCCCAACAATATCAGCAGTTATTATTACTTGTTTAACTGTAATAGGAATTATATTTGATGTTAAGGAAGTTGTAATATTTGGAACAATTGTAATTGGAATATGTTTGGGATTTTTATTATTTAATATGCATCCTGCAAAAGTATTTATGGGAGATACAGGTTCGCTTTTATTAGGTGGAGTAATTGTTGCGATGGCGCTATATTTAAAAATGCCACTAATATTAATTGTTATAGCATTTATTCCAGTATTAGAAACTTTATCGGTTATTATGCAGGTATTATATTTTAGAAGAACCGGAAATCGATTTTTCAAAATGGCACCATTACATCATCATTTTGAATTATCTGGATGGGGAGAGAATAAAGTAGTATCCATATTTAGTATTGTTACATTAATACTATGTATTGTAGGACTATTCTTAATATAAAATAGAAAGGAGAACAAAATGCCACCAGCAAAGAAAAAACAAGTAAATATGGCACAAAAACCATTTGATTTTGTATTATTTGTTACGGTATTAATTTTACTTGCTATGGGAATTATTATGGTATTATCAGCAAGTTCTCCCTCAGCATTAGCAGAAAGCGGAAACAGTTATGCTTATGTTTCAAGACAGGCAATATTTGCTGTTATTGGAATAGCATTAATGATATTTATTTCAAAAATAGATTATCATGAGTATTCAAGATTTGCGAAAATTGCTTATATAGGTTCTATTATTATATTAGCAATGGTTCCATTACTTGGTTCATCTGCAAAAGGTGCAACAAGATGGTTAGAAATTGGACCAATTCGTTTTCAACCATCAGAAGTAGCAAAAATTGCTTTAATTATTTTCTATGCTTCATGGCTTACAAAAAATAAAGATAACTTAAAAGGACTGGTAAGTGGATTTATAAAACCATTCTTATTTTTAGTGCCAATTGCAGTTATCTTAGTAATTTTTCAAGACCATTTAAGTGTTACCATTATTATAGTTTTAGTTGTATCAATTATGATGTTAATGGCAGGAACTAAAATGAGATATTTTGCAACTGTTGGGTCAGTAGGTATTTGTGGAGCAGCAGGATTATTATTTGCACTTGCAAAATTTACAGAAAAAGGAGCTTTCCGTATTGCCAGAATTACTACATTCTTAAACCCATGGAGCGATGAAAGAGGAGATGGATGGCAAATTATTCAAAGTTTATATGCCATAGGTTCAGGAGGACTATTTGGTGTAGGACTTGGAGAAAGTAAGCAAAAATTTTTATATATACCAGAACCACATAATGATTTCATATTTTCTGTTCTAGCAGAAGAATTAGGATTTATTGGATGTGCAGTTGTAATCATTCTATTTGCTATATTTATTTGGAGAGGATTATTAATTGCTATGAAAGCGCCAGATATGTTTGGAAGCTTAGTAGCAGTAGGAATTACATCATTAATTGGATTACAAGCAATTATGAACATAGCTGTTGTAACATCATCAATGCCAAATACCGGAATTCCATTACCATTCTTTAGCTATGGAGGAACAGCATTAGTTATTTTACTATGTTCTGTGCGGTGTATTGTTAAACATATCAAGGTCATGCAAGAATGTGTAGAACAAACGAAAAGGAGGAAAACATGAGAGTTATTATAGCAGCTGCAGGAACAGCAGGACATATTAATCCAGGGATTGCAATAGCAAACAAAATAAAAAAGGAAAAACCAAGCTCAGAAATCATGTTTTTAGGAACAGATAGAGGCTTAGAAAATGACTTAGTACCAAGAGCAGGATATGAATTAGAAACAATTGAAGCATATGGATTAAGTAAAAATCTTACTCTACAAAGTATAAAAAATAATTTAAAAACTTTAAAAGGAGTACGGAGAAGCAAAAAGAATTGTAAAAGAGTTCCAACCAGACATTGTAATCGGTACAGGTGGATATATTTGTGGGGCAGCAATTCTCGCTGCCAAAAAATATAAAATTCCGACGATGCTTCATGAAAGTAACGCTTTCCCAGGAAAAGCTGTAAAAATGCTTTCTAAGAAAGTAGATACCATTTTAATTAGTTTTGAAGAAGCAAGAAAAGAATTGCCAAAGGCAAAAAATATTGTATTAACAGGAACTCCAACAAAAGTAAAAGATTTGGAATTATCAAGAATGCAAAAAAATGAAGTGTTAAGACAATTGGGATTAAAACAAGATAAGCCAGTAGTATTAGTCTTTGGAGGAAGCCAAGGAGCAAAAGCAATTAATGATACGATAACAAAAATTATTAATGAAAAACTAAATAAAAACTATCAAATTATGTGGGCACCAGGTCCATTACAATTTGATTTAGTAAAACAAAGAATTAAAAATTTATCAAAACAAAAAGAAGTAAAAATTGTACCATATATATACAATATGGAAGAAGTAATGAATAGTGTAGATCTTGTAATTTCAAGAAGTGGAGCTATGACAATCACTGAAATATCAAGAGTAGGAAAGCCTGCTATATTTGTTCCATTACCACATGTAAGTAATAATCATCAAGAATATAATGCAAAGGTTCTAGAAAGTGTAAATGCTGCAAGGATTATATTAAATAAAGATTTAAATGCAGAGGAGTTAAATAAACAAATAGAAGACATTATTTTAAATCCTAAAAAAATGGAAGAAATGGGTAAAAATGCTCAAAAAATAGCAGTTGCCAATGTGGAAGATAAAATATATGAAGAAGTAAAAAAATTAGTTAAGTAGTTTGTATGTCATATTACTGCTCCCATAAAGTTATAGAAGGCGAATTAGTATTTCAAAGATATTGCAGGGATATATTTTTTTTATAACAAACATAAAAAAAGAAGACACATTTTAGAAAATAGTGTCTTTTTTTATGAAGAAATGTAAAAAAGTGTAAAAACACGCGATCGAAAAAGCTTGCCTAACAGTATAAAAGAGAGTATAGTAAAAAAGTTAGGGGGAGTACAAATGAAAAGTTTTTATGGGGGAACGTATATTGGAAGAGAAATACTAGAAGAAAACGGTATCTATCATCCAATACGTTTAGAGTACTATAAAATAGAAAATGAAGAGAGCAACAAATTATTTTATGGTATTGAAGTAGTAAAAACAGAATATAAGGAAACGGTACCAAAAGTAGAAAAAAATGAAGTTAAAAATATAACGATGAATGAAACAGAAATTATAGAAATATTAGAAAAATTTAAAAGAGGAACTGTCATGCCAGATTTTTTAGAAGAAATGGTAGAGGAACAATTTCAAAGTACAAAGAAGTTATGTTGCTAGTTACAACATAACTTTTTTTCTAAAAACACTTGAAAAAAACGATAATATAGTCTATGATATTTGAATAGTAATAAAAAAAGGAGAGAGCAATGGCAGATAAATTAATCATTGTGGAATCACCGGCAAAAGCGAATACCATCAAAAAATTCTTAGGAGGTAATACTAAGGTTCTTGCTTCCATGGGACATATTAGAGACTTACCAAAATCAAAAATGGGAATAGATATAGAACACGATTTTGAACCACAGTATATTAACATTCGTGGAAAAGGTGATTTAATTAAAACATTGAAAAAAGAAGCAGCATCAGCTAAAAAAGTGTACCTTGCAACTGACCCTGACCGTGAGGGAGAAGCAATTGCATGGCATTTAGCACATATATTAGAACTTGACGAAACAAAAGATGTTCGTGTTACCTTTAATGAGATTACAAAAGGTGCTGTTCAAGAAGCTATTAAAAAACCAAGAAAAATAGATATGAATTTAACAGATGCTCAACAAGCAAGAAGAGTATTAGATAGAATTGTTGGTTACAAAATTAGCCCAGTTTTATGGAAAAAAGTAAAACGTGGATTATCAGCAGGTAGAGTGCAATCAGTTGCAGTAAAATTAATTGTTGATAGGGAAGAAGAAATTGAAAAATTTATTCCAGAAGAATACTGGAATATTTATGCAAAACTGTTAGATGAAAAATCAAAAAAAGTATTTGAAGCAAAGTTCTATGGTAAGAATAATAAAAAACAGGAACTTCATACAAAAGCAGAAGTGGATGAAATTTTAAAGAACATTGAAAATGCAAAATATGTTGTAAGCGAAGTAAAAAAAGGAGAAAGAAAACGTACTCCAGCTCCTCCATTTACAACAAGTACGATGCAACAAGAAGCATCTAGAAAATTAGGTTTTACATTAAAGAAAACTATGAGTGTAGCACAGGGATTATATGAAGGTGTAAAAATTCCTGAAAAAGGAACGGTTGGTTTAATAACTTATATGAGAACTGACTCTACTAGAATTTCAGAAGTGGCAAGAGCTGCTGCAAAAACACATATTTTAAAAACATATGGAAAAGAATATTACGATAATAGATATTATAAAACAGGAAAAGATGCACAAGATGCACACGAAGCAATCCGTCCAACTTATGTAGAAATTACACCAGACGAAATCAAGGATTCTTTAACCAATGACCAATATAAATTATATAAATTAATTTACAACCGTTTTATTGCAAGCCAGATGTCTGGAGCCATTTTTGATACCATAAATGCTACTATTGATGCTAATGGATATACCTTTAAAGCAAATGGACAAAATTTGAAATTTAAAGGATTTATGGTTTTATATGTAGAAGGAAAAGATGAAAAAGAAGAGGAAGAAAATATTTCTTTACCAGATTTAATAGAAAAGCAAGAAGTAATTAAGAAAAAAATAGAACCAAAACAAAGCTTTACAGAACCACCTGCAAGATATACAGAAGCTAGTTTAGTAAAAGCATTAGAAGAAAAAGGAATTGGAAGACCAAGTACCTATTCTCCAACAATTACTACTATTTTAGAAAGAAGATATATTGAAAAAATACAAAAACAATTAGCACCAACAGAGTTGGGAAGAGTTGTAAACAAACTACTAATCGAAAATTTTAGTGATGTTATAAATGTGGAATTCACAGCCAAAATGGAAAATGAATTTGACCAAATTGCAGAAGGAAATAAGAACTGGAAAGATACTATTCGTACTTTCTATGCACCATTTGAAAAAACAGTAGAAAAGGTAGAAAAAGAATTAGAACATGTAGAGCTAGTAGAAGAAGTATCCGATGTACCTTGTGAGAAATGTGGTAGAATGATGGTAATCAAATATGGTAAATATGGTAAATTTCTGGCATGCCCTGGATATCCAGAATGCAAAAATGCCAAACCATTTATAGAAACCATCGATGTACCATGCCCAAAATGTGGAGCAAAAGTACAAATTCGAAAAACAAAGAAAAAAAGAAACTACTATATATGTGAAAATAACCCAACTTCTTGTGATTACATATCATGGAATAAACCAAAGCCAGGAGAAAAATGGAATCCAGAAGAAAAAGTAGAAATAGAAGATACAAAAAAGGTAGAAAAGAAAAAGACAACAAAGAAAAAAACGTCTACAAAAGGGAAGAAAAAATAAAAAAAAGAATTGAAGTTTGATTTTGCTGGTCGTACTTCAATTCTTTTTCTATGTATACAATTTTCAAAATAAATCTTCCAAAACTCCAAGAAGTATGATATAATATTAAATCATATTTTTTAAAGGAGATACTATGTATATTAATCAAACGGTAGCAAATGAAATATATAGAGAAGCAGGACCAGATAGACTAGAAAGAGCAAGGGTATATGTAAAAGAAAAAAGAGTGGATATTCAAAGTATTTATTATGAAGATAGTAATAATTTTTCTGTTACAGCTGAAATCGAGGGAAATTATGATGATTATAAAGTAAAAGTTTCAGTGAAGAACGGAGAATTAGAACAATCTTCTTGTGAATGCGAAGATTATTATAAACATTATGCTGCTTGCAAACATATAGTAGCTACCTTATTAGAAGTGGATGGAAATCCAAAATACAATACAGCTCAATATACAAGAAAAACAAGAGAAAAATATATAGACTTTAAAGATTTGATAAACACATTTTATGAAGAGGAAATGAAATTAATAGATGAACCAGAAAAAGTAACAGTAAAAACGTTAGACAGAAATATAAAAATTATACCAAAATTTATTTACAATGACTATACAAAAGAAATGAAAGTAGAATTCAAAATTGGAACGAAAAAACAATTATATAAAATAAAAGATATTACAGAATTCTATGATAACATGATGAGTAAAGCTACATATCGCTATGGAGCAAAATTAGAATTTGTACACGAAGAAGAGTCTTTTGAAGAGGCTTCAAAACCAATATTAGACTTTATATTAAAACATGCAGAAACCATAAAATATATAAATAGTAATGCAAATAGTACATATAGATACTTTGGAAAGGTACTAAATGCTAGTAGCATTTCTTTAAGTAACACATTACTAGATGAAATGTTTGAAATATTAAAAGGACAAGAAGTTTCAATAGAAAAATCCTATTTTACAGATTCGATTCTATTAATAGATTCTAACCCGGATATTAAATTCGAATTAGAAAAAGTAAATAAAGAGGAATATTCTTTAAAATGCAATATCGAATCCCATAATGATTACGAAATATTGCAAGGAAAAAACGATGTATATTTTTTAACAAATGAAAATTTATACCGTTGTAACCAAGAATATAAAAATACAACACTAAAGTTATTAGAAGTTTTTAAAAGAAATTACACAACCGAAATCAAATTTGGAAAAGAAGAAATTTCAAAATTTTTTTCGATTGTACTTCCAAAAGTAAGACAAAGCATCAGTTTAAATAACTTAGAACCAGAAGAAATTGAAAAATATATGCCTCAAAAGTTAGGCGTAAAAGTATTTTTAGAATTTAATGATAAAAACTATATTATAGCAAAAGTAAAGTTTTGTTATGGAGAAGAAGAATTTAATCCACTAAAAGAAAATCCGAATATTCCAAGAAGTGCATTAGAAGAAGCAGAAAGTTTAAATTTATTTAGAAAAACAGGATTTATGCTAGATAAGAAAAATGCACAATTTATATTAGTAGATGACGAACAAATCTATAATTTCTTATCAGAAGATATAAATAGCTATATGCAAAAATTTGAAGTATTAGCAACCGAAGACTTCAAACAAAAACAAATTAAAAAGCCTAAAATGACAGCATTAGGAGTTAAGGTAGAAAATAACTTATTAAGTATTAACTTAGAAAATTTAAATTTTGATAAAAAAGAATTAAAAGAAATTCTAAATCAATATGCATTAAAAAAGAAATATTATAGATTAAAAAATGGAGATTTCTTATCATTAGAACAAAACGAAGATATTGATTTTTTAGAAAACTTAATTTCTGGAAGTGAAATCAGCTATAAAGAGCTAGAAGAAGGAACTGTAAAACTTCCTATGTATCGAACACTATACTTAAATAGAATTATGGAGAAGTTCGAAAATACAGCGATTTATAAGGACGAAAACTATAAACGAATTGTAGAAAAAATTGAAGATAAATCCAATGTGGAGGAATTACAAATACCTAAAAGCCTAAACCAAACACTAAGGCAATATCAAAAGATAGGATTTAAATGGCTAAAAACACTAGACGAGTACCAATTTGGAGGAATCCTTGCAGATGATATGGGACTAGGAAAAACCATTCAAGTTTTAGCACTAATTCTAGCATATAAAGAAAGTGCAAAACAAGATAAAAAGCCTGTTATGGTAGTGTGTCCAAGTTCACTTAGCTTAAATTGGAAAGCAGAAATTGAAAAGTTTGCAAGTGATATTGATGCTATTGTTATAGGTGGAAATGCAACTAACCGAGAACAGCAAATAAAACAAATTCCTGATGTAGATGTTGTTATTACTTCCTATGATTTACTAAAAAGAGATATTGAAATTTATAAAAAGTGTGATTATGAATTTCGCTATATTATAGCGGATGAAGCACAATATATGAAAAATAGTAATACACAAAATGCAAAAGCGGTGAAGGAATTAAAAGCAAAAACTCGATTTGCTCTAACAGGTACACCAATTGAAAATTCGTTATCGGAATTATGGTCTATATTTGATTTTCTAATGCCAGGATATCTATTTTCTTATAGAAAGTTTAAAGAAAAATTTGAAATGCCAATTGTAAGAGATGAAGATAGCGAGATGATGAATAAACTAAGAATGCTAATTGAGCCATTTATTTTAAGAAGAACGAAAAAAGAAGTGCTAACAGAACTTCCAGATAAAACGATCACTATTTTAAATAATGAGATGGAAGAAGAACAAGAAAAACTATACTTATCCTATCTTGCACAGGCAAAAGAAGAATTGCAAGAACAAATTGATACACAAGGTTTTGAAAAAAGCCAAATACAAATATTAGCACTTTTAACAAGACTAAGACAAATTTGTTGTCACCCAAGTTTATTTCTTTCAAACTACAAGGGAGAATCAAGCAAACTAAAGCAATGCATTGAACTGGTAAAAGACACCATCGAAAGTGGACACAAGATACTACTATTTTCTACCTATACAGCGATGTTTGAAATTATAGAAAAAGAACTAAAAAAAGAAAATATAACTTATTTTAAACTAACTGGACAAACTAAAGTAAATGAAAGAATTGACTTAGTAGATGAATTTAACCAAAATCCAAACATCAAGGTATTTTTAATTTCACTAAAAGCAGGAGGAACGGGATTGAACCTAACAGGAGCAGATATGGTAATTCATTATGACCCATGGTGGAATTTATCAGCAGAAAACCAAGCAACCGACCGTGCTTACCGTATTGGACAAAAGAACAATGTACAAGTATATAAACTAATCACCAAAAACTCAATCGAAGAAAAAATCTACGAACTACAAGAAAAGAAAGCAAAATTAATCGATAATGTACTAGATACAAAAACATCATTTATTAGCAAATTATCAAAAGAAGATATTATGAAATTGTTCTCGTAAATAAATCCGCAAAATATAACATGTAGGGGTCGACGCTCTCGTCGACCCGAAAGATTGATTTAATTAAAAACACGTGCTATAATAATAAAGATTTCTAAAAAGAACAGAAATCAAAGAACAAAAAATCGATTTACACCAAAGGAGGTAGCAGAATGAGCAGTAAACACATCTATGACAAATGTAGAAAGCGCACTGTTCGGGAACGAAAACCTAACAGGCACATTAAAACATTAGTTAGAGGAAACCTTGAAGAATCGATGCAGCACGGTGGATGTGGTGAGTGCCAGACATCCTGCCAGTCGGCGTGCAAAACATCTTGCACAGTCGGAAACCAGTCGTGTGAAAATACAAAATAAATCGACTGGAAAATGTTCGAGCGAGCGGTGATTTCTTACCGCTCGTTTTTAAAATAAAGGAGATTAAACATGAATCAAGAAGTAACCATTATAGGAGGAGGTTTAGCAGGATGCGAAGCAGCCTACCAAATTGCAAAACAAGGAATCAAAGTAAAATTATATGAAATGAAGCCAACGAAATTTTCAGAAGCACATTCCAATGAAAATCTAGCAGAAATCGTATGTAGCAATTCCTTTAAATCCAATTTACATACCAATGCCTGCGGACTTTTAAAAGAAGAACTACGTCTATTAGACTCTTTACTAATTAAATGTGCAGACGAAACCAGTGTGCCAGCGGGGCAAGCATTAGCAGTAGACCGAGAGGAATTTGCAAAATTAGTTACCAAGAAAATAAAAGAAAATCCAAACATCGAAATCATAAACCAAGAATATACAGGTGAAGGGCTTTGCATCGGCAATAGTGAAGAACGAATAGTGAATGGTGAAAAGTATGAGAATATAATGATTGTTGCAACAGGACCATTAACCTCAGATACCCTTGCAAAGAATATCTCTAGGTTAACTGGAGAGGATAGGCTATACTTCTACGATGCAGCAGCACCAATTGTAAGCAAAGAAAGCATTGATATGAATATTGCCTTTTACCGGAAACCGCTATGACCAAGAAAGAGGAAAAGAAGAAGAAATAGAAGACTGGGAAAAACGTTTAGGTAGCCAAGAAGCAAGTTACATTAACTTACCAATGAACAAAGAAGAATATGAAACATTCTACAAAGAACTAGTATCAGCAGAAGTAGTAACCCTACACGAATTCGAAAAAAGAGAAATCTTTGAAGGTTGTATGCCAATTGAAATTATGGCGAAACGAGGAGAAGATACCCTTCGTTTTGGACCACTAAAACCAGTAGGATTTACCGACCCAAGAACAACGAGACGTCCATATGCTGTTGTTCAATTACGACAAGACGATGTAAATGGAACAATCTATAATTTGGTAGGATTCCAAACAAATCTAAAATATGGAGAACAAAAACGAGTATTTTCTCATATACCAGGACTTGCTAATGCCGAATTTGTAAAATACGGTGTTATGCACAGAAATACTTATATTAATTCAAGTGAACTATTAGATAATACCTATTGTTTAAAGAAAAATCCAAATATTTATTTTGCAGGGCAAATAACAGGGGTAGAAGGATATGTAGAATCCATTAGTTCTGGGATGGTAGTAGGACTTAATGTAGTAAATAAATTGCAAGGAAAAGAAAAAATAGAATTTCCAAAAAATACAATGATAGGAGCATTAGCCAATTACATTGCAACACCAAATGAAAAATTTCAACCAATGAATGCAAATTTTGGAATATTGCCAGAATTAGGGGAAAGGATAAAAGATAAGAAAGTAAAATATGGAAAACTTGCAGATAGGGCAATAGAGGCATTAAATGCTATCAAATAATCTTTAAAATTCGAATATGACAAATTTTACCATAAGATTACAAAAATATTAAATTTTAACAAAAACTGACAAATTTACATAAAATACTTGTCAGTTTTTGTTTTGTATGGTAAAATATACATAAGTGTGATTTTACTAAATTTAAGTAAAATTGAAAGGAGAAAACAAATGGAAGAAGAAAAGAAAATGTTTGAAGAAATTGAACCTTTAATAATGGATTATATAGCATATACTAAACAAGAGACACCAGATGTATGGTTTGATTCAAGAGCAGCTGCTCAATTAGAAAGAGAAAAAAAACAATATAGCAACGATATAGAAGGTGAATTATTACGCCAATTAGATGAGGAAAAAGGAAAAGAGAAAAGAGAAAAATTAATTGAGCAATTAAACCAAATAAGAGAAGAAAATAAACAACAAAAAAGAGAAGTTATATATGGTAAGGCTAAAGAATTTATTGATTCTAACAAAGAAAAAATGAATAAGGAAATTGAAGAAAAAACAGCAGAATTAGAAGCAGTTAAAAAAGAAAGAAACCAAGCTATTATAAGTAAAAATAAAGCATATAGCTTAAGAAAAACAGTATTTAAACAAGTAGGAGAAAATTCTAAAGTATATAAAGCAGCCGATGAAGAAGCAAAAGAAGCATTAGAAAATATGAAATCACTTGGCAAAAAATACGATGAAATAAACAAACAATTAGAAGAATCACAAGGAAAGTTAGCTAGTTTTGAAGAAAAATATAATGGAATTGAATTTTCAAGTTCAGCTGGTGTATATAATTTGCTTGATATTATTGGAATACAAGAAGAACAATTAGAAGCTAGAATGTCAGATGGTCAAGTATATCAAAGTGGTAGAAAAGTAGATGACATGGGAGAAATCAAAAGAATGCAAGAAGAAGCTACTAGACAGCAATTACGTGAAGAATTAGAGACAAGATTTAGAGAAATGGAAACAGGATATGAAGATTTATTATTAGATAAGTATGTATACGCAAGAGAAAATGCATTAGGAACGCAAGATATAGATGATCTTCAATCAATATTAGATGATCTTACTGGAAAAAGCTTACTAGATGTATATAAAGAACAAGTGAAGTTTTTTAAAGATGATGAAGAAACGAGAAAAAAATTAGAAGATTTAATTAAAAAAGTTGAGGATAGAAAAGCAGAATTAGAAAATTTTAAATCAGGAGCAAAAGCACCAGAAGCAAAAACACCAGGAGCAAAAACACCAGGAGCAAAAGCACCAGAAGCAAAAGCACCAGAAGCAAAAGAACCAGGAGCAAAAGCACCAGAAGCAAAAGCACCAGAAGCAAAAACACCAGGAGCAAAAGCACCAGAAGCAAAAACACCAGGAGCAAAAGCACCAGAAGCAAAAGCACCAGAAGCAAAAACACCAGGAGCAAAAGCACCAGAAGCAAAAACACCAGGAGCAAAAGCACCAGAAGCAAAAGCACCAGAAACAAAGACACCAGAGGAAAAAGTAACAATAAAAAATATAACAATAGGACAAGAAATTTCTATTGAATATAATAAAGATAATAACAAAAAAGAAATTCTAGATTTTAAACGTATAAAAGCAAATTTGGAAAAGACGAATGAAGAAAAAATTGACATGATGAAAAAACTAGGAATCAATAGTATATCTATAGAAGAAAAACAATTAAGTAGAATAGATTCTAATGTTATATATGCATTATTAAGAGCAACAAAATCAGGAGTTAGTAAAGAAGAAGCAAGAGAAGCATTAGAAGGTTATATGGGTGCCCTAAAAGGAGAAAAAGAATCACAAGAAAATACAAAAAAATGGTTAAATTATGATATGCGTGACATGAAGTTCTTGAAACCAAGAAACTTATGGAAGAGATTAACGAGAGGACAAGAATATGATCAACTTTACAATTATGCAATTGCAGCAGACAATAAAGGAATGGCAAATGTAGAGCATGATTCATGGGGACCAATTAGAAGAATGTTTAGCAAAGTATTTTTAACAGAACCACTAAGAATTGATGGAAAAGTATATGAAGCGAAAACAAAAGGACAAATGCGAATGAGCATAAAGAAAAAAGCTAACAGAATGTTGAATCAATCAGAAGTGGAAAAAGCGTATAAGTCATATAAAAAAGCATCTAAATTAAAAGATAGAGAAGATATTAAAATTGATGATGATGTAAAGAAAAAAATAGAAAAAGTTACAGAGAAATTTAATGAGGACATGAAAAATCCAACATATAATATGGATATTAACTCTAAATTAAATAAAGGTATAGAAAAATAAAAAAAAGACCTAGTGATAATAATCATTAGGTCTTTTTTTAGCTAATATATAAAGAATATAATGTATACTTCACATAAACTTGCATTTTTTATGTAAATGTAGTATAATATATGTATGTAAGTTATCGACAAGGTAACAAAGTTTCATATTTCAAAAATAAAAAACAAAAGGAGGATAAAAATATGAAACAGTGGACAAAACGGTTAATTTATAAAGTAGTTGCAGCGGTGTTGACAGCAGCAGTAGGTTTGGTGCTTTGTGGGATTGCAGCGTTATTGAGCTGGATATTCAGATTGATCCCTAAGACTACAAAAAGCCTCGATCCATATTCGGTGGTAATAACCATCTTGGCTTGCTTTATAATCTCGCTTCTTGGTGAGTTGGTTGGCTGGATTTGGAAGAAAATCCGGAAAAACAGAAAGCCAAGGAGGAGAAAAGACGAAGAAGATGATGAAGATGAAGATGAATAATCTTCATCGGAAACGACCGTTTAGGTGGGGAATTTATATTACCCCACCTTTTTCTATTATATTAGCCAAAAAGTTATGAAAAATAAAGGATTTTTTTCTTGACTTTCTTATAGAAGCATGATAAAATATTAACCGTTATGGTAAAATGCTATAAATAGCATTTCCGTAACGGTTTTATTTATATTGTAGGAATTTTCGACTAGAGGGAGAAAAGCTCCGTACAAGATAAATATGCGAAAGTTAGATTTTCTTGCAAGAATTGCTAGAAAATCTTAGTTCCGTACATTTGTCACACAAATAAAACAAATGTCAAATTTAAGGAGGTGAAATTTAAGTGCCAACAATTAACCAATTAGTAAGAAAAGGAAGAAAAACAACTACTACAAAATCAACAGCTCCTGCTTTACAACATGGATACAATTCTAGAAAGAAAACATTAACAGATGCAAGAGCGCCACAAAAAAGAGGCGTTTGTACAGTAGTTAAAACCGTAACTCCTAAGAAACCAAACTCAGCTTTAAGAAAAGTAGCCAGAGTTAGACTTTCTAACGGATACGAAGTTACTTCTTATATTCCAGGAATTGGACACAACCTACAAGAACATAGTGTTGTTCTAATAAGAGGAGGAAGGGTAAAAGATTTACCTGGTGTTCGTTACCACATTATAAGAGGAACATTAGATACAGCTGGGGTAAAAGACAGAATGCAAGCTCGTTCAAAATATGGAGCGAAAAAACCAAAAAAATAAAGATTTAAATGAAAATCAGCATCTTGCGTTGTCAAGGCTACGTAAATATTTTTTCAATGTACAAAAGTATTATTTCAAAAATATTTACTTGCTTTCCTAGCAATATACTAATTTTGATTTAAATCATAGTTAGAAAATTGGGATAACAAAGATGTGGTTAGTGCTTGTAATTCTTACTAAACTTAAGGTACTTAAATTTAGATAGATTTATAGCACTATACGGGAAAGAATAGCTTTCCAGAGTACCTAGATACTTAGGGTAATGTAAGTATCAAATTTTATAAGGAGGGAAGAATAGTGCCAAGAAAAGGATATATAGCAAAAAGAGATGTTTTACCAGATCCAATTTACAATAGCAAAGTTGTTACAAAATTAATCAACAATGTTATGTTAGATGGTAAAAAGAGTGTTGCTCAAAAAATAGTATATGATGCATTTGACATTATAAAAGAAAAAGAGGAAAAAAGTGCACTAGAAGTTTTTGAGCAAGCGTTAGAAAACGTAATGCCTGTTCTAGAAGTTAAAGCAAGAAGAGTTGGTGGTGCAACATACCAAGTACCATTAGAAATTCGTCCAGAAAGAAGACAAACTTTAGGACTAAGATGGCTTGTAACTTATGCAAGAAATAGACATGAAAAAACAATGGCTGAAAAATTAGCTGGTGAAATTATGGATGCTGTAGCTGGAAACGGTGGAGCATTTAAGAAAAAAGAAGATATGCATAGAATGGCAGAAGCTAATAAAGCATTTGCACACTATAAATGGTAGAATAAAACTACAAATGGTAAAATAATAAAAGGAGGAAAAAAAGTTGGGTAAAAGAGATGTCTCATTAGAAATGACCAGAAATATAGGAATTATGGCTCACATTGATGCTGGTAAAACAACAACAACTGAGAGAATACTTTTCTATACTGGTAGAGTTCATAAAATTGGAGAAACTCATGAAGGTGCTGCAACAATGGACTGGATGGCTCAAGAACAAGAAAGAGGTATTACAATCACATCTGCTGCAACAACTACTCATTGGTTAAACCATAGAATTAACATCATCGATACTCCAGGTCACGTTGACTTTACAGTTGAAGTACAAAGATCATTAAGAGTATTAGATGGTTCTGTAACAGTATTCTGTGCTAAAGGTGGAGTTCAACCACAATCAGAAACTGTATGGAGACAAGCTGATAAATATCATGTTCCAAGAATGGCATATGTAAATAAAATGGATATTACAGGTGCTAACTTCTTAGGATGTGTTGAGCAAATGAAAGATCGTTTAAATGCAAACGCAGTTCCAGTTCAATTACCAATTGGGGCAGAAGATACTTTCCAAGGAATAGTAGATTTAATTAAAATGAGAGCATTTATTCATAAAGACGATTTAGGAAAAGAAATTGAAGAATGTGATATTCCTGCTGATATGGTAGAAGAAGCTAATAAATTTAGAGCTCAAATGATTGAAGCAGCAGCAGAGCAAGATGACGATTTAATGATGAAATATTTAGAAGGAGAAGAATTAACAGAAGAAGAAATCAAAAAAGGCTTACGTAAAGGAACAATTAATAACAATATCGTTCCAGTATGTTGCGGTTCTTCTTACAAAAACAAAGGGGTTCAAGAATTATTAAACGCTATTGTTGATTATATGCCATCTCCACTAGATATTCCACACATTAAAGGTGTAGATTTAGATGGAAATGAAATTGAAGCAAAAACAGGTGATAATGAACCATTTGCTGCATTAGCATTCAAAATTGCAACAGATCCATTCGTTGGAAAACTTTGTTTCTTTAGAGTTTACTCTGGAACTTTACAAGCAGGTTCTACAGTATTAAACTCTACAAAGGACAAAAAAGAAAGAATTGGACGTATCTTACAAATGCATGCAAACCACAGAGAAGATATTGAAGAAGTATTTTCAGGAGATATTGCAGCAGCTGTTGGTCTAAAAGATACAACAACAGGAGATACATTATGCGATCCAGCTCATCCAGTAATTCTAGAATCAATGGAATTCCCAGAGCCAGTTATCGATATTGCGATTGAACCAAAGGATAAAGTAGCAAGTGAGAAAATGGGTATCGCTCTTGCAAAACTTGCAGAAGAAGATCCTACTTTCAAAACTTATACAAACCATGAAACAGGTCAAACAATTATCGCTGGAATGGGTGAATTACATCTAGATATTATCGTAGATAGATTAAAAAGAGAATTCAAAGTAGAAGCAAATGTTGGTAAACCACAAGTTGCTTATAAAGAAACTATTAGAGAAGCAACCAGAGTTGAAGGAAAATTCATTCGTCAATCTGGTGGACGTGGACAATATGGTCACGTATGGCTAGAAATGGAACCATTAGAGCCAGGTAGTGGTATTGAATTTGAAAGTAAAATCGTTGGTGGAGCTGTTCCAAAAGAATACATTAAACCAATTGAAGAAGGAATTCGTGAAGCTGCTGAAAGTGGTATTCTTGCTGGATACCCAGTAATCGACTTTAAAGCAACATTAGTTGATGGTTCTTACCATGAAGTTGACTCTTCAGAAATGGCCTTCAAAATTGCAGGTTCTATGGCATTCAAAGAAGGATGTAAAAAAGGAAAATCTGTTATATTAGAGCCTATTATGAAGGTTGAAGTAACAGTTCCTGAAGAATACATGGGAGACGTTATTGGTGACATTAACTCTAGACGTGGTAGAATGGAAGGAATGGAAGCAAGAAGCGGAAACCAAATCATTCGTGGATTTATTCCATTATCTGAAATGTTTGGATACGCAACAGACCTTCGTTCAAAAACACAAGGTAGAGGAACGTATTCTATGGAACCATCTCACTATGAAGAAGTTCCAAAATCAGTACTAGATCAAATCGTTGCATCTCGTGCTAAGAAAGAAGAATAAAATTGAATAAAGTATTGCAATTTTAGCAAAAGTATTATAAAATACTAATGCAAATTAATAATTATCGTTATTAAATTTTAAAAAATAAAATAAAAAATTAAGGAGGAATTCAAAAATGGCAAAAGCTAAATTTGAAAGAACAAAACCACACGTTAACATCGGAACAATCGGTCACGTTGACCACGGAAAAACAACAACAACAGCAGCTATTACAAAATATTTAAGTTTATTAGGAAAAGCTCAATATGAAGCATATGATCAAATCGACGGTGCTCCAGAAGAGAAAGCAAGAGGAATCACAATTAATACAGCTCACGTAGAATATGAAACAGATAACAGACACTATGCTCACGTTGACTGCCCAGGACATGCTGATTATGTTAAAAACATGATTACTGGTGCTGCTCAAATGGATGGTGCTATCCTAGTTGTATCTGCAGCTGATGGACCAATGCCTCAAACAAGAGAGCACATCTTACTTGCAAGACAAGTAGGTGTTAAATATATCGTTGTTTACTTAAATAAATGCGATATGGTTGATGATCCAGAACTATTAGAATTAGTTGAAATGGAAGTTAGAGACTTATTATCAAGCTATGATTTCCCAGGAGATGAGATTCCAATCATTAAAGGATCTTCATTAAAAGTATTAGAGTCTACATCTACAGATCCAAATGCACCAGAATATGCATGTATGAAAGAATTAATGGATGCTGTTGATAGCTACATTCCAACACCAGAAAGACCAGTTGATCAACCATTCTTAATGCCAGTTGAAGACGTATTCACAATTACAGGACGTGGAACTGTTGCAACAGGTAGAGTAGAAAGAGGTGTTGTAAAACTTTCTGATGAAGTTGAAATCGTAGGATTATCTCAAGAAAAGAGAAAAACAGTTGTTACTGGTGTAGAAATGTTCAGAAAATTACTAGACCAAGCTGAAGCTGGAGATAACATTGGTGTTCTATTAAGAGGTATTGATAGAAAAGACATCGAAAGAGGTCAAGTTCTAGCAAAACCAGGAACAATACATCCACATACAAAATTCACATCTGAAGTATACGTTCTAACAAAAGAAGAAGGTGGACGTCATACACCATTCTTCAACGGATATAGACCACAATTCTACTTCAGAACAACAGACGTTACAGGTGTTATTGAATTACCTGCAGGAACAGAAATGGTAATGCCAGGAGATAACGTTTCAATGACAATCGAACTTATCACTCCAATCGCTATCGAAAAAGGATTAAGATTCGCTATTCGTGAAGGTGGACGTACAGTAGGTTCAGGTATCGTTGCTGATATCATTGCTTAATTTAAATAAGTAATATAAAAAATAGCAAGATTTTAAAATCTTGCTATTTTTGTATTATAAATAAAATATATACAGTATAATGCTAAAATTTGAAATTTAAAATTTGACATCTAATAAAATAGATGTTATAATAACTTCAAGACGTCGAAAAAGTATATCTTTCAAAAGAGATAAAAAAGAGTAGGACTGCATTCCTACTCTTTTTCCTTTACTAATCACTTAAATATTTTATAATTAAATAAAGTATGTAAGCTTTTAGTATCTTTAGTACATCTTTCAAAAGAAAACCTCCTTTCCACCCTTTTAGAAAGGATAAATGTATTATATATAGCTTATTTAAAATTGTCAATTATACAACACAATATTTTTTTAAAATAATTGTAAAATAAAAGAGTATATAGTAAAATAAATACATATGAAAAGAGGAGATAGTATGAAAATATTAATTAAAAATGCAAACTTAATTTCAATGGATTCTAAAAGAGAAAAAATAGAAGAGGGTATAGATATTTTAATAGAAGATAAGCTTATTAAAAAAATTAATACAGATATAAAAGAAAATGTAGATAAAGTAATAGATGCTACAGGAAAAGTTGTTATGCCAGGGCTAATTAATACTCATTCTCATGTGCCAATGAGTATCTTCAGAGAAACAGTTGATGGATACATTACACAAGATTGGTTAGAACAAAAGATTTGGCCAATGGAGGATAAATTAACAAAGAATGACATTTATTATGCTTCACTTTTATCGTTTATTGAAATGATTAAAACCGGAACTACTACAATTAATGATATGTATTTTATGACAGAAGAGATTATAAAAGCAGCATTTGAAGCCGGAATTCGTTTGCAAACAACGAGAACATTAATGGATTTAACTGGAGATGGAGATGTACGAATAAAAGAATTGGAAGAATTAATAAAAGAATATAGCTCAAAAGATGAAAAAATTACATTTAATATTGGAATTCACGGGTTTTACACATCAAATGATGCATATATTCCAAAATGTGTAGAACTTGCAAAAAAATATAATTTACCAATTCATATTCATTTTTGTGAGAACAGTAAAGAAGTAGAAGATATCAAAAAGGGATATGAAGTACAAAGCCCAGTAGAGTTAATAAAACGCTATTTTAAAGGAATGCATATAATACTAGCTCATAGTGTAAAATTAACTCAAGAAGAAATTATCGAGCTTGCAAAAGAAGATATATATGTATCACATTGCCCAGTAAGTAACTTAAAACTTGGTTGTGGAATTGCTAAAATTACCAATATGCAAGAAAATGGAATTACGGTGAGTCTTGGAACGGATGGACAAGGAAGTGGAAGTAATTTAGATTTATTTGAAACAATGAAATTTACAGCTCTTTTACAAAAAGGAATACAAGAAAATCCAAAGCTTTTACCTGCTTATGAAGTATTAAAAATGGCTACCATAAATGGTGCTAAAGCTCTAGGCTTAGAAGATAGTATTGGAAGTATTACAGAAGAAAAAATAGCAGATATTATCATACTAAATCTAGAGGAAGTTACAACAAAACCATTAAATGACACTTTTGCTGAAATTGTATATAATATAAAAGGAACAAATGTCGAAACTACCATTATTGGTGGAGATATACTAATGGAAAATAGAAAATTAAGAAAAATAGATGAAAAAAACATTTATGAAGAGTGCAATCAAGTGATTTATCGAATCCAAAATTGACATTTTTCTAAATTTGTTATATAATATTGCAGTATCAATAAAAAGGACTTAAAAAAGGAGCATTTATTTATGACGAACTTTAAAAAAGCTATTTTATTATTGATTACGGTTTTACTTATTCTATTAGCAATATCACAAATCGTTTTTGGAGCAGACACAGGAAAAGCTCTTAAAGAAGCAAAACTAAAAAAAGCAATGGATGATGAATCTATTACACTTGAAATTATACCAAAAAACGATGAATTTGAGATTTTAGAAGACCAAGGTGATTGGTACAAAGTAAATTACCAAAAAATAAAAGGATATGTGAAAAAAGAAGAAGTAGAAGTAAAGAAACAAGAAAATAGCGAAGAAAATCTTACGAATGAACAAGAAAACCAAGTTACTAATGAAAACCAAGTAAGTAATAATACAGTAGTAGAAGAACCAACAAACGAAATAGAAATAAAAATAGGTGATAAGCTATATACAAAAAGCGAATTACAAGTATTTTTAAGACCATTATTAAACTCTATGAAAATAGAAACATTATCAAAAAATCAAGAAGTAAGCGTTATTGAAGTAACGAATAAATGGGTGTATGTTTCAGTAAATGGAAAAACAGGATGGATTAGAAAAGAGTTGTTAGCTACAACAGATCAAAACCAAACAGGTGAGACATCTAAGGAAGATAAGAAAGAAGAAACAAATTACATTAATAAAACAGGATATGTTACTTCCGATGGAATCAATTTTAGAGAGGAACCAAATACCGATAGCAAAGTACTAAAAACATTTCTACAAAATGCAAAAGTAACCATTTTACTAGAAGAAGGAGATTGGTATAAAGTAAAGAATAATGACCAAGTGGGATATATCTTAAAAATGTATGTTTCAGAAAAAAAAGTAACAGTTACTTCAAGAAGTTCTGAAACAAGAACACAAAATACACAAAAAGTAGCGCAAACTACAACACAAACTTCTAAAACAACAGAAACTACAAATACAAATAATACATCAAAAGAAACTCTAACTACTACATCACAATCATCTTCAAAAGGAAGTCAAATAGTAGCGCTTGCTAAGAAATATTTAGGATGCAAGTATGTATATGGGGGAGCTACTCCTTCTGGATTTGATTGTTCAGGATTTACAATGTATTTATATAAACAATTTGGAGTAAGTTTACCACATTCAGCAACAGCACAATCTAGTAAAGGTACAAAAGTAGCGAAATCTAATTTACAGCCGGGAGATATTGTATTTTTTACAAACTTTAGAACAAATAAAGGAATAGGACACTGTGGAATTTATATAGGAAATAATCAATTTATACATGCATCTACAGAAAAAACGGGGGTTATCACATCATCTTTATCAAGTGGTTCATATCAAAAAAGATATGTAACAGCAGTAAGGATTTTTTAAGGGGAGTTATTAGGAACCATAAAGGAAGGTATTTATGATAAAACGACCTATGGTTATGATAACAATCCGGATGGATAATAGGAATTTTATTAGGGCTATACTGTAAAATCAGTATAGCTCTTTTTGTATTAACTATATTTTACATGTTAATTTATTTTTTAACGAAAAAAGAAATAAGATATGAAGCAATTTTAAAAACAAAAAAATGGGCAATTATATTTATTTTATGTATTTTGATATCTTATATTTTAACTAGTATAGAAAATAAACAATATGAAGATAAAAATGAGTTTATGAGTGATTCGAAAGAATTTGTTGGAATTATTATCAGTAATCCAATTAAAAAAGAATATAATACAAGGTATGTGTTAAAATTAACTAAAGTAAAGGAAAAAACAGTAAATATAACGGTATATTTAAGCATGAAAGGTGAAGAAAATTTAGAATATGGTGATGAAATTTTTTTAAAAGGAGAATATGATAAACCAGATACAGCAAGGAATGATAAAGGATTTGATTACAAAAATTACCTAAAATCAAATGGAATTGTTGGAACAGTAGAAGCAGAGGATGCTAAAGTAATCTATAAAAATAAGGGAAACATATTTCAAGCCCTTGCATGTAAAGTACAAAGAATAATAGAAACACAAATAAGACAAAAAATAAAAGATGAAGAGCACCAAGATGTTTTATTGGGGATTTTATTAGGAAATGATGAAGGAATTGATAATAAAACAGAAGAAGATTTTAGAAAAAGTAGTTTATCACATATCTTAGCGGTATCTGGAATGCATGTAGCTTATATTATCACAATTGTGGATTATTTGCTTAATAAATTACAAATAGGGAAAAGAAGAATAAAAGTAATTACAATTTTGTTTTTGTCATTTTTTATATTATTAACAAACAATACACCATCTGTAAGACGTGCATGCATTATGGCAGGACTAGGAATTATTGCGATACTAACGAATCAAAAAAGCGATATAATAAATAATATGGCAATATCATTGCTTATTACTTTAATACAAAATCCATTTTCAATTTTTAATACAGGACTAATTTTATCATATAGTGCCACTTTAGGAATAATTCTATTAATGCCAATTTTCTCAAAAAAAGAGGGAAAAATTAGGTCAATCATTGCAGTATCTATTTGTGCACAAATTGCAATACTTCCAATTAGTATGGTATTATTTCAAAGTATTTCATTTACATTTATTTTTTCAAATGTCATAATAAGTTTCATAATTGGAATTATCATCATGTTAGGTTTTATTATCAGCATTCCAATCAATATACCGATTTTACCTAGAATAGTAGATATACTAATTTTTGTATTAATTGCAGTTAGCAAATTTTTTTCAAACATACCATTATCTCATATTTTAGTCTGCCCACCGAATAGAATAATTATCATATTGTATTATACGATATTAGTTTCATGTGTTTACTTTAAAAATTTAAAGCGGAAAACAATATAAAAGAAGAATAGAAAAACGTTTATTAACAATTGTGGATAAATTTAAAACATGGATTTTTCAAAGAAAAATAGCAATAATAGTGATATTGTGCTTGCTATTATTATGTTTTCATCTTATACAAATTTTACCACAAAATCTAATGATTTCTTGTATAGATGTAGGACAAGGAGATTGTACACTCATTACAACACCAAACCATAAAAACATTTTAATAGATGGAGGTGGCTCTAGTGATTTAAAAAAGTATGATGTAGGAGAGAAAGTGCTATTACCATATTTATTAAATCATCATATTAGAAAAATCGATTTGATGATTATTTCGCATTTCGATTCAGACCACTGTAATGGACTTATTGCAATATTAGAAAATATAAAAATTGATAAACTTATAATAGGAGAACAAAAAGAGATTTCTAAGGAATATTTAAATATTATGAAAATAGCACAAGATAAGAAGATTGCAGTTAAAAACGTACAGAAGGGAGATAAAATTGGTCTGGATAAAAACACATATTTTGATGTTATCTATCCAGCAAATGAATTAAGTCAAGAAGGATTAAATAATAATTCTCTTGTATTAGAATTAAATTATAATAAGTTTAGTATGCTATTTACAGGAGATATTGAAAAAGAAGCAGAAAAGAGCATTATTAATGCGAATCAAAATTTAAAGTCTACCATTTTAAAAGTAGCACATCATGGCTCAAATACATCTTCTACAAAAGAATTTTTAGAATTGGTACAACCCAAATTGGCTCTGATTCGGAGTAGGAGAAAGTAATTGTTTTGGACATCCTAATAAAGAAGTGCTACAAAAGTTAAAAGAAATAGGAGCAAAGATATATAGAACAGATTTAAATGGAGAAATTATATTAGAGATAAATCAAAAGGGGACAATAAAAATAAAAACAATGCTGTAAAATAAACTTTGTATAAAAATTCTTTTTTTTGAAAATACTATAAAAAATAGGCGACGAGAAAGAAGGAATTACGATGAAAAAATGGATTTATATCATTGCTATTATCATAATAGTAGTTGTAGCTATTTTTGTGGGAAAATATTTATTTAAAAAAGAAAATAATATAAACCAACAAAATAGTACACAACTAACAAATAAAATAGAAGTAAAAAACGAAGTACAAGAAAATACACTTATGAATGATATTCCAATTAGTAGTACACAAAGCGAAAAAATTTCACCAAATGCAACACTTATTTTAAAAAAGCACTATAAAGAATGTAACCATATCATAAAAGAATACGCAAAAATTCCAGAAGAATATGTAAATTTAACTAAAGAAGAATTAATGGAAGAACAAGATGGATGGGAAATAGAATCGTTTTCAAAAAATGAAATTGTTTTGATAAAAGAAGTAAGTGGGGTATGTAACGAGCATTATGTACTAAGAGAGAAAGATGGAACGATTGTAGTATATCAAATTAATAAAGATAATACAGAAACCTTAAAAGAAGAAACAGGAATTGCAACAGAGTATTTAACCGAAGAAGATAGACTACGCTTAAAAGAGGGAATTAGAATTTATGGGAACGAGGAATTAAATAGCACATTGGAGGACTATGAATAGTAACTAGAGAAAAGGAATCTAATTTTTTAGATTCCTTTTCTATGAATTTATTTATTTTCAATTTTTAAATTTTCTTTTTTTAGATATCCTTGTGTATAGAAGGCTTTAATATACATGAATAAAGAAAATACTGTCATAATTAAAGCAAGATAATAGATATATTGGTCAAATCCTGGTAAAGGACTCATACTATATTCTGGATGATTAAAAATTGTCATATTAAATTGTTTGATAAAGAATGAACTTACAATTGCTACATAGAATAGAACTGTAGAAAGTTTTCCATACCATTTACTAGAAACTACTAGTTCTTTTCCATAAAGGAAAGAAGCACCTGCAATCATAATACATTCTTTTAATAATACAATAATTAAAATCCATAAAGGAATAATATTTTGAAGGGTTAATACTGTTAATACTGAAATTTGAGTTGCTTTATCAGCTAGTGGGTCAATTAGTTTTCCGAAATTTGTTATAAAATTAAATTTACGAGCAATGAATCCATCTAATACATCTGTTAAGCCAGATAGAGTTAGGAATACAAATGCTAATATATAATTTCCTTCGTTTAAGTATCCTACAATAAAAGGAATTAAAACAAAACGAAGCATTGTTAATAGATTTGGTATATGTTTTGCCATGAAAAAATCCTCCATCACATAATATAATATATCATACAATTTTTGCTAAATTTCGTCAAGCACATTTTATATATAAATTCAAAAATGTAGGGGTAGATTTTATATCTACCCCTACAGAAAATTTTTATTTTATTTCGAATGTTAATTCATGATTGGTACAACCTACCATAACGGTTTGCCCATCTAATAATTCAGAACGTAGAATCATTTCAGACAGAATATCTTCTACATATCTTTGAATTGCTCTACGAAGAGGCCTTGCTCCATATTTGTAATCTGTTCCTTTTTCCAAAAGATATTCTTTGGCTTGTTTGGTTATTTCTAATGTAATAGATTTATTTGCTAATGCATTTTTGGTATCCCCAAGCATTAAATCTACAATTTGTAGTAATTGTTCTTTGTTAAGACTATCAAAAATAATAATTTCATCTACACGGTTTAAAAATTCTGGTCTAAATGTTTCTTTTAAGCTATCTTGAATTTTATTTTTGTCAATCGTCGACTCTTTTCCAAATCCTATTGAATTATTATTCAAATGAGAACCTGCATTGGAAGTCATAATAATAATTGTATTTTCAAAACTTACGCTGTTTCCTTGTGAATCTGTTAATTTTCCATCATCTAATACTTGAAGCAGAATATTAAATACATCTGGATGTGCTTTTTCAATTTCATCAAAAAGAATAATGGAATATGGATGTCTTTTTACTTTTTCAGTTAATTGTCCAGCATCATCGTATCCTACATATCCTGGAGGTGAACCGATTAGCTTAGAAGTGGAATGACTTTCCATATATTCAGACATATCAATACGAATAATAGCATCTTCACGACCAAACATTTCATAGCTTAAAGATTTTGCAAGTTCGGTTTTTCCAACTCCAGTAGGACCAACGAATATAAAAGATGGTGGTCTTTTTGTACTTTTTAGCCCTGCACGGTTTCTTCTGATTGCTCTTGCTACAGCAGAAACTGCTTCATTTTGTCCAATAATTCTTTTATGAAGATTATCTTCTAAAGAAAGTAATTTCTTGGTTTCCTCTTCTGTTATTTTTTGCACAGGAATTTTTGTCCAGTGTTCAATAACAAGAGCAATATCTTGAAGAGTTAGTTGCTTTGGTTTTGCTTTTTTACTTAATTCTGCTATTTTTTCTTCTAACTGACATTCTTTTGTTTTTAGATCAGCAGCTTTTTGATAATCTTCTGTAGAATCTGCAGTTGCTGCTTCTTCTTTTTCTTCTTGAACTATTTTTAGTTCATTTTTTAATACTTCTAATTGATATAATTCTTTGTTATTCAAGTTAATACGAGAACAAGCTTCATCTAATATATCAATTGCTTTATCTGGTAAAAAACGGTCATGAATATATTTTTCAGACATAATAACTGTTTTTTCAATAACATCAGTTGAAATTTTTACTTTATGATAATCTTCGTAATATTTCTTAATTCCTTCTAAAATTTTAATTGTATCTTCTATACTTGGTTCTTCAACTATAACAGGTTGAAATCTTCTTTCTAATGCAGTGTCTTTTTCAATATATTTACGATATTCTTTTAAAGTTGTAGTACCAATTAATTGAATTTCACCATTTGCAAGAGATGGTTTTAAGATATTTGCAGCATTCATAGAGTTTTCAGCATCTCCTGCCCCCATAATATTATGAATTTCATCAATTACTAATATGATATTACCACAAGCTTTGCATTCATCAATTAAAGATTTCATTCTTCCTTCAAATTGACCTCTAAATTGAGTTCCTGCAAGAACTGCTGTCATATCTAATAAATAAACTTCTTTATTTAATAATTTGGCAGGAACTTTTCCCGCAGCAATTTTAATTGCAAGACCTTGCGCAATCGCAGTTTTACCAACGCCAGGTTCACCGATTAAACAAGGGTTATTTTTAGAACGTCTATTTAAAATTTGAATAATTCTCTGAATTTCTTTATCTCTTCCAATTACAATATCTAATTCATTATTTCTAGCTTTAGAAGTTAAATTTGTACCAAATGTATCTAAAAATTTGGTCTTTTTTTGCTTTACTTTTTTATCTACTTTTACTTTTTTATTGGAAGTAGTTGATTCATTTTGAGATTGTTCTTCTTCATTTTGCTTTTCACTGATTCCAAATAAAGCATTAAAGGGAATGGCTGTAGCATTTGCTGAATCAAGACTAATATCATTATTAGATAAATTCTCAGCTAAATCTTTAAAAATTGTTTCAAATTGAGCTGTCATATCTTCTAAATTAACATTGTCACCTTCTAAAATGGTAGACTGTTTTGAAAGAACTTCCAAAGGATTAATGCCTTTTTCTTTAGCACAATTATAGCAAAAACCTTCTAAAGAAGATTGACCCTTTTCATCTTGTTTATTAACAAATATAATAGCTGTATTTTTTTTACACACAGAGCATAACATTTATATCAATTCTCCTAACTTTTATTCATGTTTTCTATTAGTATATAATACAAGAAAAACAAAGAAAAGTCAAGGAAATTAAGGAAGGTTTAAGGTTTGAAAAAAGTAAATTTTTTGTGAACTTATGAATTTAAAATATTATGTAAAAAAGTAATATCAAAAAAGATTGAATTTATTGAAGTGGAAAAATAATGCTGATATAATAAAAAAAAAAGGAGACAAAAGAAAATGAAAAAAGAAAATGGAATAACACTTGTAGCTCTTGTAATTACAATCATTGTATTACTAATACTAGCAGGAATCACTATTAATTTAACAATAGGACAAGATGGCATATTAAAAAGAGCTGGGGAAGCAGGAAAGAATTACACAAATGCTGCAGATTATGAGCAAGACCAATTAGCAGAGCTAACTAATACAACAGACAATATTATAAACAATTTTGTAATAGGAAATTCAAACAATACTAATCAATGGGATGAAGAAATATATCAGAAATATAGATTAACAGGATATTCTGGAAATGCACCAACTTTACAAGATGATGGAAAATATCATTATACAGTAACAATGCCATACAGTGGAGATATTGCAACAGCAACGATTATTACAGATACACCTAAATTAGGAGGTTATATTGAAAATAGACCATATGTTGGATACAACTATAAAGATGATATGTACTATATTGTATGGGGACAATATGTGCAATTTTATACTACAGATGGTAATCCTGTATATAGAGATTATCAAGATGGAAGATGTTTTAAAATAGTCGATCATGATGAAAAAATAACATATATTGACATACGATGTGATTTTCCAGTATTTGAAACAAAAGAAGATTTGATAGCTTGGCAAAACGGTGATAATACTGTAAAAATATTGAATAGAAATAAATATTAAATAAAAGAAAATGAATAGCTATATAAGAGCTGTTCATTTTTTGTATTGACATAGATGAAAGAACAAGATATAATAATTCGATAAAACAAGTAGGAGGTCAAAGAATGATACAACTAGTGCAACACATTTCCCGGATAGGGAGTAAAACAGGAAAGAAAAGAAAGGATAGTAAGAAAGAAATTTATGAAATCTGTGTTAAATTTAATAACACAAGAAATTATGAAACTTACAAGTCCGATTTAGCTGTAACCATGAAAATGATATTGAAGCGAGATGATTTAAGAACAGAACAAGATTGGGAAAAAAATACAGTTCGGTTTTTTATAACTCACAAGAAAGCTATTATAACGAAATCTAAAGAAGAGATTGAACTAATAGTAAAGAAGTGGAGAGAAAAGCTAAAAAAACACATGATATGTAAATTCAGAGTGGATTCACATATTGATTATGAAGCAGGGATTATTCAGTTGTATTTAAAATGACTAAATTTAAAAAAGCGGTGCTTAGTAAGGCCACTTTTAATCTTTATTCCCATACAAAGGTTACATAATTTGACAAAAAAGAGAATATATGGTAAAATTAAAGAGTGGTGCATAAAAAGGAAGCACCAGAAAGGATGTTTAATAAAGTGGAAAATAATAGTAAAAGTGGGCTCAAGATAAGACAGATTATTTCAGTTGTCTTAATAGGAATCATTTTGAGTAGTAACGTACAATTATTTATTTCTACCAAAGAAGAAAGAATAGGAGAGAATAGTAATCAAGAGAATATTGTACAAGAAGAAATTACAGTAGCAGAAATTTATGAAAGAAATATAGAGGTAACATCAAGATCATCAGCAGATAGAACGAGTGAACTAGTAGAAGAACAAGTAAGTTATAAAACAATCGATGATATAACAATTTCAAAAAACATGGATTTAACAGTAAGATGTGGAATTTCAAAAGAAGATTTTAAAAAGTTAATGACAGACTTAAAAACCGATACATCAGGATTCTTTGAAAAAAATAGTGATAGTATTTATGATTTATGTGAAAAATATGAATTAAACGAAATCTTTTTCTGCGGACTAATTGCTGCAGAATCTGGATGGAATATTACAAAAAGTCATAGGGCTAAATGTAACTACATCAGTATGATGTCAAAAGGAAAAATGATTACATTTAACTCTCCAGAAGAAGGATTAGAAGCAGCTGCTAAATTATTACACAACAAATACTTAACACCAGGTGGTTCTTATTATAGAGGAAAGACATTAGCAAGTGTACAAAAAATATTCTGCCCAAACTCTTCTACATGGGTAGGGCTAGTATATGGATGTATGAAACAGATTGTAAAATAAAATTCATAAAAATATTTGTTTGACATATAATAAATAATGTAGTATACTATGTATGAAATAAGCAATGAATTTAATGTAAAACATTTGTACAGTAGCATTAAAAAAGACTAGGAGCGCATATCCTAGTCTTTTTCTCTTAATCATCAAATTCTTTTAAAACAAAAAGAATTATAATTAATGCAATGAATTTAATATATTTTTTCATTTGTACAATAGCACCTCCTTTCTAGCATATTGCCGAAAGGCTATTTAATAATACAATGTTTAGACAAACAAAACAAGTGTTTTTAAAAATATTTTTTGTGAAATGTTGACAAGATATGAAAATGATGTTATAATAATTAAGTTAAAAGAAGAAGTTATCCACTTCTCACCTTATCCAAGTTAAGGAAAAAGGTTATAAAATGAAAATTTTATACTGTTACTTAATGTAGTAATAGGAGTTTTAAGTGGATTGGCTTTTAACAAAGTCAATCTTATTTTTTTGGAGGTGTTTTAGATAAAACAAGAATTACCAATTAATGAACAAATTCGTCATAAACAAGTACAATTAATTGATGACGAAGGACAAAAATTAGGAGTTATGGATACAGCAAAGGCTTTGGATATTGCGTATGAAAAAAACTTAGATTTAGTGCTTGTAGCACCAAATGGAAATCCACCAGTTTGTAAAATTATGAACTATGGAAAATACAAATTTGAACAAGCAAAAAAAGAAAAAGAAGCAAAGAAAAAGCAAAAAGTGTATGAATTAAAAGAACTTCGTATTACACCAAATACAGAAGAACATGATTTCAATTTTAAAGCAAAAAATGCAAGAAAATTTATTGAAGATGGTTGTAAAGTAAAAATTACTGTTCGTTTTAGAGGAAGAGAATTAAACTATGTAAAACAAGGAGAAACTATCTTAAATCAATTTATTGAAGAACTATCTGATGTTGCGGTTCCAGAAAAGAAACCAATATTAGAAGGAAAAAATATGTTTATTATATTAGCTAAAAAAGCTGAAAAATAATAGATTTATAAAAAGAAGGGAGTTTGGAGATTATGCCAAAATTAAAAACAAATAAAGCTGCAAAGAAAAGATATAGTCATACAGCAACAGGAAAAGTAAAAAGAACACATGCTAATTCAAGACATAGATTAGCAACAAAAACTTCAAGACAAAAAATGTCTAGAAGAGAAAGTGCTTATGCTGATAAAACAGTAGAAGCTGGAATTAAAAAATTATTACCATATGGTAACTAAAAATAGAAATGATTAGAGGAAGGTGAAAAAGAAATGGCAAGAGTTAAAAGTGCAATTATTACTCGTAAAAAACATAAAAAAATATTAAAACAAGCAAAAGGATACTATGGAGCAAAACATTATAGATTTAGAATGGCAAAACAAGCTGTTATGAAATCTGGAATGTATGCATATGTGGGAAGAAAAGACAAGAAAAGTGATTTTAGAAAATTATGGATTACAAGAATTAACGCAGCAGCAAGAATGAACGGATTAACATATTCTAAATTAATCTCAGGATTAAAGAAAGCAAACGTTACAATCAACCGTAAAATGCTTGCAGAAATCGCTGTAACAGATCCAGCTGCATTTACCAAAATTGCAGAAATTGCAAAAAACGCATAAGATATTAATAAAAGCAATAAAAAAGACGGAAAATGAATTCCGTTCTTTTTATTGCTTTTTCATTTTTGGTTTTGAAATTAAAGAGGCAATATAACCGAAGAATATGGCAGCAGCAATACCGCCAGCGGCAGCTTTTGTTCCGCCAATAAATGCACCAACAAATCCAGATTTTGCAACTTCTTCAATGGCACCTTTGGAAAGAGCATTTCCAAATCCAGTTAAAGGAACAGTCGCACCACAGCCTGCAAAATCAACTAAGTGTTGGTAGATTCCAAGACCACCTAAAATGGCACCAGTTGTAACGAAAATAACTAGAATTCTGGCAGGGGTTAGCTTTGTTTTATCAATTAAAATTTGCCCGATGATACAAATAAGTCCACCAACTACAAAACAACGAAGCATTTGCATCCAATCGATACTTGCAAAAAATTCCATAAAAGTAACACTCCTTTCCTAAAGTTCAATTGCTACGGCATGAGCAATTCCAGGAATTGATTCTCCTTGTTGTGTAGTAGTTGAATTGGTTAATGCACCAGTAGCCATAAGCAAAATTTTTTTATATTTCTTTTGTTGTAACATTTTAAATAAATAGCCAGAAAATACGGTTCCACAACAAGCACAACCACTACCGCCAGAGTGAGTATCTTGTTTTTCTTTATCAAAAATTAAAACACCACAATCATTATAATTTGATTTAATGTTATATCCTTTTGTTTCTGCCATTTCAATTAAAATTTCTTTTCCAATATATCCCAAATCTCCGGTTAGAATGGCATCATAATAGCTAGGGGAACGTCCAGTATCTTTAAAATGAGCAAGGAGAGTATCTAAAGCAGCAGGGGCCATAGCAGCTCCCATATTGTTTGCGTCTTTTATTCCCATATCTACTATTTTTCCAGGTGTAATGTGTGTAATATATGGTCCCATTCCGTTTTTTGCAACAATGGCTGCACCACTACCAGTTACAGTCCATTGAGATGATGGTGGACGTTGGTTTCCTAATTCTAAAGGAAAACGGAATTGCTTTTCTGCACTACAAAAATGACTAGAGGCTGCACAAAGAGCGTAGTTACCTGCGCCTCCTTCTAAAAATACACTAGCCATTAAAAGTGCTTCTACAAACGTAGAACAAGCACCAAATATACCAAAGAAAGGTATATTTAATTCACGAAGACCAAAACTAGAGGAGATACATTGATTTAATAAATCTCCTGCAAAGCAATAATCTATTTCTTCACTAGGAATACCAGATTTAGCAATTACCATATTTACAGTTTCTTTTATAATTTTACTTTCCGCTTTTTCCCAAGTTTTTTCTCCCCAAAATTCATCCTCTAAACATTGGTCAAAATAACTTGCAAGAGGTCCATCTGCTTCTTTGGGACCTACAATAGAGGCTGTTTGTAAAATAGTTGGGGGAGTATCAAATTTAACAGTTTGTTTGCCAATTTTTTGCATAATTTTCATCCTTTCCTACACAAGCGTAATTGATTGTGTATTAAAAATAAGATATAAAATACCAACAATGATAGAAGCACTAATTCCGAAGACAAGTACAGGACCTGCGACAGTAAACATTTTACCTCCAACACCCATTACATATCCTTCTGATTTGTATTCCATTGCTGGTGATACAATTGAATTTGCAAAACCAGTAATAGGAACTAAAGAACCTGCTCCTGCAAATTTTCCAATTTTATTAAATAGATTTAAGCCGGTTAAAAAGGCACTAATGCCGATTAATATAATTGATACAATGGTATTAGACATTTGAATATCCATTCCACGGTATTTGCAATAATTAAATATGATTTGACCAATAGAACAAATTAATCCACCTACCCAAAAGGCATTAAAACAGTTTTTTAGAATAGGCGAATTTGGCGACTTTTGGTCAACATAGTCTTGATATTGTTTTTTTGTTTCGATTGGTTTCAAAAAAATCCCTCCTTTAATCTCTATCTCTATCAATAACGAATGTTAAGTCTAAATCAACTAAATATTCAGTTATTTTTTTGCCGTTAATTTTTGCTTTTTGTTCTAATATGGTAATTCCAGTAATATAGTCAATGGTTTTTGATGCTTCACTAACTGTTTGTACGATAGCATCCTTCCATGAAACTTCAGATGTACCAGTTACTTTTAAATGTTTTTCAACGTTCATTTATTATCAACCTCCGTTTTTTTATTATTAAACATATATTTTCCAAAATGTTAAATTTTATACAAAAAATAAGGAAAAATAGAGGAATACTATAAAAGTATCCCTCTATTTTTCCTTTGGAAATAGATTATCTCTTTCCTTCTCGAAATTCCTTAGAATTATAAAAATCGGTTCTTACCTCATATTTAGAATCCTTAGGAACTCCAGGAATGTTCGGTGGTGTATTGTTCTTTTTATCCATGGTCTTCGCCTTTACCTTTCTGTCTATCGACTTCTAAAAATGTTAACATAATTATATTATACCATAGATTTGCAAAAAAGAAAAGAAAAATCGTAATACAAATGTCGACAAAAGCGACAAAAAAATCAAAAATATATATAGAAAAGAATAAATGTGATATAATAATACAAAATACGACAAGGAGAAAAAAATATGAAATTAGATTTTGCAAGGGAATCAGCTTTGAAAATTTTATACAAAATAGAAGAAGAAAATGGATATTCGAATTTGGTTTTAGATGAGTATCTTGAAAAGGAGAGAGAAAAATTAACTATAAAAGATATTAACTTGATATCTGAAATTGTGTATGGAACGGTTTCATGGAAACTTACCATTGATACTATTTTAGAAAAATATTCTAAAATAAAACTAAATAAAATAGCAAAATGGGTAAAGATAATTTTACGTATGGGAATTTATCAAATTGTATTTTTAGATAAGATTCCAAAAAGGGCTGCAGTTAATGAAAGTGTGAATTTATGTAAGAAATACGGATATAAATCTGTAAGTTTTGTAAATGCAATTCTTCGTAAAGTAGAAAAAAGTGACTATGAAGAATTAAGAAATATAAAATATAATGATGAACGAATTTCAAAAATGTATTCTATGCCCAAATGGATTGTAGAAAAATTGATTGATCAATATGGTATCCAAAAAGCAGAAGAAATATGTAAAAATTCAAATTTAAAACCTAAAATGACGATTCGAGTAAATACTTTAAAAATAACAAAAGAAGAATTAAAAGAAAAGTTAGAAGAAAGAAATATTGCTTGCGAAGAAGGTGAAATTCCAAATTTTTTATATTTAAAAAATATAAAGAATGTATCTGGATTAGATTTATTTAAACAAGGATTGTTTACAGTTCAAGATGAAGGCGCAGGAAAGATTGGATTTGTTTTAAATCCTCAAGAGGGAGAGCATGTTTTAGATGTATGTAGTGCACCAGGAGGAAAAACGACTCATTTAGCAGAAATTATGAAAAATAAAGGACATATTTTAGCATGGGATATTCATTCTCACCGTGTTAATTTAGTAAAGGAAAATGCAAGTAGGTTAGGAATTTCAATCATCGAAGCGACTTCAAAAGATGCTCTAGAATATGAAGAAAAGTATGATAGATTATTTGATAAAATTTTATTAGATGTTCCTTGTATGGGGCTTGGTGTCATAAAGAGAAAGCCTGATATTAAATGGCAGAAAAAAGAAGAAGAGATTTCAGAAATTAAGAAAATACAAGAAAGCATATTAAGAACATGTAGTAAATATTTAAAAACTGGAGGAGAATTAGTATATTCTACGTGTAGTATTTTAAAAGAAGAAAATGAAGAAGTGATTCAAGATTTTATAAAATCAGCAGATGGAATAAAACAATGCTTTGAAATAGTTGAAAAACAAAACATTTTGCCACAAGAAAATACAGATGGATTTTTTATCTGTAAATTAAGAAAAAATAATTAAAAAATATATATTACAATTATATTACATTTAAATGACAATTACACGAAAACTATTGACTTTTGAGGAAAAAATTATAAAATAACAGTGATAATAAAATTCGACAAAAATGAATGAAAAAAATGTAATTTTTGGATGAAAATTAACGTATTAAATATAATAAAACTGCAAATCATAAAATTAATAAAATTAACAAAGGAGAAAGATATGTCAACGTGTTTAGGGTTATATATTGAAAATAATGTAATTAAATATGCCAAAGTTTCAAAAGATAATGATAATATCAAAATCGACTCCTTTGGTATTAAATTTTATGACAAATTAAATGATGCAATTAAGCAAGTAATTGAAGAAACTTATAGTTATAAAACACCGATTAGCATTAATTTATCTAATGAAGAATATCATTATTTTTATTTGTTTAGTTTATTAAACAAAAAAGATATGGAAAATGTTGTAAATACGGAGTTTGAATCTATTTGCTATGATAATGGCGTTAATAAAGAAGCATTTGAAACGAGATATGTATTAGTAAATGATTTAGAAGATAAAGAAAAAGTAAAAGCAATTCATATATCAGCTAGTAAAGCAGATATTGCTAAGAAAGAACAACAATTAGATGGATATCGAATTGCTACAGAATCTCCAATTGGAATATCTATTAGCAACTTGCTAGATGACAAACAAAATGAAAACGTAGTAATTGTTAATATAGAAGATAAAACAACAGTTACAACAATTATTGATAAAAAGATAGTAGATATACAAACACTAGAAGAAGGTTCTACCCAAATATTATCTAACATTAGCGTAAAAGAAAACTCATTCTCAAAAGCATATGAAATCTGCAAAAACTCTACAATTTATACACAACAAGGAAGAGATTTACAATACGAAGAAAATGAATATCTTGATGATATCATGCCTACTTTGTATAATATAGTAACTAACGTTCGCAAGATAACAGACCAAAGTTTGAATAAAATTGATAAAATATATATTACAGGTACTGCTTCTGTTATTAACAACATCGATATTTATTTTCAAGAATATATGAAAGATATTAAATGTGAAGTTTTAAGACCATATTTTATTAACAATGTCCAAACAAAAATTAATATCAAAGATTATATTGAAGTAAATTCCGCAATTGCTCTTGCACTAGATGGAATAGGAGAAGGGTTGAAAGGGTTAAACTTTAAAAGAGAGACCTTTAAAGATAAACTTCCAGAATGGTTAACAGTAGATATTCGAAGAAAAGACGAAAAACCAAAAGAGTCCAAATTAAAAAGTAAATTAAATTTGAATTTTAAATTGGATATGAATTTCAATGAAAAGTTAACTGCTGGAGAAATTGGACTAATTCGAATTGCAGTAGGAATATTAATATTAATTTTAGTTTATAGTGGAATTAGTTTATTCTTAAAGAATGAAATTCAGAATAAAAATTCTGAAATTGCACAAGCAACCCAAGAAGTTAATGTGCAAATTTCAAAAATCAATAGTGATACATCAAAATTACGTACAAATACAAGTAAATATAAAAGTATGACAGAAAAATTAGACGAACTAACAACAAAGACACAGGAAAAGAATAAAAGGAAAAATGCGATTCCAACACTATTAAATCAAATTATGTACGTAATACCAAAAGGAGTACAAATTACTTCAATTCAAAATACTTCTGGAGATAATATTGTTATTAATGCACAATCTGCAACATATGAACAATTAGGATATTTAAAATCAAAAATAAAAGAAGAGGGAATTCTTTTAAATGTAGTATCTGATAGCGGACAAAAAGAGGGACAAACAGGTTTAATTAAGACAGTAATTGAAGGCGAATTGCCAATTGAATAAAGGAGAATTGAGGTTATGAGAAAAATTTTAATAATAACATTAATTGTTCTATTATTGGTTCTAGGTTACTTTACGATATTTCAGGGGTTAAATATTGCTGGATTAGAAGTTCTATCTGTTTTCCAAATAAAGGATAGGAGCGAACAATTAGATACAGAACTTCAAAAGGTAAGTACTTTAACAAGTGTTGATAGACCAAAAGCTATGAACGATTTAAATGATAGCGCAAAACAATTAGTGATAGCAAAAGAAGAATATAATGATAAAATTTTATATAGTTCAGAAGAAGAAATTGAACAAGCAACACAAGGTGTTCAATATGAAATGGAATACTTATGGACAAAAATAGGAAATCACGCAACAAAAAATGGAATTGTATTGAAATTTACAGTTACACAAAGCTCATCTGGAGCTCAGGGATTATATGATTTATCTTTTGTTGCAACAGGAAAATATGTATCGCTTTCTGAATTTATTGCTTCTTTAGAGAATGATTCATCACTTAATTTTAAAATTGAGAATGCAAAAGTAATGCCATTTGAAGGAAGTACTGAAAATTTACAAGCGACCTTTACGGTAAAAGAAATTTCAATTAATATTGATCAAGTAACAAGTTCAAAATTGAATACAGATAATGAACTAGGAACACAAAATAATACGGTTTCAAATACGAATCAAGTAATAGATGAAGGAGGCAATCCATAATGAAGACAGTTATAAAAGAAATAATTATTGTTTTATTATTGATATTAGCTATCTTATTAGTATTAGGAGTATTCCTTTATGATTACATTCCAATGAATAAAGTAGTACCAAAAATAGAACAATATGAGGTGCCAAACAATATAAAAGAAGAATTAGAAGAAAGCATAGAAGAAACAACAAACACTATGACACCAATCGTATATGAAATTAATGGTAGTGATTTAAAATTATATGAAAAAACAAAAGACTATGAAAAAGGAAAAGTAAATCCATTTGCAGATACATCTACTAGTAATGTAGTTGATACTAATACAACAACTTCAAATGGAAATAATGAAACAAGTAGTACGCCAACAAATAAAAACAATGGCACTACAATAACGAATTCTAGTTCAGAGGGAACTTATTTACCTCATACTGGAACTAAATAACTTTCGGTTATATTTATTTAATAAATATATACAAATAAAATTAATTATAAGGAGGAATTTTTTATGTTAAAAGGACAAAAAGGTATTACATTAGTAGCTTTAGTAATTACAATTATCGTGCTATTAATTTTAGCAGGTATTACAATTAGCTTAACTCTAGGACAAGATGGCATTTTAAAAAGAGCACAAGAAGCTGGAGCAAATTATACAAATGCAGCTAGATATGAAAATACACAATTAAAAGAATTTGACAACACAGCTAATGCAATTATTTACAATGTAACACACTAAAATAAAATAACTAGATGGCATATGCAAAGTGTTTGTATATGCCATTTAGTTTAAAAGCCTAAAAGGAGTAACAAATGATAGAAACGTTTTTATTAATTATTTTATTTATAGTAGGTATTTATTTTGGTAGCTTTTTTACACTTGCTACTTATCGTTTACCTAAGAAAGAAAATATTATATATAAGCATTCTTATTGCCCTAATTGCAATCATAAATTAGGTATATTAGATTTGGTTCCTATCTTTAGTTATTTATTTTTAGGCGGTAAATGTCGTTATTGTAAAAATCCAATTGGAATTCGATATTTTTTGTTTGAAATTTTGACTGGTATAGTTTTTGTTTTATTGGGAATATCACTAAAGATAGATATATACAACATAGAAATCATAAAAATAATTTATTTAGGATTAGTAATTTTGTATATTGCTAGTTTATTTATAATAGCTGGAATTAATAAGGAACAAGATAAAATACAAAAATCAGTATTGTATTTTGGAATAGGGATTTGTGTAGTTTATATAATATATTCATGCACATTAAATTTAGAAAATGTGTATAAATATGTCATATATTTATGCATGATGCTTATTTTGATATTATTAGATACGCTCTCATTTAAGAAAAATCTAAAATATAATGAAACAATTCAAATATGCATCTTAATTTTATATATGCTAATTATAACAGGGGAATACATAACCATTTTTACATTATTATTCACAATATTAATGATGGGAATCGAAAATATTATGATGCACATAAAGAAACGAAAATCTCAAAAAGTAAGAACAAAGAAAACGAAAAGGCCAATTGCTTTTTATTTATGTGTAGCCAATATCATTCTACTAATTGGAAGTAATTTCCTAATAAACTATATGGTGAAATAAAGGTGAAATATGAAAAAAATATATATAAAAAAAATAAAAGAAAATAAAGGTTTTACAACGTCAGATATTATAATTAGTGTTATTATGATTATGATATTTGTAGGAATTATAACAACACTTTTTTATAATTTTTATCTAACAACAAGTGCCAAAAACAGAAATGCAATTGCAACTAACTGTATAATTGATGTTATAGAACAAACAAAAGCGATGAAGTATGATGAAGCAACACAAGAAAGTGTTGAAACATTAATTGATTCTTTGGAGGCAGATAAAACAATACCAGAAGGATATACAGTAACTGCACAATTACAAAAATATAATGAAACAGAAAATAATACAGACAAAAAAGATTTGATTAAAATACTAAAGGTGACAGTGAAATATACAGTAGGAGAAAAGACAGAAAAGATTGAAATATCAACACTTTTAACCAAATAAAGGAGTAAGTTATGAGAAAGGATGCAGGATTAACAACAACTAGTATTATCATTTATGTGATTGCAATGTTAATCGTAATTGGAATCATTGCCACTATTACATCATTTTTTTATAGCAATGTTAATAATGCTAATGAAAATAGTAATAGCATATCCGAAATTACAAAATTTCATATGTATTTTTTAGAAGAAACAACAAGAAGTAATAACCAAATCAATGAAATAAAAAACACTTCCATTTCTTTTACGACAGGCAATACTTTTACATTTCAGGACAATAGCATTTATTTTAATCATATAAAAATATGTGAAGATATTACTAATTTACAATTTATGTCAGAAGAAAAAAATGGGAAAACAGTAATTTCAGTATTGATAACGATTGGACAAAATAACGAATATACTAAAACAACTCAGTATGTTTTAAGTAATATGTAATTTTTGGCAATTGAATTATTCTACTAGGAATGTATAAAAATATAGTGTATAATGAAAAAAGAGAGCTACAAAGGAGGAAAAAATATGGAAAGAAGACAACCAATTGGAATTGAATTAGTAAAAAAAGGTGTTATCAGTGAAAATGATATACAAAAAGCATTAGAATATCAAAAAAGTCATTCAAATAAGAAGATGGGGGATATCTTAAATGAACTTGGAGTATGCGATTCCTACACACTAATCCAAGCAATTGGAGATATTTTAGGGGAAAAAGCAATTTTACTTGATGCAAGTGATATAAAAATCAATTTGGATGATTATATTTCACCAGATGTTTTAAGACAAAATAGAGCAATTCCTTTTGATATTGAGGGAGGAAGAATTAAAGTATGTTTTTCGGATACGGCTAATAAAAGGGCAGTAGATACAATTCGTCTTCTTTTATTGAATAAAGGACTAATTATGGAGAAATATATTACATTTGATAGTAATATTGAAAAAATATTAGAATCCTTACAAGGAAAAGAAACTGACGAAATAAATTCATCATCTGATATAACAGGATTAGTTGACACGATTATCAAAAAAGCAATGGACAAGAGGGCAAGTGATATTCACTTCGAACCAATGGAAAACGAATTAAGAATTCGCTATCGTATAGATGGAGAATTATTTACTGCTGGAGATTTAGATAAAGAAAAACAAACACAAGTAATTGGTAGACTAAAAGCAATTTCTAATATGCATCAAGAAAAACAAGAAGCACAAGACGGTAGGATTTTATTATATCCAGATTATAATATACGTGTTTCTTCACAAAAAAATGTGTATGGAGAAAAATTTGTTTTAAGACTATTAAAAAAGAATGCTGATATTAAAAGAATTTTTGAGCTAGGCTTTACACAAGATGAAGCGATTGTAAAAAATAGTTTTAATAAAAGAAATAGTATTACAATTATGGCAGCTCCAACAGGAGAAGGAAAAACAACAACCTTATATAGTGTAATTGATTATTTAAATAAACCAGAGATTAATGTAACGACGATTGAAGATCCAGTTGAAATTCGAATTCATGGACTAAACCAAATTGAAATTGATGCGAAAACCAGTTTTTCAGATTCTTTAAGAACTGTATTAAGACAAGATCCAGATATTATATTAGTTGGAGAAATTAGAGATAAAGAAACAGCAGAAATTGCAATGCAAGCAGGACAAACCGGTCACTATGTATTATCTACAATTCATACCATAGATAGCATTGAGGTTATTACAAGATTAAGAAAAATGGGAGTTTCTAATTACGATATTGCAAGTACACTTGCAACGAGTGTATCACAAAGATTAGTAAGAAAAATTTGTCCACATTGTGCAAAACAAAGAGAATTTACTAAAGAAGAAATTGAAATTATGACAAAAATTGGTGAAAAATATGGAGTAACATTTGACTTTACAGGAAAAACGACATATGATGCAGTAGGTTGTACCAAGTGTAATCATACAGGATATTATGACCGTATAGGTATTTTTGAAATTTTAGATATTGATGATGAAATAAGAGAATTAATTACCAATGATGCATCTACTTTAAAAATTAAAGAAGCGGCAATGAAAAAAGCATATAAACCACTCGTAATAGATGGAATTAGCAAAGTAATAAACGGAATAACAACCTTAGACGAATTAAACAAAAAATTAGTAATATTTTAGTACATAGGAGGGAAAAATACAAATGATACAAATTGAAAAAGTATTCGATATTGCAATTGAAAAAGATGCATCAGATATTCATTTTATCTGTGGAAATAAGCCAATGCTTAGAATTATAAGAGATTTAATACCAGTAGAAGAATGTGATGTGTTATCCGAAGAAGATATGAGTGAGATATATGATTATTTGGTAAGAGGAAATGTTGATAAAGATCAGGTATATAATGAAACGAAAAAATTAGACACATCTTTAGAATATGCAGGAAAACGTTTTAGGGTAAATATATCTGCATCAGAAGATATTCCACTTTGTACTCTAAGAATTATCAAAAACGAATTACCAAAATTCGAAGAATTAGGTGTTCCAGAGATTGTAAGACGTATGACATTTCAACCACAAGGCTTAATGTTGGTTACTGGAAAGACAAACTCTGGAAAAACGACAACATTAAATGCATTAGTTAATGAAATTAACGAAACACAAAATAAGAAAATATTAACATTAGAAAGCCCAGTTGAATTCAAGCATCATTCAAAAAAATCAATCATTGTACAAAAAGAAGTAGGAATTGGTGGAGATTCCTTATGTTACAGTGATGGTGTTAAAAACTCATTAAGAGAAGACTGCGATATTGTTGTTGTTGGAGAGATTCGTGATAAAGAGACAATGGATGCAGCTATTGAAACGGCAGAAACGGGACACTTGGTAATTGGTACTTTACATACAAAATCTTGTGCAGAAACTATTGACCGTATGATCAATTTTTATGAAATTCGTGATCAGCAAACGGTAAAATACCAAATTGCATCTTTATTAAAATTGGTTATTTCACAAAGATTACTAAAAGGAACAGATGGAAAATTAGTATTAGTTCCAGAAGTAATGGTAGTAGATAATATTGTAGCAGGTTTAATTCGTAAAGAAAAAATTAGTGTATCAGAAATTGAAGATGCAATACAAAGTAATCTAGAAAAAGGAAGTATAGGATTAATTAATTCCATTGCAGAGCTTTTTGTGGATGATAAAATTACATTAGAGCAAGCAAAAGCTCAGATAGAAGAAAAAAATATTGAAACATTAAATCGAACAATTATGCAACTTAGAATTAAAAAGAATAAATAAAAAGAAAAGGAGGCTTCTTGATGGCAGTATACAGATACCGAGCGTTAACTCCCAATGGTGTTGTAGTAAGTAACAAAATAGAAGAAAACAATCGTAGTGCTGTTATAAAAAAATTAAAAAGAAATAATTTAACACCAATCAATATAACAGAACAAATTGGTATTGCGAAAAAACCAATCAAAACCAAAAAGAGAAACATAAAAGATATTGAAGACATTATGAAAAATGCGAATACTACAAACTTGATGGCAAATCGTGAGAAAAATAGAGAGTCCTATGTTCAAAAAATTAATAAGGCTTTGACAAAAACAGAAAGAATTACAACTAGAGATGTAGTTATTTTTACACAGAATTTCTATTTACTAAAAAAAGCGAATTTTAATAACATCCATGCATTAAGTACCATTATTGATAGTACAGAAAATTATCTGTTCAAAGGAATTCTAGAAGATATTTTAGCAGGGGTGGAAGCCGGAGAAAATATGTATACTACAATGGAATACTATTCCAATGTATTTCCATATATTTATATTAATATGATAAAAGTTGGAGAATTATCTGGCTCTTTAACAAACTCTTTGGAACAAGCAGTTAAATATTTAGATGATTCTGCAAGTCTAAATAAAAAAATTAGAGGAATTTTAATACCGAACATTGCGCAATTCGTATTACTGCTTGTTATGTTAGTGGTTGGAACATTGTTTGCAATACCAGCTATTGAAAATGTATTTGAAGCAGTAGGAACAGAGGAAAAATTACCAGCAGTTACATTATGGTTTAAAGATTTTCTAAATATGGCAATTGCATATTGGTATATTCCAACAATGATACTGGTGGGAATTGCGATTGGAATTATTATCTATATTCGTACGCCAAAAGGAAAATATAATTTTGATTATTTTAAATATACAATGCCGGTTTTTGGAAAACTAATTTTTTCATTAGATTTTTCAAGACTAATGAGAGCAATGCTTTTAAATTTAAATAATGGAATGAGAATTCAAGAGGCTTTGGAAGTTAGTAAAAATATTAGCAAAAATTATGTAATGTTATCTATTATAGAAACTTCTATTAATAATATTTTAATAGGACAATCTTGGATAGAACCATTTGAAAAATCTGGATTACCATCTGCTATGATAACGGAAATGCTAAAAATAGGAATGAAAACAGATTTAGCAGAAATGATGGAAAAGTTATTAGAATATATTGACATCGATATTGATAACATAATGGATAAGATTATGAAGGTATTACCACAGATTGTTTACAGCATTGTTGGAGTAGTACTAATCTTCTTTGTATTAGTAGTATTAGTTCCTTGTCTACAATTATACATGGGTAACTTCTTATTCTCTGCATATGGGTACTAAAATAAAAAGAGTAAAGGAATAAAAAAAACCTTTACTCTTTTATAATAGAAAGGTAGGAAGAAAATATGAAAATTGGAATAGATTTAGGTGGGAGCCATATAGCAATTGGATTAGTAGAAGAAGAAAAAATTTTAAAAAAAATTGAGTATAATTTTACCGAACAAGATAAAAATAATTTAGAAGAGATCATAAAAAAAATAATAAAAAATGCATTTTCTACCATATTTGAAAATGTTTCTTTAACAGAAATCACAATGGTAGGTATATCAGTACCAGGAAGAACTAAAGATGGATGTATTAAAGAGGCAGCTAATATAAAAGCTAAAAATATAAATATTGTAAAAATGGTAGAAGAAATATTAGATAAGCCAGTATATATTATGAATGATGGAATGTGTGCAGGAATAGCAGAAAAAGAATATGGTAGTTTAAAAAATTATCGTAATGGTGTATTTTTAGGTTTAGGGACAGGCGTTGGAACAGCTGTGTTTATTAAAAATAAATTAGTACCAGAAGTAAGAAGCGCTGGTCATATGATTATTGAAAAAAATGGAAGAAAGTGTAATTGCGGAAAAAATGGATGTTATGAGACATATGCATCTATGAAAGCATTAAAAACAATGTTAAGACAGAGATTGGGACAAGAAAATTTATCAAGCAAAGAAATATTGGAAGAATTAAAAAATCCAGAAAAAATAGTGCAAGTAGAAGATATTATAAAAGAATATATTGAATATGTAGCAATAGGAGTATCTAATTTTGCAAGAATGTGTAGTGCTCAAGTTATAGTAATAGGAGGGAGTTTTGTACACTATAAAGATATTCTATTTAATCCTTTATTAAAAGAACTAGACAGAATTATGATACCAATGGAAAAAGAAATGGTAGATATAAAATTAGCTACTCTTGGAAATGATGCAGGAATTATTGGGGCAACGAAAATCGATAAATATAGTGATTAGGGAGGAATGTATTGACTTTTCCTCCTTTTTATATTATAATAAAACATAGTTATTACCAATCATTGGTAAAGAAGAGATTTAAATTTTGTGTATGAAAATAAACAAAAATAGTATATTAAAAGTATAATATTGAAGATTCGGGAAAAAAGAGAAATAATTATTTTTTATAATAAAGTAAGATATGGTAGGTTCGGGTAAAAAATACAATATCGCTTTATTATATATTGCTATAAAAAAATATAAGTTCTTAGAATCGATCAGTTTATTAAAAACTGATTTTTTTTCGTACGAAAATGTAAATTGAAATAAAAAGAAAAGGAGAGAAAAATATGACAGAAGAAACAAGTAGCAAGCAAGCAAGCACAGAAAAGAAAGTAGCTGCTACGAAAAGTAGAAAAAGAAATTATGTGCCAAAGAATAATACAAAAAGAAAAACAGAAGGAGAAAATCAAAAACAAAGCAAAAGTCAAGCTCAAGAAAAAAGAACTAGTATGCAAACAGGAAGAAAAATGACGAATCATTCTATTTTAAATAAACAAATAGCAAAAGAAGAAAAAGGTAAAGAAGAAAATGATTTTCGTTTTAAGAAGAGTCCATTAAAAATTATTCCACTTGGTGGTTTATTAGAAATTGGAAAGAACATTACTGTTTTTGAATATGAAAACGAAATTGTAGTGGTAGACTGTGGTTTAGCATTTCCAGAAGACGACATGCTAGGGGTAGACCTAGTAATACCAGATATCACATATCTAGAAAGAAATAAAGAAAAGATTAAAGGACTTGTAATTACCCATGGACATGAAGATCATATTGGTGCGATTCCATATTTATTAAAACAAATCAATATTCCCATTTATGCAACAAGATTAACGGTAGGGCTAATTAAAAACAAATTAGAAGAACATGGATTAGTAAGAAGTACAAAATTAAATATTGTAAACCAAGGAGATATCATTAATTTTGGAAAAATAAAAGTAGAATTCATAAAAAGTTGCCATAGTATACCCGATGCAGTAGCTCTTGGAATTCATACTCCAGTAGGAACCATTGTGCACACAGGAGACTTTAAAATAGACTATACCCCAATCGATGATGAAAGAATGGACTTTGGAAGACTTGCAGAACTTGGAAACAAAGGAGTCCTTGCTCTTATGTCAGACAGTACAAACTCTGAAAGAAGAGGGTATACTATGTCTGAAAGTACGGTTGGAGATGTATTTGAAAAATTATTCTTAAACTGTACAAAACGTATTGTAGTTGCAACATTTGCTTCTAACGTGCACCGTGTACAACAAATTGTAAATTCTGCAGTAAAATATGGTAGGAAAATAGCAGTATGTGGTAGAAGTATGATTAATATGATTACTACAGCGATTGAACTTGGTTATATTCAAGTACCAGATAATGTATTTATTGATATTGACATGATTAATCAATATACAGATGAGCAACTTGTTATTATCACAACAGGTTCACAAGGAGAAACTATGTCAGCTCTAACAAGAATGGCAACTGGAGAACACAAAAAAGTAACCATAACACCAAATGATTTAGTCATCATATCAGCAAGTCCAATTCCTGGAAACGAGAAATTAGTTTCTAAAGTAATTGATGACTTAATGAAAATTGGAGCAGAAGTAGTTTATAGTGCACTAGAAGATGTACACGTTTCAGGACATGCTTGTCAAGAAGAACAAAAACTAATGCTTGCCTTAGTAAAACCAAAATACTTTATTCCAGTGCATGGAGAATATAGACAATTAATTGCTCATATTGAAACGGCAAAGAAAATGGGAGTAGAATCAGAAAATACCTTTATCTTAACTAACGGAAGAATCCTAGAGTTAAATGAAAAAGAAGCAAAATTAACAGGATCTGTTCCATCAGGTAAAATTTTAGTAGATGGATTAGGTGTTGGAGATGTAGGAAATATTGTACTTCGTGATAGACAACATTTATCACAAGACGGACTCATTGTAATTGTCTTAACAATGGATTCAGCAACTGGAGAAGTAGTAGCAGGACCAGATGTTATTTCAAGAGGATTTGTATATGTACGTGAATCCGAAAACCTAATGGACGAAGTAAAAAATGTTATCCGTGACGAAATTGCAAAATGCGAAGAAAAACATATTAAAGAATGGTCTGTTATCAAATCAAACTTGAAAGATACTTTAAGAGATTATATTTACCAAAAAACAAAAAGAAATCCAATGATTTTGCCAATTATAATGGAAGTTTAGTTAATAACATTAAAAATCCTCCAAAAACTTGGAGAATTTTTGTATTTTGCTATTTTGATAAAGAGTAAGATACAGCATAAATTTGCAATAAATATAAAAATGTGATACAATAGTATACATAAAGCAATAAAGCGAATACAGGAGGAAAAGTATGAAACCTACAATTAATGCAACATTAAGTTACTCAAAAGGAGACATCCTAATTCGGATGATGTCAAAATCAGACGTGTCTAACTATGCTTTTCATATGGGGAGAACACAAGAAGAAAGAAATCAAATAAGAACCCAGATGAAAAAGAGAATAGAAAACAGAAAGGATGATGACATAGATCTGATATTTACGGTGTTGTATGGAGGAAAATTTTTTGGTTGTATCCAGACAAAAGCCGTGGATAGGTACGGTACAGAAGCCAATGTGGAGTTTTTTCTTCCACAAAATAAGGAATTTGAAGAGTTAAATACACAGACTGTTCGTAACTTTATTGAGATGTGCAGAGAAACAAGAGTGTATGATGAGAAACTAAATATCATCGTATTCGAAAATGGAAAAATGAGTGCTTATGTTATTTCTATGAACAAATCTTCTGAAAAGGATTAGAGTATTCTAATCCTTTTTCTTGTTATTTTATAAAAAATATGTTATGATACTCTATATTATTAGAAAAAGGAGAAAATATGTTAGAAGTATTATTAGATACATTAAAAGATAGTATAAGATTAGTGCCATTTTTACTTGTGGCATATATAATAATGGAATATATTGAGCATAAGACTAGCGATAAAACAAAAGATATAATTCAAAAATCTGGAAAATTTGGACCTTTCTTAGGAAGCTTAGTAGGAATATTTCCGCAATGTGGTTTTTCGGCAATGGCAGCAAATCTTTATGCAGGAAGAATTATTACTCTAGGAACATTAATTGCCATCTTTTTATCTACATCAGATGAAATGCTTCCAATACTTATATCAGAAGCAGCACCAATTGATACGATATTAAAAATATTAGCAGTAAAACTTGTTATTGGAATTATAGCAGGATTTGTTATAGATGTTGTTTTAAGAAAAATAACAAAACATGAAAAAGAAAATAAAATTTCAGAAGTATGCGAACACGAACATTGTCACTGTGAAGAAGAGGGAGTATTAAAATCTTCTTTAAAACATACAGCAAGTGTATTTATATATATTTTTATCATATCATTAATTTTAAATGTGGTTATTTACTTTGTAGGAGAGGACAACCTAGCAAATTTAATTTTAAATAAACCAATATTAGGATCAGTAATTGCAGGCTTAATTGGACTTATTCCAAACTGTGCATCATCTGTATTATTAACAAAACTATATTTATCAGAAGTAATCAATGTTTCTACTATGATAGCAGGTTTACTTGTGGGAGCAGGAGTTGGTATTCTGGTTCTTTGTAAAGTAAACAAAAATGCCAAAGAAAATGCAAAAATTATTACTTTACTATATGCAATTGGAGTAATTTCAGGAATTCTATTAGAATTCATCGGAATTAAATTTTAAAATAATATAAAAAATGAGAGGGGAATGAAAATGAAAATTTATGTTCCTATGGATACATCAGAAATTGGAGAATATCTAGCTTATAAATGGAATGCAAAATTTAACTATTATATTTTCACGGAAGGAATTAATGTACTTTGTGGCATTTTTGTTATATTACTTGCATGTATAAGTTGGGGAATATATATATTATTTTCATCATCTGTTTTTCCGGACGCTATCGAAAATGTAAAAAATCTATATCTATATGCAGGATTATTATCAGCAGGAATTATCACAGGATTAATTCTAATATTTAGTATATGGAGTAAAGATGAAAAGAAACTATTATCTCATATGATTTTTACATTAATTTTAACAGCTATAACAATCATTACATTGTTAGGAACAAAGGCCTATATGAATACAATATATACACAAGAGAAATTTGAAGAATATTTTGAAGAATATTGCATGGACAATGAAATTTCAAAAGATGAAAAAGAAAAGGTGAGACAAGAATTTAACATATGGAGAGTAACGGTAGAGGGAAAAAATTTAAAAGATAAATATATAGAAGAAAATATGAAACTTTACCAAAAATTTACGATAAAATCATGGGTAAATTTAATCATTTTAATGTGTATTTTTATATTAAATATATATATGATAACTCAAATAATATCCAAAATTCATTACAAAAATATTTTAGAAAAGAATGACAATATTTTAGAAGATGATGAGATAAATGTGAAAATATAAACCAAAAAGAGAATGCATCAAATTGCATTCTCTTTTATTATAAACCTAATATTTCTTTTGCACGACTAATATCTTCATCAGTGGCAGGTCTTACATTTTCTAATTCGTAGGTAGCGCCAAGCTTTTCCCATTTAAATTTTCCCATATTATGATACTTTAGTAATTCTACTTTTTCTACTGTTTTTAAAGAGGAAAGAAAATCCTTTAGTTGCTCTAAATCTTCTTTACTATCTGTAATATCAGGAATGATAACTTGTCTAATCCACATTGGCTTATTTTGTTCGCTTAAATACCTGGCGAAATCTAATTCTTTTTCATTCGAAAAACCAACTAATTTTTTGCACTTTTGTGGATTAATATGTTTAATATCAAGTAAAAATAAATCACAAAGTTCGATAATTTCTTTTATTTTATCATTTAAATCTACCATACCTGAAGTATCAATTGCAGTATGAATGTGCATTTTCTTTAATTCTTTTAATAAAGAAATTACAAAATCTTGTTGCAAAAGTGGTTCACCACCAGAAAGAGTAACACCGACCACCAGAGGCAGTAAAGTACGTTTCATAATGTGTTATTTTTTCAATTAAATTTTCTAAAGTAACCACTTCTCCGTGAGCAAGTATTCCAAGTATCACGATTATGGCAATATTTGCAACGAAGGTGACACCCTTGCATAAATATAACAAAACGAAGCCCTGGGCCATCAACCGTTCCCATTGTCTCAATTGAATGAATTCTTGCCATATTTGTTCTATCAAATTTTTCCATAATTTTCTCCTAATATAATTGTAAGAACCCTCCGTCTTGCTTCGCAAGCCACCTCCCTTAAATAAAGGAGGCTTTACTCTACTATTCATACATTCAACAGGATGCTAGTGCTAGACCATAAATAGTAGAGTAAAGGCCCCTTTACCTAAGGGGGCTGTCGCCAAAGGCGACTGGGGGTTCTTTAAATTCTTTCATGAATGGTTCTATGAATAACGTCTAATTGTTGTTCACGAGTTAATTTTGTAAAGTGTACTGCATATCCAGAAACACGAATGGTAAGTTGAGGATATTTTTCAGGATGTTCCATAGCATCTTCTAATAAACTTCTATCAAATACATTTACATTAATATGATGACCTTCTTTAGCAAAGTAACCATCTAACATAGAAACTAAATTATCGACTCTTTGGTTTTCATCTTTTCCTAAAGTTCCCGGAGTAATAGAGAAGGTATAAGAAATACCATCTTGTGAATATTCATATGGAAGTTTAGCGATTGAATTCATAACAGCTAAAGCACCATTTACATCTCTACCATGTATTGGGTTTGCACCAGGGCCAAAAGGTTCTCCTGCTCTTCTTCCATCCGGAGTATTTCCAGTTGCTTTTCCATAAACAACATTAGAAGTAATAGTCAAAATAGAAAGTGTTGTTTTACTATTTCGGTAAGTTTGATATTTTTGTAATTTCTTTAAGAAAGTCTTTACTAAACTTACAGCAATATCATCCACACGGTCATCATCATTACCGAATTTTGGGAAATCTCCTTCTATTTCATAATCAGTAGCAAGACCAGTTTCATCACGAATTACTTTTACTCTTGCATATTTAATAGCAGATAAAGAATCAGCAACAACAGAAAGTCCTGCAATACCACATGCCATTGTTCTTAAAATTTCTTGGTCATGTAATGCCATTTCGATTGCTTCATAAGAATATTTATCGTGCATATAATGAATGGCATTTAATGCTTTCATATAAATTTTTGCTACATAATCCATCATAGTATCAAATTTTTCCATAACTTCATCATATTCTAAATATTCACTAGTAATTGGTTCAAATCTTGGAGTAATTTGTTTTCCAGAGATTTCATCTCTACCACCATTAATAGCATACAATAGAGTTTTAGCAAGGTTACATCTTGCACCAAAGAATTGCATTTGTTTTCCAATTCTCATAGCAGATACACAACATGCAATACCATAGTCATCTCCCCAATATTTTCTCATTAAATCATCATTTTCATATTGAATGGAAGATGTTTTTATTGATAAATCAGCACAAAAGTCTTTAAATCCTTTAGGAAGTCTAGTAGACCAAAGCACTGTCATATTTGGTTCTGGTGCAGGACCTAAGTTTACTAAAGTATATAGCATACGATAAGAGTTTTTGGTTACTAAAGTTCTTCCATCGATTCCCATACCGCCAATGGATTCGGTTACCCATACTGGGTCTCCACTAAATAATTCATTATATTCTGGTGTTCTTAAAAATCTTACTAAACGTAATTTCATTACAAAATGGTCCATTAATTCTTGTGCTTGTTCTTCTGTTAAAGTACCATTTTCTAAATCTCTTTGAATATAGATGTCTAGGAAAGTAGAAGTTCTTCCTAAACTCATAGCAGCACCATTTTGGTCTTTTACGGCTGCAAGATAAGCAAAATAAGTCCATTGGATGGCTTCTTTTGCATTAGATGCAGGAGATGAAATATCAAATCCGTATTTGGAAGCCATTATTTTTAACTGTTCTAATGCAGCTATTTGGTCATGAATCTCTTCACGTTCGTTAATAATTTTTTCGGTTAATACATCAATGTTTAGATTTTCTAATTCTTCTTTCTTTTCTGCAATTAAAGCATCTACACCATATAATGCAACACGTCTATAATCACCAATAATTCTTCCACGACCATAACCATCTGGAAGTCCTGTAATTAAGTGAGAACTTCTAGCAGCACGAATATCTGGAGTATATACACTAAATACACCATCATTATGCGTTCTACGAACTGTAGTAAATATTTGTTTTACTTGAGGGTCAACTTCTTTACCATAAGCTGTACAAGATTTTTCTACAATCTTAATACCACCAAAAGGCATAATGGCTCTTTTTAGAGGTTTGTCCGTTTGAAGACCAACAATTTCTTCTAAATTTTTATCAATATATCCTGCATCGTGTGCACTAATCGTAGAAATAGTTTTTGTATCAACATCTAGCACACCACCATTTTCCTTTTCTTTTTTATATAATTCTAAAACTTCATCCCAAAGCTTTTTTGTTTTTTCGGTAGGACCAGCCAAAAAGTCTGAATTTCCTTCAAAAGGTGTGTAATTTGTTTGAATAAAACTTCTTACATCAATTTCTTTTTTCCAGTCGCCATCTTTAAATCCTTTCCATTGTTCAAAATTCATAAAAAAACCTCCTTTTTATTTTTTAGTATTTCCATATTTCATCATAACATAACAAAAACAGCAAATCAACCTAAAAATGCAAACAGGAAAAAAATTCAAGTAACCAAAAAGAAGGAAAAAGAATAAACTATCTTAAGGAGGGAATAAAATGTGGGATTTTATTTACGCAGCACTCATTTGGACCCTTGCACTTTATGGATTATTTGAAATTATTAAAAATATTATATACATATGTTCCTATACAAAATTACAATCAGACGGTATCTATATGATTATTGCCGTTAAAAATCAAGAAAAGAAAATAGAAGGATTTATGCGTTCTATATTATTTCGAATTCTATATGGAAAAGAAGAATATATAAAAGATATTATAGTTGCAGATTTGGATTCACAAGATGAAACAAAGCAAATTTTAAACAGAATGAAACAAGACTATAAAATGTTAAAGGTAACAAATTGGAAAGAATGTAAAGAAATGATTGAAGATGTGAAAGAAAGCTAAAGTTGAATATTATATAATTACAAAAAATCTAGTATAATATTGATACTAGATTTTTTTGTTAATACTTTATTTATTCAATTTCTTCTTTAATCCATTGATTTGACTTAAAGGTAATCCAGTAATTTTTTTGACAAATTCAATGGTCATATTTTCTTTTAGTAGCTCAATAGCTATTTCTAATTTAGTCTGTTTATGTCCCTGTTCAATACCTTGTTCAATACCTTGTTCAATACCTTGCTCAATACCTTGCTCAATACCTTGCTCAATACCCTGTTCAACGCCTTCTTTCATACCCTTTTCGAAACCTTCTTTATGTCCTTTATCAAAGCCTCTTTCAAAACCAGCACTTATCGCAGTATTTTCTTCAATAATTGCTTTTTCACGCCATTCTGCAATTCGTCTTAAATGTTCATCTTGACTAATCTTATCTAATTTTTCTCCAGCTTGTTTTAATTCATCGTTTTCTTCCATCTTTTTAATCACCCTCTCAGAATTAGGATTATCCAGAAAGAATAACCAATCTAATAATTCATCATTCTCATTTTTAAGATTTGTTATCTTTGGTAATTCTATTATACGAATTTCTAACTTTTCTGTCAATATGGTCTTACGATATTTTTCTTCAATAATCTTCCAAGAGGTATGATATTCTAAGTTTTCTAGCCCCGTTACTAAAAAATCTGTAATTAAAATAACAATAGTTTTTTGTAAAGAACTATATTTCTTTCCGAGATTCTAATTGTTTTGTATAAATTCTTCCCCAATAATATAAAATTCGTTCAATAATGGAATCTTGTCCTGCAACTTGCATTTCAATATTGCAATATTCAGAATTATTGATTTTAGCAATAATATCTAGAATACCCAATTTATCATTTAAATATTCTCTTCGTAAAATAGGATTTTTGCTTAAATCAATGCTATCGATTTTCTTCTTTAAAATAGCCTCTAAAAATTTAGAAGTAAACTTTTCACTTCCAACTTCACCAAACAAAGATTGAAAGACAACATCTAATTTAGGAGAAAGCCTAGTAAATTCTTGTAATTGTACAATATCATTCATAAAACTTCCTTTCCAATTTTGTATAAACAAAATTAAATATAAATTTACACGAATTTAAAGCATATAAAAAATATTAAAAACCTCCTTTATAAAAAATTACAAACTTTTTCTTGGTTGGAAAATAGTAAGAATAAACTATTTTGAAATAAACCTTTTAAGAAAAAATAAATGAAATAAAACATACACTAAAAATCGTGCATAACAGAATTAAAACATAAAACCGAAGAAAAAACAACAAAAAAATATTGACATTATTCGACAAATTTCGTAGCTTTTTTACAACTCGAAATTATGTAAAAACATTATATTCAAAAACCATCTATTTTATTGTTTTAGAGATATTGTATAGATATAATAAAACAAAAAATAGATAGGAGCAAAAGAAAAAATGAGAAAAGAAAAAGGAGTAACACTTACAGCATTAGTAATAACAATTATAGTAGTATTAATACTAGCAGGAATCACAATAAATTTAACAGTAGGACAAGACGGAATAATAACAAAAGCACAACAAGCAGCAAAAGAAATGAAAAAAACAGAAATAAAAGATACAATGAAATTAGATATATTAACAG
>JAGAIV010000009.1 GCA_017626365.1 Clostridia bacterium
ATATATCTTGTGTTATACTATTCATAGGAAATACCTTCTTTCGATATAGATTTTGTGGTTAAAATCATTTTATCATATTTTTGGTATTTCCTATTTTTATTTTTTCATATTAGGTGTGACATATCTATTGTAAACCTATAAAACACAATAATTTTACATTTAAATTCAAGAAAAAATTACCAGTTTATTTTAGAATTATTTGTACATGATATATATCGAAGAAGCAAGAATGTTTTTTCAAAAATGTAAATTTTTTTATTGCAGGAGGTGAATTAACGATGGCATCAAACAATAGTAATATAAAAGCTGTTCCAGAAGCTATGGACGCTTTAGAAAAATTCAAATATGAAGTAGCAAGCGAAGTAGGTGTTACTTTAAAAGATGGTTACAACGGAAACATCTCAGCTAAAGACGCTGGAAAAATCGGTGGTAACATGGTAAGAAAAATGATTCAACAAGCTGAAAACAATATGATTGGTAAATAGTTTTTTTGATAAACTAGATATCATATATTAGTACAGGAATATATTTTTTGTTTTTTTACGTAGTGATACATAAAAAGGCAGGAAATGTATTCCTGCCTTTTTATATATTAAATTTTATTCTGGTTCTACAATACCGTAGTTTTTTGAATTTTTTAGTTTAAATACAACATTTACTTTGTTTGTATCTATGTTAATGAATGTATAGAAGATATCTTGTGGTTTTTCTTGTAATTTTAGAATTGCATCTTCTACTGACATTGGTTTTGCTTCGTAGTAGATTGTTTTGATTACTTCATCTTCTACTTCATGTTTTTCTACATTTAGAAGTTCTTTTTGTTTAATAGAATCTTCTTTGTTCATTTTGTCTCTTTTTGTTTTTGTTTTTCTAATTTGTCCCTCTAAAATGTCGATATCTTTATCAATAGCAGCATATAAATCTCTATGTGCAGTTACTGCCTTATAAGTATCTCCTTCTACAGATACTAAAATTTCTGCTATTTGTTCGTTTTTTTCACATTTAATCGTTGCCGTTACATCAAAATTCTCTCCAAAATATTTTACTAATCTTTCTACTTTCTTTTCTACATAATCTTTAATTGCTTCTGTAGCTTTTAAATCTTTTCCTGTTATCTTAATGTTCATAACAATCTCTTCCTTTCTTTATTTCGTTTGTTCTTTTGTTTATAACTAGATTATATACTATATTTATTTTTTTTGCAATATGATTTTTAAGAACCCACAGTGGCTTGCAAAGAGCAGGACTGAGGGTTCTTTTAAAATAATTCTTCTAATTTATAATCTTTTTCTAGTTTTTCGTTTAGATAAATTTTTGCAATTAGTTCTAATTCTTTCATGCATGTTTGGCTTACATTAAAGGAAAATAGCTTTTTCGGAGGAGCAAGGGCAATATATGTAATAGCATCTTTTGTTGCTCCGAGATATTTGCATTACGCTTTTATCAAATTTTGCACAGATACCACATTTAAATCCGCTATCTTTAAAACTAAAATATAATAAATCATCTTTTGATCCACATTGTTTACAAGATGATATATGTGGTGTAAAGCCTAAAATACACATTAATCTTATTTTAAAAATAGCAATTACAAAATTCATATCTTTATCTGTTTCAGATAGAGTGTATAGTGTATTTAAAAATAATTGTAGTATTTTGTAGCTGTTTTCGTTTTCATTTGTTACGTCATATATAATTTTAGTAATATGAGTTGCATATTTTAGTTTATCTAAATCTGTTCTTAAATTGTAGAACATCTCAATTGTTTCACAAGAGTTTATATGATATGTACTTGCTCCTTGATATAACATATATTCTCCAAAGCACAAAAATTGACTGCCGGCAAGAAGTGCACTTTTAGCCCTTCTTGCTCCTTTGGCAGCACAAGATATTTTTCCAAGCCCAGGTGTTAACATTGTTAACATCTTATCATAATCTCCCATATTACTTTCTAATATTATTATCCCATTTGTTTTGAATGTTCCCATTATTTTCTTCACCATTCATACGATTTATATTTTTTTCCATGTTTTCTACTTCGATTAATTCTAGGAATGTATTGATGTCACCTGTATTTTTAAAAGTGTTCCATGCGATTTGTTTGATCACATCTATCATCTCCTTTTTATTATCTTTTGTGTTTTTTTTAATTTTATACAATTTAGTTAAATTTAAAATTTTTCACAATTGAATCTTTATCTTGCCAATCCTCATTTACTTTTACCCAAGTTTTTAAATTTACTTTTGTACCTAACATTTTTTCTAGGTCTTGTCTTGCATATGTTCCAATTCTTTTTAGCATTGTACCATTTTTTCCAATTATGATTCCTTTGTGTGAATTTCTTAAACAATAAATTGTTGCTTCTATATCATATATTTCAGACTCGTTTTTTGTGTGCCTTAATTGCATTTTTTCCACTTCAACATATAACCCATGTGGCACTTCGTCATCTAATAATTTTAGTGCTTTTTCACGAATCACCTCACTTGCTAATTGTCTCATCGTTTGGTCTGTATATTCATCAATGTCATAGTATGCAGGCCCTGGTTTTAATAGTTTCTCAATTTCATCTAGTACTTCCTCTGTTTTATCTTGCTTTAACGCCGAAATTGGAATTACTGCACTAAAGTCATATTCTTTGCTATATTGTTCAATTAATGCAAGCAACTTTTCTCTTTTTACCAAATCAATTTTATTGATAATTAAAATTGTCTTCTTTTTTGCTTCTTTTATTTTTTCTAAGATAATTCTATCTCCTCTTCCAATTTCTTCACTTGTCGCTTCAATTAAGAATAAAACAACATCCACATCTCCTACGCTACCAAATGCTGTTTCAATCATCGTATTCCCTAATTTTGTTTTTGGTTTATGTATTCCCGGTGTATCGATAAATATAATTTGAGAGTGTTTGCGGTTTACAATGGCTCTAATTGCCGTTCTTGTAGTTTGAGGTTTATTAGTCATAATTGCAACTTTTTCTCCCACTAACGAATTAATTAATGTTGATTTTCCAACATTCGTTCTTCCAATGATTGATACAAATCCTGATTTAAATTCTTGTTCCATATTTTTTCTTCCTTTATTTTTTATTATTATATATGCTTCGTTTTTATATATTTGTAGAATTCTGTCGGTAAATTCTATGTTTTTTACGTCTTTTTTTACTTGACAAAAAATTAAGAACCCCCAGTCGCTCTTACGAGCGACAGCCCCCTTAGGTAAAGGGGCCTTTACTCTACTAATAATTTTAGACTAGCACTAGCATGTTGTCGTATTTATGAAATATAGAGAAAAGCCTCCTTTATTTAAGGGAGGTGGCTCGCGTTAGCGAGACGGAGGGTTCTTATTCAATTACAACCTCTGCATCGATTGGGCAAATTTGTATATAGGTATTTCCGTCATTTACTTTTATTTCATTTCCTTGCAAATCTTTATATACTGTTTTTGATGTTCTCGCAGACTTAGAACATACAATTTCGATTGCCTTTCCATTTGTTATGTAATATCCTTTTTTGTCTCCTATATTTTTTAGTCCTTGTCTGCCTTTATTTTCTACATCTTTTAACGTATAATTTTCTGCAAAGGTAATGATAATATTTTTGGTTACGATGTCTTCTCCTGTTACCCAATCTGTTTGTTTTGTATTTTTAGAATATCTTATATATCTTTTATTAGCAGCATCATATGTATATGTTACTAAATGTGTATTCGTATATGGAATTACGACTCTATTTGCTTCTACCCCTTCATCTAAGTTAACTTCATCTACTTGATAATTTAATACACTTTTTGCATTAGACTGTGTTCTATATCCTTTTTTCTCTGCCATTTCTAATATTTTTTCTGTGCTTGTTACAGCATTATGTGGTGATTTCTTATCTTTTACTCTCCAAAAATCAGTTGAACTTTGAGTAATTCCATTTAAGTTATTTACTTTGTATGTTTTTATGTCAGATTCTGCTTGTGGACTCCAACCAAAATGTACATAAATTGCATCATTTTCTAGTGCATAATCCAAGAAGTAATGTCTTGAACTTCTTACTGGTCCTATTTTTTGTAGATTTGCCCCTTTGAATACTGGCATTAATCTTGTTTCTCCACCTTCTACTATAATTTCATAAACAAGATATGCTTCGTTTAATCCTGCTTGTGGCCATGCGCCTTTATGATTATCAATCATAACCGCAATTGGTCTATCTGTTCCTGAATATATTTTTACTTTCTTTTCTTCTTCTTTTTTTGCTGTATCTGTTCCTAAAGAGATTACTCCATTTTCCACTGTTTCTTTATTGCTTCTATCTCCCACTATTTTCATAGCAAAAAGCACTCCAGCTAGTATTACTAAGATAGCCAATATGATTACTAAAATTTTAATTCCTTTGTTTTCCACTTTTTATCTCCTTTTATTTTTTATAGTCCTTAGGGTCTTATATTGTTAGTCCATTGAAAATTTCTGAAATTGTTGTAAAAGATGTTGTGTGTAAATATAGAACTGCTAAGCCATATAAAAGAACAACAATTAGAATTCCTACACATGCCCCTGTAATAATTTCTGCTTTTGTACGTTTTCCTGTTTGATAGCGGTTAATTGCAACCAATAATGCTAATACTAAAGATAATGTGAAGATAACTACATTTCTTGTACTAAGCCATACTACTGTTAATGCTGCAAAAGCAACTGCTGTTTGCCCACTTGGCATAAAATCTTTTTTAATAAATTTATGATTTCTTGTTGCAGCAGCTTTTAAAGTTACGATTACTATAACAGTTAATAGCACTGCTACAAACGCTAAATGTACTGGTGAATGCACTACCTCTTCTACCATTTTTAATCCAATTGTACTAATTTTCTCAAAAAATAGGAAATATGCTACAATAATAGCATTAATTGCTGTTATTACAACAGCTCCAGCTCCTACATCTTTTGCTATTTTTGCTTTTGGATGATAAAGGTCTGTATATAAATCTACTACTGTTTCAATTGCTGTGTTTATCATTTCTGCCACTATAATTAATACAACAGTGAACATTAAGCATAAAAATTCCGCTTTTGATAAATCAAAAAACAAACTAACTAACATAACAACAACAGCTATTACTAATTGTTTCTTGATATTACTTTGTGTTGTAATTGCATATATAATTCCATCTAATGCATTTTGACATGCATCTAAGAAATTACTATTTTTCATTTTATGTGGTTCTTCTTTTTTCATATTCTCACCTTTTTAGATTCTTGTTATATTTAAGTCTTGTAATATTTTTTCTTCTTTTGATCTCATTTTTTCTTTATCTTTTTCTTCTATATGGTCATAGCCCATAAGATGATAAAAGCCATGAACTAGCATATATGCTAGTTCTCTTTCAAAACTGTGTTCATACTCACGTGCTTGTTCTTTCACTCTTTCTACCGATATCATAATATCTCCTAAAACATCTTCTACCATATGTTCTTTTTGTGAAAGTATTTGTTTTATTTCTTCTTTTTCAAACATAGGAAAAGATAATACATCTGTTTCTTTATCGATATTTCGGTATTGTTTGTTTGTTCTTTGAATATTCTCTGGATTGGTTAAAGTAATTGAAATATATAAATTAGTATCCAAAAGTTTTTCTTCTTCAAAACATTTTGTAATTACTTTTTTAATTAATTCCTCATATTCTTTTTTTTCTTCTATATCTAAATACTCTATTTGTACAATTTGCTTCATTTTCATAACTCCATTATGCAACGATTTTCTTCTTGGTGCATTTTTCTTTTAATGTTGTGCAAGAATTTTTTAAATTCTTCATAACACCCATTTCTACTAGTTTTTGTTTGTAATATTGAATAATTTTTCCATATTTTTTTTCATTTGTTTGAACTGCTTTTAAATCATTTTTAATGAATAAAATTTCTTTTTGTTTTAAATATTCCTCTTGATTTTTATCTTGAAGTTTTGAGATTTCTTTATACTCTTCCCAGAATTTTTTATATTCTTCTCTTTGTTTTGGTTTGTCCCAATAAATTTTAGTAGATAATAATCTTATATTATAATCTTCTATTAATCCTATTAGCATTTCATAAGCGTTGTTTTTCTTTTTCTCGGTTTTTGCATCTAGAATTAAATTTCTAGTTTCTTTTAATAATTTAATATAGCATTGTTCTGCAACAATAAGTGGTAAACTATGTGTAAATAATGTTCTACTAATTCCTAACAATATTAATTTCTTTTCAATAATATCTCTTTCATCTAGTTTTCCTGCTAAGAAAGTACTAAATTTATCATATTGTGAAAGAATTTCTTTATAGGTATCTTCTCCTTCGACTTCCATTTTTATTGGTAATATGCAAGAAATATATTCCTCTAATGTTTGGAAAATATTATCATATATTTCATTTTTCCTTTGGCTTGATACCACATGGTCTGCAAGTTGAATAGAATAATTTTTTAAAATACCTTTATATAATGTTTCCATTTTATTCACATAGAAAACTTGATAACGTCTTAATAATTTTTCTTTGTTTTGAGTTTGTAAGCTTTCATAATCTAATTCTAACAAATACTTTTGCTTACGATATTTATATTCCATATATTGTGTTTCTTTTAAGTGTACTACTTCATAATATTTTGATAAAGCATTTCTTTCAAATGGTGTTGCCGTATCATTTTTTACTTTTTTATAAATAGAATCCATAATATATTTATCAATTGATTCTAGATATAAAGCAAACATATCCTCATATTTTTTTAATAATACTTCTTTTTTGTTGGTCTCATCATGATTGTCTTCATTTTCATAATTTTCAAAGGCTTTTAACATATTGCTTCTTTTTGCATGTATTAGCAATCCATTAATTCCAACTTTAGTAGGAATTAATAGTTTTGTAATGGTACCTGTTATCTTTCCAAAGAAAGTTTTTTCTTGTTCTAGTACTCGTAATCCTCTTTCTGCCATGTTTCATCATCCTTTCAAAACAATATTTTTTCGTTTGTGCCTATATTTTCAAGTACTTCATAAATTAATTCTACCTCTAATGTTTCCCCTTCTAATTTTGAATTAATCTGCGTATTTACAATACTACCTTCATCTTGTATTTCGCTTTTTAGTTCTTTTTCCATTTTTGTAATTAAAATCTATTTTGCCTCTTCTTCCGTATAGGTTACGTCCGTTTTTTCTAGTTCTTTATATATCGTTTTAGTAAATTCTATAGGGAAATAGAAGTTTGAAAATATTTTTAATTTTTTGTTCTCATTTATTGTATCATAATTTTCAAAATATGGAACCCCTTTCGGAAAATTTATTTTGAAATTATGAATCTTTATTCCATAATTTATTTTTTCCTTTCCTGTTTCTTTTGAAACTTGCATATTTAAGTTCATTTTTTCTTTTTTCGAATACCAGACCTTTGCTTGTATTTGTGCTTTTGCATGCACATATCTTGTACCGCGTATATTTTCCTTCTAGCCATCCCCCAACTAATACATTACCGTTTTGTTACAATATCCCCCACTTTTACTAGGGCTGTGCCGTTTTGCACATTTATTTTTGTAATCATTCCTTCTTTATCCGAAACAATATTACAATATTCGTTTTCATCTATGATTTCCGGCTTTTTATCTGCTTCTACAACTTCTACAACTGCATTCGTACCTAACATTTTTATTCCAATCCATGCAATATCATTTCTATTTAGGCGAATATTGTTTATCACATCTTTGGTTTTCACTTTTGCTTTTAGCATTCCTGTTTTTAATCCATATTGGTCTAGTTCTGTTAATAATTCTTCCTTTGAAATATTGTTATTTCCTGTTATTTCTATGTTCCATACAAAATTAGAAAGTCCAATAATTATGAAAGTAATAACAATCAATAATCCAATAAATATTTTTCTTTTTTTATATCGATTTAATAAAAAAGGAAGTCCTTTCTTTTTTTCTATCTTCACATGACATCTGGTAATTCTTGCAATTTTTCTTATTTTTTTAAAATCTTTTATCGCGATATTGGTAAAAAGGAAACTAGATTTTTTTCTTTTTACATTCCATAAAAGAATGTTTTTACTAATACAAATATTAATAAATCTTTCAATGAAGTATCCTTCTACACTAATGCTAGCATATCCTAATATGTAATACATAATTATTTTAAAAAACACCTGTCATGCTCCTTTCTTTATTCATCCGTTATAGTTTCAAATTCAATACTATCAATACTACCTAGTACCATAATATCATCTTCTGTCATTTCTTTTAAACGTAAATTAAATCCATTAATATTAATGGCACCTATATGTGTATTTATTTTTATATAAAAATCTTCATATTCTAAAATTGCTTTATAGTTTTCAATTAAGAGTTCATTAAAACCCACAAGTGTAAGCTTAGGTTTATTGGATACAACTTCTTCTGGTAATTCCAACATTCTTATTATTTTTGTTTTCCTCCTAGTTTCTTTTTTCTTCATTGTTTCCTCCTACCTCTTAGTTTGTTTCATATATATGCAAAATAGCTTTTTTTCATGCTTACAAGATAACAAAAAAGCTCTATATGTATTGGCATTAATACATATAGAGCTTTAATAAATATTTTACTTATATAGGATTTACTTCAAATATTATATTAAAATATTTAAAATTTTCCAATTTATTGCTTTCTAAACATTCTATGTAAGAATTTAGCTGTTGCTGAGATTTTACAGCTGCAATAATGGTTGGATTTATGTCACTTCTAAACATGATATCCATAGCAAATTTTAAAGAATCAATTGCGGATTTCATTTCCTTATTTCTACTTAAGGAATAGGCTTCTCTAAATCTTGCTAATACTGGATGTTTGTTATAAATTGAAATATCTGTAATAAATTCTTGTGAAATAACATCTTGTGGTGTTTTATATTCTTCAGGATAATTATTTAAAAAACTTTCTATTTCAGCTTTTGTATATGGCAAATAAACTCTTTTGTGCCTTTCTGATACTCGTAATTCTAAGTTATCTTCTATTTCATCCATTTCATATTTTTGATAAACCGTATTTACTATTGTGTTTTCTTTATTCTTTGAAGTTATTTCTGCATTTTTTCCAATTTCTTCCCTTTGTAAAAATTGATCTACTAGTTTGCTATATTTCTTATTTTGGATTCTATTTTCTTTTTGCATATTTTTAAAATTTGCAATTTGATTATTAATATTTTTTACTGTTTCTTTGGCATCTAAGTCTTTTTCCGAATCTTTTTTTATAACTAATTCTACAATTTCTTTTTCAATTTGATTGAATTCATCTAGTTCTTTCGTTAAGTTTCGTATTATATTATTTATACTTTCAAAAGCTTTTTCTGCACTATTTACATAGTCTTCTAATTCATTTGGATGAATTTTTTTAATTTCTTCTCCATTTACATCTATTTTTTGTATTGTTTCAATAATTTTATCACGTTTTATTCCAGCTTTTTTAATTTCAAAATCTACTTCTTCTTGCCTTGTATTCGTATCTTTTAAAAATTCAAAATCTTTTCCGAGTAAATAATCCATTTAAAGCATCTGATTTATATAAAATTTCATTCATCATTTGTATCACTTCCTATTTGCATATTCCTTTTTATTATATCATATTCATTTTAATGATTGTATTACGTTTTGTTTGTTTTATTGTTACAAAATATCGATATTTGTAATAAAATGTAATATTTCTGTAATAAAAATGCATAACTTGTGTAATTGTATTTAGCTTTATCATGCTTTATAATAGTATTAGACTAATTTTAGGAGGTAAAAAAATGAAAGGTTCAACAAAATCAAACAAAAAATATCTAATTCTTTTGCTAATTGTATTTCTTTTAGCTTTAGCCATTGGTTATGCAGCTTTTAGTGATATATTAACAATCTCTGGTACTGCAAATGCAAATGGTACATTTGATTTAGAATTTCAAAATGCTGTTGTCGATTCTGCAGTAGGATGCAATACTACTGAAACAAAAGCAACTATTTCAGCTGATAAGGATACATTAAATGTCGTTGTAAAAGATTTAGCATATCCTGGAGCAGGTGCCCAATTTACAGTAGATATTGTTAACGTAGGTAATATTCCTGCAAAAATAACAAAATTAACACCTACTAACCTAACTGGATCAGATAGTATAAAAATTTCTGGTCTTGATGCTATTACAACTAGCCATCCAACTATCGCAGCAGGTGGAAAATGTACTGTTACTTTTACCGTTGAATGGGATGCTAATTCTACTGCTGAATTAACAGATGAAGAAAAATCTGGTATCGCTTTTGGTTTAGAAATTGAATATAGTCAAGACACAACTGATATATTTAATGGTACCCCAGCACACTCAGATAGCTAGATTACTATTTTAGGGAGTACAATTTCATTGTACTCCTTGATATTTTTTAATTTGTGAGGAAATTATGCAAAAGTCGAAATTTACTACAATATGTGTTTTATTAGTATTACTAGTATATATATTATTTTCACAATATTATCTAGTTTCTTTGGGTAATATATATACTTTTGTTATAAACCCTTTATTTTTTATTAGTCTAGCATTATTATTGAAATTTTTTATAGTACCTCCCTATCGTACTAATAAATATAAAAAAGAAATTATTCAATATGTGTTAATTACTATTTTATTATATTGCCTTATATATTTGCTATCCGGATTATTTGTAGGATTTGGAAAAAGTCCTTATTCTGCATCTGTTGAAGGAATTATTATGAATTTATTTGCAACTGGAACTATCATTTTTTGTAGAGAATATATTAGGAATAAATTAATTAATAATGTTTATCATAAGGATAGAACAATCATATTTGTTGGTTTAGTAATTGTATTTACTTTATTAGAATTTAATATTTTTACATTACTATCATCAAATAATTTTTATTATGTATTTAAGCAAATTTTTTATACATTATTACCAAATATTTTTAAGAATGTTTTATTTACTTATATTGCAATTTATACAGATTATATACCATGTTTTATTTATGACATCATTTATTATATGATTTTATGGATTTCACCAATATTGCCAAATTCTCCATGGGTATTAGAATCTATTTTAAATTGTATATTTCCTTTTATGTTGCTTTTATATTGTAAATATTATATTCATAAAAAAGATCGATTTCATTTAGATACTATCTCGCAACCAGTCAATCCTTCAGGAATAGTACCTTTTGGTATTGCCCTTATTTTACTAATTTGGTTTGCACTTGGCATCTTTCCAATACGTCCGATTGGAGTTGCTACTGCGAGTATGGTTCCTACTTTGCATGTTGGCGATTTAACTTTTATACAAAAATGTAATGCAAATGATATTGAAGTTGGAGATATTATTGAATACAAAATGGATGGATATACTGTTATTCATAGAGTTATTAAGATTTATCAAGAAGATGGCGAATTCTTCTTTATTACAAAAGGAGATAATAACGATTCAGAAGATAAAATTCCTGTACGAGAAGAACAATTACTAGGAAAAGTTATTTTTAAAATTCCTTATTTAGCATTACCAACTGTATGGCTTCATAGTATTAATGCTAAAACGCAAGTAGATGTAGAAACAGGAATATAGAAAGGAAAAAAATGAGCAGAAGGAGTAAAAAGAATTTAACTAAATTAAAATTAAGAAACTCGACAAGGGTTTTTTTAGTGATTCTTTCTTTGGCTATTTTTGCCATTGCCTCTGCTAATTTTTATAATTCTATATTCAAAAATGATACTAAAAAAATTGAAGAAGATATATACACTTATAAGAATGAATTTAAATCTGATTATACAGTAAATATTAAAGAAAACCCATTTATTTCTGAAGATACTTTAGATTCTGGACAGACTTATATATCTGATTTAATTAGTTCACTTGATATGCAAATGCATTACACCTATTCTGGATCTAAGCCGTCTAATTTAACCTATCATTATAAAATAGAGGCTATTGTTGGCGCAAGTTATACAGATGATGGTAAAGAATATAATGTTTGGAATAAGACATATCCAATTAAAACTGTAGAAGATGTTATATCTGAAGATGGAATCTCTATTGATGAAAATATCCATATTGATTATCCAAAATATCATCAAGAAGTAAAATCTTTTAAACAATCTTTAGGAATGTCTATCGATGCTTTTTTGTATATAAAATTAACAGTAAATACTACAACTGTAATAAATCATCAGGAAATCAATAACCAATATGTATCTAACTTTTCTATTTCTCTCGGAGATAAGGTTGCTGTTGTAGATACCAAAAATGAAGATGTAAAGGTCGATTCTGTTAAACAAAATAACACAATCGCACATAACGATATTAATGCTTCTAAACTATTAATTAGCTTAATCATTATGGTTATCAGTTTATATGTTATCTACTTTGTAAGATGTAAAACAAAGAAATTTAATACTATTCCAAATGAATTTAGACTAGAATTAAATCGTATCCTAAAATCTTGTCAAGACAGAATTGTTATTGTTAAGAATCAATTAGGAACGGAAGATGAAGATGTTATTGATGTAAATGATTTTGGAGAACTTATTAAACTATCTGAAGAATTATACAAACCAATTTTATGTTGGATTTCAGATGATTTAAATAATGAAGAAGCTTGGTTTAGTATCATTAGTAACAAGATTCGATATCGTTTTATATTGAAGAAATAAAAGGTTACTTTTAATAATAAGTAACCTTTTAGTATGGATAAGGAGGGATAAATATAATGAAAAAGTATAAAATAAGGAAACGAAAAAAACTATTAAATCCTTTTCATATGTTTTTAATTGTAGCCATTTGCTTATTATTTGTCTCTTATAGCTATGCATTACTATCTGATTCTTTAACTATTCAAGGGAAAGCTAACATATTATCTTCTGGTGGCAGTGAAGATATACCAGATTTTGGTCAAAGTACTTATTATGTAGCCGTTATGAATTCTTGGCCAGGTGGAGACAATGCAACTTGTTATAGTGTCGAAATCCCTATTACAAATTTAGACGGTGATATTAATTATTGGGAAATTAGTTTTGATGTTTCAGTTGAACCAATTAGTATTTCTAATACTTGGCAAGCTTCTAATGTCATTACATCAAAAAACAGAACTACTTATATATGTCAAACTTGGAATGCCGATATCCCAAATAATTCTACATTTACTCTTTCAGTTCATATTACTATACCTACAAATGTTGATTTAAATATTACGAGCGTTATTTTAAATGGAAAATCTGTAAATTACGTTCCTCAGACATGATGATTAAAATCATCATGTTTTTTTTGTTATTTTGCAAATTCATCTAATTTCTTAAACTCATACCCCATATTTTTTACTTCTTTAATCACTTCATCTAGCACATTTGTATTATCTTTTGAATTTCCGTGTAGTAAAATAACAGCTCCCGGATGAATATTATCTAATATCTTCTTTTTCGCATATTCTTCTCGTCCTTGTTTATTTTCATCCCAATCATCATAAGCTAAACTCCACATAACAGTTGTATACCCTAAACTATTGGTAATACTAATTGTCCTTTCGCTAAATTCTCCTCTTGGTGGACGAATATATTTCATCTCATATCCAAATTTTTGATACACTACGGTATGTAAATCCATCACTTCTGATTTCACTTTTTCATCTGTTAGATCTGGCATACTTTTATGATTAACCGTATGGTTACCTATGGTGTGTCCCCCTTCTATCATCTCTTTTACTAAACCTTCTTGCGTATTCACAAAATGCGCTGTTAAAAAGAAACAAGCTTTTACATCATTTTCTTTTAACACTTGCAAAATTCTTGGTGTATAACCAGCTTCATATCCTTCATCAAAAGTTAAATATACATATTTCTTTTCCGAATTTCCCATAGCAATTCCCTGGTATTTATTAATTAATTCTTTATTTTTACTTCCCAAATCTGGTTGTTCATGGTTATCCGCTCTTTTAATTCCCCAACCTATTTTTTGATTACTTAAACTAGAAGTAGAAGTTGCTATCGTGTTTTGAGTAATAGAATTTTCTCTTTGTTTTATCCCCATTACACTAATGCTAATTATAAATATACTAATAATAGTAAGTGTAAATACTTTTATAAACTTTCTCATATATTAACCATCCTTTCGTTTTATACGAAATTATTTGTTTAATCATATGAATTTATTGTTTATATTATTCCTTATTAAAATATCATTAAAAAATAAGATTAGAAATCTCTTTCTAATCTTATTTTTGGTGAAGTTTTATCTTCCGCCCATTCCGGCCACCGCCACCACCGGCCACCGCCTCCTCCGGAGAATCCTCCTCCTCCACCAGAACCACTAGATGAAGCATGTGCACTTATCTCACTTAAAGACGTTTTATATGCTCTTTCCACGTTTGATTCTAGTATGTGAATTGGATTGTTATAATATTTTTCATTATCATAATTCATAGTTGCAAATCTAACAATTTGGTACGCTTGTGTTGTATTTTTTGAATCTTCCCAGTACTCTTTCACAAATACTTCTGGATATTTTGCCTTCATTTGTTCAATTACTACTTCTGCTATATCAAAAGCAGTTGCATATACTAAATATTTTTCCCAAACAGCAAGAGATGGAATTTCTTTTTCATTTAATAAAGAAAACTCTTTCATGTATCTTGCTAGTGCTTCCCATTGAATTTGTTCTTCATATCCTTTTTGTGTTAAAACAGCTATCTTATTTTCTAATTTGCTCAATTTGTGAAGTGCAATTAATTTCAAAATAAAATATGGTGAAAGTGATAATAGTATTTTAATAAATGATTCTGCATATCCTATTCCAAATGCTCCTATCATAATTGATGGGAATATAAAAGTTCCTATTAAAAATGCAATAATAACAAATTCTATTGAACCTCTTATGCAAGTATATTTTGAACCAGCATTTTGTATTTTATTATATTGTTTATATTGTGCCTTATCTACTAATTTTAATTGATATAATTCATTTCTTGCATCATCATATACTTGATTTATATATCTACTGTATTGAGTATAATGTTTTTTGGCATATTCATTTAGCTGAGTTATTTCAAATTCTTCTTTACCATTTCCTGCATTTTTTAACAAGCTATAAACTTCTTTTTCATCTCTTTTTAATCCTGAAGAATCTTTTTCTATTTTTACATAAACTTTATTTTCTGTAGTTCTTAAAGTAATATATTTTTTTAAACATAAATCTAATATTGTTGCTGCTATTATATTTGATTGTGATTTTTTATCTTTATACAAATTTTTTTGAAATTTATATAAATAATTTGCTTCTGCGGGTGTTGAATCATTTTCTCTTGGAATATCTCTATAATATTGTAACTCTTTTTTATCGAGTCCATCTCCTTGTTGTTTTTGTATTTTAGTATATTTTATAATATTCCTTATTTGATTACACAAAATAATAAAATATATGATAGCTACTACACCAATAAAAACTTTATATCCATTTGATGAATCATTTGCTTCTTCTGCCCAGTATGTTTCCTCTTCTATCATTCTATCTAAATATGAATAATTTTTAATTTTGTTGGAATTAATATTGTTGAATATTTTATCTTTTGTTGCTATTCTTACTTCTAACATTTTTCCTTTTTCTAAATTTTTTAATGAAACAGCAACTGTATTTTTAGATATTTTTTCTATTTTTCCGTTCAATGGTCCATGTCCCCATACTTTTAGATTTTCGATATCTTCTACTTCATTTGGTAATGTAATTTTCATATTAACATTCTTTACAGGAATTTCATTCACAGTGTCTAAAAACATCCAATACAATTCTTGGCAATCCTTATATTGTGTTATCACATCTGTTACTTTATATTTTATTTCATATATACGTCTTCCTCTTGTATTTTCCATACCTGTTCCCCATGCGATTTCAAATTTATATTTTGATAAATTTAAAGCATAATAACAATCTGTTGTAACATGATACATTTCCTCGTTAATTTGTTTCAAATTTTTGCCTGTTGTTAAATCTTTTACAGTTACATCTTGTATTTTACCAAATTTACTAGATAATTTAAAATTCTTAAATAGAGTATTTATATGGTCAATATTAATATCCCATATTTCTGTTATCTCCATACTACCATCATCATTTAGATTCACATTATAATCTAATTGTTCCATATATAATGGTGCTTGTTTATTACTACCAATTGCTATTATAATTATTGCAGATATAATAGCGAATACAAAATATAATGTTAACTTTGATTTTATTTTTTGTTTCACCTTTCCCTTTTCCTCCCCTTTTTATTAATCAATCCAATTATTCTTATTTCTTATTTTCATTGCATCATCATCATAACATAATTTTATTTCTTCTACAATACTCTTCTTAATTTTCCTATTTTTTCCATATTTTATCATTTTTTCTTGACTTTCTATTTAATATGCGTTATAGTAATGAAATCAATTGGAATTTTTTTACATTTTATGCAATATAGGTTTTAAAATTGGAGGTCTATTATGAATAAAAAAGAACGAAAATTGTACATATTATTATTTATATTACTAGTATGCTCAATATTGTTAGAATGTTTATCCATTATCTTTGCGAATCATATATCCGACTCTTTCATACTATTGATGCATGGTTCTAGTATGTTATCTAGTATTATTAGTTCTATCTTAGTAATTTACTATTTTTATCAGTTTAGATATATGAGACAAAATTTAAAACATATTAAACAATATTGTCAATCATTAAAATCGATACGTGATGATGAAAAAGCTTTTAAACATGATTTTTGTAATATTATGCAAGCAATGGGTGGATACATTAGCAATAATGACATGGATGGATTAAGAACTTACTATTACCAATTGTTTAATGATTGTCAAAAAACAAACACTCTTTACTCTTTGACTCCTGAGATAGTTAATGAACCTGCTATTTATAGTATTTTACTTTCTAAATATTATAAAGCAAATGATTTAGGAATTACTATTAATTTAAATGTTTTACTTAATTTAACTGAAATTAATATGAAAATTTATGAATTAACAAGAATCTTAGGAATTCTACTAGATAATGCCATTGAAGCTGCTAGTGAATGTAATGAAAAAATTATTAATATTGAATTTAGAAAAGATAATTTTAGAAATCGTAAATTACTAATTGTTGAAAATACATATTTAGAAAAAAATATTGATACTGAGCGTATTTTTGAAAAGGGTTTTTCTTCTAAGCCAGGAAATACAGGTATGGGGCTTTGGGAAGTAAGGCAGATTCTAAAGAAAAATAAAAATTTGAATTTGTATACCAATAAGGATAAAAAGTATTTTAAACAACAATTGGAAATCTACGATACAGCTAAAAAAAAGAATGCATGAAAGGTTAAATCATAACCAAATGCATTCTTTTATATATTTACATCTTCTATTATCTTCCAAGATCCAATTGTTTTTGGTAAACATTTAAAGCATATTTCTTCTTTTGTTGTTGGATGAACAATTGTTAAAGAATACGCCCATAAGCAAATTTGTTTTCCTCTTCCTCTCGTTCCATATTTCTGATCTCCGATAAATACTATGTCCACGACTCGATAATTGAACACGAATTTGATGATGTCTTCCAGTATGTAATCTTATTTTTAATACTGATAAATTTAGCTCTTCATCATATTTTATAGTTTCATAATCGAGCTTTGCTAGTTTAGCGCTTTTATTTTCTTTTGCTGCTACTCTACTTAAATTTGTTTTTTCATTCTTTACAAGATAGTCTTCTAATGTTCCGTTTGTTTCTTCCATTTTTCCATCTACAATTGTTAAATATTCTTTTTTAAAAACTTTATTTCGTACTTCTTCACTTAGTCTTGCGGCTGCTTTTGAGGTTCTTGCAAAAACCATAATACCTCCAACAGGTCTATCTAAACGATGTACTAATCCTAGATAAACATCTCCTGGTTTATTATATTTTTCCTTTATATACCCGCTTTACTAATGTAAGCATGTCCATATCGCCTGTCTTATCTTGCTGTGAAGGAATATTAGGAATTTTTTCTACAACAATGATATGATTATCTTCATATATAACATTTAACTTTTCCATTTTATTTCTCCCAACGTCCATAAATTCCACATGGTAAAACAAGGTTTGAATTTGTCATTGGTAGTCCTATTTCTCCAGATGAAAACTTGCCTTTGTTTTCTTTTTTAATATTTAACCTTAATAAATTTTCTAAAACACTTGCTGAAATTCCTGTAGTATAGGAATTGATTAAGAAAAATAATGGATTGTCGCTTAATACTTGCATACATAATGAAACAAGTTCAGAAATATTATCCTCAAATTGCCATACTTCTCCTCCTGTACCCCTTCCATAAGATGGTGGATCCATTACAATGGCATCATAGGTATTTCCTCTTCGAATTTCACGTTTTACAAATTTCACTACATCATCTACAATATAACGAACTGGTCTATCCTGCAAACCAGAAGAAATCACATTTTCTTTTGCCCATGCTACCATTCCCTTTGAACTATCAACATGGCATACACTAGCTCCGGCTGCTAAACAACTTACCGTTGCTCCTCCTGTATAAGCAAACAAATTTAATACTTTAACTTGTCTTTTTTCATTCTTAATTTTTTCCATCATCCATTCCCAATTTACAGCTTGTTCTGGGAATAGTCCTGTATGTTTAAAGCCCATTGGTTTTATATTGAATGTTAAATTCTTGTATGTTACTTTCCAAGCTTCTGGTAGTTTTTTTTGATACTTCCACGCTCCTCCACCTTGTTTACTACGATTATAAATTGCATGGGCTGTTTTCCACAATTCTGGATTTGTTTTTTCTTTCCATATAATTTGTGGGTCTGGTCTTACTAAAATAATATTATTCCATCTTTCTAGTTTTTCTCCATCTGCCATATCTAGTATTTCATAATCTTTCCAATTATTTGAAATGTTCATATATATACCCCTCTACTTGTGTATTTTCTAGTACGTCTACGATTGTATCGATTCGGTTTTGTGAAACAGGAATGTCTTGTATAACTCCTACTGTTCTAAATCGTCTAATATAATTTAAATATAAGTCACCCATTGTTTCAATAATCATAGCATTTCCACATTCTTTTAAGGAAATTTGATACATTTGATTTACTTCCACACTTTTCTTATCACCAACAACAAGAATGAGTTCTACTTTTTCTGCTATATTTTTTATTTCTTCTATTACTTCTTTTGAGTTACCATTCGTTTTTCCTACAATTACCTTCATATTAATTTTCCTTTTTATATTTTTGTAAGTAAGGAGAAAAAATAATAAATAAAAGTAATATCAAGAATTATAAAAGTAAGTCCCATCATAAAAAATAGTGATAACACTTTGTTTTTTCTTATTTTTTCCCTTATTCTCTTTCGTATCGGATATTCAAGCTCGTCCTTTTTAATATTATAACGAATCGTAAATATTTCATCTTTTGCATACTCCATCATTTGTATTTCCCCTTTCAAAATATATTCTTGTAATATATATATGAAAAAGTTTCATACAATATGACTTATTTTGATTCAATCATATCATAAGTTTTCGCCTATTTTCAATCTTTTTACTGTTTTTCTTACGAAAAATTAGATTTGTTTTAGTTTTTTGGCAAGTTCTTCAGTAATTCCCGGTACTCCGCATTAGCTCTTCTATTGATGCTTCTTTTATTTTTTCCACACTTCCAATTTTTTTTAATAATGCTTGTTTTTTCTTTTCACCAATCCCTTTAATTTCATCCAAACTAGACTTCATCATTCTTTTTCCTCTTACTTTTCTGTGATATTCTATTGCTGTTTTATGGACTTCATCTTGAAAATTGGTAATCACATTCATTAGTTCTTCAGATAATGGAATTTCTTCTCTACTTTCGTTAATTAAAGCTCTAGTACGATGTTTATCGTTTTTTACCATTCCATATATTGGTATATTTAAGTTATATTTTTGAATGGCATTTTTAGCTGCTCTTTCTTGAGTAATTCCTCCATCTACAAAAATAGCATCTGGTAATTTACCGAATCCTCCATTGGCATTTTCGATGGAATGCTTTAATCTACGTGTAATAACCTCTTCCATACATCTTGGATCATCTTGTGTAAATACCGTTTTTATTTTAAATCTTCTAGATAATTTATGATTCACCACTCCATCTTGTAACACACACATGCCAGCTACCATATCAGTTCCAGATATATTAGAAATATCATAGGTTTCTATTTTCCTTGGCATTTTTTCTAATCCTAATACCTTTTTTAGTTCCATTAGGGTATCATATCTATCTTTTGCTTTATTTTCTAATGTAACAAGTGCATTCTTTTCTGCCATTTCTACAAATCTTAACTTTTCCCCTTTTTGTGGTGATTTTAATTCTACTTTTCTTCCTACTTTCTTGGATAAAAATTCTTCAATTGCCTCTTTATCTTCTAATTGTTCTTTAAGCATAATTTTATGTGGTATTTCGTCTTTAGTCATGTAATATTGTTTCACAAAACTAGATAAAATTTCTTCATTTGAAGTATCTGCTATTTCGTTAAAAAAGTAATGTTCTCTTCCTATCATTTTACTTTTTCTTACAAAAAAAATTTCAATGCAAGCTGTTATTTCATTTTTAGCAAGACCAATTACATCAATATCATTCTCGGTAATGTTAGATACCTTCTGTTTTTGGTTAATTTGTTCAATTGCAATTTTTTTGTCTCTTAAATATGCTGCTTCTTCATAATCTTGCTTATTAGCAGCTTCTTTTATTTCCTCTTCTAATTCTTTAATAATAAAATCTATTTTTCCTTCTAATAACATCAAAATTTGGTCAATTTGTTTACGATAATCTTCTTTTGAAATATATCCCATACAAGGAGCACTACAACGATGAATATGATAATTTAAGCATGCCCTTTGGTTAGATTTAAAATTTTTACATTGACGAATTTTAAACTTTTCCTTAATAAAATTCACCATTTCTTTCGCACTTCCACTATTGGCATATGGTCCAAAATATTTTGCTCCATCGTTTAATATCGTTCTTGTCATCACTACATTAGGATAATCACTTTTTACATCTACTTTAATATACGGATATGTTTTATCATCTTTTAATAACACATTAAATTTAGGTCTGTTTTCTTTAATTAAATTACACTCCAAAATAAGTGCTTCTGCCTCATTATCAGTCACAATATATTCAAAATGATCTACTAACGAAACCATATTTTCAATTCTTTTCGTCTTATTATTTTTTCTAAAATATTGTCTTACACGATTTCGTAACACAACTGCTTTACCAACATAAATAATATTATCATCTTTATCTCTCATAATATATACACCAGGTTTTACTGGCAGTTTTTTCAATTCCTCTTCAATATCAAACATCTTTCCTCCCCACAAAATTCTTTAGTATTTTGTACTCTTCACTCTAAAAAAATACAGACAGGTCTCGCCCCATCTGTATTTCTAAACTTGTTTCCTTCGCCCAAAACAAGTTTCAACCCCCTATAACTTTTAAAAAGTTATCTAATCATTACGATTTGGCGTTACTCTCTTATAACGCACTTATACTATACAATAATTTCTCCATTTTGTCAAGTATAGCATTTTATTCCACTTCCGCAATATATGGTAAATTTCGATAAATTTCATTATAATCTAATCCATATCCAATAACAAACTTATTCGGAATTTCAAATCCAACATAATCTACTTTTACATCATGCTCCCTACGTTCCGGTTTATCTAACAAAGTACATATCTTAATACTTTCTGGATTTTTTTCCTTTATATGTTCTATCAAATAACTTAATGTATTTCCAGTATCTATAATATCTTCTACAATAAGTATGTTTTCCCCTTCTAATGAATCTGGTAAATCTAGTTTTAAGTTAATTATTCCAGAACTTACCTTTTCTGCTCCATAGCTAGAAACTTGCATAAATGCTAACTTTACTTTTTTATTCATTTTTTTTGCTAAATCGATTGTAAAAAAAACTGAACCCTTTAATATACAAACTAAAGTCAATTCTTTTTGCTCATAACCTTTTTCAATCTCCTTTGCCAGTTCCCCTATCCTTTTTTGAATTGTTTCTTCATCAATTAGTACTTTTAATTTTTCCATACTCTCTCTCCTTCTATTTTCATAAAACTATTGTAGCATAACCCCATATTTTTTGTAAATAATTTTTTCTAGTACTTGCTACTTTTTGATTTTTAGTGTAATATACTATTATTAGTTGAAAGTTTATGCTGAAAAAGAAATTTTTTTAAGAAAGGAGTATTGTTTTATATTTTAAGCGCCAGGACAATAGTTTATATTGTTGACGAGGATAGAACTTATCGAAAGATTCGGCGGATGGTTCTATGGCATAGGTTACTGCCATAAATACTAGAGAAAAAATAATAGTAATATTATAACAAATCTAGTAGGGTAACATTTTTAGCGTACTTTCAATTCCATATGATAAAATTTAAGGAGGTTTTCACAAAATGTGTGGAATTGTAGGTTATATAGGAACAAAAAAAGCAGGTCCTATTTTAATTGATGGACTATTAAAATTAGAATATAGAGGATATGATTCAGCAGGTATATCTACTATGGAAAATGGTTATATCTCTAATATGAAAGATAAAGGAAGAGTTAAAAATTTATATGAAATACCAGGAATCAATGATTTAACCCGGAACAATTGGTATTGCTCATACTAGATGGGCAACCCATGGTAAACCTTGTAAGGAAAACTCTCATCCCCATATGGACAATAGTAATTCTTTTAGTGTTGTTCATAATGGAATTATTGAAAATTATCAAGAATTAAAAGAATTCTTAATTAGTAATGGCTATCATTTCTTATCTCAAACTGATACTGAAATTATACCAAATCTAATTCATTATTATTACACAAAAACAACTGAAAACACAGATAAATTATTAAACGCTGTTCACTTAGCTTGTAAGGATTTAAAAGGAAGCTATGCAATTGAGGTTATTTGTAAAGACTATCCAGATACGATGATTGTAGCAAGAAAAGATAGCCCTTTAGTGATTGGTGTCGGAAGTGAAGAAAACTATATTTCTTCTGATATTCCTGCTATTCTTTCTTATACCAAAAATTTTTATTTACTAAATGATGGTGATTTAGCAAAATTATCAAAAGATGCAATATCTTTTTACGATGCTAACTTATCACCTATTTCAAAAGAATTAAAAAGTATTGAATGGGACGTTTTTGCTTGTGAAAAAGATGGATATGAAGATTTCATGCTAAAAGAAATTTATGAACAACCAAAATCAGTAAGAGAAACAATCGGTTCTAGATTAAAGAAAAATGAAAAAGTAAATTTCGATGATATCGGTTTTACAAAAGAAACTTTAGAAAAGTTCAACAAAATATATTTGGTTGCCTGTGGTACAGCTATGCATGCAGGTCTTGCTGTTAAACCCATTTTAGAAAAATTATGTCATATTCCAGTTATTGTTGATATTGCATCAGAGTTTCGTTATCGTGAACCTTTAATTGATAAAAATACTTTATGCATTTTTATTAGTCAATCTGGAGAAACCGCAGATACCATTGCTGCTTTAAAACTTTCAAAAAATGAGGGTGCTACAACAATTGCAATTTCAAATGTGATTGGAAGTTCTATCACAAGAGAAGCTGACTTTACTATATATACTCATGCAGGTCCAGAAATCGCAGTAGCATCTACTAAAGCATATACTTCTCAAATTACCTTACTTACTCTACTTGCCCTATATTTTGCAGAAGTATTAGAATGTGTGCCAGTTGAAATAGTTAATAATATAAAAGAAGAATTATTATTGTTACCTGAAAAAATATCAGAAGTATTAAAAGATAGTTCAAAAGTGAAAGAGTTTGCTCATAAGGTTTATACAGAAAAAGATATGTTTTTCTTAGGAAGAGGTACTGACTATGCTGTTGCCATGGAAGCTTCTTTAAAACTAAAAGAAATTTCATATATTCATTCTGAAGCATATGCAGCAGGTGAATTAAAGCATGGCCCAATTGCTTTAATTGAAAATGGTGTTACTGTAATTGGTATATTAACAGACCCTTACTTAGTAGAAAAATCTGTTAGTAATTTACAAGAAGTAATTACTCGTGGTGCCAAAACTTTAGTAATTACAAACCAAGAATTAAATACTGCAAACTATGATGAAGTAATTAACATTCCAAATACGAATTCATTAATATCTCCTATTCTTTCTGTTATACCTTTGCAATTATTTTCTTACTATATATCGAAAGAAAAAGGATTAGATGTTGATAAACCAAGAAACCTTGCGAAATCTGTTACAGTGGAATAGTTTAATATACAAAAACCGTGCTACTTTTACCTTAAGTAGCACGGTTTTAACTTTATTTTTCCCAATTTCTTTTTATAATCTCATCTACAATTCTCTTACTAGCATTTCCATCTCCATATGGATTTGCAGATTTACTCATTCTTTCATATTCTTGTGGACTATCTAACAATTCTTTGGTTCTTTGATAGATATTTTCTTCATTTGTACCTACTAGTTTTAGAGTTCCTGCTTCTACACCTTCTGGTCTTTCTGTTGTATCTCTTAAAACTAATACTGGTTTTCCCATAGCTGGAGCTTCTTCTTGTATTCCTCCACTATCTGTTAAAATGAAATATGATTTACTTATAAAGTTGTGAAAATCAAAAACATCTAATGGTTCTATTAATTTAATTCTATCTTCCCCTTCAAATAGCTCTTCTACCTTTTTTCTAATTTGAGGATTTTTATGTACTGGATAAATTACCACAACATCTTGGTATTCAGCTACAATCCTTTTTACTGCTTTAAAAATGTTTTCTAGCGGCTTGCCTAAATTTTCTCTTCTATGTGCTGTTAGTAATATTATCCTTTTATTTTCTAGTTCATCTATAATATCATTTTTGTAGTCTTTTATTACTGTTGTTTTTAGTGCATCAATTGCTGTATTTCCTGTTACAATAATACTATTTTCTTTTTTATTTTCTCTTATCAGGTTTTCTTTGGTTTCTTTCGTTGGAGCAAAATGTATATCTGATAGATTACTTACCATTTGTCTGTTCATTTCCTCTGGATATGGTGCATATTTATTATAAGTTCTTAACCCTGCTTCAATATGCCCTATTGGAATTTGATGATAAAATGCTGCAAGAGAAGCTGCAAATGTGGTTGTTGTATCTCCATGTACTAAAATGATGTCAGGTTTTACTTGTGTAAATACCTCTTCCATTCCTTTTAATACTCTTGTTGTAATATCTGCCAAAGTTTGTCCTTGTTGCATAATGTTTAAATCGAAATCTGGTACAATATCAAATGCTTTTAAAACTTGATCTAGCATTTGTCTATGTTGACCAGTAACACATACAATTGGTGTTGTTTCTGGTCTTGTTTGTAATTCTTTAATAACTGGTGCTACCTTTATTGCTTCTGGTCTTGTCCCAAATATTACCATTACTTTTATCATTTTTTTCCTCTTTCTTTTATAATTTTAAACATATATTTTATATTACTACTAAAAAATCGTTTTAATCTCTTTGGTTCAGAGGTAATTCGATATAGCCATTCTAAATTTAATTTAATAAATATATCTGGTGCTCTTTTCTTTGAACCACTAATAACATCAAAACTTCCACCTACTCCAACAAATATTCCTTTATTAAATCTAGAATAATTTTTGTAAATCAACTTTTCTTGGTTCGGAATTCCTAGTGCTACTAACACTACATCTGGTTGTTTTTTATAGATGTCATCAAATATTTTGTCTTTATCCTTTACATAGCCATCCACTGCACCCACTAACTTTGCTTTTGGATAATTCATACTTATCATTTCTTGCATTTTTTCTATTACTTCCGGTTTTGCTCCTAATAAGTATATACTTTTTTCTAATTCATTGCAATAGAATAATAATTTCGTTGCTAAATTAACCCCTAAAATCCTATGTTCTAAATCCATTTTTAGCATCTTAGCTCCTTTTATTACTCCAATTCCATCAGCTACCACCGTAGTTTCTGGAGCAAGAATAATCTTTTTAAATTCATCATCCTTTTCAGCAAACATCAATGTCTCCGGATTTGCTGTAACAATAAACATTTTTTCTTCTTCTACCATTTTGTTCTTTACTTTTTCAAAAAATTCCAACTCTTGTATATTCTCTATTTTTTCGAAATACTCTCTCATTCGTTGTTCCTTTCATTACTTCTCTTATTTGCTTTTTCATTATACCATGATAACTATTGTTTTACAACTTTTATATTATCAAAACTAATTTTAGTATTACTAATAAAACAACTCCTGGTACTCCTAGTATTCCTGTAAAAATAGCAGTTATGTAGTTTAAACCTATATGAAAATTAAATAGCATTCCTATTAAATTTATGAAATAAATCATGAGTGCTCCTATGCAAGAATTGAGCACCAATTTTAAAATGCTTTTGATTGGTAAGATAAAAATTCTTCCAAATAGAAATAAAAAACAAATACATGCAATGTATATAATAATGGTATTGGTATCCAAATAAAATCACCTCATTCTTTTATACCATATTATGATACTGCATGTACAAATATGCTTGTTTTATTATTTTTTATCCTGCCTCAATATCTTGATTATATTGCTCTTTTCTAATTTCTATTTCTTTAATCATATCAATGATTAGTCCATTTTTTTTAGCCTTTTTTAATAAATAGTTTAATTTTGATTGATTTGCTTTTATTTGATATAGATAATAATCAATCAATTCTCCTTCTGCAAACTCATAATTTTTATTTGAGTCTTTTAAATCTTGTTTTGTTTTAATGATACTTTTAATTAATTCAATATCTAACTCTTCTTGACTTCTTTCTATAATATTAGTTTCTTTTACATATTCTTCATTCATTCTAACTCTCCTCTTACTTAAAAATACTTATACTTAGTATATTCATTTTTTTCCAGAATATTCTTTAACGGAAAATTTGATATAGAACAATTCCAATGCTTTGAATTATAAATAAGTTTAACGTGTTTGATGTTAATAAATTATTAGTTGCTTCTATCACTCCTAAACGTTCATTTTGATTTGATTTATGGTGTCTTTGGGATTCAAAAAAAGTAATTAGTTCTGGAAGACTTGTGATAAATCCTAATGCAATTCCTACAATGAATTCTGGAACATGAAAACGCATACATAAATTTTCCAAAGTCCCGCTTAGTAAATTTCCTACGATAAATAATCCAATTCCTGTTAGTATTAGGTAAATCGTATATTTTATCATAATATTCTTTTTTCCTCTTACCCATTTTGCTTCTTTTTCAATTTCTTCTGCTTCCCTGTCTTCTTCTTTTTCTAGGTATAATTTGTGCGTGTTATTATTAATAGAATAAAAAAGCACAAATAGTGCTATAAATATGATTACTACAAATAAATTTGTTTCAAGGTTTGTTATTACAAATCCAAGTGGTATCAGTATTGTAATTCCTACCATAATTAGGTCAATAGTTAGTGCTTTATTTCTTAGCACTTTCCCATTATGATTTATCCACACACTAATTATGTATTGTATCAAATTAATCACATTAGAGCTTAAAATGTTATAAATACTTGTTCCAATCAATCCAGTTGCTGCTGCAAAACTAACACTTAATAACTCTGGCACAGAAGTAGCAACCCCTGCTAAATTTCCTACTGTTTTTGCTTTTAAATTAATACTTTCTGCCAACTTCCTAAGTACAGGTACTAATATGTACTTTGAAATAGCAACAATTAAAAGCGAATATACTATAAACAAAATAATTTCCCATAACAACCCCATACTCTTCTCCTTTCTAAAAGTTCCTCTTTTGTATTCTTCACTTTTCATTATTCACCACTAGCAAACTTTTATACAACTATTTTTATGTCGTATCACGTCGAATTGTTTATGAATAGCAAATCTTCTTTTCGGAAATACTTCTATTATCAAGTATCGCAAGGAGGATTTTAAATTGATTCGAAAAGTAGAAATAAGTAATGTTGATACATCAAAACTTCCTATTCTTTCTAATGAAGAAAAGAATGAGTTGTTTACAAAAATTAAACAAGGCGATGAAAGTGCAAGAGAACGTTTTATTAGCGGAAACTTGAGATTAGTATTAAGTGTTTTGCAACGTTTTAGTGGTAGATGTGAAAACATGGACGATTTGTTTCAAGTTGGATGTGTAGGACTTATTAAATCAATCGATAATTTCGATTTATCATTAAATGTACAATTTTCAACTTATGCTGTTCCTATGATTATTGGAGAAATTAGAAGATATCTTCGTGACAATAACCCCATTCGTGTAAGCCGTTCTATAAGAGATTTGGCATATAAATCACTTCAAGCAAAAGAAAAATTGACAAAAGAATTAGGAAAAGAACCAACTATTGAACAAATATCAAAAGAGGTTGGTATTCCAAAAGAGGAAATCGTTTTTAGTTTTGAAGCAATACAAGATCCTTTATCTTTACAAGAACCGGTTTACAATGATGGAAGTGAAAGTATTTACATTATGGACCAAGTAAGTGACCATAAAGAAACAGACGATCGATGGACAGATTCGCTAACGATTGAACAAGCAATGAAAAAATTAAATGAACGTGAAAAAATGATTATTACCAAGCGATTCTTTGACGGGAGAACCCAAATGGAAGTAGCTAAAGAAATTGGCATTAGTCAAGCACAAGTTTCAAGACTCGAAAAGGATGCGATTGGGAGGATTAAGAAGTTATATAAATAATAGTATATTAAAAGACAGTAGTAAAACATTTTTACTACTGTCTCTTTAAATTATCTATTGCTGGGAATCAGCTATTCTTTGTTAACAATTTTAATATCATACACATTTGCATAATCTTCTGTTATTCCTGCTTTTAGTTCTACTGTTTGTCCTGATTTTACTGGTGATATAAATCCTAAAATTGTTCCTATTTCATTTCTTTGCTTATCATACAATATAATATCTACAAAGAAAGAATCTAGATCTTGTGTTGTTGTATTGGTTACATTAGCTAATAATATTGATTGTCCATCTTTTTCCGTTAATTGTACATTTTCTACTTTTAGCCCATCAAATTCTTTTTTTTCTTTTAATTTATTACTTATATTAACCTTTGTACCATCTTGCTCTACCTTTACAAATTCTTCTTTTTCATTTTGATTTATATTTATTATAAAGTAGATAATTCCCATCATAGCAATTATTAATATAATTAATATAAATATTCTTTGTTTCTCTTTCTTTTTCGTTTGATTTTCCTCCTATAAATAAGTTATAATACAAGTTTCTATCGTTGTTTTTCCACAAATTAATTTTTTTACTTTTCTTGTTTGATAGTGTTTTGAAGCAGTACAATGATGCCATCCATTAGTACCAGTAAATGTACTTCCACAGCAATTACACTTATAACTATATACATTTTCTCCATTTTCTTCTCCTACCCAACCAAGATTTGAACAGTCATTACAGTTATTTCCAGATGGTAAATATTTTTCTGTCACTGTTTCATAACAACTATCCACATGTGTATGTGCTTTAGTAGTTACTACTTTAACTGCACCTGAAATTGTTTCTGCCGCATTTCCTGCATTATCTATAGTTAAAATATGCAAATAATAGGTTCCTTCTTCTGGAATAGCATAAGTTATTGTTTCTCCATTTTCTGTAAAAGTTCCTCCTGTATATTTACTTGCCGTTGTTCCAAGTGCTGTTGAAGATGTATTAAATATCCATTTACATTTTGCAATATTAATTCCTGTTTCGTTATCTATATGTGTTACTTTTGCTGCTAGAGTTATTGTTGTCGTTTTATCATATTCAATAGTTGCTCGTGGTTTTGTTGTATCTGCTAATGTTTTAAAACTAACTCTTGCACTTATATTACCAGCTATATCTTTTGCCCAAACATAGTATGTTTTATTATGAGTTAATCCTGTAATTGTTACTTGTGTTTCTAAACTTCCTGGATTGCCTACTGCTTTGAATGAAGATGCTGATGGTGTTGTAGTACTCGTTGAATATGCATAACTTGCTACTCCACTTGCTTCATCTGTTGCTGTAACTTTTGCTGTAGTATAAGTAATATCTGTTACTCCTGTTACTATCGGTTTTGTCTTGTCAGTTGCAGTTGCAAATTTAAAACTTGCACTTGTATTTCCTGCTGTATCCTTCACCCATACATAATATGTTTTGTTTGCAGATAATCCTGTAATTGTTACTTGTGTTTCTAAACTTCCTGGATTGTCTACTGCTTTGAATGAAGATGCTGATGGTGTTGTAGTACTCGTTGAATATGCATAACTTGCTACTCCACTTGCTTCATCTGTTGCTGTAACTTTTGCTGTAGTATAAGTAATATCTGTTACTCCTGTTACTACTGGCTTTGTCTTATCAATATTGGTAATATCTTTTTGTGTAGTATATACTTTTCCAGTAGCTGTTTGTGTTAATTGTACAAAAATTGTACCATTTGCTGTATAAGATTGTGTTAGAGTTGTTGACCAACTAGCTGTTTCTGTTTTTCTAACTTTTAATGTATAGCCAGATAGTGGGAAGCTAACTGTTACTTTTACTGTACCATTTGTCCATGTTGCTGGATTTAATGTATACACTACTTGATCTGTTATATCATGTGTTGTTATGTCTTTATAACTCTCGTTTCCTGCTTGGTCCTTTAACCATACATAGTAGTTTGTTGAAGGTTGTAAATTATTAAATGTTATATCTAATGTTTTTGTACTATTACAGGTTGTATAACTTGATGGTTTATTCGTATTTTGTGTTATTGCATATCCTACTATTCCACTTGCTTCATCTGTTGCTTTTACTGTTAGTGAACTTGAAGTATTTTTAGTTACCTCATTTACTAATGGTGCTATAGTATCTATTTTACTTATTGTATTAGTTGTTCCACTTCCTACTTGATTTGTAGAATCTAAATATATAGCTGTAATTGTACAATTACTATTTACTGTAAATTCTTCTTTATAAACTGTTCCATTATCTTTGCTTGGCTTTGTTCCATTTGTTGTATATTTAGTAGTATAACCTGTTTTAGTTGTTATCGTAACTTTCTTTGAGGTACTCCATACACTTGGATTTTCTACAGTAATAGTTGGAGTTTCTACTGTTCCTGTTGTTCCTGCTTTTGTTCCTGTTCCTGTATTTCCTGCTATATCTTTTGTTGTTACTTTTACTGTGTAACTTGTATTTTGTACTAAACCTGTAAAGCTACATGTTGTTCCTGTTCCACTTTGTTTTTGTACATA
>JAGAIV010000010.1 GCA_017626365.1 Clostridia bacterium
GTACAATAAAAAGGAAGTGTTAAAATGAAGAAAAACTTTATTCCAATATTATTATCTTTTCTTTTAGTAGGATGTAAATCATTTTCTCATATCGAAGATATAAATGGAGATGATACAAAAATTGCTACTATTACTGAAGAAGAAAAAATAAACAACAATGGTCATATTTCATTTATGTCTATTATGAGTAGTAACTCGAAAGATAATGAAATAAATGGTAGCGTAAAAATAGATAAATTCTCAGGTGTAAAAGAAATAGAAAAAATTAGAAAAAATCTTGCTACTTACACCTTTGATATAAAAATTAATTCTGGTAATTTTGAAGTTATAATAGTATCTAATAATGAAATTATTTATTCATCATATGAAGATGTTAATCCAGTTGTTATTGTAACTAATGATACTCAAAAATTAAAAATCGTCGGAGAAAGCGCAGACTTTGAATTAACATATACTATAAAACACTAAAAGAGCATTTTATGAAGTGAACTGAATAAGTTGGACCAACAACTTAGGAGGTTCACTTTTATTATGCGATATAGTAAAAAATATAAATTAGAATGTATAAGAAAATATAAAAATGGAGAGAATATACAAGATCCAGGTGGATGTAAACATAAAACTTTTCATGACAAGGTACGTCATTGGGTTAGAATATATGATAAACTTGGAGAAGCTGGTTTAGAACATAAAAAACCAGAATTAACAATCGAAGATAAAATTGAAATTTGTAATAGAGTATCAAATGGTGAAGCAATTAATGAAGTTGCAATTTCATATGGAAGACAAACAGCAAATATTTCTAAAATATATAAGAATTATTTACAACGTGGTATTGATGGTTTAAAATCTAATAAAAAGAAAGGTAAACCACCAACTATGAAAGAGAAAGAAATTGATATTAAAAATTTATCTGATAAAGAGAAAATCAAAGTATTAGAAAAACAAATTGAATTACAACAAATTGAAATTGAATACTTAAAAAAATTGAGTGCCTTAGTTCAAGCAAGGAAGGACCGAGAACAACAGAAAAAATAATTGTTATCGATGAACTAAGGCAAAAGTATTGCTTAAAGTCCATCCTATTAGTAACAAAAATTCCTAAATCAACTTATGAATATTATAAAAGTAAAAAACATATAAAAACAGTTGAAAAACGTCAAAAAAAAGACCAAGAAATATTAGAAGTAGTAAAACCAATTTATGATGATAATAAAAGTAGATATGGTTATAGAAGAGTAATATTATCTATAGATAATAAAGATTTGGAAAAGTTAAATGTAGGAAGAGATAGAATAAGAAAAGTATTAAAAAATAACAATCTATTTGGTAAACAAGGAAGTAATCAAAAATATCACTCTTATAAAGGTGATAATGGTGAAGATAAACGTAATTTATTATTAGAAAAAGTTAGAGATGAAGAAAATAATAAAACTATTTTTGTAAGACATTTTGAAACTACAGGGCCGAATCAAAAATGGACTACAGATGTTTCTGAACTTAAGATTTCTTGTGGCAAATTATATTTTTCACCTATACTTGATATGTATGATAGTTCTATAATTGCTTTTGATATATCCGAAAGTCCAAATTTTGAGCAAACAAAAAGAATGCTAGATAGAGCATTCGAAAAACATAATAATCTTTCTGGTTTAATTTTTCATAGTGATCGAGGATGGCAATATCAACATCAATACTACATTTCTACACTGAAGGAAAAAGGAATATTGCAGTCATATTCTCGAAAAGGAAATTGTATGGATAATTCATTGATGGAAAACTTTTTTGGAATAATGAAAAACGAAATGTTTTACGGTCATGAAGATGAATTTAATTCGTTAGAAGAGTTAGAGAAAGCTATAATAGAATATATAGACTATTATAATAACAAAAGAATAAGTTTAAAAAGAAAAGGACTGAGTCCATTAGAATATAGACAACAGTCCCTAGCTAGTTTAAAATTATGTTAAATAATAGTCCAACTTTTTCAGTGCACTACA
>JAGAIV010000001.1 GCA_017626365.1 Clostridia bacterium
ACAAATGTATAAATTATTATATAAAATATATTAAATAATATTATAATAATTATCTTTTAGTTTGTAATATAGTATGTATTTAAAAGGGATTGTAAGGGAAAACTTTGTAAAGTGTTCACACAAACAAGTATAACTAAATATATCTAATTTTGTTCACACACTATCTGGAATTTCTTTCTTGTTTTATTCGTTCTCGCCTAATATAATCTTGCACACATTGAATAATAAAATCTTCAACATTTCCAGATTCTTTAACTCTACTTGGAATATATTTTTCTATTTTTTCATTGTGTATCTTTATATATTCTTTTTGATTTGGCTTTTCCTGTTGCAATATTTCTTCTATTTTTTCTTCTGTTAGGTTTCCTTCTTGTTCTAATTTCTTTAATCTTATTGCTTGACTTAAAGAAGGTGTTACCTCATCAAATTCAAATATATTTTCTACAACATATTGATTTTCTTCACTCAAATATGATAATTCTACTGCTGGTCTAAAAGCTATTCTTTTCTTATCAACTTGTTCTAACAATTCAGGTATTAAATAAGTAAGTCTAATATATCTTCTTATATTTTCTCTACTTTCTCCAACCTCATTACCTAATATTTCATCAGTTCTTAACTTTGCCACCACTGGTGTCGAAGTTTCATTTTCTTCTAAATCCACTCTTTTCCCCTGATGTTTCATAGCTTCAAGTTTCATTTTATATGCAAATGCTTTTTCACTAGGCAATATTTCTTCTCTTTGAATGTTACTATCTACCATAAGAATTGTTGCCTCATCATCAGTTAAGTCTTTAACAATACATTTTATTTTATCTATTCCTGCAAGTTCACACGCTCTTTTTCTTCTATGTCCAGAAATCATTTGATAATTTCCTTCTCCTCGTTTTCTTACTATAACAGGTAATAAAACTCCATGTTCTTTTACACTTTTAACCATTTCTTCCATTTTATCATCATCTATAACTCTAAAAGGGTGGTCTGGAAATTCTCCTATTTTATATAGTTCTATTTCCTTTACCTCATCAACAACTGGATTATCTCTTTGTTCTTGACTTGTGAATAAATCATCTAACTTTGGAAGTACCATCTTTTTGTCTTGTTCTTTCATTCTCTAATACCTCCTTTGCTAAATTATTGTATGCGTTTGCAACAGGACTATTTTTATCAAACTCAAATATACTCTTTCCTGTTGATGTTGATTTTGCTGTATTTATTGCTTTTGGTATTTCAACACCATATATTTTCACATATTGTCCATAATTGTCGATTAAAGTATCTCTTACATCTTTTGATAAATTTGTTCTTTTATCTACTAATGTAAGTAATACTCCACCTATTTTCAAATTAGGATTTATTTGTTTCTGCACTCTCGTAACTGTCTTTAATAAATGTCCCATTCCTTTTGCAGCTAGATATTCTCCCTGTACTGGAATTATTATCTTATCACTACAAGCAAGTGCATTTATTGTTATCATTCCAAGAGATGGCATACAATCTATCAATACATAATCATAGTTATCTTTAATACCTCTTATAGAATTTTTAAGCGTGAACTCTCTGCTCATTGCATTAACTAATGAAAACTCTATTGCTGATAAATCTAAATTTGCAGGAATTAAATCTACTCCTTCTTTATGATGAAGAATAGCATTTTCTGCATTTATTTCATTATCACATATAGTATCAGACATTAATGTTCCAATAGTATTCTGCAATTCATCTTGATTATAGTAACCCATACAAGTAGTTAAATCTCCGTTGTGGATCTGCATCAATTAGTAATACTCTTTTTCCTTGTTTACTAAGTGCAACTCCTAAACTAAATGTAGTTGTTGTTTTTCCAACTCCACCTTTTTGATTTGCTATTGCAATTATCTGACACTTTCCCATTCTTGCTCCTTTCCTCAAAAAAAGAGCTAACTCCTAAAAGCTAACTCTTGTCTTGAATATTTATTCCTCTGTTATTTCTTTATCATCTTGTAAATGAGTAGAAACATATATAAACTCCTCATCGTCTGCTAATTTACCAAATAAATTGTTAAGTCCTGCAATAAAAGGTTTTATATCTTCTTGAACATTATAACTATATGAATAATTCAAATAGTATTCATTTAAATTATCATATAAAGGTACAATATTTACTAATCCTGGTCTTATCTTTTTTCTTAATATTACCCAATTAGGTATATCGTCTTTTATAATATTAACAATTTTATCTTCAGAAATTAACATTCTCATAATTCCATTCATTATATCTGAAAAGTCTTTTTCTTCATCACAAAATATTTTATTCATCATAGCACTCATTGACCTTACAAAATCTGATAAGTAATCATCTTTTATACAAGCAAAGCAATCAGTTTCTATTTCATCTAAATACCCTATTGCTGTTAAACACTCATAATAATTTGATGCCATAATATAATAAAATTGTTCAAATTCTTTCTTTAAGTTTCTTGAGTTCATCTTCTTTATATAAATACCTGTCTCCTTTCTTATAATCTCTTTAATCTTTTCTGTTTCTTTTTTAATTTTTTCATTATTTTTTGGTTTGTTGTTTTCATTTTTTTTCATTTTCTTTTTACTCCTTCCTTTTTGAAGGCAAAATAAAAAATCTAATATTTCTATTAGATTTCTTATATATGTTAGATATTATTTCAATAACTATAATATTTTATTTTTTCTTTAAATCTTTTGAATAATATATTAAATCAGTACAAGTTAGTTCTCCATCTTTTATTTCTTCTTTATAATTATCTATAAAGAAATTTTTAATTGTTTTCTCATATTTATCAAATCCCTGCTTAACATAGAAAGGAATATTATTCTCTGTTGTTCCTACCAACATTCTGTCATATTTCTGTTTATAATTACCACATAATGATTTTAAAAGTGTTTTTGCATAACCTTTATTTCTGTAATTTTCTTTTGTAACTATGTTCTTTAACTCTAATGTTTTTCTATCAATGTGCAAAATAACTGCAATAGAAATTAACTCATCTTCTTTTTTTAATGCATATACATCAGAATCGTTCAAATACTTATGTATCATGTCTTTTGAAGGATCTGCCTCTAAAAGTAAATCAATATAATCTTCTTTATTTTCTATTTTTTTAACCTGCATTCTAGGCTCTTTTGGTATCTCGTAACCATTGGTATTACTGGTTTGTATAGGATTGCGGTTATAATATCTCATCTCCTCTGAAAAAATACATCCACAATACTTTTGCATATATAGCCCAAGTTCTCGTGCTTTAGTTTGACCTTCTCTAAAACCTACACGAAAATCACGGTATACAAATGTAAGTCCATACTTACTTGCTAGTTTTTCTCCTATTTCTTTAATCGCTTCATGGTTTTGATATGGGCTTACTAGAAGTGTTGTTGTAAAACTGTCATACCCATTTTCTTTTGCATACCTTGCTGTTTGTTCTAAGCGGATTGGGTAGCAATAGTTTTTGCAACGATTTGGTAGGTCGTTTATGACATTTTTGCAGAATTCTTGTAAACCATAATTTTCTTCAAAAATAGCTTCTACTTCAATAGATTTTGCGTATTCTTTTAAACAATCTCTTCTTGCACGATATTCCGTATATGGGTGTATATTAGGATTATACCAATATAATGTTGGTTCTATTTCTTCTTTTCTTAAAGCATCAATACAATATACACTGCAAGGTGCACAGCATGTATGCATTAATAATTTCATTTTATATTTCATCTCCTATTTATTTTTAATAATTGCTCCACTTTCGTTTTCAAAAATAACTTCTTTTCCTTCTAGGTTGATAACATTTTTATATGTCTTGTAATAATCACTACGATTAAAATAAATTAAATATTCGTATGTTCCATTATTCCATAGCTCTATATGTCCTGGAACTGTCGGATAATCTAAGTTTTCTTTAAATCGATATTGTAACATTGCCCATAACCAATATTCTTGCCTTTGGTTTGCTACAATTAAGGTATTATTATTCCCCAATGGTATATTATTTTCTTTTATATAGTTCAATACTTCCAATTCTTCTGGAGTGTAATCAATATTAATTCGTAACAATACAGTTTTATTGATGCCATAAATATCCATTACATCTGTTATTTTTTCATTTTTGTTAAATGTATCTTTTGTAACTTCTACATTACTCATCAAAAACGATGATATCATAAGTAAAACATAAATGGTAACATATGTTACAGTTAGTATTCCACCATTTTTCTTTTCTTGTACGATATAACACATTCCTCTAAAGAACAAATATATTATAAATTGCCATAACACAAAATATGTTTTAAAGAAATAATATGTTGATAAATTTAATTTGAAAATGCTTAAATATAGTGCACACATATATAAAATCCATACAATAATACTAATAATGTCAAATTGTAATCTTTTTTCTTTAATTAAATAATATATAGCAAATGGGATAAATAATAAAGTATTTGAATATAGATTTCTATAAATATATCCTTCATTTTGCATTACTTTATTTACTTGTATTTGGTTACTTGATAGCATTCCCGGAAGGACATGATAGCAAAATCCTATAATAGCAGGGATTGCTAGTGTTATTATCGTATATTTTACTGTTTCTTTATTAATCCATTTTCCTTTTTGCTTATGAAAATAAAATAAATAATAAAGAAAAATGGATGCATAAATTGCTGGCGTAAATAAATAATATGAGAAAAATAATTCAAAACATAATAGAAACATCACTATTATCTTTTTCCAGCCCGATGTTTCTTCCATTTTGCTCCAATCTTGCATAATTGCAACAATGGCATTAATTATTAATACTCCTATTCCTAAGTAACAATAACCAAAAAGCATATTATTAAGCGGATATCCTAATACATATATAATTGGAACAATTACAGCCAAAAAATCTGTAACTGCATTTTGTGCATATTTTTTGATTGTTACATAAAATAGCATTCCACTTAATAACAATACAAAAATATCAAATTGTACAAACACTTCATATAAATTCATTTCGCCAATCCATGGTGCAAATATTTTGAATAAAATTCCAATATTACTGTAGGCTCCTGGCATCATTGCATTTGAGGTATCAATATTATCTACATTTAATAAAAGACTCTCACTTTCATAGAATTCTCTTGCTGAAATATAATGTATCGATGCATCTGTTGAAAAGTATTTAATTTGAAATGGTATACCAAAATCTATATAACCAACAATAAAAACTACAAAGATCAGTATAACAATAAAATATAAGTCTGTTATTGAAAGCTTGTATTTCTGTATTTCTTTTTTTCTTATTATATTTATAAATAGTATTGTAATAAGAAGAATATTTATAATGGTTAGTGTTAATAAAGTTATTTGGATATGTAACATTGTACATAAATAACTAACAAAAGTTTGATAGCATAGAAATAATACTATTATAATTGTTATTGTTTTTACAATATTCAATTTATTGTCACTTTTTTTCACTAAAATCGTTAAAGTTAATAATGCTAAAATTGAAATCAAATAAATAGCTGACATATTTTTTCCTTTCTCTTATTTTTGTAATAATTCTAGTATTTTATTGGCTGTATTATCCCATGAAAATTGTTTTACTACTTTTTCGTGCAATTTTTCACCTAATGTTTCTCTCAAAATCTCATCTTTTATTAATACTTCTAATTTTTCTGTAATATCTAAAACTTCTGGTTTACAAAGTAATCCTTCTTTTCTATCTTCTATAATTTCTGAAGTTCCTCCTACATCTGTTGCAACTACAGCACATTTCATAAGTCCTGCTTCTAATACAGTTGTTGGTAATCCTTCTGAATAAGATGGATTAATGAATATATCTGCTTTTGCATATTCTTTCATAAGTTCTTCGTGGTTTAATTTTCCTAACAATTGCATGTTCTTTTCTTTTTTTAGTATTTCTTCTAACGGTCCATCCCCTGCTATAAACAATTCTACATTGGTAAAATTATTTAATATTCTTTTAAATGCTTCTACTAACAAAATGATTCCTTTGTCTTTAATTAATCTTCCTGCATATAAAATTCGGATGTTCTTTTGGTTTGTTTTTGATATATCTTTATAAAAATCATATTCCGATACTTCAATTGCATTACTAAGAACTCCTTTTGCATTAATTTTGTAATGCTTAAGCCAATTGCAACATGCTCTTGATACTCCGATAAAAATCTTTAACATATCTTTTCATATAGTTTGTCAAAAGATGTTCATAAATGTGTCCAAAAAAATCGAGTACTTTATTATATACCGTAAAATGACTTGTTCCATGTTCAATTAAGCACATTGGTATATGTAATTTTTTAGCAAATTTTGCCCCAATCAATGAAGTTAATTGGAACCTAGTGTTTAATATACATAAATCAATATTTTCTTTTTCTAAGCTTTCCATCATTTGCCTATATTTTTTATCTTTTTTTATAATTGGATAACGTGATGAAAACATCTTATATATTGGAATACGGTAAATAAATGCATAACCTAGGTCTTCTATGTCTTCTAGCTCTTCTAAATATTTGGTTGTTACAATAATAACTTTTATATCATGTTCATGCAGCTTTTTTGCTAAATTATATTCATATCTTTCAATTCCTCCAGTATGAGGCAAAAAATATCCTGAAAAAAAAGCAATTGTCTTCAATTTTTCCTCCCTATATTTTTAATAATCGCTCCACTTTCGTTTTGGAAAATAATTTCTGTTTCTCCTAAATCTAAATATTTTTTAAATATTTTTCCATTCTCACTATCATTAAGAATAATAATATATTCATATTCATCATTATTCCACTTATTAATATAGTACATTGTTGTTGCATGATACAAGTCTTGTTTAAAATTATATTTAAATATTGCCCAAATCCAATATTCTTGTCTCTGATTTGCTAAAATTAATGTATTATTATCTGCCAATTCTACATTATTCTGCTTTACTTGTTTTAAAATTTCGATTTCTTCTGTTGAAAGGTCAACTTCTGTTCTGAACATAAGTGTTTTATTAATTCCATAAATATCCATAACATCTGTTATTTTTTCATTCGTATTTTTGCTTTTATTAATAGCAACATTGCTAGTTAATAATGCAACAATGAATAAGCCAACATAGCATAACATATATGTTTTTACAATAATATCTCCCATTTTTACTTCTTTTTCTATGGTATTAATTCCTCTATAACATAACATCCACATTATCATCCATAATATAAAATGTAATTTATAGAAAAAGTATGTAGAAATAATTCCTTTTACCATTGCAAAGTATACAATAATTGTATAAAGAACAAAAATAACTGCAAATAAGGTAATAAAGTCTATTTTCTTTTCTTTTATCTGTTTATATATATAATATATAGAAAAAGGAATTAGTAATATTAAATTCGTAATCATATTTCGATAAATATATCCTTCATCTTTAATTCCATTCATCAGTTGTGTTGGTACAAATGAAACCATTTGTGGAAATATATGATAACTTAGTCCTATTAATGCTGGTATTACCAATGTAACACTAGCATAAACTATCATTTCTTTATTCCATATCTTGTTATGTTTTTTTCTAAAATGTAATATATAATAAATACCTAAAGTTCCATATACAGCCGGAACAAATAAATAATAAGAAAAAAATATTTGTGTGCATAATAAAAATAGTACACTAATGTTTACCAAATTTTTATATTTTTCTTCTTGAAAATATTGTATAAATAATAAAATAGTTGCAATTATAACAATTCCTACACTAAGATAACTGTATCCAAATAACATACTATTTAACGGATATCCTAATAAATACAATATAGAAATAATAATTGCCATTCCTAATTGTAAATCTGTTTTTGCTCTCTTTTTCAAATTTAAATACATTAAAATACCACTTAATGTAAGAATAAATATATCAAATAATATGAAAATATTATATAAATTCATTTCTCCAATATATGGTGCAAATACTTTAAATAAAATACCACTATTGCTATAAGCTCCAGGCATCATATATCTTCCTACTGTTATTCCTTCAGCTTTTAATAGTAATGTTTCTCTTTGATAAAATTCTTCTGATGAAGCATAATGTGCTGCTGCATCTGTCATAATGTATTTAATATTAAGTGGAATACCATATTGTAAACATACGATTAAAAATATCAGTGCAACTATTAATATAATTGCTAAAACATCTTTGTAATTAACTTGATAAGCTTGTATTTGTTTTGAATGAAAAATGATAATTCCTAAGATGATAGTAATAATAAAATTCGGAATCGTTAAAGTTATCAAATTAATTGGTATATTACACATAGTAAAAATGTAGCAAATAAGCGTATTATAGCAAAGTAATAAAACAATGCTAATCGTCATTGTCACAATAAAATCCATTTTCTTTTCTGATTTTTTAACTATCATAACTGTAGTCAATAGTAGTATCACTGATACAATATATATGATTGACATAGTTCTCTATCTCCTTTTACATTATCTGCTTATCAACTTTTGCTTCGAAGTTTCATATTTATTAATAATGGCAAGTAAAATATAATACAATATCATTGAGATAACACAAGAAATACTTGCTCCCATTACTCCTAATTCACCTACTAAATAGTAAGATGATACAAAAATTGTAATAGTAACAATTACGTAGACTCCAAATTGTTCCTTTATTTTTCGATAAATTGTTAAAATCATCGTTTCTACATATCCCATTGCGTAGAAAATATATGCAAATAATATCATTACTAAATGTAATCTATATGGGTTTAAATCAACATCATATATAAAATTTAAAATTGGAATTCCTATCGTATAACCTAATGTCATTGCAATTATTCCGAATCCAACAATAAAATACATCGACTTTTTCTTAATTTTTCTCATCTGTAATATATTTCCTTGCTTATATAATTGAGTTAGTTTATTTATTATTGGAGCTACTACAAATTGTGCAAATAATGGCAATATACTTGCTGGCATTAGAATAATTCCAAACACTGCTTGTATATCTTCCGTTAAATATTTCTCTATTGCGTATTTGGGAGCATTTAATAAATACATTGTTAAAAATGCGTTTGCAAACAAAAAAAACTCTTTTTTGTAAATATCCCATACGTTTTTTATTTGTATTGGTTCATCTTTTGAAATCAGGTTTATAGCCTGAGGAAAATCATAGAATATAATTGTTAAAATTGATGATATACATAGAGTAATACAAGCATAAACCAAATTATGTGTTTGTACATCAACTATAATAAATGCTATTAATCCTAAAGTTGATTTTATAATTTGAGAAATTCCCACTTTATAAAGTTTTTCATTCTTTTGCATAATTCCATATAAAACATCACTAAATGCTTCCGTTGCTCTCCATAAACATAAAAAAATCAATACACTATTTTTATAGGAATCATAATTATTTAAAATAGCATATATTATTACTAATATAGCCATTATAATACATGTACATATTCTAGAAATAATATATTCTTTATCTTTTATTTTACCTTTTATATCTGTAATTTGGCAATTTCTCCCTGAGTACACTGCAACAATATAGAATATGCTAGCAGTTGCAAATGTAATTGTGAATATTCCAGCATCTTGCATTCCATTTATTCTAGTAATTGCAATTAAAAAGAACAAGGAATTAAAAGAAGCAAGTGTGCTCCCTATCGTATTCCATATAAAGTTTTTTGCCAATTTTTTATCTTTTATCATTTTTTTCTTCCATTTCTTCAACTTTTTCTTTTAATATTGCTAATTCTTGTGTTAGCTTAATAATCATTTTGTTCTGTTTTGTAATTGTTATTGTTATATGTACAATATAAATACCTTCAATAATAATTGCAAATAATAACAATAGAATTGGAGGATAGTAAACTCCCAATTTTAAAGATATTTTCATAAATAATTCATAGAAAATGGATATCAATAAAATTCCTAATGAAAATATAATCCATACAATTGAATATTTTTCATCTAATTTATTCTTTTTCACTAAGTTTAATATAAAAATAAGAAATACAATTCCAAATATAATGCCTAAATAATAAATCATTTTTTTCCCTCTTTAATATTCTTTTAATTTTAATTTTGCCATCATTAAAGACATAGTTACTTTTATCATATATTTTACTGACTTTATAGGTGTAATAAATGACTTTCCAGCCATTCTCTTTCTCATTTCAACCGGCATTTCTAGTACTTTTTTCTTTTTCAATACGATTTTCATATTAGTTTCTGGTTCTGGATAATCATATGGATAATTTTTAGAGAATTCTTCAATGATTTCTCTATTTACAGCTCTAAATCCGGAAGTAGTATCATATATTTTTCTTCCTGTAATTGCTTTAATTAAGGCAGACGTAATATTAATTCCTAACATTCTAAAGAAAGTTTGCTTATAGTTCGTTTTTTCTACAAAACGAGAGCCAATTACCATATCATAGCCTTCATTAATTTTATTTACCATTTCTTTTATGTATTTTGGATTATGCTGTCCATCTCCGTCTATTTGGATTGCAATGTCATAGCCATTTTTATAAGCATAAATCATACCGGTTTGCACAGCTCCTCCAATTCCTAAGTTATTTGGTAAATCTATTACTGTTGCTTTTGTATTTTGTGCTCTTTTTAATGTATCATCTTTTGAACCATCATTTACAACAACCACATCTACTAAATTGTTTTCTTCTAATACATTATTTACCACATTTTCAATATTTTCTTCTTCATTGTATGCCGGTATAATAATTAGAACTTTTTTTGAATTAATCATTTTCTCACCTACTTTTTATACTGTAAAATTCCTCCAGCTTCATTTTCATATACTGCTTCTGCATTTTCCCATAGTTTGTCTTTCCAGTATTGATAGAAGTATCCTCGGTTAAAGTAAACAACATAATCTACTTTACCTGCTCGTTCTCCGACAAATATCATCTTCCAACTTAATTTATTTTCTCCACCGTGTTCATCATCATCGTTTATTCTTCTTAACATAACATATCCCCAATATCCTTGTTCGGCATCTCCTGCTATTTCTATAGTTTTATCTTCTGAAATATTATCTCTTACATATTTTAGTAATTCTAATTCTTTTGTGTTTAAATCTTTCGGTTTTTCTAATATAAGTTTATTTACCCCATAAATATCAGCAACTTGCAAAATATTTTCTTCTTCATCTACTTGTCCCAGTGTTAAATTTGCTTCAAAGAATAACAAACTTATTGTAATCGCTGCAACATATATTCCTGTAAAAATAGCTGGTATATATTTATTTTTTTCATATGTTATTATTAATCCCTTATATGTTAAGTAGTATAAGAATAACCATAATGCAAAATAATTTTTACTCAAATAATACATTGACACTTTTCCAAATAAAGCACCAATTAATAATAATACAATAAAAGCAATATCAAACAATGCCATCATCGTAACAGCTTTATTTTCTTTCCAGCCCTTGTACATTGCCACAATAGCAAATGGTAATAGTAGTAACATATTAGAAAATAAATTTACATAAATATAACCGTTTACTGAAAGTCCTTTGTTTACTAGTGTATTGGAATATTTCATAGCATTTGATAAATCTATAGGATTATTATTATTGTTTGATATATTACTAACAATTTTAATAAAACTTCCATAAATATCTGGTGCAATGTGATAAATATATCCTAGTCCAAACGGAATTAGTAAAGTTATAACGAGCATTAAAATTGTTCTTCGTGTAAATATTTTTCCTTGTTTTTTATATTCTGCTATCATAAAGTAAATCCATAAAGCACTATATGTATAAGGAACTAGCATATAATATGCTGTAAATAATCCAAAATTTAATAAGAAAAATACCAATAAATTTTGTTTGTATCCAATTTCTTCTTTTTGGTAAATATCTACGCATGCAATTATTGCTCCTAATATTAATATTCCCATACTTAAATATTCAAATCCGAATAAAAAGCTATTTAGCGGGTATCCCATAGTATATAATAATGCTAAAACAAAGGCTAAAAATCTTGTTACATGATTCTTTGCAAATGTTGCTATTGTACTATAAAACATCCATGCAGTTAAAAACAATATAAAAATTCCAAACAAGATAAAAATAATGTAATTATCAAAAGAATCTGTTACTCCATCTAAACATTTCATAATCAATCCCGAATTCACATATGAAGCTGTTTTTCTTACGGCGAAACTTCCATATACTTGATCTGGTTTTTCCGCTGCTAATAATCCGTCTCCTTCTGCAAACATTTCGGATGTTAAATAATGTACTGATGGGTCTCCTGTTTCATATTTAATTTCGAATGGAAATCCAAAATTTAGATAAGAAACTATGATTGTAGCAATTCCTAATAATATAATATATAGAATATCTACTTTTTCTATCTGATAAGTTTGTATTTTCTTTGTTTTTACTAAATACACAATCATAATAGTAGTAAAAATAGCGTTAATAATGCTAAGTCCTAATAATGTTACTGGTATTGTGAAAAATGTTAGTACATAACATATGAATGTGTTATAGCAAAATAATAAAACAAAACCTAATGCTACTTGTTTTAAAATATCAATTTTATTTTTTGTTTTTTGTATTAGTAAGTAAGTTACAAATAATATAATTACGGATATTAAATAAATTATTCCCATGTTTTCTAATTCCTATCTTCAATTTTTACGATGTGAATCCGCCAAATCTTTCTGGCAATTGGACTTTTCACTCTCGACTAAAGGCGCTTGAGATACGTGCAATTGCCACGTTTGGCTACTATCATACTTCAATTTATGTTCTACTCTTGGTATTGTAATCCTAAATGCTTGTAGGCATCTGGCATAGCTATCCTTCCTCTTGGGGTACGTGATAAAAATCCAATTTGCATTAAGTATGGTTCATAAACATCTTCAATAGTTTCTACTTCTTCTCCGATAGTTGCAGCAAGCGTTTCTAACCCTACTGGTCCGCCATTGTATTTTGTAATAATAGTTTCTAGCATTTTACGGTCTGTTTCATCTAGTCCTAATTCATCTATTTCTAATTTGTTTAATGCAATTTTTGCAATTTCTAATGTTATTTCTCCATTTCCTAAAACAGAGGCATAGTCACGTACACGTTTCAAAATTCTATTTGCAATTCTTGGTGTTCCTCTAGAACGTCTTGCTATTTCAAATGATGCCGTTTCATCTATTTCTACTCCTAGAATAGATGCCGATCTTCTTACAATTTGGTCTAATTGTTCTGGTGTGTATAATTCTAAACGGCTTACAATTCCAAAACGATCACGAAGTGGTGTAGTAAGAGAGCCTGCTTTTGTTGTTGCACCAATTAAGGTAAACTTAGGAAGATCAAGTCTTATTGACCTAGCGCTTGGACCTTTTCCAATAATAATATCTAAGGTAAAATCTTCTAAAGCTGGGTATAAAATTTCCTCTACACTTTTATTCAATCGATGAATTTCATCAATGAATAAAACATCAAATTCAGAAAGGTTTGTTAAAAGTGCTGCTAAATCTCCTGGTTTTTCAATGGCAGGTCCAGATGTAATTTTAATATTAGAATTCATTTCATTTGAAATAATATTTGATAGTGTTGTTTTTCCTAACCCTGGAGGTCCATATAGTAAAACGTGGTCAAGAGGCTCTCCTCTTTTCTTGGCGGCCTCTATATATACTTTTAAATTTTCTTTTACTTTGTCTTGTCCAATATATTCTTTTAATGTTTTTGGTCTTAATGAATTTTCTAGTCTTTCTTCCTCTACGTCCTCTAATTCTGGACTAATAATACTATTTTCGTCCATGGTTTCACCTCTTTATTTTTCGATCTCCACAGGATATCCAATAAATAATCCTGTTTCTACAACTCCTACAATGCTTTTTAGTTTCTTTTCATATGTTTCGTCTACATTACGAAATATCGTATCTAATATAACATTTCCGCTTTCAGTAACAATTGGTCCATCTTTTCCTTTAGCAAGCCTTAGTGTAACAGATTCTGCTCCCATTTCATTTAAAGCTTGTCTTACTAAATTAATTGCTTCTGGGTTTACCTCTATTGGAATTGGAAATTTATCACAAATATGTTCTACAATTTTAGAATTATCTACTAGAATATAAGTAATTGGACTTGCAGCAATATTTAATTTTTCTTTATACATCGCTCCTCCTCTTCCTTTTACTAGCCAATTTTTACTTGTTACTTCATCTGCTCCATCATACGCCCAATCTGGCTTTTGTGCTAACAGATTTGTTGTTGGTATTCCTAAGTTTTCACATAGCATTTTTATTTCATGCGATGTTGGAATTGCAGTAATATGTAGATTCTCCTTTTTCATTCTTTCAGCAATCGCTTTTGTTGCAAGAAATGCAGTTGAGCCTGAACCAACGCCTATAACATCTCCATCTTTTACCTTCTGGGCTAATTTTTTTGCAATTCTCTCTTTTTCCTCTAAATTACTAATTTCTCCATTCCAAAGTGATTTTTGTTTTACATTTTCTTCCCAATTCATAACCTTTTCTCCTTTATTTTATGGATTTTGTTCAATAATTGTTTCTAATTGTGCGTATGTGTCAGTTGATAATAATTGCTTTGATACTATTGTTCCGTTAAGTTTTAAAATTCGATAAGCTCTTGATTTATATCCTCCATGTCCTTTTTGAACAGTTTTCTTTGTACCTTTTGGAAGCGAAGTATTAGTTCTATATACTGTTTTTGATGGAATCGTTTGAAGCGTTTGTGATTGAATAACTACTTCATATTCTACTTCTTCCTTACAGCCATAAATACTAACTGTAATTTTTCCTCCATTTATTTGTGATACAATTTTCACTGGATATTTTCTTGAATTTTTAAATATAAATTCTGGTCCACCCCAAGAAACTGTTGCATCTGTACTTAGAGGAACATATCCTGTTGCAAAACGATGGTTAGAACGTTTTATAATTTCTAGATTTGCTCTTAAAGCTGTATTATATAAAGTAGATGAAACTTGGCAAATTCCTCCACCTATTCCATTTTCCACTTTTCCATTTACATACACTGGTGCTGATTTATACCCAGCCGCTGCTGTTCTTTGTCCTACTACTTTGTTATAGGAAAATTCTTCCCCTGGCAATAGAACTACCCCATTAATTTTATTCGATGCTAATTTAATATTGGTTGTTCGATTTGTATTGCTTGTTGAAAATGTAGTAGAATAGGTTGCTAATAAATCTGGAAATGCTTCTGTTCCAATTTGATTCGTTGTTACATTTGGTACTGTAATTTTTAGTGGTATGATAACCGTCTCTTCTTGCGAATTGTTAATTAAATTCTGTGCTTCTTCTATGCTCATTCCAAAATCGACTCCATCTACATGTGGATAAATCGTAAATGGACTTTGCGTATAATAGGCATCTTTCGCTTCTTTATAAATTTCATTTCGAATTTTATTTAAATCAATTGTATCTGGTTGTTGCTCTTTAGTTGGAATCTTAATCATGATTTCTTCTTCTCCGCAAATTTGCGCATGCTTCTATTATTTGTTTCTTTAAAGATTCCTGCTCGATTGCTACTCCCTTTTGACCTTTATTTATAATTAAGTTTGAACCATCCACTGAATAACCACTTTGCTTTACAATATCTGGCAAGTTTTCTTCATCTGATATAATACAGTTAGTTAATAATTCATCATTATAAGAATAGGCTGGATTAATCTCTATTTTTGCTAGTCTAGCATTTATAATATCATAATTGTCCTTTAAAACTTTTCCTGTTCTTCCAATACTATATGCTAAATCAATCGCTTCTGTTAGTTTATATTTCATTTCTATTTGTTCTGGAGTAATAACAGTTTGGTAAATAGTCGTTTCATTATTTTCATGTTTTAAAGTAATATTTTTTGTTAGCTGTTTATCAAACACTTCATTTATTTTGTTCGCAGCCTCCTCCCTTGTTAGTCCACTTACACTAATTCCTTTAATCGAAACTCCTTCTACAATTTTGTCACTGCTTTTGTTTATAAGCGCAAATACTGTTGAAAAAATCATAGCAGCAATAAATAATAATATCGATATTACAACAATCATTTTCGTATAACGCTGTAAACCATCCGTTTTCTTTTTTTCTTCTTGTTTATCTTCTATTTTCTCGTTTGTTTCTAATTCTTCTTTTTCTAATATTGCCACATCTGATTCTTTTTGTAGTATATCTTCTTGTTTTATTTCTTGTTTCTTTTTATCTTGTACTTCTTCCTTTTCTTTAGTTTGAATGTTTTCTTCTATTATTTGTATTTCTTCTTTTTCCTTCAATTTCGAAACTCCCCAAAATAAATAAATTGCATTATAAATTTATGCATAATCCGATTTATATATTATCATATAAATAAAAAATGAACAACATTTTTTCCTAATTTTTGACTGTATTTTTATTTTTAATGTCGAATTTTCTCAGTACCTTTTGACACCTTGCAAATTTTTCTTTATTTTTGTATAATAATATCATGAAAAGTTTAATTATAGATGAAAAATATAATCATAAGAAATTAAATACCGTATTACAAAGTGTATTTCCAGATTTATCTTTAAATACGATTTATAAAACTTTACGAAAAAAAGATATTAAAATAAATGGAAACCGTGTTAGTCAAGATATATTACTTCATACCGGCGACAAAGTTGATATTTATATTGTGGATTCTTTGTTATGTCCAGAAAAAAAATTAAACATTGTTTATGAAGATGAATTTATTTTGATTGTTGATAAACCTTCTGGAATTGAAGTAACTGGCGAAAATAGTTTAACCTCACTTGCTAAAGGGAAACTTTTAGAATCCGTTTACCCTTGCCATAGATTAGACAGAAATACATCTGGACTCGTACTATTTGCAAAAACAGAAGATGCTTTATCTATTTTACTAGATAAGTTTAAAAATTCTGAAATTTCAAAACATTATGCTTGTCATGTATATGGTATTCCAAAAGAAAAGAAAAAAACTTTGACTGCCTATCTTTTTAAAGATGCCAAAAAATCTATGGTATATATTTTAGATACTCCCGAAAAGGGATATCGTAAAATTATAACAAGTTATGAAGTCATAGAGGAATTTAAAGACAATACTTGTATATTAGATGTTAATCTTCATACTGGTAGAACCCATCAAATTCGTGCTCATCTTGCACATATTGGTCTGCCTATTATTGGTGATGGTAAATATGGAAAAAATGAAATCAATAAACTATTTGGAGTAAAAACGCAAAAGCTTTGTAGTTATAAATTAAAATTTAATTTTAAAGAAGATTCTGGTATTTTAAACTATTTAAATCATAAAGAATTTAATATTGAGTATCATTTTTAGCCAAGCAAAAGCAGGAGCCATTATGTCTCCTGCTTGCTTTAGGTATAACTTAAAAAGCTGTGAAATACATTCCTTTCGAGCTGGTTAAAATTCCTTTTGCCTTTCCTATTCTTATGTTCTGTGGAAAATGTTCACTATTAATTTCAGGTTTTGTAGAAGTGCAGATTTGCCCCTCGGTTAAAGGTTTTCCTTCTTTCTTTATCTGGTACCATATCTTAGCTACCTGCTCTACAATATATTCATCAGTCGTAGCTTCATCAAAAGTAATCATTTCTTTTTCGGCTAACGCCGAAATAATGTGAATCAGTTCATCTTCTTTGTCTTTAAATTTGTTACGCGCATTTGCGACACTAAATTTATGCTTGCACATAATATAGTCAAAGATTTCTTTGTATTTCTCTGATATGCATTCTTTCAAAATGTCATTGCAATTCACATCCCCTTTTACTCTTGGTTCTGTTATTTGATTTTGTTTCTGATCCCCTTGAACCTCAACAAGAACTTCCTCTACATCTTTTTGAAGATCAGGTGTTTCTTCTTTCTTTTTGTAACGTTTCGGATGATCTGTACTCTCTTCTAAATATCCGCATTTAACCAATGCAGTTAAAGCTCCACCTACATTTTTCAGGTCTATTTCTTTCCCTTCAAGTTCTTTTCTGATGTCCGTCCGAGTCATCGACCTTCCTATGTTCATTTCAAAAAGATTTTTTATTTCTTTAGTCAATCCTGTTCTTCTTTTGGCAGTTTTCTTTGGTTGTTCGATTGTCGGTTCCTGAATCAATCCTTCTTCCTGCTCATTGATTGTCGGTTCCTGAATCAATCTTTCTTCTTCCTGCTCATTGGTTGTCGGTTCCTCAATCACTCTTTCTTCTTCCTGTCCATTGATTGTTGGCTCCTCAAAACTAACCGCCTTTAAAAACCGCCCTGCCATTGCCATTTTAAAGAATTCTTCTGCTTTTGCCTCGTCAACGTCAAATGTTGTTACATTATCATACAATAAGTTTAATAAAGCATCTTTTGCTTCTTTTGTGTTCACTTTTATTTGTATCATAATTTCTCCTTTCTGTTCTAAGTTAATCAGTTACAAAATTCTTTACTAGTTTCTACCCTCCTTTTTTAGAATAATTTACTAAATTATCCTTTTTATATATTGTATGAACATTTTTATATTATATCACTTTTATGTTAATTTGTAAATTATTTTTCTTCCAATATTCTCTTGATTTCTTCAAATCTTTTTACTTTTTGTGTTGTTGTTTTTATCATTGGTTCATCTGTTACTATAATTTCTCTTATATATTTATATGGTGGCATTGTTTTATTAATTTGTTTAATATCTTGCCAAATTTTTTCTTTTAATTCTTCTTGTGATAAGTCTGCAAATATTTCTTCTACATATTCTTTGTTATATACAATTTTTGCTGCTAGGTCTAGGTCATCATCTTTGGTTGGTATTCCAAACACCATATTTTCTGCCACATATGGAAGTTTTGAAATTAAAACTTCTAATTCTTCTGGGTATATGTTTTTACCATTTTTCATAACAATTACATTTTTCTTTCTTCCAGTAATGAATAAAAATCCGTCTTTATCGATATATCCTAAATCACCCGTATGGAACCATCCGTCAATTAATACTTCTTTTGTTGCCTCTTCATTTTCAAAATAACCAAGCATTACATTTGGTCCTTTTGCTACTATCTCTCCAATTCCTTGTTCATTTGGTTCATCAATCTTAATTTCTACATTTTTTAGTGGGAAACCTACTGAACCATAACGAATATTTTGGTCATTTTCTGCAGTAATAACAGGTGAAGTTTCAGTTAGTCCATAACCTTGAACTGTCTCTATTCCGAAATTTGTAAAATTTTCAGCTACTGTTTTATCAATTGCTGCTGCCCCACTTACTGCCATTCTTAGTCCACCTAAGTTATTAATAATGTCTTTAAATACTTTTCTTCGAATATCTATTCCGAATTTTAATAAAAAATTACATACTTTTGTTGCTATTTTTATTAATTTTGTTTTTCCTTGTCTATCTATTTCTTTTAAAATTTTCTTATTCATTGCTTCTAATAATAATGGCACACAAACAAAAACAGTAACATTATATTCTTGTAAGTTCTTTTGAATATATTTTAATCCATCACAAAATACATTGGTTACTCCATTGCTTATAAAGAATAGTAATGCTGTTGAACCAAACGTATGGTGTAAAGGTAAAAATGCTAAGTTACGGTCTGTTTGATATATTTTTATAATTGAGTTTAATCCATGAATGTTTGATACAATATTTTTTTGTGATAGCATAACTGCTTTTGATGCTGATGTTGTTCCAGATGTAAATAAAATAATATTCATTATTTCTGGATTAATTACTGTATTTTCAAAACGAGTATCTCCTGATTTTAATAATTCTTCTCCTTTTTCCATTAAACTCGTTAGCGAAATAAATCCATCTTTTTGTGGTTCATCCATGCAAATATAATGTTCAATATCATTTTCACTATTTTGCTTAATATCTTCCATAATGTCACTGTATTTATTTTCAAATACAACAGCATTCGCATAGCTTCTTTGTAATAGGCTTTCAATCTCTCCTGCTGGCAAAGATTTATCTAGTGGTACTACAATTCCCACACCACATAAAGTAGCAAGATAAGCCAAACACCATTCATAACGGTTATTAGCAATAATCGCTATTCTTTTTCCTTCTAATCCTAAATCAATTAATGCTGTTCCTAATCTATTAATATCATCTTGCAACATTTTGTAGGTAATGTTTTTGTATGTTACCTCTTCTTCTTTCTTTTCTTTTATGATAAATGCTATATTATCTGGATATGTATTAACTGCATCTTTTAGCATTTCTCTTATGTCTCGATATTCTTTAGCTTCGTACAATACTCTTTTTTTGTTCATAAACAATCTCCTTATTTTCAATATGCTATTATCATACACTAAAAATTTCGATTTGACTATTATACTGTGTGGTCAGTTGAAGTTTAACTATTACTAATTCGTAAAATTTGCCCAGGATAAATTAGATTTGGATTTTGAATCTTATTTAATCTTACAAGATTTGCTACTGTTGTATGGTAACGGTTTGCAATGTAAGTTAGATTATCTCCTCTTCCTACCATATAGAAAGTAGAACCCGATGCATGTGTATCATTTGGACGCACCTCTCTTCTAATGAGCAATCTTTGTCCAGGGTAGATTAGATTTGGATTTGGTATATTGTTTAATTTCACAATACTACCAATTGTTGTTCCATATCTTCTTGCAATTCGATATAAATTGTCACCTCTTCTAACAGTATAATACGTACTTGTAGAAGATGTCACTTCTGTATTTGGTTTGTCGGATGTTGTAATTTGTAATACTTCTCCTATGTAAATTAAATTTGGATCTTGAATATTATTTAATGCTACAATTTCTTCTACTATTACTCCATATCTTACCGCAATTTTTGATAAAGTATCTCCTCTTTTTACAGTATAATAGATGGCATTTTGAATTTCTTCCGTTTTTGGATTGATTGGTTTTAAAATTTCTCCGCCATTTGATAAAAAGATTTCTTTTGTGAATCTATCTAAATCCACATTTCCACTAATTCCAGAAATTCTTCCTACATCTGAATATTGGAACCCTATCCAATTTTCCCATTTTCCGTTGTTACCTGGAACTCTTACCCCATATTGTGCTACCCATAATGGGTACTGGCTTGCAAGTTCGTTAGAAAAGATATTGGTAGCATCATATGTGTTTGAATAAATCACCATTTCTTTTTTTGTTAACTCTTGTGTTCTTTTTAAAAACGCTTTGGAAATTGCATTAATCTCATATACACTTAAATCTCCAAACACTTCAAAATCCATGGCCAACTTACAATTTGGCTGTGTATTAGAAATTACATTACTAAAAAATTCCGCTTCCCTTATCGCTTGTTCTTCGTTCCTTGCTCTAACAAAATGATAAAACCCTATGTTTAATCCATTATTTTTAGCCTCTTCATAGTTATTCTTAAATTCTGGGTCCTCTAAATAATCGCCCTCACTTGCCTTTATGTACACAATATCAATTCCTGCATTTTTTACCTTTCCATAATCAATCCTTCCTTGATATGCACTTACATCAATTCCTTGATAAAGAGTTTCACTGGCAGGCGACAAAGCAAAAACCATATTTTGGCATGTAGCAAAAGAAGATAATAAAAACAGCCATACTAAAAAAATGACTTTAAAGCATTTCTTTTTCATTTTACACCTCCTAAAAACAAAAATAGAGTAGAAAACTCTACTCTATTTTATGAAATCTGTTTAATTTTGGTTATTATGCAATAAATAATCCTGCCATATAAATAGCATAAATAATTAAATATGCAATACCATTGGACCTAGTCATTTTATTCTTTGCTCCAATGAATGGAAATAATGCTAATAATACTGTAGCTATAATTAATACTAAAATTTGGTTGTTATAACTTACACTATAAGTAATTGGAGTTATAATAGCAGATACTCCTAAAATTAATAAAATATTAAATATATTGGAACCTAAAATATTTCCAATTGCTATATCACTATCTCCTTTTATAGCCGCTGTTACTGATGTTACTAATTCTGGCAAACTTGTTCCAATCGCTATAATCGTTAAACTAATTACTTTTTCACTAATATTAAATGCTTTTGCTACGATAACAGAATGATTTACTACTAAATCTCCACCAATTTTTAGTCCTATCACTCCAAGTAAAATCCAAAGAATCGATTTTACAATTGAAATTTTTTGAACATCTGCTTGTACTTCTACTAAAGTATCTTTTTTCTCAAACTGTTCTCCTCTTTTTGCCATAAAAATAGTATAACCAATAAACAAAATAAATAACACTACAAGAATCATCCCTTCTATTCTTGTAATATTAGCACCGATATTGCATAAAACAAACAATACTAATGTAACAGCAAGTGTTATTGGAATTTCAATGAACCTTGTTTCTTTTTTAAATTCAATCGGCATAATCACCGCAGATAATCCTAAAATTAGTAATAAATTGCACAAATTACTTCCAATCACATTTCCTACTGCCATATCTGGATATCCATCAATTGCCGAAGTAATACTCACAAACAGCTCTGGCATAGATGTTCCAATCGATACAATCGTAAGACCAATAATAATTTCCGGTATATGAAACTTTTTAGCTACTTTAGAAGAACCATCTACTAAAAAATCCGCTCCTTTTATTAGTAAAATAAATCCTAAAATAATCCATACTACTTCCAGTATCATTATTTTCCTCCTCTTTTTTTTATAACTCTACTATCTTATCTCTATTTTTATAACTTGTCAATTTTATTATGCAAAATATCTTTTATATATTCGGATATTTCCTAATAGTATTAAAAATTATTTTGCTATACTTTGTGTAATGGGGGTATTTTTATGATATTATCAGATGCAATCAATTTAAGAATAAATGAATTATTAGAACAACATAATCTAACTGCTTATAAACTTTCTTATCGTGCAGGAATTTCAAATTCTATTATTAGTGATTGTAAAAGAGGAAAAGTTAAAGAACCTACAATTAGTTCTATTATTCATATTTGTGAAGGATTCAATATTGAATTGAAAGATTTCTTTGATTCAAAATATTTTAAAGATGTTGAAGCAATCGACCGTTTCGAAAAAAAAGAACCAAAAGTTGTCTAGTAGATAAAAAGATGATTTTAGAGACGGAAAAAATCACCTTATTCGTTTTAAGGATAATTTTTTCCCCGTCCCTTAAATCATCTTTTATTATCTCCAAATATCTCCATTAATATATTTTGTTAAAGCCATAATACATTCCATTTCAGTTAAGTCTATTATTAACAACTCATGGCTTCTTCAACAGCAACGGCTACTGATACAGTACATCCAACCATTGGGTTGTTACCCATACCAATTAATCCCATCATCTCAACATGAGCTGGAACAGATGATGATCCTGCAAATTGTGCATCTGAGTGCATTCTTCCCATTGTATCTGTCATACCATATGAAGCAGGTCCTGAACCCATGTTGTCTGGGTGAAGTGTTCTTCCTGTTCCTCCACCTGATGCAACTGAGAAGTATTTTTTACCTTGTTCAATACATTCTTTTTTGTATGTACCTGCAACTGGGTGTTGGAATCTTGTTGGGTTTGTAGAGTTTCCTGTAATAGATACGTCTACTCCCTCCATATGCATGATTGCTACACCTTCTCTTACATCATTTGAACCATAGCATCTAACTTTTGCTCTTTCTCCATCTGAGTAAGCAATTTCTTTAACGATGTTTACTTTTCCTGTGAAGAAATCAAAGTCTGTTTGTACATATGTAAATCCATTGATTCTTGAAATTACTTGTGCAGCATCTTTTCCAAGTCCGTTTAAGATAACTCTTAATGGTTCTTTTCTAACTTTGTTAGCAGATTTTGCAATACCAATTGCTCCTTCTGCTGCTGCAAAAGATTCATGTCCTGCTAAGAATGCAAAACATTTTGTTTCTTCTGATAATAACATAGAAGCTAAGTTTCCATGTCCTAATCCTACTTTTCTATCATCAGCAACAGAACCTGGAATACAGAATGCTTGTAATCCTTCTCCAATTGCTTTTGCAGCATCAGCTGCTTTTGTACAACCTTTTTTAATTGCGATTGCGGCACCTAATGTGTATGCCCAACATGCATTTTCAAAACAGATTGGTTGAACGCTTTTTGTAATATCATAAGGATTGAATCCTTTTTCTTTACAAATATTTAGTGCGTCTTCAAAATCTTTAATTCCGTATTTTTCCATTACGGGTTTAATTTGGTCTATTCTTCTTTCATAACTTTCAAATGTTACTGCCATAATTATTCTTACCTCCTATTATTCTTTTCTTGGATCAATTTTCTTTACAGCTTCGTCGAATCTTCCGTATTTTCCGCTTGCTTTTTCAATTGCTTCCGTTGGTTCGATTCCTTTTTTGATATTTTCCATCATTTTTCCTAGGTTTACGTATTTGTAACCAATAATTTGATTGTCTTTATCAAGACCAATTTCTACTATGTATCCTTCTGCAACTTCTAAGTATCTTGGTCCTTTTGCAAGCGTTGAATATGTTGTTCCTACTTGGCTTCTATGTCCTTTTCCTAAATCTTCAAGTCCTGCTCCTATTGTAAGACCTCCCTCTGAAAATGCAGATTGTGATCTACCATATACGATTTATAAGAATAATTCTCTCATAGCAGTATTGATGGCATCACAAACTAAGTCTGTGTTTAATGCTTCTAATATTGTTTTTCCTACTAGTATTTCTCCTGCCATTGCTGCTGAATGTGTCATTCCTGAACATCCTATTGTTTCTACTAGTGCTTCTTGAATAATTCCTTCTTTGATATTTAAGGTTAATTTACATGCTCCTTGTTGAGGTGCACACCATCCAATACCGTGTGTTAACCCTGATATATCTTTAATTTCTTTTGCTTTTACCCATTTTCCTTCTTCTGGAATTGGTGCTGGTCCATGGTCCACTCCTTTTGCTACTGGACACATTTCTTCTACTTCTTTTGAATAAATCATTTTAATTGCTCCTTTCTAGCATTAGATATATATATATTAAAAATTTTAAAAACGTTAATTGTTTGTTGTATTTAAAATTTGAGATTTGATTGTTGTTTGTTGTTCTGATTGGTTGACAAGGGCGTCGGTCTCTATATTTTGTTGGTGTACTGTTTGTGGGTTGACGATGTCTTCGACCCCTACATCTTCTTGTTTGTTGTATTCGATAATATTGCTAACTGGTTTTTTATAAATCCCTTCTTGATATGTATTCTCATTATTTTTATGTTCATTTTGACTTAGATATTCTTCTATCATTTTTCTTTCTTTTTTAGAATAACTAGATAAAGGAATATTTAAATATTGATGTCTCCATATTAAATGTCTATCATAACTTGTATATTTAGAATTTTGCAAATTTTCATAATAATATTGGGCATTAAATTTAAAATTTTCAATAGAAATTGTTACATTAGTCCACGGCTTTTCTCCTGCTTTTATTAATTCTTTTCGTAAAGCTTTAATTTCATCATATAACTTTTCTGCTAGTTTTAAATAAGCTTTTTCGTCAATATTAAATTTGCTAGGAACTTCATATACATTCACTGGATTTTTCTTTATGATACTTTTCGGAAAATAATAGAAAAACATTTCTCCTGTTTGTAATCCATTAAAGCGATCTACTATAGAAGCATACAGATACACACGATCCCATTTTTCAGGGATCATGTAAAATAACTGTTTTTGTATTTTTTCATAATAATTTCGTATATTCGATGTTGTTAGCATAAATGCCCCCGTCTATTTTCTAATAATAATACTTTCTCCTGTCATTTCTTCTGGTTTTTCTAGTCCCATAATATCTAACATTGTTGGTGCTAAATCTGCTAATTTGCCAGTTTTTAGTGTTACATCATTCATTCCTACTAAAACCAATGGAACTGGGTTTGTAGTATGAGCTGTATGTGGTTCTCCTGTTTTATAGTCTATCATTTGCTCTGCATTTCCATGGTCTGCTGTAATTAATAACACACCTTTTACTTTTTCAATCGCATCTACCACTTTTCCTACACATTCATCAATGGTTTCAATCGCTTTTATTGCTGCTTCTAAACTACCTGTATGGCCTACCATGTCTGGGTTTGCATAGTTTAGGATAATTGAATTATATTTCTTACTTAAAATTGCTTCTAACACCTTGTCTGTTACTTCATAGGCACTCATTTCTGGTTTTAAGTCGTAAGTTTCTACTTTTGGAGATGGTACTAAAATTCTATCTTCACCTTTATATTGTTTTTCTTCTCCCCCATTAAAAAAGAAAGTAACGTGTGCATATTTTTCTGTTTCTGCAATACGAAGTTGTGTTAAACCTAAATTACTAATATATTCTCCAAATGTATTACTTAATGCTTCTTTTTTAAATGCAACATGGACATTTGGCATTGTTTCATCATATGGAGTCATACATACAAAGTATAGATTTAATGGTTTTGTTTCAAAGCCATCAAATTCGTTATCCACTAATGCTCTTGTAATTTCTCTTGCTCTATCTGGTCTAAAGTTGAAGAAGATAACACTATCATTTTCTTTTATGGTTGCAACTGGTGTATCTCCATTACAAATTAAAGTTGGTTCTACGAATTCATCAAAAATTTCTTTTTGGTAAGAAGCTTCAATTGCACTAATTGCTGTTGGTGCTTTTACTCCAACTCCATTTACTAAAGCATCATAAGCTTTACCAACTCTTTCCCATCTTTTATCTCGATCCATTGCGTAAAATCTACCTGTAATACTTGCGATTTTACCAATTTCTTTTTCTTTCATTTTTTCTTCTAGTTTTGCAATATAATTTTCTGCTGATGCTGGTGGAGTATCTCTTCCATCTAAGAAAGCGTGCACGTAAACATTCTCAATTCCTTTTCTTTTTGCAAGTTCTAATAAAGCATATAAATGACGAATGTGGCTATGAACTCCACCGTCTGATAATAGTCCCATAATGTGCAAGCTAGAATTATGTTTTTTGCAGTTTTCTACTGCTTCATTAAATTCTTCTACACTAAAGAAATCTCCGTCTTCTATTGATTTTGTGATTCTTGTTAATTCCTGGTAAACAATTCTTCCTGCTCCAATATTCGTATGACCAACTTCAGAATTTCCCATTTGCCCATCTGGAAGTCCTACATTTAGTCCACTTGTATAAATATCCGTTGTTGGGCATAATTTCATTAGTTTATCAATATTTGGTGTATTTGCTAGTTTTACTGCATTTCCTTTTTCATTTGTATTCTCTCCAAATCCGTCTAAAATCATTAGCATCGTTAGTTTGTTTTCCATAAATACTACCTTCCTTTTATTCGTTATATCAAATGCTTTTTAATAATTGACGATTGCTGCAAAGTCTTCTGGTTTTAAACTTGCTCCGCCAACTAGTGCTCCGTCTATATCGGAGGTACTAAATAATTCTTTTGCATTTGATGGTTTTACGCTACCACCATATTGGATTATAACTCTTTCTGCGACCATTTGTCCATATATTTTACAAATTTCGTCACGAATTTCTTTTATACTGTTATTCGCATCTTCGCTTGTTGCTGTTTTTCCAGTTCCAATTGCCCAAATTGGTTCATAAGCAATAATCGTATTTTCTACTTGTTCATTCGTTAAACCTTCTAAAGCAAGTCTAGTTTGGGTTGTAATAACTTCTTTTGTTTTACCTTTTTCTCTTTGTTCTAAACTTTCTCCTACACATACAATTGGTTTTAACTCATTTGCAAAAGCTGCTTTTATTTTTTTGTTTACTGTTTCATCGGTTTCTGCAAAATATTGTCTTCTTTCAGAATGTCCAATAATAACATATTCTACCCCAATCGATTTTAGCATAGAACCGGAAACTTCTCCTGTATATGCTCCACTTTCTTCCCAGTGCATATTTTGTGCTCCTATTTTTATGTTAGAACCTTTTGCATGTTTTACCATACATTTCAAATCTATATATGGCACACAAAGAATCACTTCTGAAGTTACATCTTTTACAAGAGGGATTATTTCTTGTAAATAATTCTTTGACTCTTCCGGATTTTTATTCATCTTCCAATTTCCAGCAATAACTTTTTTTCTCATACTTTCCTCTCCCATCATTTTTATCTTTCTATTCCGAGTGGAACCTTATTATTCTCAAATCTTTCTTGGTATAATTTTTCTAGCTTTTCTACAATAGGTTTATATGCAGTTGTATATGGAAAAATTTCATTATTTAAAAATACTTCAAGAAATTTTTTAAATGGTATTCTTTGAATTCCTTTCATTTCACTTTCATTTACTCGTAGCGACTTTTCTTTTGTTCTAAATAAACAAAATACATCTAAAAAGCATTGCAATTCTTGATTGGTTTCTTCAAAACTAATTTTTATATTATCTAAATGTCTCACTTGCATTGCCTCTTCAAATAAAATTCCATTTTCTTCATATAATTCACGTAATACTGCCTGTGTTGCCACTTCGTTATGTTTTATATGTCCAGAGCATAAATCTTTTTGATTATCATATTTAATCTCTATTATAACATTTCCTTCTATATCTATGACGAAACATAAAACGCACTTTTTCCATTCACTTTGCTTTATTGTATCTCCGCGATAAATAGTTCTTATATATTTCCTGTTTTCGTCATACAAATCAATTTCTTCTTTTGAACTATTTTTTTCTTTTACATATTGCATAAAACTTTCATGTATACTAATTCCCATAAGTTCTAAATCCTTTATTATTTATCTTGTAAACATTCAATTCCTGGTAGTTTTTTACCTTCTAAGAATTCTAAGCTTGCTCCACCACCAGTTGAAATATGTGTCATTTTATCTGCTAATCCTGCTTTTTCAATAGCTGCTGCTGAATCTCCACCTCCGATGATTGTTACTGCATCTACTTCAGCAAGTGTTTTTGCAATTTCATTTGTTCCTATTGCAAATTGATCAAATTCGAATAGTCCTAGTGGTCCATTCCATACAATTGTTTTTGCTTTTTTTAATTCTTCTTGGTATGCTTTTATAGTTTCTGGACCAATGTCATACCCTTCCCAGCCTTCTGGTATTTCGCTACATTTTACAATTTTACTTTCTGTATCTTCTTTAAATTCTTTTCCTATTTTATTATCTACTGGTAGCATGAACTTTACATTCTTTTTCTTTGCCTTTTCTATTAGTTCTAATGCTAAATCTAATTTATCTAATTCACAAATAGAATTTCCCACTTCAAATCCTTGTGCCTTAAAGAAAGTATATGCCATTGCTCCACCAATCATTAATGTATCTACTTTTTCAAGTAATGAATTAATAACTCCAATTTTATCAGATACTTTCTTTCCTCCTAAAATAGCAACAAATGGTCTTGCTGGATTTTCTAGTGCATTTCCCATAAAGTCAATTTCTTTTTCAATTAAAAAGCCGCTAACTGCTGGTAAATAGTCTGCCACACCTGCAGTTGAAGCATGTGCTCTATGGCTTGTTCCGAATGCATCATTTACATAAATTTCGGCAAGGCTAGCTAGTTCCTTTGCCATTTCAGGATCATTTTTTTCTTCTCTTGCATCAAAACGAACATTTTCTAATAAAATTACTTCTCCTTCTTTTAAGTTAGCAGCTAAACTTTTTGCACTTTCTCCTATAATATCGCTAGCTAGTTTTACTTCTATTCCTAATTCTTTTGATAATTCTTTTGCAACAGGTGCAAGTGAAAATTCTCTTTTTACCTCTCCTTTTGGTCTACCTAAGTGAGAACAAAGAATAACTTTTGCTCCATTTTCTAATAAATACTTTATAGTAGGTAATGATGATACAATTCTTCTTGTATCTGTAATATTTCCGTTTTCATCTTGTGGCACGTTAAAATCACAACGAACTAATACTTTTTTTCCTTTCACATCAATATCTCTTACTGTTTTTTTATTCATAACCAAAACCTCCTATTTTTATTATATCAATTTCATACCAATTTTATACAAAAGGTATATATATTACCATCTAGCTACTTTGACAATGGGCTGTCACTCGTAAGAGCGACTAGGGGTCTTCAATGATAATATATATGCCTTTTATATAAATAATGGGGGCAGACTTTAGGGTCTGCCCCCTACAAACCCTACAATGTGTATTGTAATGGTATTATCCACGTGTTGAAATATATCTTGCTAGATCTACTAATTTATTTGAATATCCCCATTCGTTATCATACCATGCTACTAATTTTACAAATGTATCGGTTAATTGAATTCCTGCTGTTGCATCAAAAATTGATGTATGTTCATCATTTACGAAATCTGTTGAAACAACTGGATCTTCTACATATTCGATGATTCCTTTGAATTCATTTTCAGATGCTTTTTTCATAACGGCACAAATTTCTTCATAAGTTGCTGGTTTTTCTAAATTACAAGTTAAGTCAACAACTGAAACATCAACAGTTGGTACTCTAAATGCCATACCTGTTAATTTTCCATTTAAAGATGGGATAACTTTTCCTACTGCTTTTGCTGCTCCTGTTGAAGATGGAATAATGTTAGCAGCTGCAGCACGTCCTCCTCTCCAATCTTTTTTAGAAGCTCCGTCTACTGTTTTTTGAGTAGCTGTTGTTGCATGAACTGTTGTCATAAGTCCATCTTTAATTCCAAAGTTATCATTAATAACTTTAGCAAGTGGTGCTAAACAGTTTGTTGTACAAGATGCATTTGAAATAATATTCATACTTGGGTCATAAGTTTCGTTATTAACTCCCATAACAAACATTGGAGCATCTTTTGAAGGTGCACTAATAATTACTTTTTTAGCCCCTGCATCAATGTGAGCTTGTGCTTTTTCTAATGTTGTAAATACTCCTGAACATTCAAGTACGTAATCTACTCCATCTGCTCCCCAAGGAATGTTTTTTGGTTCCATTTCATTATATACTTTAATTTCTTTTCCATTTACTACTAATTTTCCGTTTTCTTCTCTTACTTCGCCATCGAATTTTCCATGTACTGAATCATATTTTACCATGTAAGCCATGTAATCAGCTGTAATAAAAGGGTCGTTAATTGCTACAACTTCCACATCTCCTTTTTTTAATGCTGCTTGGAATGTTAAGTTTCCAATTCTTCCAAATCCGTTAATTCCAATTCTAATTGACATTTTCAATTCCTCCAATTCCGATACGTCTAGTATCATTAAATTTTGTCCTTTTTCGAACATCACCATTCTATATCAAAAAAGAACACTTTTCAAGTGTTCTTTTATATTTTATCCAAATATTCCTCTTTTCTTTACTGGAGGTTGTTCATTCATTGTTTTAGCAAGTTGCATTAGTAGGTCTCTTTGTTCTTTTGATAAGCGTTTTGGTGTTTGTACTTCCACAGTAAAAATTAAATCACCTTCGTAGCTCCTGTTTACAGCTTTGAAACCTTTTCCTTTTATTCTAAACCTTGTTCCTGTTTGTGTTCCTTCTGGGATTTTGAATTTTTCCATTGAACCATCTACCATTGGTATTTCAAGTTCAGCACCTAGAGTTGCTTGTGTAAAGGTGATTGGAATTGTACAAAGTACGTTATAATCTTGACGAGTATAAATACTATGTCTTTTGATATGTACTGTTATGTATAAATCTCCTTTTGGTCCACCTTTTTGTCCTGGTGCTCCTTCTCCTCTTAATACTACTGTTTGATTTTCATCAATTCCTGCTGGGATTTTTACTTTAATTCTTGCTTGTTTTCGAACTGTTCCTTTTCCACGGCAGTTTTCACATGGTTCTTTTATTACTTTTCCTTCTCCATGACAAGTAGGACAGGTTCTTGTAGTCTGCATTTGTCCAAGAATCGTCGTTTGCATTTGCTTAATTTGACCTGTTCCATGGCACATGGTACAAGTTTCTACTTTACTTCCTGGCTTTGCTCCACTTCCATGGCAAGTATCACAAGTATCTTCACGACTGATACTAATTTCTTTTTCTACTCCTAGAAAAGATTCCTCAAAACTAATTTCCATATTGTATCTTAAATCTGCACCTTTTATAGGTCCATTATTCTGTTTTGTAGAACCTCTTCCTCCAAAGCCTCCTCCAAAGAAAGAAGAAAAGATGTCTCCTAAATCTTCCATATCAAATCCATCAAAACCTGATGTAGAATATGAATAATATCCTCCACCTGGTCCGCCACCACCAAAACCTTGTGGTCCGTCTGGTCCAAATTGGTCATACATTCTTCTTTTTTGAGGATCTGATAGAGTCTCGTAAGCTTCATTTACTTCTTTGAATTTTGCTTCTGCTTCTTTTTTATTATCCGGGTTTGCATCAGGGTGATATTTTTTAGCAAGTTTACGATATGCTCTTTTTAACTCATCATCACTTACATTTTTATCAACACCTAATACCTCATAATAATCTCTTTTTTCAGCCATTTTGTTCCTCCAAATTGAATCTCATATTCAAGATATGATTGGGCGGAAATGGATTCCGCCCCCTACAATTCTTATTTATTTTCTCCGTCTTCTTCTACTTTGTAATCTGCATCATATACATTTCCATCGTTTTGTGCTTGGTCTGCTCCTGCTGCAGCATTCGGATCTACACCTTCTGCACCAGCATTTGGATTTGCTTGTTTGTATAATTTTTCAGATATTTCATAGAAAGCTTGTGTTAATTTTTCTGTTGCTTCTTTAATTTTGTCAACATCAGTTCCTTCTAATGCTTTTTTAACATTGTCGATTTCAGTTTCTACTTTTGCTTTTTCTTCTCCTGAAACTTTGTCTCCTAAATCTTTTAATGTTTTTTCACTGTTATATACTAAGCTTTCTGCATTGTTTCTAGCTTCAATTTCTTCTTTTTTCTTCTTATCTTCACTAGCATGTGCTTCTGCATCTTTTACAGCTTTTTCAATATCTTCATCAGATAGGTTTGTACTTGCTGTAATTGCTACATCTTGGCTATTTCCTGTTGCCATATCTTTTGCAGATACGTGAACGATACCGTTTGCATCAATATCAAATGTTACTTCAATTTGTGGTACTCCACGAGGTGCTGCTGGAATTCCAGTTAATTGGAATCTTCCTAATGTTTTGTTGTATGCAGCCATTTCACGTTCACCTTGTAATACGTGAACTTCTACACTTGTTTGACCATCTGCTGCAGTTGAGAAAATTTGTGATTTTTTAGTTGGTATAGTTGTATTTCTTTCAATTAATTTTGTAAATACACCACCATATGTTTCAATACCTAATGATAATGGTGTTACATCAAGCAATACTAAGTCTTTTACATCTCCAGATAGTACACCACCTTGGATGGCAGCGCCAATAGCAACACATTCATCTGGGTTAATTCCTTTATCTGGTTCTTTTCCTGTTACTCTTTTTACTAGTTCTTGTACGCAAGGTACTCTTGTAGAACCACCTACTAATAATACTTTATGAATATCAGAAGCTGATATTCCTGCATCTTTTAATGCTTGGTTAACAGGTCCAGCTGTAGATTCTACTAAATCGCGAATTAATTCTTCGAATTTTGATCTTGTTAATGTAATATCCATATGTTTTGGTCCTGTTGCATCTGCTGTAATGAATGGTAAGTTAATGTTTGTTTGTTGAACACCAGATAATTCAATTTTAGCCTTTTCTGCTGCTTCTTTTAAACGTTGCATTGCCATTTTATCTGTTGACAAATCAACACCTTGTGATTTTTTAAATTCTGATACTAAGTAATCAATAATTTTTTGGTCGAAGTCATCTCCACCTAAGTGGTTATTTCCACTTGTTGCCAAAACTTCAAATACACCATCACCAATATCTAGAATTGAAACATCGAATGTTCCTCCTCCTAAATCATATACCATAATTTTTTGGTCTTGGTCTTCTTTATCCATACCATAAGCAAGAGAAGCTGCTGTTGGTTCATTGATAATTCTTAATACTTCAAGTCCTGCAATTTTTCCTGCATCTTTTGTTGCTTGTCTTTGTGAATCACTAAAATATGCTGGTACTGTAATAACAGCTTGTTTTACTTCGCTTCCCAAATAGTTTTCAGCATCTTGTTTTAATTTTTGTAAAATCATAGCTGAAATTTCTTGTGGTGTAAATTCATCACCTTCAATTTTTACTTTTTTGTCTGTTCCCATACTTCTTTTAATTGAAATAACGGTATTTTCTGGATTAGTAACAGCTTGACGTTTTGCAATTTGTCCTACTAGTCTTTCTCCATTTTTTGAAAATGCTACAACAGATGGTGTTGTTCTATTTCCCTCAGCGTTTGGTATAACAACTGGTTCTCCACCTTCCATAACAGCAACACATGAATTTGTTGTTCCTAAATCGATTCCTATAATTTTTCCCATTTTAAAATTCCTCCTAAAAATTTATTTTTTGATTTTTCTTTCTTTTGTATAATTTATTTAAAAAAATTTAATAACAATATTAGTTTGCTACAACGACCATTGAATGGCGTATTACTTTATTTCCTATTTTATATCCTTTTCTAAATTCCTCTTTAATTTCTTTTTCTCCTAAAGTTTCATCTTGTACACTACTTACTGCTTCATGAAGTTCAGGGTCAAAAGTTTCTCCTACTGTTTTAATCTCTTCAACTCCTAAGTTAGATAAAGTATCTATCAGTTGTTTATGTACCATTTCGACTCCTTGTTTATAACTTTCATCATCTGTTGGTGCAGAAACTGCTTTTTCTAGGTTATCTACTACTGGCAAGATAGATGTCACAATATCGGATATTAGTGAATGATATAATGTTTCTCTTTCTTTTGAACTTCTTTTTTTGAAGTTATCAAATTCTGCCATCAAACGTTTATATCTATCTGTCATTTCTTCTAATTCTTGTTTTGTAGCATCTGTATTTACTACCTCTTCTTGCTCTTTTTCTAGTACTTCTTCTTTGTTCTCTTCCATATTATTCTCCTTTCTTATTGTATCGAAAAAATCTCTTTCTATCTTGACTCTATATAAGATTTTTCTGTATACATCAAGGTTAATTTACCTATATTCGTGCTATTGCAAAGCAATCTGTATATGTAGACATCGGAAGCTTTGCTTTCACTAATGTCCAATTTTCTTATAAGTCTTTTTCTTTCATTTTTTTACTAATATATTTCATAACAGAAATTACTTTTGAATAGTCCATTCGTTTTGGTCCAATAATTCCAATTGTTCCTAAATCTTTATCTCCAACAGAATGTTTAAATGTAACAATACTAAAATCTTTTAGTTGTTCATTTTCGTTTTCATCTCCTATGTAGACATTGATATCTTTGGCTATCCCTGAATTTAGCATATCTAGCATTAATTCCTTTTCATCTAGAATATTAACAAAGTTTTTAGCAATCTCTAAACTTTTAAACTCTGGTAAATCAAAAGATTTATTTGCTCCTTCTAAATATAGTTTGTTTTCTTCTTCCACTACTTTATTAATTTGCTCAATAATTGGTTTAATAACTTCAACACTATAATTGATTTCAGATAAAATGTATTCTTCCATTGGTTTATCAATTTTGCTAAGTGGTTTTCCTTTTAACTTACTATTAAATAAATTGTTTAATGTTTCTACTTGACTTTGGCTAATATCTTCATCATATTTAATAATCGTTTCTTTTACCAATCCGCTATCCGTTATAATTACTACCATTAACATTCTAGAACCCAATAGAACAAATTTGATTTCTTCTATGATTTGCATATTGGATTTTGGTCCGAATCGCAACGGTTGTGTAATGAGTAATTTCTGACAAAGTTGTTGTTGCAATTTTGGTTAAATCTTCAATTTCATTTACTTTTGCTGATAGTTTGTTTTGAATATACTTAATTTCTTCTAGTGAAATATCCTCATCATTTACCAACTCGTCTACATAGAATCGGTAACCTTTTTCCGACGGTACACGTCCTGCTGATGTATGAGGTTTATCTAAATAGCCATTTGATTCTAATTCTGCAAGTTCATTTCGAACTGTCGCACTACTATAATTTAGTCCATACTTTTTTACAAGTGTTGCTGAACTAACTGGCTCTGCTGTATTAATATATTCATCAATTACTGCTTGTAAAATTTCCTTTTTTCTTTTATCTAACACATTCTTCACCTCTTTTAGCACTTCGTGTGTTTGATTGCTAATTTCTTTGTATATATTATATCCAAAATTAGCAATTGTCAACCCCAATTGCTAATTTTTTTTGTGAATTTTTTGTGAATAATAAAAACTCGGAGAAACTTCCTCCGAGTCTAAAATCTAGGGCTTGGAAAGTTAAGACTTCCCACAGCTGCTGCTACAACTGTTAGCCCTATCAAGACACCTCCCGTTATCGTGTCAATCATGACAAATGTCATTCCTGACACGATAACCAATGCAAGAATTGCACAAAAGATTGAAACTCTTCCAATCTTTATGGCTCTTCTCAGAGAGCGTCTCCGCCTAATCTTTTGAATACAAGCTAGCATAGCTTTCTCCTTTCTACAACAATGGTTACCCATTACATCTATATTATAACATTTTTACATAATTTTTTCAATTTTATACATAAAAAGGGCGTTATTGATATTTCTTACCAATAGCGCCATACATTTTATTAATTTATTTTATTCCAAAAATTCTATCTCCTGCATCCCCAAGTCCTGGTACAATGTAACCAATTTCATTTAAATGGTCATCTATTTTTGCACAATAGATTTGTACATCTGGATATGCTTCTTCTACTCTTTTAATTCCTTCTGGCGCAGCAATTAAGCACAAGAATTTAATTTTCTTCACGCCGTCTTCTTTCATCATTTTGATTGCATCTACTGCAGAACCTCCTGTTGCAAGCATTGGGTCTACTAGTATTACTTCTCTATCTTTTATATCTTTTGGAACCTTATAATAGTATCTTACTGGTTCTAGAGTTTCTTCATTACGATATAATCCAATAACTCCAATTTTTGCATTTGGAATAATTTTTGTAATTCCATTGCTCATTCCAAGTCCTGCTCTTAATATTGGAACAAATGTATATCTGTCTTCATTTATTTTTTTTGCTACTGTTTTTCCCATTGGAGTTTCTACTTCTACTTCATCAGTTTCGGCATCTCTCATAGCCTCATAGCATAATAGCATTGCGATTTCTTCCGCAAGCTCTCTAAATTCCTTTGTTCCTGTTTTTTTATCTCTTAAAATTGCTACTTTGTGTTCAATTAATGGATGTTTTACTTCAATTGCGTTCATTTTCTTTCCTTCTTTCTTTAGGCGAGCAATGCTCCCCCTTACTAATTATTATACTTTTGCTTTTACTTTTTCTTCTTTTTTTGTTTTCTTTTCTTTTTTCTCTTTTTTATTGTTATCTTCTGTCTCTTCTTTTTCTTCTGGTAAGAATAAGTTAATTAAAATTCCAACAATAGCTGCTAAGCTCATTCCAGAAATTGTTACAGATACATCTCCGCTAACAATTGAAATAGCTGCTCCTCCAAGTCCAAGTACAAGCATAGTAGAAGCTACAATAACATTTTTTGTTTTTCCAAAATCGATTTGGTTTTGAATTAGTACTTTTAATCCGTTAACTGCAATAAATCCATAAAGAAGTAAACTGATTCCTCCAAGTACTGCGTTTGGAATGGTTGAAACTAATGCTGTGAATTTTCCTAAAAATCCTAAACAAATTGCAAAAATAGCTGCAAGTCCAATCACCCAAACAGATGCAATTTTAGTCATTCCTACAACAGATGTATTTTCTCCATAAGTAGTGTTTGCTGGTCCTCCTAATAGACCTGCTACGAATGTTGCAACACCGTCTCCTAATAATGTTTTATCTAATCCTGGTTCTTTTAATAAATCTTTTCCAATAATGTTGCTAAGTGATGTATGGTCTCCAATATGTTCTGCCATAGTTACTAATGCAATTGGTGCAATTGTTAATACTGCTGTAAAGTTTGGTGTATAACTTACAAATGGAATAACAAATTGAGGCATACTAAAGAATGCGGCTTCTGCTACTGGTGTAAAATCAACTAATCCTACACATACTGCTGCAATATATCCTGTTACAATTCCTACTAAGAAAGGAATGATTTTTAAGAAACCTTTTCCTCTTACTGCTACAATCGCTGTAACTAAAAATGAAACTAATGCTACAAATACTGCTTTCCATTCAACTTCACTACCAGAAATAAGTCCAATTTGTGAAATAGCAGTTGGTGCAAGTCCTAACCCTATAATCATAATCATTGGTCCAATAACAATTGGTGGTAATATTTTATCTAGCCATCCTTTTCCTGTAAATCTAATAATAGTTGCAAATATTACATAGATAAGACCTACTACCATAATTCCTGTCATTGCTCCTGATAGTCCACCTTTTAAATATGCTGCTGCAAGCGGTGCAATAAATGCAAAAGAACTTCCTAAATATACTGGTGATTTTCCTCTTGTGCATAAAATATAAAGTAAAGTTCCTATACCAGATGTTACTAATGCTACTGGTATGGTAAGTACTGTTTCTCCTGCTTGTGCGTTTACTAAAATAGGTACCAATATGGTTGCACCAAACATGGCAAATACGTGTTGAAGTGCTAGTACAATCCATTTGGCAATTGGTGGCTTTTCATTAACATCTAAAACCATTTTACTTTTTTCCATAAGATTCTCCTCCTAATATTTTCTTTTGGGTAGCACATGTATACGCAAAAAATCACTAAAAACAATGTTTTAGTGATTTAATAACATACCATATATAATAGAAATACTTGTAGCAAACACAAAAACTAGCAAAGAAACTTTGCTATCGATAATAGTATCTTTTGTTTTTTCTACAAAATCTTTCATTTTTCTACACCCTAGAAAATATTACTATAATTTTTATAGAAATGCAAGTGTTTTTTCAAATTTCTATTCCTTGATTTTTTTCTTTCAAGAACATATTGCAAATTTGGTTCACTTCTGTTTCTAACCTATGCTTGTATCGGTCATTTATAGCATCTGTTTTTAATGTTGTGATTGTATCATATTCTGGGTAATGTTCTTCAATATATTCTTTCATTTCTTTACTCATTGGGCCTTTTATGGCAAGTTTGATATCAATTCCTGAAATCTGTCTTGCTCTTAAAAATTTACGATAAACGTTTCTTATTTCATGAATTTCTCGGTCATCTGTTATTCCCTTTTTATTTCTGTCGATTGCTCTTGCATATTTAGAATCTAAAAATAAGGAATAATACTCAAAACGATTTTCTTTTTCTAACTCATTTAAATAACACAATACATTAAATACTTCTCCTGCCCAAGCACTTTTTTGATTTAATTGATTTAAATATTGTTCACCTGAATATAAATGATATTTTTCTTGTACTTCATCTGAATATCCATGTGTTGTAAAGAAAATTCCTGAAAAATCCTCATATTTAACACAAGAAATAGCGCCATTTTTTTCTGTTTCTGAAATCTTTTGATTAAACATTTTATTTACACTAATGGAATCAATATTTATGCTATCATAGAAATATTTTCTATGCTTTGGATCATCATGAAGTGAAGTAAATCTTTCAAGTTGCACAATTAATTCTAAAATTGATTGTTTATCTAATTCATAACCATCTTTTCTAGTTTCAAACCCCATTTTTCTATGTGTGTCTGCAAGCATTTTTGTTCCACCCGCAATAATCCACTTTAAAACCTCATCCTTGTTTTCCAAACCATAAAAGAAATATTTTTCAAACCATTCCTTTTTTAATTCTCTTTGCAATTTTGTTCACTCCTCGTGTGATGCTTATTACTAAGTTTTTCTACATTATATCGAATGATAATATTTTTTTCAAGGATAATAAGTAAAAAGTGAATAGTTCATTGTGACTTGCTAAGTCCGCACATTTGGAGCGGGTAGCGAGAATCGAACTCGCGCTATCAGGTCGGAAGCATGACATTCTACCACTAAATTATACCCGCATATTTTTATTACATATTTTATTATACATGATAATGGTTATTTTTTCAAGAGAAAAAACATTGACTTTATATCATATAAATGTCAATGTTTTTTCTTTTTTCACCTTTCTTCTATAATTTTATAAATTTCGGTTTTCTATTTTCGAATATTGCATAATTTTCATATCCAATCTTCTTAAGTATGCTACTTGCTTGTTCAAAATTTGAACAAACATCTTCTACTTTATGTGCATCAGAACCTATTGTTATTATTCTTCCCCCTAATTGATAATATCTTGTCAGTATTTCTATATTAGGATGTGGCATATTAAGTCCATATCGATATCCAGAAGTGTTAACTTCAATTCCTTTTTCTTTTTTAATTATATTTGCAAGTATTTCATCTAAAATATCTTGATAATCACTATATTGTATCGTTTTTTCTTGATATCCGCCATAGCGGACAATATAATCGATATGACCATAAACATCAAATTCGTCATACAATTTGATATTTTCCAATACTTCTTTAAAGTACTTCATATATGCTTCTTTTTGAGTTAAGCCATCAAAGAACGTTGGGTCTTTCGAAATGTCTTTTTTACATGTTATATGAGAAGATCCTATTATAAAATCAAAATTATACTGTTTTACCATATTATGAATAGTTTCTTTAATATCTGGTTGCAATCCTATCTCTATTCCTAATTTCAAGCTAATTTTGTCTTTGTATTTGTCCTTATATTGATTAAAATTTTCTACATAATTTTTTACGTCAATTGTATTTAATTTGTTATTTTCTAATCCATCATATATATCGTAATGTTCTGTAAAGCATATTTCTTTTAATCCTATATTAATCGCATTTTTTATATGTTCCTCCATAGTAGAAATTCCATCATGTGAAAATGTTGTATGCAAATGATAATCTGTATATATCATAAGATCTTTCCTCCTTACATAAAATGCATTTCTAAATAAAAATGAATAGTTAATACTGAATAATATAAAATATGCTCTTTGCACTTAATTAAAACTATTCACTATTAACTATTCACCATTCATTATTCACTGCGACTTTTTAAAGTCGCACATTTGGAGCAGGTAGCGGGAATCGAACCCGCATAGCCAGCTTGGAAGGCTGGAATTCTACCATTGAACTACACCTGCATTTCTATGATAGTACTTATTATATCGACTATCATAGATTTTGTCAATATTTTTTTGAAATTTATATCAATTTTTTAATTAAACAATATTACTCTTGCTCAAATATTGTTTTAAATACTCCTTTACTAATCAATTCCGCAAAAATCTCTTTCAAAACAATTAGTATAATTGGTCCTATCATTAAACCTAATACACCAAATATTTTAAATCCGGTATACATAGCAATTAATGTAAATATTGGATGTAGACCCATTTGATGGCTAATCATTTTTGGTTCTACTAGATTTTTAATAATTGCCCAAAGAATCCAAAGAATTCCTACTCCTATTGCTGCTGGAATATTACCTACTAATACTAAATACGCTACCCAAGGTATCATGACTGTCCCTGCGCCAAAAATTGGTAATATATCCACAAATCCGATAAAAATTGCCATAATAATTGGATATTCTATTTGTATACCACAAAGATCCATAAGTGTTAATCCTATTAGTACTAGAATGAAACAAATTCCCGATAATTTTGCTTCTGCTTTTATGTAATTTACAACAACACTAAATGTTGTTTTTAAATATGTTTTCAAAGTATCTAACCATTTACTTGGTATATGTTTCTTACAGGTCTGGATAATATAGTCCCTATCAAAACAAATAAATATCACAGCTAATATAGTAATAAATCCATAAGTAAACCAAGATGGAATTGCAGTTATAGTGTTTATTACTCCTGTAAAGAAAGTTCCAAGAAATGTCTTTACTCCTTCTAATAATCCTCCATAAGATTTTTCTGCAATCTGCATTACTTCTTCTGGAATTTCAATTCTACCTTCTTGAATATCACTTAAAAAATCCATTCCAAAATTGTATGCATCTGTTATATATACATTTAGATTTTCTACTAGTTTAATAGATTCCGTTATAATGTTAGATACTAATATACTTATTAATATAATTATAATACTTACTATTAAAACTAGAGCAACTATACTTGATAGTTTCCTCTTCCATTTTAGTTTTTTCATAAATAATTTAATAAGAGGTTCTGCAATGCTTGCAATAATTAATGCTATTATAAATGGCATATAAAATATTGCTGTTTTATATAGAGCATAAATTCCTATCAAAATAATGGCAAACAGCAAGAACTTTGATGCCATTTTCAAATAATAATCCTTTTTTTCTTCCATATATTTCTCCAATTCATTTTGTAATTAATATTATCCCGTAAAGTAATGCCCTCTTACCTAAGGAACTGTCGGCAAAACCTACTGGGGTTCTATTCAAAAATTTCATCAAATTCTTCTGCTGTAATTGTTTCTTTTTGTAACAACAAGTTTGCTACTATTTCTAGCTTGTCCATATTTGCCTTTAAAATTTCTTGTGCTTTTTTGTATGCTGTATCAATTAGTGTTTTTACTTCTACACCAATTACATCTTCAATGCTTTCGCCAAACATTGCTAAATTTTCATTTTCTTCTAGTGAAATTGGTCCTAAACGCTCACTCATTCCATAAGAAGTGACCATTTCTTTTGCAATCTGGGTCGCTACTTGTATATCATTTCTTGCTCCTGTTGAAATATCATTTAACGCTAGCTTTTCAGCAGCTCGTCCACCTAGTAATCCTACTAATCTTTCTTCTAATTCCGTTTTGGATTTGTAAAATTTATCTTCATTGGATTTATACATAGTATATCCACCAGCAATTCCTCTTGGAATAATTGATATTTCTTTTAATGGATCAGAAGTTTCTAAGAATTTCCCCACAATAGCATGTCCTGCTTCATGGTATGCTGTTAATTTCTTTTCTTTATCAGAAATCACTCTTGTCTTTTTTTGAACTCCTACTGTTACTTTTTTAACAGCCTCTTCAATATCTTCTTGTTCAATTGCCTCATGACCATTAATCGTTGCAATAATAGCGGATTCGTTTAAGATATTTGCAAGTTCTGCTCCAGTATAACCTGCTGTATCTTCTGCAATACTTTTTAATGATACATTACTTGCAAACTTTTTCTCTGCAGAATGAATTTTTAAAATTTCTTCTCTTCCTCTTACATCTGGTGGTGCAATCGTAATTTGACGGTCAAATCTTCCTGGTCTTAATAATGCTTTATCTAACATTTCTGGACGGTTTGTTGCTGCAAGAACAATAATAGTTTCATTATCTTCAAATCCATCCATTTCAACTAGTAATTGATTTAATGTTTGATTATTCTCAGATTCTGCTCCACTATTACTTGTTCTTCTAGAACCAATGGCGTCAATTTCATCGATAAACACAATACATGGAGCTAATTTTCTTGCCTTTTCAAAAAGCTTACGTACACGTGAAGCTCCAAGACCTGCAAACATTTCAATAAATTCAGAACCACTCATTGAAATAAATGGTACTCCAGCTTCTCCCGCAATAGCTTTTGCTATTAATGTTTTACCAGTTCCTGGTTTTCCATATAAAAGGATTCCTTTAGGAATTTTAGCTCCCATATTGTAAAAACGTTTTGGTTCTTTTAAAAAATCTACAATTTCTTCTAGTTCTTTTTTCTCTTCGTCTAATCCTGCAATATCTTTAAAACGTACTTTACTTTTATTTTCTACTCCATCATAAACTTTTCCTTTATCACCTAGTCCTTGCATATTAATAATTAATATAAGAAGAGCAAGCATCATAAGTGTTGGTAAAAGGCTTAAAAATGTGCTTGGAATAGTTAAGAAAATATTTTTTGGTTTTTGAATTAACTCTATTTCATTTCCTTCTTGTACTTTTTCTTGTACTAGCTCAATAAAAGCTTGTGTGCTAGGAACAATAGCTGTTTTTTCTTCTTCTCCTTTTATTTTTACTTTAACAGAAGTACTGCCAACTGTCATCTCTAATTTTTCTACCGTTTGCTCATTTATTTCTTTAATCAAATCCGTATATGCCATATTTTTTTCTTCGTCGTTATTATTTTTGTTTACTAATGTAAGTGCAAATACTGATATTCCCACTACTAAAATAAGACAAATCGCAATAAGAGCATACTTCTGTTTTTCCTTTTTATTCTTATTATCTTTCTTCTCGTTCATCTTTATTCCTTCCTATATTTCAAATTAGTGTACATAGTAGCCAAACGTGGCAATTGCACTTTTCAAAGTGTGCTTTAGTCTAGCGTGAAGAGTCCAATTGCCAGTAAGGTTTGGCGGACTTATTCAATCTCTTGTGGAGCTAATCCATCATCATTTAATGGTTTTTCTTCTTTCTTCTTGCCTCTTGTTTTCTCTTCTTTTGGTTCTTTTTCATCATCTTTATTATCTTTGTTTTCGTTTTTTTCTTCTTCTTTTTTTCTTTGTTCTTCTTTTTCAATCATTTCTTGTCTAACTTTTTCTTGTTCCTCTATTATTCTCATTAGCTCTGCTTGTTTATTTATGAAATCTGCTCGAATCATAAATATAGCTACAATAACATAGATATATGAAATAGTAGTATACATCCAATTGAAATATCGAATTTCAAAACCTGTTAAAGTATTTACAACTATATATATTAGATTTAATAATATTGGTAAGGTTAAGGCATAAACACCTATATTAAAGGTCGCTTTAAAACGTATTTTCATTCCAGCAATTCGTGCTATAATATATCCTAAAACTCCTAACATTACCACATCTACAAAGGTAGTAGCAAGATAAATAATATATAGATATATAAACATAACAATAAATATACTAATATATAAGCTTACCATATCAATATTTGAAATAAGATCTATTACACCTTGTTTGTCAAATTCGGTAATTGGATAATTTGCTATAATATCTTCATATTTGTATTGCATACTTTGAGCTAGCATTTCATTTTTGTAAATTATTTTATCCTTTAGAATGATTATCCCATTTTCAAATGTATTTAATTTGTTTTCATATTTTTTTATTTCTTCTTCTGATGCATCTGTATGAATTAACACGTATTGTAATACTGAGTTATCATTTTGAATTTCTAACTTATTTCCTTTATTTACTTCTAATTCACCTTTGGAAAAATACACTTCATCAATATTGTCTTTAAAATAGCTAACTGCTCCTTGAAACGAATTATGGAATTGATACATAAAAATACCTGCTACTACTAATACAAAAACGAACATAATTCCTAATAAATACTTAATAGATACTGACAACTTTTCAGCAGCAAAAACTCCATATTGTTCAAATTCTTTTATCGACAAATATATTCTTTTAAAAAATCCTATTTTCTTTCCATTTTCTTCTGTCATTTATTTTCTCCTATCTGTACTATATATATAAGTAGACAAACGTGGCAATTTAGCACTTTTCTACAATCATTTCTTCTTTGGTATCTTTTACAGTATACCCTCTTTTTATTAATTCATCACGCAATTCATCGGATTTTGCAAAATCTTTATTTTTTCTCGCTTCTTTTCTTTGTTCTACTATTTGCATAATTTCTTCTGGAATTTCTTCTTTTTCGCTGTTTACTTTATCAATTTTAATTCCTAATACTGTGTCAAACTTTTCAAGTAATTTTGCAACTTCTAAATTTTTCTTTTCGAATTTAGCGGCTTCCCATACATAGCTCATTGCAAGTGGCATATTTAAGTCATCATTAATTGCTTCATGAAAGTTTTCTTCTATTTTACTTAATTTTTCTTTATCTTCCTTTGTTAATTCATCGCTTCCATTTAAATTGATTTGATAACTATTACGTAGTCTTTCTAGTGATTTAGATGCCGCTTCCATTCCTTCCCATGTAAAATTCAATTTATTTCTATAATGGCATGAATAACTAAATAATTTATATACAACTGGCTCATATCCTTTTTCTTTGATGTCTTTTACTAGATATACATTTCCCAATGATTTTGACATTTTTCCACCATTAATTAATAAATATTCTCCATGCATCCAATATCTTGCTGGTATTTTACCACATCTTCCTTTGCTTTGTGCTATTTCATTTTCATGATGTGTAGGTATTAAATCAATTCCTCCTGTATGAATGTCGAATTGTTCGCCTAAATATTTTTGTCCCATTGCAGAACATTCTATATGCCAACCAGGATAGCTTGGTCCCCAAGGGCTATCCCATTTCATTAAATGATTCTCTGGTGCTTTTATCCATAAAGCAAAATCATATGGATTTCTTTTTTCTGGGTCTATATCAACTCTTGCCCCTGCCTTTTGATTTTCTACTTCTGCATTTGTTAATATTGGATACTTATCTAATTTAGAAACATCAAAATACACTGTATTTGTTGTTTCATAAGCATATCCATTTTCCACTAATTTTTCAACATATTCAAGCATTTCTTTTATGTGATCTGTTGCTTTGCATATAATTTCCGGTGTCTCTATATTTAAATCTTTTAAATCATCCAAAAATAGTTTCGTATAATACTCTGCAATTTGCATAGGTGACTTATGTTCTTCTCTTGCTGATTTTAACATTTTATCTTCACCCTCGTCACCATCGGATACCAAGTGTCCAACATCTGTAATATTCATAGCATGTTTTATCTTATATCCATTGTATTTAAGTACTCTTCTTAAAACATCTTGAAATATATTAGTTCTCATGTTTCCGATTGTTGCATTTTTATATACCGTTGGTCCGCATGAATATATTCTTACTTTCTCTGAATTTATTGGTTCAAATACTTCTTTTGATTTTGTAAGTGTGTTATATAATTTCAAATCCACTAAACTTTCCCACCTTTCTCTCAATAAAGGACTAGGGCAGGCACAATGCCTGCCTCTACAGAATTCTAATATGTAGGGGCCAGCCCTGTGTTTGCCCATTAAAACCTCATTTTATTGTTTTGTTGTGTTTGTCACGGTATTAGTATTATCATTTCCATCAACTGTATTGGTTGGTGTATCTTTCTTTATAACTTTTACTGTAATTGTTTTTGTAGCTGTATTTTTAGCAGCATCTGCTACTGTATAAGTTATAGTATAAGTACCCGCTTTAGAAGTATCAATTTTATCTACTACTTTTCCATCTTTTTTAATTTCTGTTTTTACGTTTTTACTAATGTCACCATCCACATTATCTTTTGCAGTTACTACAGGCATAGTAAATTTAGAATTTAATGTTACTTCTATTGTATCTTTTTCTATATCTTTTAATGTAATTACCGGTTTTTCTGTGTCTGGTTTTGTTGTATGCTTATCACAAGTAGCTGTCGGTGCCATATACTGTGCATCTGATGCTGATTGCCATGATGTATCTGATTCACTATTTGGTCTTGTGATAAATACTTTTTCTTCTACATCCGTACAAAATTCATTTGCTATTTTTCCGGTTTCTTTACATATTTTTACTTTTACGTGAGTTGTACAAGTTTTTGATGGAGCTGTTCCTTTTGCATAATATTCTGTATAAGCTCTTGAACCTCTTGGGTCAGCTTCACAGTTTGCTGTTGCTAGTAATCCAGAATCACTACAAACTCTCGCTGTTACAATACCACTTGGTTTACTGAAGCTTGCTGAATCTAATCCCTTATGAATTTTATTCATAATGCCTCCCCATCTTCCAGCTACTGTACCACTACCTGGTACTCCTGAACCACCATCTTGTGGTCTATCAAATCCAAAATACATGGCTGCTGAATAATATGGTGTAAATCCACAGAACCATGTAGCTGTAGTATCATTCGTTGTTCCTGTTTTTCCGCATGTTTGCATTCCAGTTACTCTTGCTCTTGTTCCTGTTGCACCAGCAGAACCTGTTAATCCAGTTCCTGTTGGTTCTGTTAATAAAGATTGCACAATCCAAGCATTTTGTTCTGATAAAACTCTATGTGTTTCTTGTTTTTTCTCCATAACTATATTACCATTTTGGTCTTCTACTTTAATATAGAAAGTAGGTTCAATATATACACCATTATTTGCAATCGTTGCATATGCTCCTGCCATTTCTAGTGGTGTAATTCCATTTCCCACTCCACCTAAAGCAAGTGCTACACCTTCATCACCTTTGCTAAGTGAAGTAATTCCAAATGATTTTAAATATTCAATTGATTTTGCAGGTGTTAATTTTTGCATCATTTTAACTTCTGGTATATTTCTAGATACACGTAGAATTGACCTTATATTCATTAATCCTGTATATCCACCACCAGAATTTCGTGGTGAATAAGAACCATATCTAACAGGTGTATCATCTACAACAGTTCCTGCTGTAATTAATCCTTCTTGTATTGATGGTGATATTACAGCTATTGGTTTTATAGAAGAACCTGGTTGATGTGCTGAGTCAATTGCTCTATTTTTTCCCCATGGTGTTTTTTCTCCTAATACCCCTCTTGCTGCTACCACATATCCTGTTTTATGATCAATTACTGCCATACCAGATTGTAGTTGCACTGTTTCTTTATATTTATTTCCATTTTCATCTGTTCTTGTAACCGTTTTTGTTTTTATCCAATCCGCATTATTAGTATAGGCATCATCTAAAATTGCTTGTAAGTTTTTATTTTCTGTTATATAAATTTTATATCCACTACTTTGTATTTTTTGCTTTGCTACTTTAAACTCTAAATCATATTTTTCAGCATATTCTTCTGCAACTTGGTTAACTGCTGCTTCTTCATTTTGTGTTAAAGAGTTATTGCTTGTAATATTTCCTTCTTTAAATGCTAAACCTGCATCTACTTCTGATACTGCTGCATCATATTCTTCTTTGGAAATCTTTTCTTGTTCTAACATTTCTTTTAATACTGTTTTTGTTCTAGTTGTAATTTTTTCTGTATTTGGCGTTTCCTTAAAAGGATTATATAGGTTTGGTGAATGGTTAATTCCTGCTATATATGCAGATTGAGCAATTGTTAAGTCCACAGGTTCTTTATCAAAATAGTAGTTTGATGCAACCTTTACGCCATAAACATTTTTAGCTCCTCCACCTAGTGGAATTGTATTTAAATAAGCTTCTAATATTTGGTCTTTTGACATTTCTTTTTCAATTTGAAATGCTTTTGCAATTTCTCTTACTTTTCTCTTCCAATCTTTATCGTTGTCACCTGTTGCATTTTTAATTAATTGTTGTGTAATAGTACTTCCTCCATAACTAGAGTTTCCTGTTATAAATTTAGTAACTGCACCAAGTGTTCTTTGTATATCCACACCACTATGTTCATAAAATCTTTTATCTTCTATTGCCACAAATGCTTTTGGTAAGTATTCTCCCATTTCAGATAATAGTATAACTTCTCTATTTTCTTCTCCATTTAATGTTGCAACTTCATTGCCATTTAAATCAATTAATACACTATTTTCTGTTTTAATATTTAGAGCTTCTGCTGTTATTTTTAAATCATCTCCAAATACTCCAAAGAAAACCCCTGCAACTACCCCTACTGCTACAATAACGGCTAGTATAATTAGTGCTATCAATATTTTAAGTGCTAGCATAAGTTTTGGATGCTTTCCTTTTTTCTTTGCTTTCTTTTCTTTTTTATTATTTTCTTTTACTGTTTTTACTTTTTTTGTTTTTTCGTTATCTTTGCTTCTTTTTGCGCTTTTTTTATTACTCATTAAAATATCCTCCTTTGTAACAAAAAAATCCATGTTTCAATTATATTACATTATTTAAAAAAGATAAAGAGTTTTAAGAAAATTTTAATGATTCTTAGCTCAAAATATCTTCCACACAAGTTATACACTTTGCTCCTTGCTTTATTAATTCATTTGTGCCTACTGAATTTAAACTTGTAATATTTCCGTGGCACCACAAATATATCTCTACCTTGTTCTAATGCAAAATCCACTGTATTTAATGTTCCACTTTTTTCTTTTGCTTCTACCACAATAACCCCTTTACTTAGTCCGCTAATAATACGATTTCTTGCCGGAAAGTTTAATTTAGATGCTTTTGTGCCGAATTACATATTCAGATAAAAGTAATCCTCCTGTTTGTATAATTTGATGGTATAACCCTATATTTTCTTTTGGATAAATTTGGTCTAGTCCATTACCTAATACAGCTATTGTTTTTCCTCCTGCCTTCATGCAGCCAATATGAGAATAAGAATCAATCCCTTTTGCCATCCCACTAACAATACATATTCCTTGTTTTGCTAATTCATATGACATTTTACTGCTTATCTCTTTTCCATACTTACTACATTCTCTACATCCAACCATTGCAATTACATTTTCTTTTCTTAATAACTCTTTATTTCCTTTGTAATATAATACTACTGGTGGATCATAAATATGTTTTAATCTTTCTGGATAATATGAATCAAATATTGTTATTATTCCAATATTGTATTTTTCCATATAGTTGCAATATTGTTCTAAATTTTTTCTATATTTATCCTTTAATATTTCTTCTGCTGTCATTTCTCCAATACCTTTTGTTTGCATCAATTCTTCTTTATTTAATTGCCAAATTTTTTCCGGCGTTTGATATTTTTCTAATAATTGTTTCATTTTGATTGGTCCCAATCCTTGGATTCTTGATAACCATATCCAATATTCCATATTTACCTCCTAAAAAACAAAAAAAGGGAGCGTTTAATAATAATCGCTCCCTTCGATTTTTAAAATCCCCACATATATTTTTTATTTTCGATTGCTTGCTGCTTTTACTACATTTGCCATTAGCATTGCAATGGTCATTGGCCCTACTCCACCAGGTACTGGTGTTATGTATGACGCTTTTTTCGATACTTCATCGAATTTGACATCCCCCAATATTTTTCCTTCTTCTGTTCTGTTAATTCCTACGTCAATTACAGTTGCACCTTCTTTTACCATATATTCTGTAACAAATTCTGGCTTTCCAATTGCTGCAATTAAGATATCAGCTCTTTTTGTTACTTCTTCTAGATTTTTAGTTTTTGAATGGCAAATCGTAACTGTTGCATTTTTATTTAATAAGCATTGTAATAATGGTTTTCCTACAATATTGCTTCTTCCTATAATTACTGCATTTGCTCCCTCTATCGGAATATTGTAAGTTTCTAACATTTTAATAATTCCATATGGTGTACAAGAAACAAAACACTCTTGATTTAAACTTAATTTTCCTACATTAACTGGATTGAATCCATCTACGTCTTTTTCAGGAGTAATTGTTCTAAATGCTTCATTTATGTCTAAATGTCTAGGAATAGGACTTTGCAGTAAAATTCCATCTACACTAGCATCCTTATTTAGCTTTTCAATTAATTTTAATAGTTCATCCATTGTGGTATCTTCTTTTAACAAGAATTCTTCATATTCCACACCAATTTCATTACATGCCTTTGATTTATTTCTTACATATACAGCTGATGCCTTATCATCACCTACCATAATAACTGCTAACTTTGGGTGAATTCCTTTTTGTTTTAATGCTTCTACATCTTCTTTTAAATTGGCACGTATATTTTTAGCAAGTTCTTTTCCATCAATTAATTCCATTTTGTTTCTCCTTTGGTTTTTTCTTATTATATATAAAAGGATATTTTTTTGCAATCATTTTATTCGATTTTCTATTCTTTTTTCTCATCTCTTATATTTAACATACTGCTTACTTTCATCTCACCTGCTCTTGTAATCACTTCATAACCATATTTCTTTTTTAAATCATCCATCACATTTTCTATTTTTTCTTGTTTTTTATCAGTTTGTTGTTCAAAAATAGATAACTGTATTTGATCTTTTTCTACTAATTTACTAGTTTGTATTCCAATTAATCGTACTCCTCTATTTTGATGCAACTGTTCTAATAATTCCTTACTAGTTTCATAAATTTCTTTTGTAATATTTGTTGGTGTATTTAATTTTTTCTGATGAGAATAACTTACAAAATCTTTTGTTTTAATTTGTACACTAACTACACTTGCTTTTAATCCATATTTTCGTAATCTAAAAGCTACTTGTTCGGATAAAGCAAGTAAGATTTCGTTTAAACGATTGATATTATATACATCTTGTGGCAATGTAATAGAATTTCCAATATTTTTAGGCTGTTCATATTTATAAATAACTTCAGATTCATCAATCCCATTGGCATATTCCCACATCATTTTTCCATGCTTTCCAAATCGTTTGATTAGTATTTTTTCATCTTGTTTTGCCATATCGCCAATGGTTTTAATTCCCATTTGTTCTAATTTGGGAATACTTTTTCTGCCTACCATAAATAATTCTGAAATAGGAAGTACCCACATTTTTTTCGGAATCTCTTCTTTATATAAAGTATGTACTCTATCTGGCTTTTTAAAATCGGAAGCCATTTTTGCTAATAACTTGTTCGGCGCAACTCCTATATTCACAGTAAATCCCAATTCTTCTTTTACCCTTTTATTGATTTCATATGCTTTATCGATTAATTTTTCATTTGGTCTTAAAAATAAAGTCATATCCATAAAACATTCATCTATAGAAAAACGTTCAATCTTATCTGTGTACTCTAATAACAACTGATATAATTCATCTGAATGCTTTTTATAGGAAGAATAATCCCCTTGGAATACTTGCAAATTAGGACATTTTTTTCTAGCCCATAAAATAGGTTCTCCTGTTTTTATTCCAAACTCTTTTGCTTTCATACTTTTAGCTAAAACAATCCCATGTCGGCTACTCTCATCTCCGCCAATAATAGCCGGAATAGTTCGAATATCCAATGTTTCGCCTAAACGTAATCGGTCAATGGCTGTCCAAGATAAAAATGCATTATTAACATCTACATGCAAAATTTGTCTTTCCATATAATCACCATAATTATTATAAAACATATGTTTTGATATGTCAATAAAAAAATACAGTTTTCACTATAAAGTAAAAACTGCATTTTTCTCTATTTCAATGTTGGATATCCTTCATTCTTTCCATCCGTATTTTGTTGCCATATATCTGAATTAGCTGTTACTAGTTCATTCAATTTCGTTAACATACCTTCCTTTGTTTCTACCATTTCTACTTGCCCTTGGGCATCTTCTATGCATCCTATACCTCTTGTATAAGTATCATTTAAATAGTAGTTGTTTTCTAAGGTATTACTACTACTATCAGTATATCCTAATATAGCTCCTATATCACCTGTTTTCTCTGTTTTTATTTTTCCTAGATTATAAGCCTTCTTTATTGTAACACTATTATCTGTAATATATCCTACAATTCCTCCTAAGTAATTATTATTTGTAATTGAAGTAATATCTCCCGTATTATATACATTCTCTATTAAATTTGTTTTATTTATATATCCTACAATTCCTCCTAAATAACTACTTCCTTCTATATCTCCAGTATTATAACAATTAACTATATTCGTCACATCTCCACTTCTTCCTGCAATACCTCCGATATAATTACCTTTTCCTAAAACATCTCCAACATTATAACATTGTTCTATATTCGCTTTCTTGCTATAATAAATTCCTCCAGCAATTCCTCCTAAATAACCTCCAGAATTAGAGCAAGTTTTAATTTGTCCTAAATTATAGCAATGTTGAATTAATATTGCATCATTACTACTATTTGGATAGTAATATCCTACAATTCCTCCTAAATTTCCTGTTCCTTCTATATTTCCGATATTGTAAGAATTCGCAATTGTTAAGGTTTTGCAATCTTCACTATATTTTCCAATTATGCCACCTATTTCAGAAGATTTTAACTTCATATCTTTTAAATTAGAACTATTATCTATTTGCATTGTAGAGATACTATAAGCTTGTCCTATGATTCCTCCTATTTTTCCTCCATCGTTTTCAATTTTAAATTCACTATTGTTTTTACAGCTTTCGATAACAATTGTGTTACATTTTTCTGCTTTTCCTATGATTCCTCCTATTTCTGAAATTCTTTCTCCAGTGATTGTACCATTTGTTTCACAATTTTTGATTTCTACTGTATCAGTTTGATATATACATGCTATTAACTCGCTTATGTAGTAACCTCCTGCTACTATGTTGCTATTAGTAGTTGTATCACTTATTTGAATTTTTCCCTGTATAGGGTATGTATAGTTGTGAGCTCCCAATATTGGTGCAACATAACCTGGATAAGATGTTATATTTCCCGTTACATGACAATTACTTACTACAACATCTCCTGCTCCTTTATTTCCAATAAGAATTGCTGTTCCATAGGTATTTTTATCATTTATTATTTCTGCATTTGCTAAAGTAAGATTGGTAATAGTAACATTGTCACCTGTTCCGATAAATCCAACCTTTACATTACTATTATCATTTTTAATATACAAATTTGATATGGTATGGTTGTTTCCATCTATATTTCCTTTGAACGAATAATCTGTACCATTATAATAATTTCCAATAGGTCTAAATCCTGCTCCACCTGTCATTTCTTCTATTAACGTTTTTGCTTCTCCATCATCATTTACATCGCCATAATCTGTTCTTGTAGCATCTACATATGAGTTCACAGATGCAAAATTTAAATCATTTTGTATTTTAAAATATTTTCCTTCGTAAGTTTCATATGTTTCTAGTTGTGTACCTGCTTTTACTTCTGAATATTTTGGTGATACCTTATTTGATAGTGAAACTAAATCTTCTATACTCTGTATTAAGTATGGATTTTCTAAAGTTCCATCTCCTTCCCATTCTCCTGGTGTATCATCATTTACTCTTGGTGCTGCATCTTGAACTGTTCCATCTGCATATACCTCATATTGCCTTTTGCTATCTGGATAGGTTACAATATATAGTTTTTCACTACTTTTCTTCGCTGTTATTCCATCTATTCCAGAATTATCTTTCATTGCTTTTTCTAATGTTGCTTCATCTGGTATTATCATACTTCCACCATTTTGGATTTGAATGTCCTTTAATGCTAATCCTAATATTTCTTTCTCATGTGCTATGTCATATTCAATTCCTGCTTCTTCTCCTCTTACCATTATTCCATTTTGTCCTAATGCTAAGTTTATTACAATTCCTGCTAATATTAGTAATACAATAATTGTAATAATTAATGCAATTAGTGTAATACCGTTATTTCTTTGTTTTCCTTTCATTGTTTCCTCCTTCGTAAATTTTAGTAATATTTTACCTTATGTTATTATTTTATATTAGCAAATATTACATGTCAACTTTTTATTGAAATTGTTGTTACCTTTTATTTTTCAATTTAAAAAGCAAGGGGTACAGATAATGTCCCCCCTGCTAGAGCTTATGGCCAACTGTACTGATTCATTACATCTTCCAGTTGTTTCAGTCTGCGTTTACACTCTTTCTGGTAATCCAAGAGATTTTGCATTTTTTTATTTTTTTCACAATCTAATAATCTCTTGCCATATGAGAAAAAGTCTTCGTCCCCTTCTATGTGTGAAAGGATTTTTTTAAAGTTGGTAACATCTGCTTTTAAGATGTCTTTTAACCATACTTTAATGTCTTCAGAATCTTTTCTGGGAAGTAATTTTTCCTCAATACTGCTTTTGTATAGAACTTCATTGATACGTCCTTCTCTTATCCGAACCTCCATTGAAGTTCCATCCTGTAACTTCGTTACAATATCCATATCTTGCTCCTTTCTGCTTTACTTCTTCGAGTATCGATATTATTATACTCTAATTTTATGTAAAATTCAAGAATGTATGCCACTTTTTGCATGATTCTTCCTTATTTGTGGCATACTTTAAAAAAGAATTTTTTAGAGGTTGAATGTATGAATACAAATTTAAAATTAGATGAAATTAATTTCGAAGAAAATTATGGGCTAGAAACTATTTTAGAGCCTAGCGAATTTTTATTAAAGATGAATTGTTTTAAAAATGGATTAACGAGCGAATTTGCTAAAGGCTTACTTCAAAAAGATGGACCTAATGAATTAAGGCAGGCTCGTCCTAAAAGATGGTATCATTACTTTTTCGAAAGCTTATTTAGTCCTTTTAATATTATTTTATTACTTATTAGTCTTGTTCTAATTTATACAGATATTATTTTATCGACAGAAGCTAATTATGCCAATATTATTGTTATTTTAGTGTTAGTAAGTGCTAGTACTATCTTAGAATTTACACAGGAATACCGTTCCAATAAAGCAGCAGCTAAACTTCGAAGTCTTGTTGCTGCTACTAGCACTGTATTACGTGATGAGAAAAAAATACAGCTTCCCATGAAAGAGCTTGTAAAAGGCGATGTGGTTATTCTATCTGCTGGGGATATGATTCCCGCTGACCTTCGTATTATTGAAGAAAAAGATTTACATGTTGGACAATCTACTCTTACTGGTGAATCGGAAGCGGTTCGAAAACTTTCTAATTCCAAATTAAAATCTACACAAGATATCAAAACAGTAAGTGATTTAGACACTATTTGTTTTATGGGCACCAATGTCATTAGTGGTAGTGCAAAAGGTGTTGTTATTAAAACTGCAAATGATACGTATTTAGGAAAAATTGCTAAAAATTTAGAAACTGGAAAACCAAAAACAGCTTTTCAAAAAGGTATTGAAAATATTAGCAAATTATTAATTCGTTTTATGCTGGTTATGATTCCTATTACTTTTTTAGTAAACGTATGGAAACATGATATTTTACTTGCCTTTACTTTCTCTGTTGCCATTGCCATCGGAATAACGCCTCTTTTACTTCCTGTTATTCTTTCTTCTTCTCTTGCTAAAGGTGCCATTCGAATGTCTAAAAAGAAAACCATTGTAAAAAAAATGGATTCCATTCAAAGTTTTGGTGCTATGAATATTCTTTGTACCGATAAAACTGGAACTTTAACAAAGGATGAGATTGTCCTTCAAAAATATTTAGATATTCATGGAAACGAAAATTATGGTGTTTTAAAACATGCTTATTTAAATGCCTATTTTCAAACTGGTTTAAAAGGAAATATTGACACTGCTATTATCGATAAGGCAAATGAAATGAATTTATCGGGTATACCAAAGAAATATACCAAAATCGATGAAATCCCTTTTGATTTTTCAAGACGTCGCTTATCGGTTGTAGTATCAGATGGAGAAAAAAGGCAACTCATTACAAAAGGCGCTGTTGAAGAAATTCTATCGATTTGCACTTTCGTATATGAAAACGGAAATATTTCAGAAATTACCCCTGAAATAAAAGATAACATTAGAAACTTTACAAAAAAATTAAATTCTGACGGTTTACGTGTCATTGCAGTATGTCAAAAAAATGATATTTCGGATATTACGAATTTTAGCATAAAAGATGAAACTAAAATGGTATTAATGGGATTTATCGGTTTTCTAGACCCACCAAAAGAAACAGCAAAAGAAGCAATTGAACGTTTAAACAAAAAAGGCATACGTGTTATTGTACTAACTGGTGATAATTTGGAAGTAACAAGATGCATCTGCAATCAAGTTGGAATTCATTCTTCCAGAATCGTTTCTGGTAATCAAGTTTCTCGCTTATCGGATATAGCACTTCTTCGTTTACTTTATGATACGAATATTTTTGTAAAGCTTAGTCCAATTGAAAAAGCAAGAATCGTAAGGTTATTAAAAGAAGCTGGAAGTGTGGTTGGTTATATGGGTGACGGAATTAATGATAGCCCCTCTCTTACCAATGCAGATGTTGGAATTAGTGTTGATACCGCTGTTGATATTGCCAAAGAAACTTCAGATATCATTTTATTAGAAAAAGATTTAAATATTTTATTAGATGGGGCCATTGAAGGTAGAAAAACCTTTGCCAATCTTTTAAAATACATTAAAATGGCTGTAAGTTTTAACTTTGGAGAAGTTCTCTCTGTACTAATTGCAAGTGTATTTCTTCCGTTTTTACCAATTACCCCCATCCAATTACTCGTACAAAGTTTACTTTACGACTTTGGTCAATTATCCCTTCCTTTTGATAACGTAGACTCCGAATATGTTACAAAACCAAGAAAATGGAATTTAAAAGACTTACGAAATTTTATGTTTTTCATGGGTCCCACAAGCTCTATCTTTGATTTAATGGTATTTGCTTCTTTATGGTTTGGTTTTGGCTTAAGAACCTCTGATAGTGCCCTTTTCCAAACCATTTGGTTTAGTTATGGTGTTGTTTCCAATTTAATCGGTCTACACATCATAAGGACCGCTAAAACTCCATTTGTCAAAAGCAATGCTTCACTTCCTGTATATGCAACCTCCATTACTCTAAGCATCATCGCGTTAATCGTACCTTTTACGATTTTAGGTAGTTGGATTGGACTTGTTCCATTTGCACCAATTTATTTAGTCGTCATCATAGGATTTCCAATTCTATACTGTTTTATTGCAAGTGTAGTTAAGAAACTGTATATTAGGAAGTATGGCGAGTGGATATAGACTAGTTCACATAAAATTGATTTATTGCAATATATGTGTTATAATAGAATTGTAACTTAAAACCAAAGAGTTTTGCATTTAACGGAGGATATCATCATGAAAAAACCTATTATTTTTGTAGCTGGTAGTAGTGTCTTGCTTAATTTAAGTTTCGAAGAGCAATCTGAATTGCTGGAAACTATTGAAGCTACTTCTGGATATGAAGAAATCAGTGATGGAGTTTTTTTAATCTCTGATAACAGCTTAATTAAGCATCTACAAAACGTTAAAGCAGGAGCATCTCTATGATGCACCTGCTTTATTATATTTTTTATTTTTCACAACAATTCTTATACTTCTTACCACTTCCACATGGGCTTGCAGTTTACCTCATTCTACTACACTTTAAAGCATTTTTATGCTTATAATCGCACATTTTTGCACTGATTTTCACTACAATACACTTTGTCTTGCTAGCAGAATGTATCTAAATTTGTATCTATTTTATAGATGAAAAACTTTATTTTGAGACTTTTTTAATTGCTAATTTTGACAATAAATCTGATAAATTTCTAAATTCTTTTGTAACTTGTATTTGTTCTTCAATATATTCTCCATCACTCCAATATGTTTTTAACCCATATGACTCAATTCCATAAGCTGAAGAGTCACTTGTTATCAATCTGTATTCATCATCAATAATTTCTAATGCAGTGCAGTTTGACATTGACAAACTAAATGTATCTCTTGTCTTTAATAATTCTTTAACTGATTCATATCTTCCTGGAGCATCACAATGAGGAACGAATAATCCATCTACAAAACCTAAACAATCCATAGCAATTAATGGTTGATCTGGACCGTATTTGATTTGCAATGAATCACTTGAACATTCTTTAAACCAACAATTTGCTCCTGCAGATACCCCACACATTACTTTTCCATTTTCCCAAGCAGTTCTTAATATTTTATCAAAGCCTGTTTCTTTCCACAGTTTTATCATATCTAGTGTATTGCCTCCACCCTCATATATGATATCTGACCATTCAACTTTCTTTTGTACTTCGTCTAAATTATTTAATTCACTACTTTTAATATCTCTACATTCACAGCCATACATTTTCTCATAAATATTTCTCATAGTATTGAAATAAAAATCTTGCCCCTCTAACGGAACAGAATGTCCTATAAATAGAAAATGTGGTTGTTCTTTACCTGTTAATCTTATAATTTCTTGGTCCATTGGACCTGTTTCATAAGGATCATATGTTCCATCAGAACATAATCTTCCATTTTTTCCTCCACCTATTGCTACTATTTTTCTTGACATATTATCATCTTCTTTATCAATTATATTACAAAATGCCTACTACGCATGGGACATTGGTCACTTTTCTTAAAATCGCTTTGTTTTTCAATGTTTTTTGTGCATTATTTTTATTTTAGATACAAATTAGATACACTTAGAACGTATCCAAAATTGTATTTAATTTATATCTTCTAAATTTTTGTATTAGAAAAGCCCTTATTTTACGGGCTTTATTTTACTTTCCACAACAATTCTTATACTTCTTACCACTTCCACATGGACATGGGTCATTTCTTCCTACTTTTGGTCCTTCATTTTTTACTGTCACATGAGTTTGTTCTGCTCCACCATTTACATCATTTATATTTTCTAAAGAAGCATTGGTAATTCTTGCTGTTTCTGCTCTTCTTATTTCAGTTTGTTTTTGAATGTTTAATAAAATTCTTACTACGTCATGTTGAATGTCGTAAACCATTTGATCAAACATTTCGGTTCCTTCAATACGGTATTGAACAACTGGATCTTTTTGTCCATATGCACGAAGTCCAATTCCATCTTTTAATTCGTCCATAGCGTCAATATGGTCCATCCATTTTTGGTCTACTACTTTTAGCATAACAACTCGCTCTAGTTCTCTTAAGTCTGCTTCTCCAATTTCTTGTTCTTTTTCTTCATAACGAGCGAATGCTTTTTGTTTCAATTCTTCTAGTAGTTTTTGCTCATCGAACTTTTTATCTTGCAAGCATTCAATATTTTCTAGTCCAAATTCTGTTCTAATTTCTTCTTTTAGCGCTTCTTTATTCACAACTTCTTCCATCGAATAAGAAGTTACCAGACTCTCAGCTAATTCTTCAATCATATGCATGATGTTTTCTTTTAAATTTTGTCCATCTAATACTTGTTTTCTTTGTGAGTAGATAATTTCTCTTTGTGTATTCATAACATCATCATATTGAAGTACATGTTTACGAATACTAAAGTTTCTTCCTTCAACACGTTTTTGTGCTTTTTCAACAGCACCTGAAATAATTTTAGATTCGATTGGCATATCTTCATCTGCTCCAAGTGTGTTATATACACTAGTAATCATATCTCCACCAAAGATTTTCATTAAATCATCATCAAGACCGATATAAAATTTAGATTCACCAACATCTCCTTGACGTCCACTACGTCCACGAAGCTGATTATCAATTCTTCTAGATTCATGTCTTTCTGTACCAATAATTTTTAATCCACCAGCTTCAATTACTTTTTCTTTTTCTTCTTTAATCTCGTCATCATATTTTTTTACTAAACTTCTAAATTTCTCTCTTGAATCTAAAACATCTTTATCTTCTGTTTCATTAAATGCCATTGCCTCTTCTATTTGCTCATCGGTATATTTTAATCGTTTCATTTCTTCTCTTGCCAAGTATTCACTATTTCCTCCAAGCATAATATCAGTACCACGTCCTGCCATGTTTGTTGCAATAGTAACAGCTCCCAATTTACCAGCTTGAGCAATAATTGCAGCTTCTTGTTCATGGTATTTTGCATTTAATACATTATGTTTGATTCCTTCTTGTTTTAAAATTTTACTTAGCTTTTCTGATTTTTCAATTGATACAGTACCAACTAAAACTGGCTGTCCTATCCTATGACTTTCTTTTACGCTTTGTACAATTGCTCTATATTTTGCAGCTTCATTTTTATAAATAACATCATTTTCATCTTTACGAATCATTGGCTTATTCGTTGGTATTGATATAACGTCTAAGTTATAGATTTCTCTAAATTCTGATTCTTCTGTCATAGCAGTACCTGTCATACCTGCTAATTTTTCATACATTCTAAAGTAGTTTTGGAAGGTAATAGTTGCCAATGTCTTAGATTCATCTGCAATTTTAACTCCTTCTTTTGCTTCAATTGCTTGGTGAAGACCATTATTGTATCTTCTTCCATACATAATTCTTCCTGTAAATTCATCAACAATTAGAACTTCTCCATCTTTTACCATATAATCAATATCACGTTTCATAACACCATGAGCACGTAATGCTTGGTTTACATGGTGAACAATTTCGGAATTATCTAAATCGTTGAAGTTATCAATACGGAAGAATTCCTCTGCCTTTTTAATTCCTTTTGCAGTAAGAGATGCTGATTTTGCTTTTAAATCTACAATATAATCATAGTTTTCATTATCTTGTGCTTGTTCTTCATCTTTCACATCTTCTTCTACAATGACTTTTGCATTTAAACGTTTTACAAAATCATTTGCCTTTTTATAAAGTTCAGAAGATTGATTTGCACGACCAGAAATAATTAATGGAGTACGTGCTTCATCAATTAAAATACTATCAATCTCATCCACAATAGCAAAGTGTAAATCTCTTTGAACTGCTTGGTTTTTATAAATTACCATATTATCTCTTAAGTAATCAAATCCAAATTCATTGTTTGTTCCATAGGTTACATCACAAGCATATGCGCTTCTTTTTTCATCTGGTTCCATTCCAGAAATAGCAAGTCCTACAGTTAAACCTAAGAATTTATATACTTTCCCCATCCATTCGCTATCACGTTTTGCAAGGTAATCATTAACTGTAATAACATGTACACCTTTTCCTGTTAATGCATTTAAATATACAGGAAGAGTTGCAACTAAAGTTTTTCCTTCACCTGTCTTCATTTCCGCAATTCTACCTTGATGCAAGATAATTCCACCAATTAATTGCACGTCAAAATGTCTCATGCCTAATACTCTTTTAGAAGCTTCTCTTACAACAGCAAAAGCCTCTGGTAATATATCGTCTAATGTTTTTCCATTCTCTAATTCTTTTTTAAATTCGGTCGTTTTTGCTCTTAATTCTTCATCAGATAACTTAGAAATTTCTTCTTCTAATCCATTTATCTTCTTCACAATTGGCATTACTCTTTTTACTTCTTTTTCACTATATGACTTAAATAGTCCCATCAATCTTGCCTCCTAAAAAATAAAATAATTCTTTTGTACTATATCACTAATTAAAACTTTACGCAAGGAATTTGGAAGAATTAATAGATTTTTTGTTGCGTTTAAAATGAAATTCCCATTGATACTATAAAAATTTAAGCACAAAAAAGATAGTAATTTGTAATGTACTGAACACAATATCATCGTAGGCACCTTTCGTAGCACCGCGGTCACGGTGAGCCTTTGAATAAGTACCATCATAGTAGTAAGAATAATTGCCTCCACATAGCGTGTAAGGATAGTTCTCATCATAGCAAAAAGCAGACTTCTTCATTCATAATCTGCTTTCAATTTATTAATCTTACAATATTTTAATTTACATTATGAATCTCTTGTTTTGTTAATCCAGTTATTTTTTCTATCAACTCAATTGGCAAATTATTCTTCTTCATTTCTTTAACCATTTTTCTTAAATTTTGTTTAGTTCCTTTGCTAATTCCTTCTTGTACTCCAATAGCTCTTTCTTTGTCTATTATTCTACTTAATGAACTTAACATGGTTACTTCACTTCCTTTCATTTCTTCTATTATTTTTTTTACCTTTTCTTTGCCTATCTTTTCTCGTAAACTCGTTTGTATGATTGTCGTTAATCTTTTTCTATCTTCTTCATCTTTCGTCCTTTCTATTACTTCTTTTAGCACTTCTATAAACTCTTCTCCTGCTTCCGTTTTCTCTAATAAAAATATTTTATCTATTAAGTGCTCACTTTTTAATAAATCTTCTTTTTTATATTCGTTTATATCAATTAAATTATATTTTGATAAATCTACTTTACGAAATCTTTCGTCTTTTGTTTCATTTATCTTTAGACTTACTTTCCATTTATCTCTTCCTGTATATATCACAATCGGTATTACTACTGGTATTTCATATCCTTTTGTTTTTATTTTCTTTATATCGATTGCACTTTTCTTTACCTCTAGTCCATATTCTTGTATTCTGAATGGCATACTATAATCTACTTTTGTTTGTTGCTCTATTAAAAAGAATATGTTTTTATCTCTTATTTTATATACTACATCTGCTTCTCTATTTTCTAGCCTAGCTGTCACATAACTACTGTTGTATTTTTCTAATTCTTCTGGTTTTACTCCGTTTTCTTCTTCTACATTTAATATTTGATTAATAATATATGCTGCATCGTTTTTATTACTTATTATATTTCTGTATGTTTTATCATGTTTATGATTTATCTTTTTTTCTCTTATTACTACATATTCTTCTTCATCTTCTCGTAATACAAATATACCTTTTTCTTCATCATATATATACTTAACTATATCTTCCCTACTAAGTATATAATAATAAATATCTGTCTCTTTGTCAATATCTTCTTTAAAATTATTCTTGTCTTCTATTTTTCTCTCCTCCGTTTCTTTTTATTTTCTTTGCTCTTTGGAATTTTATTTTAGATTAAAATTCTTTTGATATAAATTTTTATTAGAAAAGCACGAGATGTGCTAACAGAATAATCTTGTTATATCACATCTCGTACTTACATGTAAATATATTTTTGTAAAAATTATACAATTTTTCTTAAGGTTGCATTTTGTCATAAAAATGAACCCTCTGTAAATTGTCAAGCAAAAATTAACAAAAATTCTCATATTAAATTGAGCAATTATTCTCAAATAAAATGTATATATGGAGTACTGGAATTATCCAGCACTCTTTTTGTTTACAGCTAAATATTTAGTACGATAAGATTCTCCGACAATTTTAACAACATATGCTTGGTCTAATAATCTATCCAGAATAACACTAGCTAAAATATTATCATTAAAAACATCACCCCAAGCTCCAAATGGCATATTTGTTGTAATTATTGTACTTTTCTTACCATATCTTTTAGAAATTAACTGAAAGAAGAGACAAGCTCTAACAAGAAAGCCAGAGTCTTTAGCAAATTGAACAAATTTTTCATTAATTACTACATTAGAGAAATCTGATTTAGCATGGTCAACAACAGTTTTCATATTATCAAAAAGAATTTCATCAGTAGTTCCACCAAAGAATTCAAATGCAGAAGTTAAACATTCAAACAAAGTAGATTGAGTTCTATCAAAAGTTAATTTCACAAATTTCATTCTAGAGTAACCTAGAGTCATTAGGAATATATTAATCATGTATGGAGCATTACTGCTATCAACAAGTTCGAGTTTTTCTTTCCAATCAACTTGAGCTTGATAACCAGGAGTAGTTTCAAAACGAATTGTAACTTTAACTTTTTGTTCTTGTTTAAAGGAAGCAACATATCTAGCAACAGAAGAATAGCCACCAGTATAGCCATATTTATCTTTAAGTAACAAGTATATTGACATAGCAGAACAAGCATATTTTTCTACTTTTATTTCAATAATATCTTTAAATTCATCAAGCTTAGATGTGTAAATTCTTTTTTTACTGGTAGATAATTCATTTACTTTTTTAATTTAGAATTAATGGTTTGTCTAGAACAATTCATTCTTCTGGCAAGTTCGGATTTATTCAACAAATTCACCCCCATTCCATATTTCAATAATTCATTTTCAATGTCTTTTCTCATAACACCACTCCTTTCAAAGAAAAGATAGGTTAATTATACCTAAAAAAGACATAGAAAAAACTAGTCAAATTTGCTCAATTTTACTTGAGAATTTTTGACTAGTTTTATTATACAATTTACACCTGCCATCTTATATCTTACTCTGTGATTTGTCCATACTCTAATGGTATTCCCGAATAACTATTTGGTAATGTCGTCGTCCAATTTTCCTCGCTACCACTTGAAGAAATGGACAAATCATCCACTGTAACTCCAGACTGTAGATAAACTACAGGGCGCACAGCATACCATTGCGCAAGGGAATGGCCGCGCGAAATGAACAAGGCAGAGCCGGCGCCAGCACTGCCTTCAACGACAGCCCCTGGACCGAAATTGCAATAATCAGAGCCGTTCATGTAGACACCAGAAGACGCAAGCCAGTAAGATTTTCCGTTTGACCCACTTTCTGTTCCCTTAAATAATACATCATATAGTTTGCTAGATTGATCAACTATACTAGAATCTGTGTACATATACCCAAATGCTGTCACATCTACGCTATCTCCTGATTTCTTATTTGTTAAAGAACTATATTTTGATGGATATTTTGCTTTCAAGTAATTTTCTGGTGCATAGTCATTTGTTTTATATGTATAACTTTGTCCAAAGTTCCCTTGATATGCTGTTAATGCGGTTTTCGATTCATCTGCAGTTTTATATATTTTATTAGAATTCTTATCTAATGTTAACCCTAATGCTACATTTATATCTTCTATTCTCATACTCTTTGTAGCAGTAGCATATCTTCCCGCATAAATTGCACATACTTTATCTAATATATTATTAGACACTAATTCATCGTTAGTATTATACCAACCTTCTGCTTTGTCTAGATATAGATATGGATCTTTTTTCCAATCATCTGTTGCTGATGAATCCATTTCTTTTTTAATAGGGCTTCCTGTAGTTATTACTAGTTGTGTTTCATCTTTATTTAATCCTAAAACTCTCCATGTTGTATTTGTATTAACTTTATAAGTTTGCGCTCCACCATCAAATCCTGTTTCTTCTGATGTTAAACTTGCTGTTGCATTAGAGTTATTCAATGTTGAATTATAATTTGTTATATAGTCTCCTACATTTATTTCTCCATCTTTAAAAGCCTGTACTAATGTTTTTGCATTAGATATAGAGCCAAGAACACTAAAATCTATTGTTATTCCACCTATTGTTATTACATCATTTTCTTCTAATGTTGCAACTTCGCTATCTGTCAACTTTCCATCTGCATGTAATTGAGCAATTACTTCCGCTCTAGTTTGTTTTGTTCCTCCAATATAATCTACACCAGTATTATTTGCTACTGCCAATGTTACAGTTTCTTGTACTTCTCCTCCTCTTGTTGCATCTTTGGCTTGAACTGCTTTATTAAGAATTCCATTATCTCCAGATAGCATAGAAATAGATATTCCTACCAATATCAAAAGCACTATAATCGTAATAACTAATGCAATTAAGGTAATACCTTTGTTTTGTTTTAATTCTCTCATTTTTCTTTTGCTCTCTTCACGTATTTTTTCCTTTTTATTATTTTCTTTTTTTCATAAATATGTACATTTCTTCTGTTTTTATTTAAATAACAACAGATTTGTTATTTAAATCTTATTTCGTTTTCAATGTATATATTTACTTATGTTATTATATTATCTCTACATGTATTACTTTGTCAAGGTTTGTTCCACTTTTTTCTGTTTTTTCTTAACAACTAAAACAGAGAGATTACTTGTAATCTCTCTGTTTCAATTCGTAAAATAACCTCTTCGTCATTCTTACTCTATAATTTATTTTTACAAAAATATCTTTCTTTTATATATTATTTAGTGTAACTTCTGTATTTGTGCAGTTTTCTATTACATCATTTTCCTTAGTTCCTTCAAATCCACTTACATAATATGAATTTTTACCTTGTATGTAATTGATATTCGTTGATGCATTTATTGTTGAATCTTCTACTTGGCATCCTGTAATTTTACTTGCTTTCCAAGCTGTTGCATTTTTAGTTGCACTTTCCCAACTGTTTGAATTATATATTTTTCTTCTGTAGGTAATTGTTGACTCTCCTAAAATTCCTCCAAATCCTTGAATTCCACCAACACAATCTCTACCTGTTATTATAGATTGATTAGTTACTGTACAACCCGTGATTTTAGTAGATGCTGCTCCACTAATACCTCCTACATAGTCTACTCCTTTTACTTGTGTATTTGAAACAATACATCCATTTATGTTTGTTGCCTCTTCATTGTCTATTATATTAAATCCATTTCCAATTATACCACCTACTGATTTAGCATCTGCTCCCTCTAGAGTCACTTTTGAATTCTCAACTTTACACCCATTAATTATAAATGTTGCATTGCTACTTACTTCGCAGTTTTCTCCTAAGATTCCACCTACTGATTTATCTTTACCTTTAATTTCACTGTCTATAACATTACAGTTTTCGATTTTATAATTACCATATGATGAAACGTTTCCTCCAGTAATTCCTCCTACACCGTAATTTTCAATAGTTATAGTAGTTCCTATAAGATTACATTCTACTATTTCCTTACAATCTCCAGCTCCTACCATTCCACCTGCAAATTGTCCTGTACTTGTTATAATTGAATTTTTTACCGTCGTTCCTTCTATTCCATATGAACATGCTACTCCTAACACTCCTGCATTGTTACTTGCTTTTGATGCAATTTGTAACTCATCTATTTCACAGTCTTTAACTTTTCCATATCCTAGTCCCATAATTCCACCATTATTAGCGCCTTCTGCTATAATATTTAGTTTTTTAACATTACAACCTTCTACTAAAAGTGAATTTACTACAGAATTTCCTACAATTCCTCCTGAGCTTGTACCTGCTGCTGTAATTGTTACATTTTCTACATTGCATCCTGTAATCTTTTCTCCATTAGTAATATCTCCTGCTATTCCTCCACATCCTTGATATACACTAGTTATGTTTGTATTTTTTACTATAGAATTTGTTATTGTTGCGCTAGACACACCTATATGACCTACCATTCCTCCTACTCTAGCATAACATGATTCTGAATTATTGATAAACGATGCTATTTCTAAATTTTTAATTTCACAATTATCAATCGTGCATTCGTCTATACTTGCTCCATAGTATGTATTTATGCATGAAGATACTCCACCTGCACTACCATTTATTGATGTTATATGTGAATTTTTTACAATACATTTAGAAATATTTAAATTTCCATTTGCTCCCAATTCACAAATACCTCCAGCATTATATTTTCCTTCTATATCACAATTATCTACTGTACATCCTAAAATTGTATATCCATCACTTCCATTAAAATATCCTATACATCCACTCGCTTGAAAACTATCTGATTTAATTTCTGTATCTTTTACAATACAGCCTTCTATTTTGAAAACTTTACAATTGTAACTATAAAAATCTGAGCATCCAGCTAATCCAGAAGCACAACCGTTTGTCATTGACGTATAGTAGGTTCCTTCATATTTATTTTTTATATTTGTATAAATTTTACATTTATTAACTGTACAACTTATAATATTAGAACCACCTAATTCTCCTGCAATTCCTCCTGCATTTGTTTGTCCACTCCTATAGTTGCCAGTCATTCCTACCCCTTTTGATATTATTGTTGTATTTTCTACTGAACAATTCTTGATATCTTTAGCATCTGCATTCAAATTTGATCCTAGATTTCCACCAAGAATACCTCCTGCATTAGACATTGATTCGTTGCAAGCAATTATATAACTATCTTTGACATCACAACTATCTATAATTAATTCATTATTATATGCTGCACTTCCAACAATTCCACCTCTACAGCATGTTCCATTACTTCCAGTTGATGAAATTGTATCTGGCAATGTAATTTCAGCTGGTTCATAATTTGATACTTTACAATTTACTACTTTTACTTTTTTATATTTTGCAAATCCTAATATTCCACCATCTGCTCTTGACTTAGTTTTTTTCAAATTTGTAGTTATACAATCTGAGATAATACTTTCTTCTTCATTATTACCGCTACTTGATCCTCCTAGACATCCTACTATTCCTCCACTGTTTTTTGCCATTGGTAATTCTATATTATCAACACTACAGCCTAGAACTTCTATTTTAACATTTTCCGAAGCCGATCCCAGTATTCCTGCTGCAGAACAAGTTGAACTATAATTATCAAAACTCGTCATTGAATTATTTAATTCTATATTATTGGCTTTACATTTTTCTATTTTTACTGTTCCACCCCATGAAGTTCCAACTATCCCTGCAATATCTTCTCTATCTCCATTTAATGTAATTTTACTATCTATTGCTACACATTCAGAAATATTTGAATTTCCCATAATAACTGCAACTATTCCTGCTGTATTACTGTAACTAGATACTCTTACATTATCTACTTTCAATTTAGTTAAATTGCTTGGTTCTTCTGTATTATATATCCATCCAACAATTCCTCCTGCAGGTCCTGATTGAGTTCTTCCATTACTTGTAGCTGTTGACTCTTCAACTATACAATTCTCTATTGTGCTTTGTGCCATATCTCCTACAAGTATTCCTAGGTTAGTTCCATAACCATTTGAGTTAATATATCCTGTAACATTTGCATTCGTTACCCCTAAATTATAAATTTTAGCATTAACAATTCTATCAAATATTCCTGTTGGTGTTCCTATTTTTGATGATGAAGCATCATCATAATTCTTGAAAATATCTTTTGAATAGTAATAATAGTCATCTGTTACATTTTGACTATTTATTTTTATATTTTTAAGGTAATGTCCATTACCATTAAAAGTTCCTGTAAATCCTTTTATCATATCTACCTGTTCGTTATTAAAATCTAGGTCTACCATTAATTTATATTTGCTATCTTTATTCATGTTGTATGTTCCGACTTTAATATTTTCCAAATTGTAAATATCATAATTTTGTTCTTCAGTTGCTATTTTTGTATAATTTTCCTTTGTATATATTGGAATCCAATCTCCTATTTCATCATCTGGTTTAGGTAATTCTGGTCCTATTTTATCTTCATCATCTCTACCGTTACCAGCTTTATATATGTGGAATTCTTTTTTGAATATAATTTCCCCTATAACTTTGAATGCAGTTCCTGTTTTCAAATCATATAAATATCCATTTTCTTCTCCTGAAACTTTTTCTAAAACATAATATAGTTCTGGGATTTTACCTTCAGCGTTTTTCATACTTTCATATTTTTGATTAATTTGTTCTTGTGTATATCCTGAATTAATGTTACCTTCTCTAACTTCTACTATATCTTTTTTTAGTCCGTCAGAAATTCTTTCTCCTCCATATTCTTCTGCAAAAACTTTATCTTTTCTTAAGATGATACTTCCATTATCATCAGGTTCTTTTGCAAGTTCCACTTGTTCTTCAATTGAAGTTAGTTTAGTAACAAAAGCTCCCCATCTTGCCCTATCAATAATACCATCTTCACCTAATGCCAAATTGATAGATATAGCCGCTAATATTAATAGTACTATTATTGTAATAACTAATGCAATTAAGGTGATTCCTTGATTTTTTCTTTCCATCTTTTTTCTCCTTTTACAATATTTAAAAGTATTATATCTATCTGTATTTATATTGTCAACAAATGTAAAAACATTTAATATTACATTTGCATTACAAGTATTATATTTATATTACATTTTGTTAATTATTTATTTACATTTATTTAATCATTGTATATAATCAAACAAATTACTTTATGGAGGTATTATATGAAAGATAACTTTTTAAAAAATAGCTTATATATATTATCTATTTTGATATTTACATTATATATTTTATATAGAATATTTTTTACTCTTACCTTTAAATTGGGTATTGTATGTTTCATCTTTTCATTATTACTTCTAACCATCGAAGTTTGGGATTATTTTGATTGTACAATCTTCTTTTTAAACATATTAATCCCAAGGAAAAAAAAATATGTAAAACCTTCTATTGATAAAAATTCATTTCCTAATGTTGATATTTTTATTGCTACTTACAACGAAAGTGAAGATATTTTATCAAATACAATTACTAAATGTTTAAATTTAAATTATCCTAATAACAATTTAATTCATATATATGTTTGTGATGACGGAAATAGAGATAATATTAAGCATTTAACACAAAAATTAAATGTGAATTACATTTCTAGAACATCTAGAAAAGATTTTAAAGCTGGAAATTATAATAATGCTTTATCAAAAACCTCTTCTCCTTATATTGTTACCTTAGATGCTGATATGGCTCCAGAACCTAACTTTTTATTAGAAGTAATCCCTTACTTCTTTTTAAATAAAAATATTGGTTTTGTGCAACTACCTCAAAGTTTTACTAATCCAGACATATTCCAACATAGGTTTAATTTAGGAGATTCTATTCCTTTTGAGCAAGACTATTTTTACAATTTTATCAATCTAAAGAAAAATACTTTTAATAGTTCTATATATTGTGGTACTAATGCTGTTTTATCTAGAGAGGCTCTTTATAAATCTAATAACTTTGCTACAAATAGTATAACAGAAGATATTGCTACTGGATTAAATATGGAAATTCAAGGTTATACTGGTATTGCTCTAGATAAAACTTTAGTATATGGTAAAACAGTTCTTGATTATGATAGTTTTATAAAGCAACGTACACGTTGGGCTAGAGGTTCAATTCAAATTTTAAAAAGTACTAATATTTTATTTAATAAAATTTTATCAATTAGACAAAAATTTGATTATTTATCTTGTATATCATATTGGTTCTTTGGAATTAAAAAAATAATATATTTAATAGCTCCTTTACTATTTTGTGTATTCAACATAATTACACTTGATTGTAATTGGTATATATTCTTTACATTATGGCTATTAAGTTGTCTTCTAAGAAAGTATGTAGTTGATATTTCTTCAACACATTCTCACTCTTCTACATGGAATAAAATTCATGAAATAATATTATTCCCTATTTTAGCAAAAGAAGTCATTTTTGAATTATTCGGATTTAACAATGTAGGTTTTGAAGTTTCTTCCAAAAATGAAAATTTAAAGAATTCTATTTCTAGTAATACTTCAAAAGTTTTCTTCACTCATTTATTCTTTTTGCTATTAAACACCATAGGTCTTTCAACTTGTATATTTAAGTTTATTTTATTTGATTTTAATATTGCTTTTATATTTTCAATGTTCTTTATATTATCAAATATTTTCTATTTACTAATAGCTATAGTATTTGATATTAGTAACAGAAATGATGTTACTAATAATTTTATTCCTAATAAAGTTAGTAAATATTCTATAAAATCAATATTTAATATTTTTACAAATGTTTTATGGAGGGAAAAATGAAAATTAGAAAAACTTTTATATTAATAATTTTATTAACTCTTTTGGTATTTTTAAGTAGTTTTCTTATCAACATATGTATATACGAAAATTCCAAAAATCCTTTTCCATCTTTTAATGGTCAGTTACATGTAAAGGGTTCCAAAATTTACAATCAATATAATAAAATTTTCCAATTACAAGGTTTAAGTAGTCATGGCTTACAATGGTATAGTAATATTATTAATTATGATAATTTAAAATATCTACGTGATAATTGGGGAATTAATGTTTTTAGATTAGCTCTATACACCGAAGAAAACGGATATATTTCTAACCCTTCTTTAAAAGATAAATTATTAGAATTATCAAATATAATTATAGACTTAGACATGTATGTAATTATAGATTGGCATATTTTATCTGATGGAGATCCTATGACTCACATAGATAAAGCAAAAGACTTTTTTAATGAAATTTCTTCTAAATATAGTGATTGTCCTAATATAATTTACGAAATATGTAATGAACCAAATAATGTGACTTGGGAAAATTCTATAAAACCTTATGCAAATGAAATTATTCCTATTATACGCAAAAACAGTCCTAACTCATTAATTATTGTTGGTACTCCTAATTGGTCAACAGATATAGATAAAATTATAGATTCTCCATTAGACTATGAAAATATTTTATATGCCTTTCACTTTTATGCTGGAACGCATAAAACTGCTGCTAGAAATAAACTTCAAGATGCATTAGATGCAAATTTACCTGTTATTGTTTCTGAATGGGGTACTACAAATTTAACAGGTGATAATGAAGTTTCCTTAGATTCTTCTACTGAATGGTTAAATTTTCTTAATCAAAATGATATAAGTTGGATAAATTGGTCATTTTCAAATAAAGATGAAGATTCTGCTATTTTAAATCCCGTTGATATAAAGTCTCCTTCAGAAATAGATTCTAATTTAACAGCTTCAGGAAAATTCGTAAAAGAACATATTTCTCTTAAAGCTAAATATAAAAAAACAAAATAAATTCCGCATTTACTATTAAACAGATTTTTATTGATAACTGGAATAAGTTTCCCATAAGGGACTAAAAAAAGTCCCATAGAAAAATGAGTGAAGAAATTTCACTCATTTTTTGTATAATAAGAAAGTCATATTTTTTCTCTTTTCGCATAACCTTTAGTAACATTTCTATATTGAAAAGAGGGATTTTATGTTTGTTTGTAATTTGAAATTAGATCATAAATTAATCTTTAAAATTGTGTTTATTCTCTTGTTTATTGTTGTACTTGTTCTTGCTGGATTTAGTTTTTATAAGGTATTTTATACTCAACGTGTAAACGATTCGATTCCCGTTCCCGATGTTTCTAATATTACTGCTAACAATTATACAAATGTGTTGAAATCAGTTCACGATAACTTAAATGAGCATATTGGTCAAAAGATTCATTTTGTTGGGTATGTATACAGAGTATATGATTTTAGCCAAACTCAATTTGTGTTAGCAAGAAATATGGTAGTTAGTTCCGATAATCAAACTTTAGTAGTAGGATTTCTATGCAATTATAAAAATGCTTCTCAATTTTCAGATGGAACTTGGGTAGAAATTACAGGAGAAATTACAAAAGGAGATTATCATGGCGATATTCCAGTCATTGAAATTAAAGAAATAAAGTCTTGTGATAAACCGCAAGATGAGTATGTATATCCACCAGATGATATGTACATTCCAACAAGTGCATTATTTTAATTTTAAGAGGACGATTTCTGTATCGTTCTCTTATCTTTTATTGAATTTACTATTTTTTTATAAATTTCCTTTTCTTTTTTTGTATTTTATGGTAGAATGTGTGTCAGAAAACAAAAGATTATGTTTTATTATCGTTTTTGGAGGGATAATATGGAATTTAAAAAATGTGAACGTTGTGGATGTTTTTATTTATCAGAAACTGCAGTATGTGAAAATTGTATGCCAAAAGATAATTTTGAATTATCAAAATTAAGAAACTATTTTGATAATGAAAATTATTCCAATACTATTGACCATATTGCTGTAGACACTGGTATTTCTGTTAAAAATTTAAATCGCTATTTAGAAAATGAAGAATTTTCAAAAATATATAATAAGCTAAATATTAGTAATAATTTATAAGATATGTTTGGGACAGATTTCATATCTGTTCTTTTTAATTACAAGGAAGGAATGAGATTATGTTAGAATCAAAATCAATTTACGATGTTTTAAAAGAAAGAGATTTAATCAAACAAATTACATTTGAAGATGAATTTAAAAAATTAGCCGAAGAAGAAAAATTTTCTGTATATTTAGGAATTGACCCTACTGCTGATAGTATTCATATTGGTCATTTTATTCCCCTTATGATGATGTCATATTTTCAAAAATGTGGCCATCGCCCTATTATTTTGATTGGTGGTGGAACTGCATTTATTGGTGACCCAAGTGGAAAAACCGATATGAGAAAAATGCTTACTAAAGAAGAAATTTCAAAAAATGTTGATAATATTATCAAACAAGTAAGCAAATTTGTTTCTTTTGAAGGAGAAAATGCTGCTATTATTATGAATAATGGTGATTGGATTTTAGATTTAAACTATATGGAATTTATTCGTACCTATGGTATTTATTTTAATGTTAACCGTATGCTTGATGCAGAATGTTTTAAACAACGTATGGAAAAAGGTCTTACCTTTTTCGAATTAAACTACATGTTAATGCAAAGTTATGATTTCTTACATTTGTTTGAAGAAAAAGGATGCAAAGTTGAAATTGGTGGAGATGATCAATGGTCCAACATGCTTGCAGGTGTTGATTTAATTCGTAAAATTCATCAGAATGGAAGCTTTTGTGTTACTTGCCCACTTTTATTAAATGCAGAAGGTAAAAAAATGGGAAAAACCGTTAGTGGTGCTTTATGGTTAGATGCTTCTAAAACTTCTCCATATGAATTTTATCAATACTGGAGAAATATTGGAGATAGCGAAGTTTATGATGTATTAAGAATGCTTACCTATTTACCAATGGAAGAAGTAAAAAGACTTGCTTCTTTACCTGGTGAACAAATTAATGAAGCCAAAAAAGTCGCTGCTTTTGAAATTACAAAATTAATTCATGGTGAGGAAGAAGCTCTAAAAGCCCAAGAAGCTTCAAAAGCATTATTTGAAGGAACCGGTTCTTTGGAAAATATGCCTACTGTAAAAGTAGATAGTACAAATATTTCAGTTGTAGATGCTATTATTTTAACAGGTATTGCTCCATCAAAAGGTCAAGCAAGAACTTTAATTTCTCAAGGTGGTATTAGTTTAAATGATATAAAAATAGAAGATACAACTTATATGTTGTCTGATGACGATTTTAAAGAAGGTTATGCTATTTTGAAAAAAGGAAAAAAGGTATTTTATAAATTAGAGAAATAAAAATTTATAAAGCCAATTGATTCTAAAACAAATCAGTTGGCTTTATGTTTATAACCTATTTTACCCTAATTATGTCTTCCGCATAAATTAAATTCGGATCTTTTATCTTAGGGTTAAGAAACTGGAGATTTTCAATGTCAGTGTAAAAGTATTTAGATATTTCACAAAGACAGTCTCCTACTCCTACAATGTAGTATACATCTGTTAGCACATGCCAGTCTATTTCAGGCAATTCTACATATGCATACCGAGCAAATGACTCTTCCGGATTTTTATAATCCGGATTTACTGACAGAAGATAGTCCTCTGTGATTTCCAAACGGTTTGCAATCGACTCAATCGTTTCGTCCTCTTTTGTGACAATATAATAAGCTGTCACAACTTCTCTAGGATTACTCCCAACCATTTTTCCGTTTTTATACGTATAATCCATTAAATCCGTATGAACTATCTGTATAAGCACATCGTTGTTTTGCTGTTCCTCCTGTTCAGCCAGTTCAACATCCGCCGGAGTTACTGTTGCCTCTACCCGCATTGGATTCAAAGTAGCACATGTTGCTACTATCCCCACTGTCATTACCATTGCTACTAACTTTTTCATATTTTTTTCTCCTTTAGGTTATTTTTTTATTGGTTTTTCGTAATTGCAAAATCACACAATTACTTTATGCCCAATATTACATATCATTATAGCACATTTGTGTTAATAATTCAATTGTTAGGTTATTCACTAAAATCAAAATCCGGCACATATTCTTCCTCATGTTCTCCTAACTCTTGCATATATCCATTTTCCAAATCCAAAGAATACAAATATTCTTCTACTTGTTTGTATTCTTTTTTCGTCAACTTTCTATTAATCAGCTCATCTTCTTTTGCTTTATAAGTTGGAAAATATTGTGCCATTACACTTATATAAGTATCTTTCGGCATATTTTCTTTTACCCATTTTAAAATATGCTTTGTATTTAAAATATGATTTGGTAGCACCAAGTGACGAATAATCACACCTTTTTTAATAATCCCTTCTTCATTAAAAACTGGACATCCTACTTGGTCATACATTTCTTTTATTGCCTCTGTCGCTATTTCAAAATAGTTATCTACCCCAGAATATTTTTTAGCTAACTCATTACTATAATACTTTAGATCTGGTAAATAAACATCAACATATCCCTTTAATAATTGTATTGTTTCTGTGTTTTCATATCCATTTGTATTATATATAACAGGAATTGTTAGCCCATTTTTCTTTGCTATATCCAATGCTCCTATAATTTGATACACATATGACGTTGGTGTCACCAAATTAATATTATTTGCTCCTTTTTCTTGTTGTTTTAGAAAAATCTCTGCTAAGTGCTCGATTGTAATTTCTTTTCCTTTTTGAAGTTGACTAATCTCATAATTTTGGCAATATTTACATTTTAAATTACAATTCGTAAAAAATACCGTACCAGAGCCATTTTTTCCACTAATACACGGTTCCTCATAATAATGTAATGATGCAAGAGCAATACGCAATTTATCATCACAGCCACATCTTCCTTTTTTACCTTCTAATCGATTAACTCCACATTTAAATGGACACAACCTACATTCTTTCAAATTTTCTATCATAATTTTTCCCTCTAATTTTTATTACTTATATTATACCATAAAACTTAAAATAAGATTAAAAAATAGGAACTATTTCTAGTCCCTATTTTCCTCGGCCTTAAAAATATAAATCCGATATTTCTTTACCGCAATCACAAATTCAGATTTCCGGTTTGCTCCAATCAAACTCAAAATATTATTAGGCAGACAAATTCTATTTTTGTTATCAATATTTCTAACGCAAATACAAAATTCTTCTTCGCATTTTTCTATATGATTCAAATAGATTTTCTTTTCTGCCTCATCCCAAAATATTCCCACAGTCCCAGAAATTTTGAGTAAATCTGTTAGCTCTTTTGGAATTAGTAACCGGTTCTGACTTCCTATTTTTGCCATTTATTTATCTCCTTTATTGGTTTTATGTAAATATTATATACTATTTTTCTTCTTTTTGCAAACTTTTATTTAAATCATTTCTAATAATTCCTACAACACTAGAACCTAAGATAATAAATTCTGTAATCATTCCTGTATATGCCCCTACAATTAAATCATAAATAATCCACATAACACAAATAGCTGCTTCTCCCACTCTCATCCATTTTGGATTCTCTTGCCAAGAAACAATTGTCCATATTACTACTGCTACAATTGGTATAATGCTCACTATACTTTCGTAAGTAAAAATTCCAGCTATCATTATTCCAACAATAACTGGAACTAAAATATATTTTGCATAAATTTCTAATTTTCCATACTTCTACCTCTTATTATATTTTATGAATTTGATTGGAAATTATACGAAGAAAGCAAGGTGAATTTCACCTTACTTTCCTTTTTACAATTATTCTTCGAAACAATTAACTGGTGCCTTTTTTTCTTCTCTTATAAGCATTATATCAAATACAATAAACCCTATAAATGAGACACCAAACACTACAGTTACTATAATTTTATAACTATCCATTAAAGTACCAAATAAACTTAAAATAAATGTTATTATTGTTGTCGTCATACAGATTCCTGTTGCTGCTGTTATAAGCCATGATCTCATATTTTTCTTATGAATCATTTCTTCAATTGCTGTTGTAGTAAGAACTATTCCGGCGAAATATGCTAAAGAAAAATAAATTATTCCTCCTGTAGGATAATCTATTATATCCCTTATAGCTATCTGAATAGCAACTACAATAATTGCACTAATTATTAAGCACCAAATTTTGCTCCGTCTCATATTGTACCTCTCTTTCTACCTAAAAATTATTTTATTGGTTTCTCTATAAAAATGCTTTCTATCATTTTTATATGTGAATCATACCACATTTCTATATAATTTTCAATATATTCTCTTATTTCACTCTATATATTTCATACTTATCGCATAAGTTTAACGTGGTTCTATTACTTATTACTTCTTTTGGTATTAAATACATATCAATGTTATCTGTAACTATAAATAGATAATCGATATCAGTATCTACTAACGTTTTATATGTTGTCCCTTTTGTACCTCCGCAACTTTTTAATGCAACTTGATAATTTCCATATTTTGTTTTACAACTTGTTGCTTTTACTTGTACTCCATAATAATGATTTTCTTTTTCAATTACTAAATCATAATCTTGTGTATCATTCAATGGAATAGATACTACATACCCATTTGTACTAAAATATGCAATTGCAATTCCTAATGCGGAATTTCCTTTTTCTTTATTGGTAATAAAATTCATAGATAAAAAACTCCTTAGAATAAAAATAGGTTATTGAAATAAGTGCAAAATGAAAAGTGAATAGTGAAAAGTACAAACTTGCCTATTAGATTTTTACTTGGACTAAGCTACATACTCTTAACTATTCACTTTTCATCATTCAACGCGACTGCTAAGTCGCACTTATGGTGGACAGGGAAGGATTCGAACCTTCGTACTCGTATGAGAACAGATTTCTTACTACTATAGTTTTCACTACCAATTTCTTGTTTGTAGTCTGGACTTTCTCTTTATCTTTTTAAGATACCAGGTATAAAGTCTCTACACTCGGAAATTTCTTTCCTAGCTCGGGATTATCATCAGCTTAAACTGTTAAGACTTCCCCGAATTAGCCCGGTTTTCACCACAAAATCACTTTTGTGGGCTGCAATTTCTGCTTTTATAAAGCAAAGCATACAGTCTGCCGCCTTTAGCCACTCGGCCACCTGTCCATATTCAATTTTTAAATGGTTGTGTTAGAATTTTAGTTCTTACAAACCATTATATGCATTAGCATAAATGGTGCGCCCTCAAGGATTCGAACCTTGGACCCACCGGTTATGAGCCGGTTGCTCTGACCAACTGAGCTAAGGGCGCATGTCAGTGGAGCAGGTAGCGGGAATCGAACCCGCATAGCCAGCTTGGAAGGCTGGAATTCTACCATTGAACTACACCTGCATTTTCTACCGACATTAATAAATTATAAGGGTTATTATATTGTTTGTCAAGACCTTTTTCAAAAAAATTTTTTACTCTTTTTTTCGATAATAATTTACTTTTTGCTAAGAATAATATAGAATACTTATATAAAATATAGAAAAAGGAAGAATTATCATGCAATCATATATTTCAAATAATGAAATAGATACAATGAATCTTGCAAAAAAAATAGCAAGCAAGTTAAATACTGGTGATGTTGTTGTTTTATCTGGTGATTTAGGTTCTGGAAAAACAAAATTCACAGAAGGTTTTTTATCTTACTTTGGTCTTGAAAATGAAATTTCTAGCCCTACTTTTACTATTGTAAATGAGTATACCAAAGATAATATTAATATCTATCATTTTGACGTTTATCGTTTAAATTCAAGTGATGAATTTTATGCAATCGGTGGCGAGCAATATTTTGAAAATGGTATTTGTATTATTGAATGGGGCGAGCAAATTCAAGATGTACTCCCTAAAGAATATTTACATATTACCTTTGAACGAGACTTGGAAAATGATTCGAAACGAATCCTATATCTCCAACCACATGGAAAATTTTTCGAAAAATTAATTGAAGCTCTATAAAAGGCCCCTTTACTTAATGGGGCTGTCGCGAAGCGACTGGGGTTCTAAAGGAGTAATGATATATGAAAATTTTAAGTATAAATACATCTTCTAACATATGCGCTGCAGCTATTTTAGAAGATACCACTTTAATAAAAGAAATCACAATTAACGATGCTAACACTCACAGCGTTAAATTAATGCCATTAATTGATGAATTATTTAAATCTACCAATTTATCCGTTCAAGACATTGATTTATTTGCTTGTGATAAAGGACCAGGCTCCTTTACAGGTATTCGTATTGGTATATCTACAATAAAAGCCTTTTGTGATGTAACAAATAAACCAAGTATTGGAATTAGCTCCCTTACTTCTCTTGCTTATTTATCGAATTACAATGGACTAATCTGTTCTTTAATTGATGCTAAAAACGATAATGTATATTATGGATTATTTGAACATAAAAATGGCACTTATACTCAAATTGGTGAGTTTTTAGTAGATACTATTTTTAATATTACAGAAATATTAAAAGTTTGTAACAAACCTGTCTTTTTTGTTGGAAATGGTAGCAGGATTTATAAAGATATGTTAGAATCTAATTTGAAAGAAAATGCGATTATTGAAGATGATGAAAAATATTGTAATTTAAGTGCATATTGTACTGGAATTGCTGCTTTTGACGCCTTTAAATCAAATCAAAACACTCCTCTTTCCCCACTTTATTTAAAAAAATCAAATGCGGAAAGAGAATTGGAGGAAAAAAAGTGAATATAACAATTCGCTCTATGTCTATTTCAGATTTAGAACAAATAAAAGATACTCTTACCATCGATTTCGATGATTTTTGGAATTATAATGTCTTTAAACAGGAATTAGAAAATCCAAACTCAGAATACTTTGTTGCTCTGCAAGATGAAAACATCGTTGGTTTTGCTGGAATTTGGACTGCCATTGATGACATTCATATTACGAATATTGTAACTAAAAAAGATATGAGAAACTTAGGAATTGGAACAAAATTATTAGAACATTTAATAAATGTATCAAAGGAGAAAAATTTATCTTCTCTTACTTTAGAAGTAAATGAAAAAAATGAACCTGCTATTAAATTATATGAAAAACATCATTTTCAAAAAATTGGACAAAGGAAGAATTATTATAAACAAAATGAGAATGCTATTATTATGACATACTATTTTTAATAATAAAGGAGAAAAACGAATGAAAAAAAATGAACTAAACTACAAACAATTAAAAGATTATTGCGACCCAAGTGTTTTCAAATTTAATGATACTTCTGAAATTGAATCTATTCATACTGGAATCGGTCAAGACAGAGGAATTAAAGCTTTAGAGTTTGGAATTAGTGTAGATGTAAAAGGATATAACCTATACCTTGAAGGTCCAGATGGTGTCGGAAAAACAATGTATACGAAAAACTATTTAAACCATATTTCCAAAAAAGAAAAAACTCCTTCTGATTGGTGCTATATTTATAATTTTGATAATCCAAATGAACCTATTGCCGTTTCTTTAAATGCTGGTCAAGGAAAAGAATTTAAAGAAGATATGGATGGGTTTATTAAAGATATTAAAGCAGATATTAATAAAACTTTTAGTAATGAAGATTTTGAAAAAGAAAAAGCTCTAATCAAACAAGAATTTGAACAAAAACGTTCTTCTCTTTTAGAAAAGTTAAATGAACAATCTATGAAATATGGTTTCCAAGTAAAAACTGCTCAAAATGGAATTTATATGATGCCAGTTATTGACGGAAAAACCATCGAAGAAGAAGAATTTGAAAAATTAGATGAAAATGTAAAAAAAGAATTTGAAAGTAAATCAGGTATTGTACAAGAGCAGATTTTAGCTGCTATTGCTGAAATTAAAGCAATCGAAAAAGCTTCTGATAAAAAAATTGAAGAATGGCAATCTAATGTTGCCCTACTTACTATTAATACACATATTAATTATATTAAATCAAAATATAAGAGAAACAAAAAAATTAATAAATTTTTAGATAATGTAAAAAAGGATATTTTAAAGAATGTTCCTTTATTTATAGAACAACCAGCATCCGCTCAACCTCAACAATTAGCTGGTCCTCGCCAAGAACCGAAACAACCTTGGTTAAATTATAGAGTTAACTTATTTATTGATAATAGTGAATTAGAAGGTTCTCCTGTTATAATGGATTCTAACTATTCATATCATAACTTATTTGGAAAGCTAGAATATGAGAACTATTATGGTGCATTAAAAACAGATTATACTATGTTACAACCAGGTCTTTTACACAAGGCAAATGGTGGTTACATTATGCTGCAAGCAAAAGACTTGCTTTCTAATTCATTATGCTATGAGGCATTAAAGAAAGCTCTTCGTATAAAAGAATTAAATATTGAAAATGCTGTTGACCAACGTAGTTCTATGGTTATGGTATCTTTAAAACCAGAACCTATTCCACTTGATTTAAAAGTAATTTTAATTGGAAGTTCCAATATTTATCATACTCTACTTGCTATGGATTCTGATTTTAAAAAATTATTTAAAGTAAAAGTAGAATTTGAAGATGATGCTCCAAAAAATGAAGAAAATGAACTAAAACTTGCTCGTTTTATTCATGGTTTCTGTGAACAAGAGGATTTACCACCTCTTGATGCAGGTGCTGTTGCAAAAATGGTAGAATACTCTTCAAAACTTGCTAATAGTAAGAAAAAATTATCGACCAGATTTAATGATTTATCTGAAATTGTCGCAGAAGCATGTACTTGGGCAAAATTATCCAAAACGAAAGTAGTAAATGCAGATTTAATCGATAAGACATTAACAGAACGTATTGACCGTGTCAAAAAATATGATGAACGCTATACCGAAATGATTCGTGAAAATACTTTATTAATTAGTACTTATGGATTTAAAGTTGGACAAATTAATGGTTTAACCGTTATGACCATTGGAGATTACTCTTTTGGAAAACCTTCAAAAATTACGGTAAATACTTATACTGGAAAATCTGGTATTATTAACATTGAACGTGAAGTTGAAATGTCTGGTTCTTCCCATTCAAAAGGTGTATACATCTTAAGTGGATACTTAGGAGAAATGTTTGCACAAGATTTTCCTCTATCACTTACTGCAAGTATTTGTTTTGAACAGTTATATAACGGAGTGGATGGCGATAGTGCTTCAAGTACTGAATTATATGCCCTACTTTCTAGCTTATCCAATGTACCAATCAATCAATCGATTGCCGTTACCGGTTCTGTAAACCAAAAAGGTGAAATTCAACCAATTGGTGGAGTGAATGAAAAAATAGAAGGATTCTATCAAATTTGTAAAATGAGAGGTTTAGACGGATCACATGGTGTTATGATTCCAGTACAAAATATCGATAACCTTAGCTTATCGGATGAAATTGTAAATGCAGTAAAGAAAGGTACTTTCCATATTTATTCGGTTTCTTCTATTGAAGAGGGAATTGAAGTATTAACAGGAGTTCCTGCCGGAAAGAAAGATAAAAATGGACATTTTCCTGCTGGAACCGTAAATGCATTAGTTTATGAAAAGTTAAAAAAATATGCAGAAGTAAGTAGTAAATAGAACCCCCGGTCAGCTTCGCTGACCGGCCCCTTAGGTAAAGGGGCCTTTACTCTACGGATTTTGGGTTAGAATTAGTGTTAGTGGTATTTATGAAAAGTAGAGAAAAGCCTCCTTTATTTAAGGGAGGTGGCTCGCGCTAGCGAGACGGAGGGTTCTTATACAAAAAAATGGCAAACATTAAAGTTCGCCATTTTTTATTTATTATTCCTCTGTTTTTGTTTCTTCTTCAGCTGGTGCTTCTTCTACTATTTCAACAGTTTCTTCTTTTACAGTATCAACAACTTCTTCAGCTACAACTTCTTGAGTTTCTACTGCTGGAGCTTCTTCTGGAGCTACGGTTGTTTCTTCAACAGCAGCTTCAGTAGCAACTGGTTCTACAACTTCTGCTACTTCTTCAGCAACTGGAACTTCTGCCATTTCTTCTTTTAAAGTAATTTCCTTGTTTTCGATTCTTGCACCTAATTTTTCTTTTGTCTTAGATGCTTTACCTACTCTGTCTCTTAAGTAGAATAATTTAGCTCTTCTTGCTTTACCTACTCTTACTAATTCCACTTTTTCAACTAATGGTGAATGAACTAAGAATGTTTTTTCAACACCTACACCATAAGAAATTCTTCTTACTGTAAATGTTTCATTTAATCCTCCACCTTGTTTTTTAATAATAATTCCTTCAAATACTTGAATTCTTTCTCTGTTTCCTTCTTTAATTCTTACATGAACTCTTACAGTATTTCCAACATCTAATACTGGAACTTTATTTTTTAATTGTTCATGTTCAATTGATTTTATAATATCCATTTGAAAACTTTCCTCCTTCTTTCTAATTTTTATTTTCTTTCAAATTTTCGATATATTGTTTTTCTTCATTCGTTAAGGTTAGTTTTTCTAGTAAATCTGGTCTTTTATTATAGGTTATTTCGAGTGATTTCTTTTTTCTCCAATCTTCAATTTTTTCATGATGACCGGAAAGTAAAATTTCTGGTACTTGTCTGTTATAAAAGATTTCTGGTCTTGTGTATTGTGGATATTCTAAAAGTCCTGTCGAAAAAGATTCTTCTTGTATGGAATCTTTATTTAGAACTCCTTCTACATATCTTGATACACTATCAATTAAAACCATGGCAGGAAGTTCCCCTCCTGTTAAAACATAGTCACCAATTGAAATTTCTTCTGGAGCAATTTCATCAATTACTCTTTGGTCGATTCCCTCATAATGCCCACATAAAAGAACAATGTGTTTTTCTTTACTTAAATTTTTAACTTTTTCTTGGTCTAATGTTTTTCCTTGTGGAGTTAAATAGATTACTTTTGATTCTTTTGTTGCAACTGATTTATAAGCATCATATACAACATCTGCTCTCATTACCATTCCTGCGCCACCACCATATGGTGTATCATCTACTTTTTTATGTTTGTCTTTCGAAAAATCTCTTATATTGGTAATGTTTATTTTAATATAATTATTTTTCGAAGCTCTTCCAATAATACTGGCCGTCAGTGGTGTAAACATTTCTGGAAATAATGTTAAAACATCAAATTTCATAACTACTCCCTATATAAGCCCATCTAATAAGTGAACCGTTATTTTTTTATTTTCAATATCCACTTGTTTTATAACTTGGCTAATTGCTGGTAATAATACTTGTTTTCCTTCTTCATTTTTTACAACATAAATATCATTGCTACCTGTAGGATATACATCTGTTATTCTACCTAATATTTCACCTTCATCTGTTACAACTTCACAGTCCAACAAATCCACAATGAAATATGTATCTTCCGGCAGTTCTACCGCATTTTTACGGTCTATTTTTAAATAACAGTTTCTATATTTTTCGGCAACATTGATATCATCGATTCCTTTTAGTTTTAGTAATACAGTATTTTTACTATATTTTACTTCTTCTATCTCAAATGTTTCTAATCCATTTTTCGTTTGAAGGTAAACTTCATCTAAATCTTCAAATCGATTTATGTTGTCTGTAAAAGGAACTACTTTTACAAATCCTTTAATTCCATAAGTATTTACTATTTGACCAATCTCCATTAACTGTTTCATTAACTAATCCTCTACAAATTCAATATTTACTTTTTTATTTTCTTTTGTAGCGATTGCTTTTGCAACAGTTCTAATTGCTTTTGCAATTCTACCTTGTTTTCCAATTACTTTACCCATATCAGAATCTGCAACTTTTACACTAAATGTAATTACATCTTCTTTTTCATTTTCAGTAATTGTAACTTGGTCTGGATTTGCAACTAAATTTTTAATCATAATTTCAAGCATTTCTTTCATATACTTGCTCCTCCTAGTTTGCTTTTTCAATTAAAGCTTTTACTGTATCTGTTGGTTTTGCACCATTTTTAATCCATGTTGCAACTTTTTCTTTATCAAGTACGATTGTAGATGGCTCTGTCATTGGGTTATATGTACCAATTTGTTCAATGATTTTTCCATCTCTTGCTCTTCTTGAATCAGCTACTACAATGTGATAGAATGGAGCTTTTTTAGCACCTACTCTTTGTAATCTTATTTTTACCATTTTGTTTTTCACCTCCTGAAATATGAATTAATTTATTTAAATTTAAAAATTTAATGACATATTTTTACATTTTAAAATTCTTTAGGTCTTTTAAATCTTCTGGATTGATTCCTTTTAACATATTTTTCATGCTTTTGTCGTTTTTCATTTTTTTCATCATTTTTTGTGTCATTTCAAAAGAATTCATGAATTTGTTAACTTCTTGTACAGTAACACCTGCACCAGTAGCAATTCTTTTTCTTCTTGAACCATTTAATAGTTTTGGATTTCTTTTTTCTTTTTTGGTCATAGAGCAGATAATTGCTTCTATTTTTACAAATTCTTTATCATCTATTTTGACATCTTTTAAAGCATTCATTCCTGGTATCATTTTTAATATAGAAGAAAATGAACCCATTTTTTTCATTTGCCTTAGTTGTGTTAAATAGTCATCTAAATCAAATTCTTGCTTTCTTAATTTTTGTTCTAGTTTTAAGGCTTCTTCTTCATCAAATGCTTCTTCTGCTTTTTCGATAATAGAAAGAACATCTCCCATTCCTAAAATTCTAGAAGCCATTCTTTCTGGATAAAATACTTCAATATCGCTTAATTTTTCACCAGTTGCCGCAAATTTAATTGGTCGTCCTGTTACCTTTTTTACAGATAGTGCTGCACCACCACGGGTATCACCATCTAGCTTTGTTAAGATAACTCCATCAATTCCAATTTCTTCATTAAATGAAGTGGCTACATTTACAGCATCTTGACCAGTCATTGCATCTACTACTAATAAGATTTCGTATGGTTTTAAGTTTAATTTTAGATTTTTTAGTTCTTGCATAAGTTCTTCATCTATATGTAAACGACCTGCTGTATCTATAATTACAACATCATTTAATTTAGAAATTGCAATATTCATGGCTTGTTTTGCAATATGAACAACATCTTTAGATTCTTCATTTGCAAAAACAGGAATGTTTAATTGCTTTCCAACAACTTGCAATTGTTTAATAGCTGCTGGTCGATACACATCACAAGCTACCAATAATGGATTTTTTCCTTGTTTTCTTAAAAGATTTGCTAATTTTCCTGCTGTTGTTGTTTTACCAGAACCTTGAAGACCTACTAGCATAATAACAGTTGGTGGATTTGGATTAAAATTAATTTTACTTTCTGTTCCACCTAATAATTCTACCAATTCATCTTTTACAATTTTAACAACTTGTTGTCCTGGTGTTAACGATTTTAATACATCTTGCCCTAAAGCTTTTTCATTAATATCTGCAATAAAATCTTTTACAATTTTATAGTTAACATCAGCCTCTAGCAAAGCAAGTTTTACTTCTCTTAGCATTTCTTTTAAATCGCTTTCAGTAATTCTCGCTTTTCCTTTTAACTTCCTTGTAATTTCTTGTAATCTTGAAGATAATCCCTCAAAAGCCATATCTTCCTCCTCGTATCCTTATACTAAACAATTTAATTCTTTTTTCACATTTTCCAAAATACTAGCAATTTTTTTATCAGAGAATTTTGTTTCGATTTTCGTTAGTTCTAACAGTATTTTTTCGATTTGTTGTTCTTGACTTAATGTTCTTTTCATAATTCCTAGCTTTTCTTCGTATTCGAAAAGTTTTGCTTCCCCCTTCATGATATTATCTCGTACAGCTTGCCTTGTAATACTATAATTTTCCGCAATTTCCGATAAGGAATAATCATTATTATAGTAATCATCTAATACATTAAATTGCTTTTCGGTTAGCAGCTTTCCATAGATTTGGCAAAGCATACTGACTTTTACATTTTTCTCCATACTATTACCTCTTTTTTGTAATGCTAATATACTTTACACTATTTTTTATGATTTGTCAATACTTTAAGCATATTTTTATACTTTTTTAACAAATTATAAAAAGATTACAACCATAAGGTTGTAATCTTTTTAAATTTTAATTAAATATTGGTAATCCGTTATTTTTATTTGTCTTTCTTGTCCATACGCTACCACCATTATTTAATATTGTAACAAATTCATCACTTTGCATATTAGCTAACGATTTGAAACTTGAATTATCTGTTACAGTCGTCGCTGGAAATGCATTTGTTCCAACAGTATTTCCTTCATTTGAATAATAGGTGTTATCTATATTAATTGTTGCTCCAGCTGTTCCAAATAAATTTCCTTTGTTTGTAGCTGTTCCGATGTTTGCTGTTGTATAACAATTAGTTATTGTTATCGTTCCAACTCCATAACCAAAAATTCCTCCTGCATTTGTTACCGTTGCATCTTCTGCTATATTTCCAACATTATAGATATTATTTAGATTTAATATTCCACCTGAATTATAACCTATAATTCCTCCAAAACTTGTAGAATTATTACTTCCATCAAGTTTTATATTAGCTGAATTATAACATTTTTCTATCGCTACTGATCCTTGGTTATAGCCTATTATTCCTCCAGTATCATCATTGCTCATTATCTCTCCATTATTATATGAATTCGTAATTTGGGTTCCTCCACTATGAGCACTATAACCCACAAAACCACCACATGCATACTTTGAAGTTTCTGTTGATTTTATAATTGCATTATTAAAACAATTTGCTATAGTGGCAACATTGCTTCCTCCTCTAAAATCTGCTATGAATCCCGCAACATATGTACCACCAGTTACATTTCCTGTATTATTAACATTTTGTAAATTATATTGTTGTTTTAGTTCTCCAGCTATTCCTGCTGCATTCTTTGTTCCATTTATTATTCCACTATTACTGCAATTTGTTATCTGAGTAGAAGTTGAAGACAATCCTACAATTCCTGCTACATCTCCTCCTGTCCCTGTAATTTCTCCTGTATTATAGCAGTTTGATATTTGTACAGTTCTTGTATTATATGGCAAAGAAATTCCTCCTACAATACCTGCTGTGTATGGTGATGAACCACCATCTACTTTTGCTTGGTTATTGCAATTTGTTATAACAACATCTTGATCTATCTTAATATTGCCAAGAATTCCTCCCATTCCATATGATGCTGACGATGTTGTTTTAAGCATTCCTTGGTTAGAACAATTATCAACATATGAAACCACATTTGTTATTTCTGCTAATATTCCAGAAACGGTATATTTTCCCGTTATATTTCCTTTATTAGTACATTTTTCTATCTTTTCTATATTCATTTGATCTTCTGCAATAATTCCTCCAGCATACTCATTAGATGATTGCACATTTCCTTCGTTATTGCAGTTTTGAATAGTAGCTTTAATTCCTGTGGATGCGTATGCACCACCTATAATTCCTCCTGCTGAACGTGTTGCAGTTATATCTCCTAGATTATAACAATCATTCATTTGTAATAATGAATTTGTTGAAGTTGATTGTTTACATCCTATGATTGCTCCTGCATATCCATTACTTGTTGTAACACGTCCCATATTGTATGAATTTTGTAGTATTTTCACATCTGTTCTACCAACAAGTCCTCCAGTAGAAGTCGTATTATCAGTTGTATTATTAATTATTTCTCCTGTATTGTAACATTTATTTATGGTAATAATATTATAGCTAAATCCTATTAGTCCTCCAATATTATCTTTGTTTCCTTCTATTCTTCCTGTATTATAGCATTGTGACATTTCTTGTATTGTTTCTTTGCTTGAAGCATGATAATGTGCAGTTGCAATAAGTCCTCCTACTTTATTTACTGCTTTTATGTCTCCTGTATTATAGCTATTTGTAATTGTTGTTATTTTTCCTACATTAGCTATTAATCCTGCCGCATCGCCAATACCACCTGTCGATGTAACATTACCTGAATTATGACAATTTGACATTGTTCCAATATTCGCTGTCATAGAGAAAATTAATCCTGCAGCACCATAACCTTCTATTGTTCCTTCATTACTACAATTGTTTATTGTTTCTACTCCACCATTTAGCCATCCTAAAATTCCTCCATTACCACTTGTTGCATCTTTTACATTTCCTGTATTATGAGTATTAACAATTTCTTCAATTACTTGACTACAATAAACATTTCCTACAATTCCTCCTGAATAATTACCATTACCAGATATATTTCCTTGATTTGTGGTATCTGCTATTCTCTGTAATTTTGTGTTAACATATCCTAGAATTCCACCTTTAAAATATGCTGTTCCTGTTATTGTAACATTACTTTTACATCTTTGAATATTATTCATCGTATCAACATAGCCAACTAAACCTCCTGCCATACCACCAGTTGACTCAATATTTCCTGTTACGCTACAATTTACAATTGTCAACTCTTGAGTTCCATATGCTACTATTCCTCCTGAATATGCAGTATTACTAATTGATATATTTTTCATATTCAAGTTTTGTATTTGTGCATTCGATGTAGCTCCAAATAGTCCACCTAATGACTGTTGTCCTTCTTGTACTAACAAATTAGTAATAGTTTTTCCATTACCTTCTAATATGCCTGAAAATGGTGTACTTCTAACTCCTATTGGTGTAAAACCTTTTGCTTTATTTAACTCTACTATAAGAGCTTCTGTTGTTCCATCTCCATTAACATCTCCAAAATCTGTTCTTTGTGGATCTTTATAAGATTCTTCTTTTTGAAAATCCAAATTATTCATAATTTCAACTGTTTCTCCAGAATAATTATGAGCTTCCCCATTTGTTCCATTTACTGCTTGAGAAAATCTTACTAAATCTTCTATTGTATAAATTTTATTATCACTAATATCTTCTGGTGTTGGGTCTTCTAATATAATATTTTGCTGTTCTTCTTCCACAGTATGATGTGTTTGTCCAAAAAATGTTTCTCCCTCGTAATCATATATTTGATGTGTATCTACATCTATTATATAATGATGTGACATTTTTAAATCAATTAGTTCTAAATCAATCCAGTATAGTTCTACTGTATCAATTACTTTTCCTGTAATGCGTTCTACTGTTTGTTTTAATGTATCAATTTGATTTTTTTCTTCAGTTGTTAACTCTGTTGTTACAGGTAATTCGCTTCTTTGTGCTGCATTAGGTATATATTGGTCTATTTGCGAATCTCCCTTATACAATTCCACCGCTTCTTTTACTTGTGAAAAATGAGTCAAAAATCTAGATTTAATCCCATTTTGTATAACTCCACCATCTCCTAGTATTAAATTAATTACAATCGCTGCTAAAATAATTAACACAATGATGGTAATCACAAGTGCAATCAATGTTATTCCTTTTTGCTTTCTCATTTGTTTCCCCTTTCTTTTTTATAGATATAATTATCTTTCTTAACTGTTCATATTTTATAGTAATTAACAATATTTTGTCAATGCTTTATCAAAACTATTGTTACTTTATTTGTAAGTAAAAAATATCCCTAACCAGTTATAAAAACCTGGTTAGGGAATAAGGACTTATTCGTAGCAAAAAGCTTTAATGGCTTTTGCTACATAAACAGAACCTTTCAGTTCTTCGCCGTTCTTGCAGTCTCGTGCTTTTCTTAAAAAAACTTCTGGATATATGCCATATTGCTTAACAATACCGTTTGCCTCTTCAAGTTTAGCATCTGTCTCCTCTGTCGTCATCTTTCCAAAGATTCTTGTAATGTCCTCCCGAGTAATTGCTGTTTCTTTCATTTTTGTGTCCTCCTATCACTCTTTTTCTGCATAATTGCATACTTATATTATACACTATTTACATAATTAAAGCAAACTCTCTAATCTCTCCACTGTTGTTTTTAACATTTCTTCGTATTTTGCTTTCTTTTCTTTTTCTTCTTTTATTTTAGATTCTGGTGCTTTTGAAGTAAATCCTGGATTTGACAGCATTTTATTTGACCTTTCTACTTCTTTTTCTAGTCTTTCTTTTTCTTTTTGAAGTCTTGCTTTTTCTTCTGCTAAATCAACCAATTCTTCAAATGGCATAAATACTTCCATTCCATCTGCTAAAACTGAAATTGCATTTTGTGGGATACCTTGTTTATTTTCTTGTATAATAATTTCATTTCCAAATCCTAGTTTTTGTATAAAGTCTTTGGATTGTTCTATTTCTTTTTGATAATCTTTTGTTACAAAGATTAAGTTTGCTTTTTTCGATGGATGAACATTCATATTAGATCTTACATTACGAATTCCTATAATAACTTGTTTTAGGTTTTCCATGAATTTTTCTGATTCTTGGAAATTAATTGTTTGCTTGTGTGCTATTGGCCATTTCGATATCATCAATTCTTTATCATCGTAATTTACCAATTTTGAATATATTTCTGATGTTACAAAAGGCATAAATGGATGTAATAATTTCAAACTAATACCAAATACATAATCTAACACATAACATACTTGTACTTTCTCTTCTTCCTTTTCGCTATATAATCTTGTTTTTGCAATTTCAATATACCAATCGCAAAATTCGTTCCATAAGAAATTATATATTTTGTCTAGTGCAACACCTAGCTCATATGATTCTAAGTTATTGGTTACTTCTTCAATAAGAGTTTGTAATTTAGTAATTATCCATTCATCTTCTATTTTTAAAGAACCTTTTTTATAACTATGAGTTTGCTTATCGTAATTTTCTTCTTTAAATGCTATAATTTTTTCCTCACTTGCTAAATTCATGGTAATAAATTTAGCAGCATTCCAAATTTTATTTGCAAAGTTTGATGCTTGGTCTAATTTTTCTGGCATATATCTTATATCATTTCCCATGGTTGTTCCAGATATAACAGAAAATCTTAGAGCATCTGCACTGTATTGTTCTATTACATCTAATGGGTCTACACCATTTCCTAAAGTTTTGGACATTTTTCTACCTTGGGAATCTCTTACAATACCATGAATTAAAACATCTTTAAATGGTACTTCATCCGTAAACTCCAGCGCTTGAGTCATCATTCTGGATACCCAGAAAGTAATAATATCAAATCCGGTTACTAATACATTCGTTGGGTAAAATTCTTTATAATCACTGCTTTGTTTATTTGGCCAGCCAAGTGTTGAAAATGGCCATAATGCAGAACTAAACCATGTATCTAATGTATCTGGGTCTTGTTCTAAATTCTTGCTTCCACATTTTTTACAAGCTTCTGGCATTTGTTTTGCTACATGAATTTCTCCACAGTCTTTACAGTAATAAGCAGGTATTCTGTGTCCCCACCATAATTGACGAGAAATGCACCAGTCTTGTATATTATCTAACCAATTAAAATATTGTTTTTCATATCTTTTTGGAACAAATCTGGTTTCATCATTTCTTACAGCATCTGCTGCACGTTTTGCTAAATCCTTCATAGATACAAACCATTGTGTTGAAATTTTAGGCTCTATCGTATTTTTACATCTTTCGCATTTAGCAACATTATGTGTATATTCTTCTTCTTTTACTAATGCACCGATTTCTTTTAATTTTTCTACAATTAGTTTACGAGCATCGGCTAATTCCATTCCTTTATATTCTGGAATCAAATCTCCCATTTTGAAGTTATCATCAAATACTTCTATGATTTCTAAGTTATGTCTTAAACCAGCTTGGTAATCATTCATATCATGTGCCGGTGTAATTTTAACACAACCTGTTCCAAAGTCTTTTTCTACAAAATCATCTGCTATAATTGGAATCTCCTTGTTCATAATTGGTAAAATACAAGTTTTTCCTACTAAATCCTTGTATCTTTCATCTTCTGGATGAACAGCAACTGCTGTATCTCCTAGCATTGTTTCTGGTCTTGTGGTTGCTACTGTAATGTATCTATCTTCGTCTTTTATTTTGTACCTAATATGCCATAAATGAGATGGTTCTTCGTGGTATTCTACTTCTGCATCTGAAATAGAAGTATTACAACTAGTGCACCAGTTTACCATTCTTTTTCCCTTATAGATTAATCCTTTTTCATATAGTCTAATAAATTGTTCTAAAACCGCATCGCTCATACCTTCATCTAGAGTGAAACGATTTCTTTCCCAATCACAAGAACACCCTAGTTTTCTTTGTTGTGCTTGAATGGTTCCACCATATTCTTTTGTCCAAGCCCATGCCTCTTCTATAAATTTTTCTCTTCCTAAATCTTCTTTTTTGATTCCTTTACTTGCTAATTTTTGAACAACTTTCATTTCGGTTGAAATGGAAGCGTGGTCTGTTCCTGGAAGCCATAAAGTTCTAAATCCTTGCATTCTTTTAAAACGAATTAGAATGTCTTGAATCGTACCATCTAATGCATGCCCCATATGTAGTTTTCCTGTTACATTTGGTGGTGGCATCATAATGGTAAATGTTGTTTTTTCTTTATCTTCACTTGGTTTAAAATACCCACTTTTCTCCCATTTTTCATACAATTTTTCTTCAAATTCTTTTGGATTATACTTATCTGCTAATTTATGTTTACAATTCTGGTTCATCTTTTATACCTCCTATTTCTTTTTTATCAATATATTCTAGAGCTTTTTTATATGCCGTATATACAACAACTGAGTTTTCCTCCAATATTTTTTCCTCTTCTAAAGTTAAGCGCTCTCCTTTTCCTGTTTCCATGACTCGTCTTGCTACTTCTAGGATTTCTCCCATTTCTTTTTGTTTTGAATCATTTTCCATATTTTCCCCCCCTTTTATTCAAAAAAGCTCCACCCTGTATAAGGGTGAAGCTTTTGTTCACGGTACCACCTTAATTTATGATATTGCTATCATATCTTAATTAGCTTTTAACGTGGCTTAAACGAATATTTTTACTTCATTTCAAAATATTAACTCCAAAGCTACTTCCATTTGCACTTTCCATATAGAAACTTTCAGCCTATGATTTCTACTCTCTAAAAGTAATAACAAATGTACTCCTCTTCTTCCATGTTTTTATTGTATATGTTTTTATTTTACTCTGATAGAAGCATTTTGTCAATCCTAAATGTTAAAATAAATTAATAAAGCTCCAATAATTGCCAAGAAAAATCCCATTATTTTCATTCCACTTGTTGCTTCATTTTGGTCTCCAAAGCTAAATAATTTCTTAGTTAAGCTTCGTGCATCAAACACCATAATTGTTCCCAATAATGCTATCAAAATTCCGATTACTAATAATACTATTTTTAACATAACCTTCAACATCCTTTTAAATTTATATCTATATCATATTATTTTTCATGTTTTTTGTCAAGGAGAAAGGCGCGTTCCTTAAAAAGAAACACGCCTTAAATTTAGAAGTCAAACACCATTGACTTTAAAAACTCTTTAGGGCTGCATGTTATGTTGGAACCTCTAAGGCAGATGAGCATAATTTTTTCCACATCAGCTTTTGAATCCATTTCTGGAATCGACAATTCTCTAGCTGCCCTTTTTGATGACATCCCCTCCAATTTCTGCATAGCATATTTTAATGCTTCTACATACAGAAAGTCGAAGTTTTTTCTAGATATCGGCATGCTATACAAGAACTGTAAGCATTTTTCTATGTATTTCATGCCTGTCAAATCTTCGGCAAGTTGAAATGCATGTACTACCCCTCGAGCTTTCGAAAATGATTCTGCCATCGATTCTCTTAGCCAATCAGCGTAATTACGCCTATAGTAGTACTTATAGTACTGGCTCTGTTTCCGGTTTCTTTGTAGTTTCTTCATATCTTCTTCCTCCTATTTTATAGCATCTATAATAGCCTGCTATATTTTTCTACTTTGTTTGTTGTTTACATAAGTTATTTTACCACATTTTGTAAATTTTTGCAACTTTTATATCTCTATTCTATCTTCAAATTTCTCTTTTACCATTCGTTTTAATAGTTTATTTTCATCTTTCTCTAATTTTGGGTCATCTTGCAATATTTTAATTGCTAAGCTTTGTACCATTTTTAGCATAGGCATATCTTCAAATAAATTTGCTATTTTGAATTCTGGAAGTCCATGTTGTTTTGTTCCAAAGAATTCTCCAGAACCTCTTAGCTCTAAGTCTTTTTCTGATATTACAAATCCATCGTTTGTCTCCTGCATTACTTTCATTCTTTGGCGAATCACTTCGGAATTTCCTTGGTATTTTAAAATACAATAGGATTGATATTCTCCTCTTCCCACTCTGCCACGTAACTGATGAAGCTGTGCAAGTCCAAAACGTTCTGCGTTTTCAATTACCATGATGCTTGCATTCGGTACATTTACTCCTACTTCGATAACGGTTGTTGAAATTAAAATATCTATATTTCCGTTTTTAAATTCCTCCATAATAGCATCTTTTTCTTTTGGCCTCATTTTACCATGTAAATACTCTACTCGATATTCTGGAAATATATCTGTTTTATATTTTTCAGCAAGTTCTATTACTGATTTTAAATTTAGTTCCTCGTTTTCTTCTACAAGAGGGCATACAATATATGCTTGTCTTCCCTCTTCTATTTGTTTTTTTACGAAATTATTGACTCTTTCTTCCATTCCTCTTGTAACTGCAAAAGTATCTATTTTCTTTCTATTAGGAGGTAATTCATCAATAATAGATATATCCAAATCTCCATATAGAATTAATGCTAACGTCCTTGGGATTGGAGTTGCAGTCATAACAAGTACATCTGGATTTTCTCCTTTACCTGAAATTACTTTTCTTTGTCTTACTCCAAAACGATGTTGCTCATCTGTTACAACAAGTCCTAGATTTTTAAACACAACATTTTCTTCTAAAATAGCATGTGTTCCAATTAATATATCAATTTCACCACTCGCAAGCCTTGCTAATATTTCTTCTTTCTTCTTTTTTGTAATACTACTGGTTAATAATTCACATCTTATTCCAAAAGGTGAAAGAACTTTGCTATATTCCTCCATGTGTTGACTTGCAAGAATAGCAGTCGGTGCCATGATTGTCATTTGATAACCTGATTTTACTGCTTTATATGCTGCAATAATACTAACAATGGTTTTTCCGTGAGCCAACATCACCTTGTAGTAATCGGTTCATTGGCTTTTCATTCTCCATATCTCCATCTATTTCTTCTAAAACTCTTAACTGTGCTTTTGTTAATCTAAACGGCAAATCATTAATAACATCCGACATTTTTACTTCTTTATTAAATGCAATACCTTTTTCCTCAACTGTATATTGATTTTTTAAACTAAGAAGAGCAAGTTGCATACTAAGAAGTTCTTCAAATACTAGCCTTTTTCTTGCTTGGTTAAATTCATCAAAATTTTCCGGAAAGTGAATTTTATTCGTTGCTTCTTCGAAAGATAATAATCTATATTCTTTTAATAACTCCTCTGGTAAAGTTTCTCTTAAATAACCTTTACTCATTTTTAACCCATTTTCAATAATCTGCCTAATAGCATTTTGTGATAAATTATATGTTAATGAATATAGTGGAATAATTTTTCCTGTATTTTTATTTTTTCCTTCTTCATCAAAAGTAGGAGATAGCATTTCAACATGTCCATTCTTTTTCGTTATTTTTCCAAAAAAAGAATACGTTTCTCCTAATTGAAACTTAGATTTCAAATAGCTTTGATTATACCAAGTAATAATAGCACTATCACTATCATCTCTTACAATTAATTTATAAATAGTCATATTTCTTCTTCTGGTTCTAATTTCATTTACCTTCGATACACAAATAGCTCTAATTAAGACCTCTTCTCCCTCCACTGCATCTGCAATTTTAGTAATTTTACTTCTATCTTCATGTTCTCTTGGATAATAGCTAAGCAAATCTTTTAAAGTATATATATTAAGTTTATTTAATAACTTTGCGCGGTTCGGTCCTACCCCTTTTACAAACTTCACGTCTTGGTTTAAATCAATCACTAGACTCACCTCTTCTTATAACGATATTCTATCACAATCTATAAAATTTTCCAATAAAGTCTTGTTTTTTTTTTCATATTGTGTTAAACTAATTGATAGACAATTTATTAACTTTATTAGGAGGTGCAATAATAACATGGCAAAATGTGAAATTTGTGATAAATCCGTTGCTCACGGAAACCAATTAAGTATAACTCGTTCTCATATTAGTAAAAGAACAACAAGAACATTTAAACCAAATATTAGAACAGTAAAAGCTATCGTTGATGGTCAACCAAAAAGAATTACTGTATGTGCTAAATGTTTACGTGCAGGAAAAGTTAATAGAGCTTAAGGATATATATAAAAAAGTAGGTAAACACCTACTTTTTTTGTTAATTATAGTAGAAAAGCCTCAATTAGCATAAATAATTTTAATTTCGTTCCATTCCTGCGCTGGTCGCATTGCTCCCACTTGTTGAGCTTCGCTCAACTGCTCGTCGGTCACTACATCAAAATTATTTATGCTAATTGAGAAGACTATACCATATTGGATTTATGTATAAACTAATCTTTTATACCAAATATTAGCTTAACAAAACCCCTTAGGAATTTGGGTACTTTCTTTACTACAATTTGCATATATTCCACACTCCTTTTCTTTTAAACTTTTGTAATTTAACATGCAAGCCATATAAGACCTAGTATTAAAACTGCTGCTCCAATTAAGAATAACCACCCTGCTATTGGAAGTAATAGTACTAATAAAATTCCTAAACCAATACCGATTAAGCATACACCACATGTTTTTTTAAGTATTCCAAACATAATACCTTACCCCCAATCCTTACTTATATTATATTAAATTTAATAAAAAAGGTGATAATATGAAAAAATCAAATAAAGAAGATGTAAAAGAATTTGTAGAAATATTAAAAGCCACTTATCCAGATGCAACTTGCTCTTTAGATTTTACTACTCCTTTTGAAATAGTAGTAGCAGTTATGCTATCTGCCCAATGTACCGATGAGCGAGTAAACAAAACTACACCTACCTTATTTTCAAGATGTAAAACTCCAGAAGATTTTGCAAATATTGACCTTTCTGAATTAGAAAAAATAATTCATCCTTGTGGATTTTATAAAAATAAAGCTAAAAATATTAAAGCTTGTGCTAAAAAAATCGTAACAGATTTTAATGGCGTTGTACCTCAGACAATGGAAGAATTGTTAACCCTTCCCGGTGTTGGCAGAAAAAGTGCCAATGTTATTTTATTAGAAGCTTTTGGAATTGCAAATGGCATTGCTGTTGATACTCATGCAAAACGTATTTCAAATAAAATTGGTTTATCCAAAGAATCTGACCCAGAAAAAATAGAACAAGATTTGTTAAAGATATTTCCAAAAGAATATTTAAAAGATATCAATCATTTATTTGTATGGCATGGCAGAAAAACCTGTGATGCAAGAAAACCAAATTGCTATAAATGTTGCGTAAAAGAATTTTGTAAAACTTATCATTCAAAAGGTGAATAAAATATTTTTCTTTGCAAACACTACTTATTTAGAGGTGATAAGTTTGACAAACATCAATTGTTCGGCAAATTGTGTTTATCAAAAAGACGGAAAATGTTGTTTAGAAAATACTTATTTTCAATCAACCGCGCCCGCTTCCGATTGTGCCTACTATATAAAAAAAGAGACAGTGGATAAGAAATAATCTACTGTTTCTTTTTTCTTACTTATTTAATTTTCTTGACAAACTGATAAATTAGATATATAGTTACGTTATGAAAATAAAATAATTTAGGAGGAATTTTTATGTTAAAAAACAAAACAAAATTTATAGTATTGTTATTAGCTTTTTTATTAGTTATTTCAACTTTTAGTTTTGCAACTGATACCGCTGTTACAACCTCTGCTGAAGGTAGTGTTACTTCTACTCTTCCAGGTGATAATGCAAAAGTTGAAGCTACACCAACATCAGAAGATGAAACCCCTACTACACAAACACCTGAAATTTATAATGGTGACTTATATGTTTTTGATAACGATATCGAAATGGATCAATTAGTAGATGGAAACGTATTCCTTTTTGGTAATAATATTAATGTTACTGGAAAAGTAAATGGATCTTTATATGTTTTTGGAAACACTGTAACATTTGGTGAGGATTCATATGTTGTTCAATCTATTTATGCTATGGCAAATGAATTAACTCTAAATGGTAGTGCAAATGACTTATATGCTTTTGCTAAAAAAGTAGATATGTCTTATGATTCTTTTATGATTCGTGATTTAAGAGTTGCAGCTGAAACATTTAACTTTAATGGTGGAGTTGGAAGAGATGCTTTTGTTGAAGCTAATAATTTTAATTTCGTTACATCAGAAGACAAAGGTGCTATTGTGTATGGAAATTTAACTTATTCTTCTTCAAATGAACTATCTTTAAGTACAGATTTTGTACAAGGAGATATTAATTATAAGAAAGAAGTCGTTAAAGAAGAAAGTGTAACAGATATGATTATTGATAAGGTAATCAGCTTCTGTAATGCTTTATTATATGTTTTAGTAATATTCTTCTTATGCTTATGGTTAGCACCAAAATTCTTAGCAAAAACAGCAAGTTATATTACGCCTAAAGGATGCGCTAGTTCTTTTGGAATTGGAATTTTAGCATTTATCGCTCTTGGATTCGTTGGCCTAGCTCTTTTATTTACAGTTGTTGGATTACCAGTAGGATTTGCTTTACTTGGAGTACTTTCATTATTATTCTCTATTGCAACTGCTATTACTTGTATCGCAATTACAAGCAAATTAAAAGAAAAATTTGCATATAGTAAAAATTACTTAACTTATCTAACTCTTGTTGGTGTTGTTATTGTAGTTTGGGCTTTAAAATTAGTTCCATATGCAGGATTTATTATTTCTGTTCTTGTAAATATGATTGGACTTGGAATTGTAGTTCGTTATTTACTTACAAGAAATGCTGTAGAAAAAACTGAAAAGAAAGAAGCTACTGAAACAAAAAAAGTTGAAGAACCTAAAAAAACTAAAAAAGCAGATACTTCTAAAACAGTAAAATCAGAAAAGACAGAAAAACCAAAAAAAGAAACAACAGCAAAAAAAGAAACTAAGAAAAAAGAATAAAACAAAAATAGAACAAGGTTTATAAATAACCTTGTTCTATTTTTGTTTTAATAATCTTATCGTTTCAGCATAATCATCTGTTTTAATAATTCCATTTCCTACAACTACAATATCTACTCCAGCTTTTTTCACTTGTTCTATTGTGTCTAGATTTATTCCTCCATCTGCTTGTATATCAAATTCTAAATTATTTTCACTTCGGTATTGATTTAATTTACTAATCTTTTCTAGCGTTTCTGGAATTAGTTTCTGTCCCCCTTTTCCTGGCTCTACTGTCATTATAAGTACCATATGTACCAATGGTAAGAATTCATAAATTTCTTTTATATTTGTATTTGGCTTTATTGATATTCCAACTTTTATTCCATTCTCTTTGATTTTTGAAATATTCTCTAATACTTGTTCTTTACTTTTACAAGCTTCAAAATGAAAAGTAATACGATTAGGCTCGTATGGAAGATATTGTTCTATATATTCTTGTATATTTTCAACCATAAAATGTACATCAATTGGAATATTTGATATTTGTTTGATTTGATTTGTATATGTAAACATTTTCTCACTTGTATTATTTTCTACAAAGATTCCATCCATAACATCAATATGGAAATAATCAGTGTGTGCTACTTCTAAATCATACATTGTTTTTATTGAATTTTCTGGTTCTACTGATAATAATGATGTTGATATTTCTACCATTTGTGTTCCTCCTTATCTTTTAAATCTTCATATATTTTTACATAATTTTGATATCTTAAATTTGATATTCTTCCTTCTTCTAGTGCCATTCTTATTCCACATTCTTGTTCTTTTATATGAGTACATCCAACAAATTTGCAGTTTTTTTCTTCTTTTTTTAATTCTTTAAAATATCTATATAAATCTTTACATTCTATTTCATAAATATCGAATGTAGAAAAACCTGGTGTATCTGCTATGTATGTTTCCTCATCTATTTTATAGAGACTCACTGCAGTAGTTGTGTTTTTTCCTTTTTTATTTTTTTCACTTATTATTCCTTCTTTGGTTAATTCTTTATCGAATATTCCATTTAATAAAGTAGATTTTCCGACTCCAGAATTACCTGAAAAAGCACTTACTTGTCCTTTTAAAACTTCTTTTACTTTGCCAATTCCTTGTTTTTCTTTTGCATTTGTGATAATTACTTTATATCCAATATTAGTATATATCTCTTTTATATTATTAATAATCTCTTCTTTCTCCAAATCAATTTTATTGATAACAATAATTGGTTCAATATTTAAAAATTCTGCAAAGGCTAACTGTTTATCTAACAACAATAAATCTGGTTTAGGTTGACTTGCTGATATCACAAATACAAGCCTAGTAATGTTTGCAAGTTTTGGTCTTTTTATATAATTTTCTCTTGGTACAATCTTAGTAATAACAGCTGTATTTTTTTCTTCATCAATCACTTCTATTTGTACTTTATCTCCAACAACTGGCGTCATTTCATCTATTTTAAATTTTCCCCTTGCAACAGCTTCATAAGTCGTATTATTTACTTCAATTTCATATTGATTTGATATGTTTCCTACAATAATCCCTTGCATTATTTTCTCCTTGTTTTCAACGTTATTCATATTATATAACATTAAATTTTTTAAATCAATATATAATAAAGAAGAATCATTACCACTTTAGCAGTATTGATTCTTCCTTATTTTTTCTATATTATTTCTAAAATCAAGATTTATTCTACGGTTATAGTTGTTTTTTCATTTAGATTTAATTGATAAGTTCTATTTCCTAATACATCATCCACATATACTTTTATAGTAACTGTTCCAATACCTTTGAACTCTTTTGTTAAATTTGTTTCTGTTTTCTTTACTTTTTCATTAAAGATAACATCTTCTCCAACTACAATTTTTATTTTAACTTCTTGATTTTCTTTATTGTCTTCTACCGTATTTTCAGTTGCTACTGGTTCTTTATATCCCGTAATTGATTTCACATTTACTGTAATTTTTCCAGTTTTCATTTGAGCAATTTTGTTTACTGTGATTGTAATTTCTGTTCCTTCGTCAACAGTTGTTCCAGCCTCTTTATCTTGTTTTAAAACAATTCCATCATTTTTAGTTTTGTCTTCTTCATATATAACTTCTTTTACTTTTAGTTTATTATCTGTTAATAGTTTCTTAGCTTCGGCTTCTGTTTTTCCTATTAAATATGGTACATCTACTTGTTCAATTCCAGTTCCTGTACTTACATGAATTTTAACAGTTTCACCTGCAGCTACCTGCTTGTTTGGTTCAAGCTCTTGACTAATAACATATCCCTCTTCTACCGTTTTACTAGTTTCTTCAATTACTTCATGTAATAAATTTGCTTGTTGTAATGTAGTAATTGCTTCTTCTTTTTGCATTCCTACTACTTTTGGTACAGTAGTTAATTCTTGTCCTTTGCTGATAACCACTTTTACTTCTGATTTTTCTTTTACTTTATAATTTTCTATATAACGTGGGTCTTGGCTTATTACATATCCCTCTGGCACTTCTGGGCTAAATTGTGCTTCTAGTTCTGTATACACAAGTTTTGATTCTTCTATCTTTTTCTTTGCTTCTTCTTTAGATACCCCTACAAGATTTGGTAATAATACTTCTTTTACTTGTGTTAATTTTAATCCAAAATAGGTAATTGCAATTGTTAATATAAATAATAAAATTGCTCCTACTATGAAAGATAATATTTTATGTTTTTTTATAAATGCAATAAATTTATTTTCTTTCTTTTTCTTGTCTTCTTTTCTTCTTCCTAAATTTTCTTTATTTATTTCCCTATCATACATGGTTGGAATTTGTTGGGTTGGAAAGTCATTTTCTGTATCTTTCATAAATACAAAATTTCCATCTGGGTTTTTTAATGCCATATTTAAATCTTTTAGCATTTCAGATGCACTTTGATAACGTAAAGTAGCATCTTTTTGCATTGCTTTCATTACAATTTTATTTACTGAATTTGGTATATTAGGATTTAATGCGATTGGCTCTACTGGTTTTTCTTGCATATGCATTAGTGCAATAGAAACAGGGGTATCTGCATCAAAAGGTACCTTTCCTGTTAACATTTCATACATAACAACTCCTAGTGAGTAAAGGTCAGATTTTGCATCTGTAAATCCACCTCTTGCATGTTCTGGTGAAAAGTAATGGACAGAACCAATTGTTGTTCCGAATGCTGTAATAGTTGAATTTGATACAGCCTTTGCTATTCCAAAATCGGTTACTTTTGCCATTCCGTCTTCTGTAATAATAATGTTGTGTGGTTTAATGTCTCTGTGTATAATGTTGTTTTTATGTGCTGTTTCTAGTGCAGAAGCAATTTGAATTGCTACATTAACAGACCATTTCCAAGAAAGTCTTCCTTCTTTTTGAATAACTTCTTTTAATGTCTTTCCTTGTATTAGTTCCATAACAATATAATATAAATTTCCTTCATTTCCTACATCATATACTCCTACAATGTTTGGATGGTTTAAACTTGCAACCGCTTGTGCTTCTGAACGAAATCTTTTAATAAATTCTTCGTCTGTAGTAAATTCATCTCTTAAAATTTTTACTGCTACAAAACGATTTAATATATGGTCTTTTGCTCTATACACAGTTGCCATTCCGTCCATTTCCAACTTTTTCAATAATTTCGTATCTATTTGCTATTAATCTACCTTCTAAGTTCATTTTCATCTCTCCTAAACTTTAATCATTTTCAATAATAATTACTGTAATATTATCATATCCGCCCATTTCATTTGCTCTATTTACTAATTTATTACTACTATTTTCTATATTTGATTTTACAATTTCAAAAATTTCTTCTTCTTTTACCATGTTGGTTAATCCATCTGAACAAATAAGTATTACATCACCTTTTAGAAAGCCTTTTACCATAACATCTGGTTCTACATACGGTGTGCATCCTAAAGCTTTCATTAACATATTCTTTTTAGGATGATTTTCAGCTTCTTCTTTTGTAATTGTTCCATCTTCTACTAATTGCTCTACATAGCTATGATCTTTTGTTAATTTTCTTATAAATTCTTTCCTGATTCTATATATTCTGCTATCTCCAATATGTCCAATAAATGCTTTATTATTATATATTAAACAAACCTCTAAAGTAGTACCCATATTTACTAATTCCGCATTTTCTTTAGCTTTTTCATACACTATCATATTGGCATATTCTATACTGCTTTCAATTAGTTTTAGTATACTCTCTCTGTCATGCTCTATCCCAGAAAAGTTCGTTTCAATATAACTTTTTACACTAGCTGTAGCAAGTCTACTTGCAATTTCTCCACCATTGTAGCCTCCCATACCATCTGCTAATATGTATAGTTTTAGTTCATCTTGGTCAGTTGCTATATAATAAAAATCTTCATTCATGTCTCTTGCTTTTCCAAGATCTGTATTTGCAAAAATTTTCATGTTTCCTCCTTTTGTTACTTTAAGTTTTTTCTCCTAAGTTGTCCGGCATGCAGCATCAATATCTGAACCCAATTCTCTTCTAATTGTTGCTACTATTCCGTGATCATTTAAATAATCTCTAAATTTGATAATATTTTCATTTGTACTTTTTGTGTATGCACCATTTTCGATTTTGTTAATCGGAATCAAATTTACATGACATATCATTCCTTTTAATAAGGCTACTAATCTTTTTGCATCTTCTAAATTATCATTACTATCTTTTGCTAATGCATATTCAAATGATATTCTTTTATTGGTTTTAGCAATATAGGTTTTACATGCTTTCATTAATTCTTCAATTGGATATGCTTGATTTACTGGCATCATGCTACTTCTTTTTTCATCTGTTGTTGCATGTAACGATACAGAAAGTGTACATTGTAAATCACGTTCTGCTAATTCATAAATTTTAGGAACTAGTCCACTTGTTGAAATGCTAATATGCCTTGCACCAATATTTAAACCTTTTTGATTGTTCATAATTCCGATTGCATTTAATACATTATCGTAATTATCTAATGGTTCTCCTATTCCCATAAACACGACATTTGATATTTTTACATTAGCATCTCTTTCTACTGCTAAAATCTGTTCTACAATTTCTCCTGATGTTAGATTTCTTATAAAATTGATTCCAGTTGATGCACAAAATTTGCATCCCATTTTACAACCAATTTGAGAAGAAACGCAAATACTATATCCATGATGATAACTCATTAAAACTGTTTCTATCGCATTTCCATCTAACACATCAAATAAATATTTTTTTGTTCCATCATTGGATTCTTGTTTTCTTAAAACATGATAAATGCATAAACTAAATTCCCTTTTTAATTTTTCCCTAAGTTCTATCGATAAATTCGTCATTTCATCAAAATCTGTTACATTTTCTATATAAATCCATCTAAAAATTTGCTCTGCTCGAAACGGCTTTTCTCCTAAAGCAATTAGTTCTTGTTTTAATTCTTCTAAATTATAATCTTTAATGTTCTTCATAAAAAACTTTCTTTCTAATATTTATAATTTTGCTATCTAACTTATATCACAAAGTATATTTTTTTTCAATAGTTATTCACTTATTTATATAGTAAAAGCGAAACGGAATAATATCTTTTCCGTTTCGCTTTTTTAGTGCCTATACCATCTTTAACAATTCTTCATGTGTTTTAGAACTAAGCATTGCCGGTGCTACATCAAAAACTGTTTTTGCACCACACTGTCTGTCTTTCCACATACGATATGCAGCTCTTGCATAAGCAACCAGAATAGAACCTGTAAATTCAGGATTAGAGTCAAGTTTCAGTGAGTACTCTACTACCTGTTTATTTCCTTCTCCGGTTTCAGCAATGTGTATAACACTGCCTCCATGTGGCATACCACTATGTTCTGATTTTAACTCCTCTTCTGATATGAAGTATACTTCTGTATCGTAGTCTGCAAAATATTTCGGCATGTTTTTAATTTCTGCCGCAATTTTGCTTTGATCAGCATTTTCTTCAGCTACAACAAAACATTCTCTACGATGTTTTTCTCTTGTTGTAAATTCCGGTGTTTCTCCGTTTCTTACACGTTCTACTGCTTCCGATACCGGTAGGGTATACTGAACCGCATTCTTGACTCCTTCAATTCTCCTAATAGCATCAGAATGTCCCTGGCTTACTCCTTCTCCCCAGAAAGTATAGGTTTTTCCTCCAGGTAAAATAGAGTCTGCATACAACCTGTTAGTAGAAAACATGCCCGGATCCCATCCCACTGAAATAATAGAGATAGTTTCACCTGTTCTTGCTTTTTCATCTACGTTTGCAAAGTAGTTTGGTATATCCGCATGTGTGTCAAAACTATCTACTGTATTGAACACACCTGCAAACATCGGCACCTGTACTGGTAAATCTGTTGCTGAACCTCCACACATGATAACAACATCAACTTCGTCTATCCATTCTTCTCTTTCATCGATTGAAACGACAGGCGTGTCAGTCTGTTTTGCTACTTCCTCCGGATCTCTCCTTGTGAAAATAACTCTAAGTTCCATGTCAGGGTTTTTTGCAATTGCTTTTTCGACACCTTTTCCAAGGTTGCCATAACCACAAATTGCAATTTTAATTTTTCTGTCCATCTGTTTACCTCCTTTGTGCATTATTATGCACTCTATGTTATTAAGATACTTTATAATATTATCACATTATGTTAATTGTTGCAATACTTTACTATTCTTATTTTTCTAAAAAACTGTTTTTCCTTAAATAAATATTTTTTTAACTAACTTATGATATATTTTTCAACTAAAAAAAAAGAATTTTATACAAAGCTTTGTATAAAATTCCTTTTATCTTATTATTTAAAAATCGGTAATCCATCATTTTTCTTAGTATTTCTTGTCCATACTTCCGAACCTAATGTTGCTGCAAATGCATCAGTTTGCATATCTGAGTATGATTTCTTTACTGAATTATCTACTGATGAGCTATTTGTTATATTTGCACAAGAAACTTCCCCGGAACTGTAATATGTATTAGTCAAATTCATGTAATTAGCACTTCCTAATATGCTTCCTACATATGTTCCTGTTGACACATTTCCTGTACTATATGCATTAGTAATTGTTATACTGCCCGTTGATTCTCCAACCAATCCTCCTACTTTTCCTTCTCCTGTTCCTGTTATATTTCCTACATTATATGCATTTGTAATTTGTGGTGCTATATATCTTCCTATTATTCCTCCGCAGTTTAAAGCCGTAACATCACCTGTATTATATACTTTATTACATTCATTGATTGTATTAGTGTATCCTACAATTCCTGCTGCATATTCCGTACCTGTTATATTTCTACCATTATAACAATTTTCTATTTTATTAGCACTATCCGCTTGAGCTACTATACCTGCTACATATTTATTTCCATTTACTAATCCATCATTGTATGTATTCTCTAGAGTTCCAATACTTCCTCCACGTGCAACTATTCCTGCTGTATAATCACCATTTCCAGTAATATTTCCTGTATTTTTACAATTACTTGCCGTAGTAAAGCCATAGGAATATCCACAAATTCCTCCTGTTGATGAAGCGCCTGTTATATCAGCCAAATTTTCTAAATTACTTACATTTTTTACAGAATATAGATATCCTCCTATTCCTCCAGCATAACTAGATGTAGACGTTACTTTTCCTTTGTTTTTGCATGTTGTCATATTATATATGGTATTACTACTTCCTATTAGTCCACCAACATAATTTTTTCCTTTAACTTCTCCTTCATTATCACAATTGCTCATGTCTTCAGCAGCATATATACCACCAAATAATCCTCCGGCATCACCATTTGAAACTATATTACCAGTATTATGGCAATCTATAATTTTCTTTTTGTTTCCTCCACCAGCATAGTTTCCTGTATTTCCTATAATTCCTCCGGCACTTCCTGTATCAGCTGTTACATTTGCTGTGTTACGTAGATTTTGCATAAGTTCTATATGTAAATATGCATATCCAATTAATCCACCAGAATTTACAGAACCAGTGCTTTCAATGATTCCAGTATTATAGCAATTTACTATTTGATTAATTTCTCGATCTATATAACCAATAAGTCCTCCACCATTTGTAATTTTTCCAGTGTTATGACATTCTACAATATTTCCTATAGTACTTACTGAATGTCCTAACAATCCTCCTGAATTTGATCCAATAATTTCAGCTTCATTATAGCAATTTTCTATCTTTTCTATATTAGTAGTTGTATATGCAACTAGGCCTCCTGCATAAGAATTTGATTCCATTTTTCCTAAATTATAACATTCTTCTAATGAAATAATTCTATAGCATTGTCCCATAAGTCCTCCAGCATATCCTGTAGTCTTTATTGCTCCTTTATTATAGCAATTTATAAACTGAGTATTGTAACTTGAATTATATGATCCATAATAATTTCCAATAATTCCTCCGGCATATCCTGTAGTTTCTATCGAGCCTTTATTATAGCAATTTTCTACTTTTTTTATTGAACAACCTGCAAATCCAATAAGTCCTCCTGTTGAAAAATCAGAACTATTTCCATCGTTTGTATTTATTACAATTTTTCCAGTATTGTAGCAATCTTTCATTAGCGTTATTTTTTGATCTCCAATACGTCCTACAATACCTCCTACTTCTTTTCCTTTTCCATTAATATCTCCTAGATTACATACGTTTGACAATATACATTCTTCATTTTGGTCACCAACTATAAATCCAACAATTCCTCCTGTAGAATTTGATGATGTTGTTGATGTTATTGTTGCAGTATTCCAACAGTCTATAATATCATTTGCATAATGTTGTCCTACAATTCCTCCTACGTAACCACTTCCTAATATAGTACCCATTTCTACACTGCAATTGGTAATAAGTGATTGTGTACTTGTAAACCCAGTAACACCTCCAGTTGTTGAACCTTCAATATTTACATTTTTTAATTTTACATTTTTAATAATAGCATCTTGAATTACTCCAAATAAACCTGCAGTTGAATTAGTCTTTATATATAAATTATTAATACTTAGGTTATTCCCATCAAAAGTTCCCATAAAAAACTTAGAAAACTGACCAATTGGAGTAAAACCTTTTCCTTTACTTAATTCGACAATCAATGCTTCTGTCGTTCCATCTCCATTCACATCTCCAAAATCTGTTCTTTGTGCATTCTCGTAGCTCTCTTCTTTTTGAAAATCTAAATTATTCATTAATGTTACTGTTTCTCCTGCATATGAGTATGCATCTTGTCCTACTCCATTAGTTCTATTTGAAAATCTTACTAGATCTTCAATCGTATATATCTTATTATCATCAATATCATCTGGTGTTGGATCTGGTATAAATGCTACTTCTTCTACTGGTCTTTCTATTGCATGATGTGTTTGTCCAAAAAATCTTTCTCCCTCATAATCATATATTTGTTCTGTTTCCATATCAATTACATATTGATGACTTACACTTGATTTTATTTTTTCCTTATCTATCCAGTATAACTTTACTTGTGAAATTGGTTTTCCTGAAATTCTTTCTACTTCTTCTACTAATGTATTTATACTTTGTTTTTGTACTAAATCTAATGCTGTCGTTACTGGTAATACTTCTTCTTTATTTTCTACATCTAAACTTTGAATGAAAGTTAACATTTTTTTGTCTGCTTTGTATAGTTCTACTCCTTCTTCAACCGATGTATAGCAAGACATAAATCTTGATTTTATTCCGTTTTGTATTACTCCTCCATCTCCTAATACCAAATTAATCACAATAGCTGCTAATATCAGCAATACGATAATTGTAATCACAAGCGCAATTAATGTAATACCTTTTTGTTTTTTCATTTGTTTCCCCTTTCTTTTTATTAATTATTTTTACGTCATTATTTTATATTTACTTACAATATATGTCAAGAATTTTCTGTATTTTTGCCACTTATATTTCAAAAAAATAGTTTCTTTTATTTTGATTTTAGAATATAATAATTACATACTTATAAAAGAGGTGTTTTTTATGGATAATAACCAATATAAACTTGCTATTGTTGGTGCTACGGGTCTTGTTGGGAGAACTGCTTTAAAAGTTTTAGAAGAAAAGAATCTTCCTATTTCAGAATACGTATTTTTTGCATCTTCACATTCTTCTGGAAAAGAGCTTGTTTTTCAAAACAAAACATATATAGTTAGAGAGCTTACTGAAAGTTCTTTTGATGAAGGTTTTGATTTTGCTATTTTTTCTGCCGGTTCTGATACTGCAAAAAAATATGCTCCTATTGCTGCAGCACATGGTTGTATCGTAGTTGATAATAGTAGTGCTTTTCGTATGGAGAAGAATGTTCCATTGGTAGTTCCTGAAGTAAATCCTGAGGAGATAAAAAACAATCATGGTATTATTGCAAATCCAAATTGTTCTACTATTCAAGCAGTTGTTCCTCTAAAAGCTTTGGATAATAAATATCATATAACAAGAGTGGTTTATTCTACTTATCAAGCTGTGTCTGGTGCTGGAAGACTTGGATTAGAAGATTTAGAAAATGGTGCTAAAGGTATACCACCTAAAAAATTTGCTCATCCAATTTATAATAATTGCTTGCCACATATCGATGTGTTTTTAGAAAATGGTTATACTAAAGAAGAAGAAAAAATGATAAATGAAACTAGAAAAATATTAAAAAGACCAGGTTTAAAAGTAACTGCAACTTGTGTTAGAGTTCCTGTTACGAATTCACATAGTGAAAGTATTAATGTAGAATTTGAAAAGCCTTTTGAATTAGAAGAAATTAGAGAAACTTTAAGTAATTATCCTGGTATTGTTTTATTGGATAATGTATCTAAAAATGAGTATCCTCTCGCTACTATTGCAAGTGGTCATGACGAGGTATATGTTGGTAGAATTAGACGTGATGAGAGTGTAGAAAATGGTTTGAATTTATGGGTTGTTGCCGATAATATTAGAAAAGGCGCTGCTTCGAATGCAATTCAGATTGTTGAGAAATTAATTGAATATGATATGTGATTTTTGAATGTATTTATTTTTGGGTCGACGAGAGCGTCGACCCCTACATTTTCTATTTTCTTAATTTTTCTACTATTTGTATTAATGATTCGATTAGAAAATCTACATCTTGTTTATTGTTATCGTCTCCGAATGTTATTCGTAGTGAACCTTGTGCTATCTCTGGCTCTAAACCTATTGCTACTAGTACATGTGATGGATTAATTGATCCTGAACTACATGCAGAACCTGATGATGCACATATTCCTTTTATATCCAAATTTAACAACAAACCTTCAGCATCTATGTTTTTAAATGATATGTTTGCATTTCCTGGTAAACGTTTTGTTCTATGCCCATTTAATTTTGCATCTGGTATTTTTTTCTCTACTTGCGAGATATAGTAATCTCGTAGGTCTGTTAATTTTTTATTGTACTCTTCAAAATTTTGATATGCAAGCTCAATCGCTTTTCCAATTCCTACAATTCCTGCCACATTTTCCGTTCCTGCTCTCATATTTCTTTCTTGATGTCCACCATCTTGTATCTTTTCAAATTTAACTCCTGTTTTTACATATAATGCTCCCATTCCTTTAGGACCATAAAATTTATGTGCTGACATCGATAATAAGTCAATGTTTAATTCTTTTAGATTTATACGGACATTTCCTATTGCTTGAACAGCATCTGTATGAAAATAAATATGATGTCTTTTTGCAATTTCACCGATTTCCTTTATTGGTTCAATCGTTCCAATTTCATTATTAGCAAACATAATACTAATTAAAATAGTTTCATCACAAATTGAATTTTCTAATTCTTCTAAACTAATTAGTCCATCTGAATCCACATTTAAATATGTTACTTGAAATCCTTCTCTTTCTAAATGCTGACAAGTATGAAGCACCGCCGGATGCTCTATTTTGGTTGTAATAATATGATTTCCTCTTTCTCGATTTGCATAAGCTACACCTTTAATTGCTAAATTATCACTTTCACTTCCGCAAGATGTAAAATAAATTTCCTTTGGCTCTGCATGAATCGCTTTTGCCACCTTTTCTCTTGCCTCTTCTACAGCTTTTCTTGATTTTCTTCCTACACTATACATAGAAGATGGATTTCCATAATTCAAACTGAAATATGGTAGCATTTCTTTTAATACTTCCTCTTTCGTGGCTGTTGTAGCAGCATGATCAAAATATCTTATTTTTTCCATTATATTCTTCCCTTTCTTTTTTAATCAATACTCTTTATATTATATGGAAAAACTGTAAAAAAATACTAACAATCAAATATCTCTTGATTGTTAGCATCATATTTATTCTATAACATCTCCTGGCAATACTAAAGTATCATTCTCCTTTGCTTTCTCATTTTGTGAAGTTTCTTTTTTTTCTTGTACATCATCTGCAATTTGCCTGTTAATTTCTGAAAATTTATTGGTATCTGTTACAACTGGGCAAACTGGTCCATCTTTAAATTCTAATTTCATATCTTCACTTTTTTCTTGACTCATCTCTTGTTTTATTTCTTCTATATATCTTTCTACTTCTTCCATAATAATATCATTCTCATTTTTCTTAAATACATTTTGTTCAATTGTTTCTATATGATTACTAATAATTCTATTACAATAACCTTTTAAAGAATCCCAATTAATATTAAATTCTCTTTTTTTCATTTCAATCTCTACTTTTTGAAAAGCTTCTTGTAATTTATCTTTTATAGCTGCTTGTCTTCCAAAATTTGCTTCTTTTTCTTGTTGTTTTGAATTTTCTTCTACTTTTTTAATGTCTTCATCTTGTTCTATCTTTCTTCTTACTGTTACTATTCTTTCATATATTTTATTAACAATATTTTCTGAAGAAGCATCCACTTCTTCTCTCATTGGATTGTATTCAAATTCTTCTCTATATTTTTCTAAAACACCTGGATGTAAATTAATAAATTCTTGCACTATCTGCTCATATTCTCTTTGTAAATCTTCTGCCATTTTATCTGATACTTGCATTGTAACTCTTAATTGCATCTGTTGTAAATATTGGTTTGTTAATTCTTCTAATCTTTCTATAGTCATTTGTTTTCCCTTCTTTCTATCTCTTCCTTCTTTTATTATATCGTTTTACAAAAACAAATGCAAGAAAAAAGACCTTAAAAGGTCTTTTTTCTATTTTAAATTTTCACTACATCTATGGCAAATGTGTGGATGCTCTGCATCTTCTCCTACTGTTTCTGAATACATCCAACATCTTTCGCATTTTTCACCTGGTGCTTGTTCTACTTTAATTCCAATTTCATTTTTTGCATCTTTTCTTTCATTTTCTTCTACTACTACTTTTGATACAATTAGTACGGTTGTTAAAAGCTCTTCCATTGGTTTTAGAAATTCGTAGTTTTTATCACTTGCATATAAAGTTACTTTTGCATTTAAAGAATGTCCTATTATTTTATCTGCTCTTGCAAGTTCTAATTCTTTTGCAACATCTTCTTTTATACTAATTATTTTATCCCATTTTTCTACTAATACTTCGTTATCCCATGCCTGATTTACTTCTGGCCAGTTAACAAGCATTACACTTTCTACTTCTTCTTCATTTTTATGTGGCATAAAGTTCCAAATTTCTTCTGCTGTAAAGCAAGTCATTGGTGCTAATATGCGAACTAATGCACTTAGTATTTCATACATAACAGTTTGAGCAGACCTTCTTGCAGTAGAATCCTTTTTATATGTGTATAATCTGTCTTTTATAATATCTAGATAGAAGTTGCTCATATCTGTTACACAGAAATTATTTAATGCTCTATATGCAATATGGAATTCGTATTTATCGAAACTTTCTGTGCACTCACGGATTAACTTATTTAATCTGGTTAGTGCCCATTTATCAATTTCTTCTAATTCTTCATAAGCCACTGGACTGTTTACATCAAAGTCTGATATGTTTCCTAATATGTATCTTGCTGTGTTACGAATTTTACGATATACTTCTGCAGTTTGTTTTAAGATATCTTTTGAGATACTTACATCTCCTCTAAAGTCTGAAGATAGTACCCATAATCTTAAAATATCTGCTCCAAAATCTTTTATAATTTCACTTGGTGCAATTCCATTTCCCAAACTCTTAGACATTTTTCTTCCTTGCGCATCAGTAACAAAACCATGTGTTAATACTTCTTTATATGGTGCAATTCCTTTTGTTGCAACAGAAGTTAGAAGTGATGATTGGAACCATCCTCTATATTGGTCTGTTCCTTCCAAGTACATATTAGCAGGATATGGAAGTCCACGTTCAACTAATACACTTTGATGAGTCGAACCAGAATCGAACCATACGTCCATAATATCGGTTTCTTTCTTAAATTCTTTACATCCACAAGAGCATGTTGCACCTTCTGGCATTAGTTCTTTTTCATTCAAATCAAACCATGCATTAGAACCATGTTTCCTAAATATATTTTGAATTTTTTCGATACTTTCATCTGTTACATATTCTTTTCCACATTCTTTACAATAAAAGATTGGAAGTGGAACTCCCCATGTACGTTGTCTTGAAATACACCAGTCATTTCTATCTTTTATCATTCCTGTAATTCTTTCTTCTCCCCAAGATGGCATCCATTTTATCGTTTTAATTGCTTCTAAAGTTTCATTTCTAAATCCATCAACTGATGCAAACCATTGGTCCGTTGCTCGGTAGATAACTGGCTTTTTACATCTCCAGCAGTGTGGATAAGAGTGAAGAATATCTTCGGATGCAAGTAAATATCCATTTTCATCAAGCCATTTGATAATTTCTTTATCCGATTTTGCATAATACATACCAGAAAATTCTCCTGCACCTTCTGTTTGATGTCCTTTTCCATCTACGGTAACAACAATATCTAATCCAGTTTTTAATCCTAATAAATAGTCTTCTTTACCATATCCTGGTGCTATATGAACGGCTCCAGTACCAGTGCCTAATTCTACAGCAACAGTGTCATCACTTCCTAAAACAACTCTTGAAGTTCTATCTAAAAATGGATGTTTACAAAGTATTCCCTCTAATTCTTTTGCTTCAAACACTTTTAATACTTCATATTCACTAATACCTGCTACCTTCATTACTTGGTCTACTAATTCTTTAGCAAAAATGTATTTTTCGCCATTTGCTTTTACCATTGCATATTCAAATTCAGGTCCTATGGCTATTCCCATATTTCCTGGTAATGTCCATGGAGTTGTTGTCCAAATTACAAAGAAAGTATTTTCTTTATCGAATTTACCTTTTGCATCTTCAACAGGAAATTTTACATATGCTGTATATGAAGTAATGTCTTTATATTCAATTTCAGCTTCTGCTAAGGCTGTTTCACAATCCGTACACCAATATACTGGTTTTAGTCCTTTATAGATATATCCTTTTTTGTACATATCACCAAATACACCAATTTGTCTTGCTTCAGCTTCTGGTCTTAATGTAATATATGGATTATCCCATTCACCTAATACTCCTAAGCGTTTAAAACCTTCTGTTTGCTTATCAATAAAACCTAAAGCAAAATCACGGCAAGTATTTCTAAAATCATTTACACTAACTTTATCGCGGTCAATTCCTAATTTTTCAATTGCTTTTTTCTCTGTTGGAAGTCCATGTGTATCAAATCCTGGAATATATGGTGTGTAATATCCTTGTAAGTTTTTATATCTTACAATCGTATCTTTTAATACTTTATTTAAAGCATGACCCATATGAATTTCTCCATTAGCATATGGAGGTCCATCGTGTAATACATATGCTTCATGTCCTTCATTCTTTTTTAACATTTTTTCATACAAGCCATTATCAAATACTCTTTCTTGAACCTTAGGCTCATTTTCTGGTAAATTTCCTCTCATTGGGAAATCTGTTTTTGGTAAATTTAATGTTTCACCATAGTTATTTTTTTCTTCTGTCATAATCTTTCCTCCTTTAAATACAAAAAATCCATTTCATCCTATTGTTCTAGGACGAAATGGATATATTCCGCGGTACCACCTAATTTAAAAATAGTCTCCTATTTTTCTCTTAATTCAAAACCTGATAACGTGGGTAACTCGATTTATCTTACTTAGTACATTCAGATAAATAACAAAAAGGTGATAACAAATAAATTATTACACTACTAGAATCCCACCACTCTCTAGCTCTCTTTAGCTTTTACTTTAATTGCCGTGTCCTTTTTATAGTCTTTAAAATCTTTTTTATGCATATTATAATATCACTTTATTTTTCTTTTGACAAGTATTTTGCTAAAAAAATCCATACTTTGAATGTAGGTTTGTCAAACATATGTCACACTTTCTTAGAAACAACTATTATTGAAATACCAACTATGACTTCTCTGAACTTTAACCTTTTATATATTCTAAATATTTTTCGTTTGGGCTTAGCCATTTTAATGGTTTCATTGGAAAATCATTATATACTTTTTCCCAGTATTTTAATCTATTCTTAAAGTCTTCAAAACTACAGAATACTTTGTTGTAATAAAATCTTTCTTGGTCCTTTCTGTGACTTCTTTCTACTTTTCCATTGTGTCTTGGTGTTTTTGGCTTTATTAATTTGTGCTCTATTCCTAATTCCTCTAACTTTTTTTCAAACATTGTTTTCTTTTTTGTTCCTTGCCAGTTTAATCTATTCGTAAATTCAAATCCATTATCTGTCTGTATACATTCTATTTTGAACGGAAATTTCTTAATTATTATTCCTAAAAACTCCGTAGATGCACTTGTACTCTGTTCTTTACTTGCCCATAATACTCTTTTCCTTGTATATTCATCTATTGCTGTATACTGATAATATCTTCCATCTTGTTCTATTACTTCTTTTGTTAAGCTTTTCTTTGGTACATATTTTACATCTATTTGTACTCTTTCTCCTGGATAGGTCATTTGTTGGTATGGTTTTGGCTCATATTCTTTCTTCTTGCTTGGTGCTTTATTATATATTCCTATCCTTTGCATTACTCTATACAAACTTGTTATTGTTCTTGTATATCCTGCACCTCTTAATTTTACCCACAATACTACTAATCCTGTTTCTTTATTTTTGTATTTGTAGTCTTTTATTAACTTTAT
>JAGAIV010000011.1 GCA_017626365.1 Clostridia bacterium
ATAGGAGGTGATGATACAAATGATATTTGAAGAATTAGATAATCTGCTGAAGGAGGTGATTAGATTGCAGATAAAACCAAACTTTGCACGGGATTGCAAGAGAAATGAATTGTGATTGGAGAACAGCTAAAAAGAGGTATGAATTACAACAGCAAATAGAAAATGGATTGCCACTACCACTAAAAGAACATAAATCAATTCTTGACCCATATGTTGATATCATTAATGCTAAATTAGAAATTTCAGGTATTACTGCCTCAGCTATTTATCATTTTTTAATTGATACAACAGATTATTCTGGAAAATATGGATTGGTAAAAAATTATGTAAAAAAGCATAAAGATGAAAGACCTAAAAAAGCTACAATTCGTGTTCCTAAAGTTCCTGGAAAACTTGGGCAAGTAGATTGGAAAGAAGATTTAACTTTAATTAGTAAATATGGAGAACTTTTTACTTTTAATATATTTCTTTTTACATTGCCATTTTCAGAGAAAAAATATTGTAGATTAACTCTTGATAAAAAACAAGATACTGTCATTAATTCTCTAATTTATGTTTTTCAATATATTGGTGGTATTCCTAAAGAAATATGGTTTGATAATATGTTGACAATTGTAGATGCTGCTAAAATGGGAAAACATGATAGAATTAACGATAAAATTAAACAATTTGCTAAAGATATGGCTTTTACTCCAATTCCTTGTAGACCTAGAAGACCACAGTCTAAAGGCTCTGTAGAAGCTCTTGCAAAATTATGTGATAGATTACTAGCATATAATCATGAGTTTGAAACAATAGAAGATTTAGAAAAAATTGTAAATACTTTTAATGAAAATATTAATAACGAAGTATCACAATCTCACAATCGAGTGGTTAATGAAGTATTTATATATGAAAAGGAATATTTATTACCGTTACCTAATAATAAGATTTTTAACTCCTACTTATCTAACCGCCAAACTAGAAAAGTAGCTAAAGATTCTATGATTTCATATAAAAGTAATAAATATTCCGTGCCTGTTAAATATATCGGTTCCGATTTAAATGTCATCGAAAAGGATAATTCTTTGTATATTTATGATAACACAAATTTAATTCGTTGTCATCAAATTTCAAATAATCCGTTAAATTACAATAAAGATGATGTTAAAGATATATTAGTCAGTGATCTATTGAAAGATTCAACAGAAGAAAAAATTGAAGCATTTATTGCAGATAATTTAAGTCAATACGATAATTTATTGTAATGGAGGTTATTTATGAAATTTAAAAACGTTGTAGATAATTTAAATATACTAAAATTAGATAAAATAGCTGATTGTTTATCTGAATATGTAGATAAAGTAAATTCTGAAAAAATTTCTTTTTTAGATGCTTTATACGAACTTACTAAATTAGAAATTGCAAATAAAGCTGAACGTTCTTCACAATTTAATATTAGAATTGCACATTTCCCATACTATAGAACTTTTGAAGATTTTGACTTTTCTTTTCAACCATCGATTAATAAGGATCAAGTACTTGAATTAGCATCTCTTAGATTTATTGAAGAAAAGAAAAATATATTGTTAATCGGTTCACCTGGTACTCGGAAAAACACATATAGCAACAGCAATTGGTATTGAAGCTGCTAAAAACAGAGTTAGTACATATTTCATTTCTTGCCATGACTTAATTTCTCAACTTTCTTTGGCTCATAGTGAAAATAGATTAGTTGATAAAATTAAGCAATATAACAGGTATAAGCTGTTAATTATAGATGAAGTAGGTTATCTTCCAGTAGATAAAACAGGAGCAAATTTGTTATTTCAGTTACTTGCTAAAAGGTATGAAAAATACTCTACGATAGTAACATCTAATCAGCAATTTTCTAAATGGGGAGAGGTTCTATCAGATGCTACGCTTGCATCAGCAATATTAGATAGGCTGTTGCACCATTCATATGTTTTTAACATAACTGGAAATTCATATAGAATTAAAGATAAGATTATAGAAAAGAGGGATAATAATGTTTAATATAAAAGAAATATTCAAAGCTAGTGTTTGTAGTTTTTGTGAAAATATTTATGAATATAATTCAATTGATGAACAAGAATTTATAAAATCTTTAAGAGTTTTTTTGCAAGAAGAAGACTTACAAGGTTGTCTAGAACTTTGTACATCAGAGATTTCTTATGATATCGAAAATATAGAAAATATTTGTGATAATTTATATTTATTAAAATATAAACAATTTGAAGAAAGAGATATTATAGATGTTTGTAAAAATGCATATTGGCTGACTCTAGAAAAAGACAAAACAATTAACGTAGAAGCATTTGTTGATAATTTAGCAAAAGCATTTTCAAGTATAAAAATACTATAAAAAGGGGGAAAATTCCCCCCCTAATAAATCTTTGCCAAAAACCTACATATTTTTTTGCCAAAAAACTACAAAAACTATTGACATTTACACTGCATAAAGTTACGTATATCTTTTAGGCTTCTGCTTGTATAGTAACATTGCCTCCTTATACAGCCTTAATATCAAGTTTTTGTACATCGAGCCAGAACTTTGATACACACTTCCTCCACTTCCACCTCACGATGGATAG
>JAGAIV010000012.1 GCA_017626365.1 Clostridia bacterium
GTGAAGGATAATTCGTTATTATCTTTCAAACCCAAAAGGAGAATTATTATAAAAAAGAAATGAGAGGAGTAATTTTATGAATAATACTTTGCAGATAAATATCGAAGCAAATGAGTCCTATGAAAAGCGTAATCTTTCGTATATGTATATTAAAGATTTAGACTTTTCTACAACGCCAGTATCCTTTTACCGTTCTGATTTTCGGGGAACAAAGTTCTCCTCTATTACTTTTGTTAGAAACAACTTTGATTTGGCTGATTTTATTGGTAGCACATTTTTAAATGTTGAATTTAGAAATGTAAATTGGGGAAATAGCGAAATTAAGAATTCATATTTCACCAAATGTCAATTTTATGAAAATGATTATAATGATGCCGCTATTCATAATACGACTTTTGAAAAATGTGTTTTTGAAAACGAGATTTTTCGCTTTACAATGTTTGATTGCGAATTTAACAATTGTCAATTTATAAATTGTGCTTTTGACCAATGTACAACCGACAATATTTCATTTACAAATTGCCAGTTAATTAAAACTGAAATGTCCACAATGCACGCAGAGAATTTTAGATTTACGGATTGTATTATTCGTGATACTTATTTGGGATCTTGTTTTTTAGGAACATATTTATTTAAAAACTTAGATATGCATTTATTTAGGTTAAAATATCGAGGCGAACTTCAAAATTGGCATGAAAACTTTTGTAATGACACGCTTCATGCTTTTTTAGGTCAGAAACGCTATTTTGAGTATCTTAATTTTTTACTTTTATGTGATAGTTCTGAGGAATATAGCAAAATTTTTATGGACATATTTCCTAAAATTATGGAAGAAGAAAATATTAACATCAGAAATTATAATATTAAAAATTCAATAGAAATGCTTGCTTTTTATTATAATAGTGAAAAACTTAATTTTAAATGTTTTTTGGAAATATCGGGTTTTTTACAGAACATTGATAGAAATCCTTGCATAATTCCTAAGGAAAGTTTGCTGGTCTTTAAACAAGCCATGCTTAAATTAAATAACTCCCTAAATGAAATAAATTATGATTTTAATTATCTAAATGCAATACCTTATGACCAGAAGTGTAAGATAAGCATTCATTGCTCTGATACATCCTTTATGGCTGCAAAAAAAAGCATAACAGAAATCTTTGAATGTGCCAACAAACAACTTAATAATTACTATGAACCCCCTTATTTTGAAGTAATCGATGAGAAAAAAGGTTCTGTAATACTTGAAATTGCAAGCTATTTGTTGTTGTCACTTATTGTGGCTAAAGTTATTAAATCTCATTTTGGTACTTTTTGCGAAATGAAAATATTAGGTGCAGAAACCAAAAAAAGAGTCGAATTGATTGAAAAAAGCAAATCCATGACCGCACTTGAAAAAGCTTCACTTTCTAGTGAAAGTAAATTGATGAAGCAAAACACAAAACAAATCATGGACTTGCACAGTATGCTTGGAAAAGATTATATCATAGATCTAGTTATTGAACATCTATTATAAATTTTTCTAATGCCATTACTGAGTTTATCAATTTTACAGATTCCAACGATAAATTCACCCTAAAAAAATACATTGAGTTATCATAAAAATGATATAATGAAAGTGGCAAAGTGTTTATGTTACAATGTGACAAAATATTTTGAAACATTTTATAATCATTTTCTTTTTTAGGTATACCAAGAACCATATAATTACCCATATCCGGTTGATAAGAAATGATTTTTGTGCCAAGAATGTAGCTATTTATTTTGTCATAATTCGCCTGGGCCTTGGTAACGTTTTCCTTAATACACGATACAATTTGCTCTTGGTTCTGATTGTCCAAGAGTAAATCGAGAAATGAAATTTGTGCAGCAGAAATAGACCCCAACATGGAATCTGTAAAATTATCTGTTACGTTACCAATATTTTGAGAAGTAATCATTATCGCAGTTTTTATTCCATTTGCATACAAACTTTTACAAGGTGAATATATTGCAGCATATTTTCTGGCATGCTGAAGTAGTAGGAGTTCCTCATTAAATATGAGGTGCTCCTCGTCAGCTGTCCAATCAAGGCCATATCTAGCAAAATCACATATAATAGTGCAATCATAATTTGAGCATATAGCAACAAGTTGATTAAAAATATCCTTACGAATTTTTTTCCCAAAGCCAAAGTAAGGGTCAGTAATAATAACTGCTTGTATATTTAGGTGCTTTATTTTGTGTTCAAAGGCATCTAAGTCAATTGAAAGATTTGGTAAAGAAGGTTGAATAAAAGCAATCCTACCATGTCCAACTTGTATAGCATCAATAGCAGAAAAGTAAACAGGAGTTACTGCTAAAAAATTAGATATTCCTTGGGAGATAAGGTTGGTTACACAAAAACATATCAAAGACGTGGCATTATTGCCTATTGTAATTTGATTTTTTTGTATATGAATATTATATTTTTCAAAAAGAATATCTACGATTTTCTCTTGACAAAAATTATCCCCAGCGGAATAATAAGTATCAATATGCGATAATGCATTATTATATGCATATTTTGTCAATGAGTTTAGATGTAATACTGTTTTATCACTATTCCAATCTGATATAAAGAAAGGGTGTCGTTGTGAAGTACAGTATAATTTTAAGTAATCTGCATATTGTACGTAATCATCATTTATATAATCATAAGACGGAGAAATATCATGAAGCATTTTATTGTTACCTCCTGTAGTTTAATTGATTTTTATCAACTAATAAAAATCAAAAGGAATACTTTACATCAGATGGAAAATAAGGCATTATATTTTCCTTCCAGCGACTTTTCTATACTACAATATCTTTGTTTGCCGAAACACTTCATTTGTGGAATCAAAATAAATAACAAGCTAGTAGCTTTCTCTACAGTATTCTTTAAAAAAGGCATATATTTGATTGAAGATACTGTTGTAGCAAAAAAATATTGGGGAAATGGGATGCAAATTAAAATGTGGTTATATATTCTTTCGTCCATCCCTAGTGGAAGCATTCTTATGTGTACAATTCATCCATCAAATAGATATAGCTTGAATAATGCAATAGCACTTGGTTTCAGAATTATTGATAAACAAATTATGTATAATAACGTTGAACGATATATTTTGCTACATACAAAACAATAACTCCTATACTGATATAAATTTATAAAATAATTTTAAAATGTAAGATAATAACGAATTATCCTTCACTCAATTGTTCATTAAAAATATATTTTACAATTTTATACTAGCACATTTTGATGAGCTTTGCTATCATATTTTCATTGACTTTTATTTCTTTCAGCTCATCAATTGCTTCAATTTCA